>NZ_CANRKH010000035.1 GCF_947631165.1 uncultured Dysosmobacter sp. | reverse complement strand
ATCCGAACAGCCAGCGGACCAGTCCGGCACGGAGGCTGACGGATCCGAACAGCCAGCGGACCAGTCCGGCACGGAGGCTGACGGATCCGAACAGCCAGCGGACCAGTCCGGCACGGAGGCTGAACAGCCGGACGCGGAAGCCGAAGGACCCGCCAACAACGCGGAGGGCAAACCGGCCGGAGAGGAAGCGATCGCGCTGATGTCAGTCAGCCCGGAGGATGCGGTGGAGACCGCGGTCACTGCCGCGCCGGATCAGCTGATCCTTGATGGGAGCAAATCCTATGTGATCTTTACCTCGTGCGTATGGGGCGGCCATACCTATGCCATCGGCGCCGGCGCGGCCGCTGCGGCAATGGGCATGACCCGCGACGCTTGTGCCGCCCCCGGCAGCACTATCTACTTGGCGCAAAGGGGCCTGGGATGGACCCTTACCGAGGAAGATAAGGACCTGTTCATCGAGAACGGCGGCAGATTCCTGACCGTCTCGGAGGATGGGACCGCCCTTGCCGTCAGCGAAACAGAAACGGCAAGCGGCCTGACAATCAATCCCAACGGAACGCTGTCTCTTGCCGGTGCGGCCACAGAGACTGTGTACCTCCAGCTTTCGGACAAGGAGCCGGAGCCCTGGGATGGGCAGCCTTTTGGCATCACAAAAGAAAACTACGAGAATGTCTTCTATTTCGGTGAGATTCTGGAGGAGCCGGATGATCCGGAGCCTCCGGAGGGAGTTCTCTTCCCGGAACTGCTCCCGCAAAGGGATTTCCGTGCAAGGATCGTTTCCCCGAATCAGGTCTACGGAGACGATCAATACGTGATCTTTACTGAGGCAGGCGGAAAATACATCGCTATCACAAACAAAGCCCAATGCTCCTCTCCCCTGGAACTGGACGGAGAGGCCGCTGTTGGGACAGATCTGTTCTCGCCGGACCAGAATGTCCTCTGGACTGTGAACAACAACCGTGAGAAACCAGCTGAGGGCAGTTATTACAAGTATATCCGCAGCTGCGCTTCCAACAAGTACCTGACGGCCGCCGATGGCCTGCTGGATGACAATATCTGCGATGATTTTTACCTTGCCGAAAAGGACGGCGAATCTGCCCTGATTGCCACAGCAGACGGACAGTATGTGGCGCTGGATGGGGACGCGTTCCACATCACGACCGATCCGGCTTTGGCCGCCCGGTTCTATTTTGCAAAGCTCCTGCAAAAGGAGCAGCAGACGGCGGGCAGCACCACGGCGGTCCCTGAGGGGGTCCTGCTGCGCCTTGTGGACTGGAACGATATCAGCGACGGTGAAACATACGCCATCCTCAGCGCGACGGAGTTCAACCGCCTGCACTATGCCCTCAGCGGCAGCGGCCGTCTGGCCCGGTACGGTGCCGACAACCTGACGAACAACGACCTCTGCCCGAACGGGGATACCAGCGGCGTGTACGGCGCCGCGCCCTGCGAGGCCTCCGTGGACGATATTTTCTACACCAATGGGCAGGACATTTTGTGGACCGTCTCTGTCCCAAGCGAAAATCAAGCGATTTTCCGGAACATCGATACCGGCCTCTATCTGAAGCCCAGCGAGGGCCTGGCCGCAGCGCAGACGCCCAGCATCTCCAGCGAACGGGCTGCGGTCACCATTGAGCCGGTCCCGGAGCAGGCCTATGCCTATCTCAGCAATGGCAGCGGCGCGTATCTCGGCATCTGGCAGTACATTTGCGGCGGCGTTTCCGAAGACGACCCGGAGTGCTGCGCCTATTATTTGGCCGAGGTGGTCGATTCGGATGCAGATCTGCCTGCCACCGCTCTGAAAAAGGACCAGGATCCGGACACCGTCAGCTTCGGCGGACTCTACTCGGTCTATCAGGGCAGCCAGCACCTGCTGAACGACGGCACCGGCGTGGAAAACTTCATTCTGATGGACGACGGAACCGGGAGCTTCCGGCCTTCCAGTACGGAATACGATAACGGCAATTACATTGTCAGTTACTGCGCCGATTACGAGAATGGCATGCCCACGTTCACCGAGCCAGGCCAGTATACATCCGTCAGCCTGGAGGACTACGAGGGCTTCAATGCCGGGCAGAAAGCCGCCCTTGCCGCCATCATCCCCAACTGCTACCCCTATGTGACGGAGAGGGAGTTCCTCTCCAACATGGAGCAGGCCGGCTATGAGGTCTCCCCCGGCTGCGGCGCGGACGAGATCATGGCGGGCATCCAGGCCGCCATCTATACCATCACCAATCCCCGGGACGACGGCCCCTGGGGCTATGAATCCAGCGACGGCTGGGCACATACCTCCTATGAGGTCCACAAGTCCGACAGCTATGTGTCGGACCCTGCACAGGCAGAAGAGGACGTCAACACCGTGCGCGACTACCTGTGGTCCTTTGTCGCCCCCGCGATGGCCCTCGCGGACGGCGAGACGGCGGATACGGCCGACGGCGGATTCACCACGGTGGAAGGGGATTATTTCGCCCTCACCACAGAGATCAACGGACACACCTGGGCGCTTGGCATGTCCTCCTTCTATGACAGTGTCTATCTCCTGCCATATGATCCGGATGACATCCGGCAAATGTGGTATTTAGACGAACATGATACCCTTCAGTGGTTCCCCGGTGTCCTCTTTCCCGAGGACCACCGCGAAATTTATCTGGAATTCTACTATGACACCAGAGATCGTAAAGAGGATAACGGGCTGAATAGCCATGAAAAAAACTATGAATCGTACGTATTGGAGTTCCAGTGGACCACGCGGTATTTCGCGAATCTCCCGGTGACAGTGGATGACACCGGAAACTTGTACGTCAACGATTACGAGAATAAGATTATCCTGCCGCCGGGGCGCACTATGGATGCCTCAAAACCTCTGTATGTTGGGGCCGACGAGTATTACCTCCAATATGAAGCATCGCGGTTTGAGAATGGATATCCTTTGTATCTGGAGGGATTCAACCTTTGCACGCAGCCGAATGCTGATAAGAACCTGACCTTCCAGAGGATCTCGGTCACGCCCAAGTACCCCAATTTTGTCGCCTACGATCTGGATTCCGAGGACTGGATCATCACTGATAATGGCAACGGCACCTATAACGTCACGATCACCGGCAGTTTGAACTTCCCCGTTCGGGAGAAGTATGATGACATCGCCGCGACCCTGTATTTCAACAATAAGAAGGTCGGAACGGTTAAGGTTGCACCGGGCACGCAGGAGTTCACCGTTCAGGTGAATAGGATACCACAGAAAAATGAAGCGCACTTCTGGGTCGTCATCGAAGAACAATATGTGGGCGTCAATGTTTTCGTGCCTGAAAACGTTGGCTGGCAGACCCAAATCGGCCTGATCTATAACGAATCCTATCGGGAGATCCACGAAAACACGACCTCCATCCCGGTCGAGAAGATCTGGGCTGACGCTGACGAGAAGGATCACAGCGATGACGAGGTCGAGGTCTGCTTGGTGGAAAACGGAGTGGACACCTCCTACAAAGTCACGCTGAGCGAAGAAAACCAGTGGGAGGACGAGTTCAGGCACGTGCCCTATGATCGCTGGACCTATTCCGCCTATGGTCCGTATGCCGAGGCGACGGGTCAGCATACCAAGATCCCCCTGGAGACCCACGAATACACCGTGCGGGAGCTGAATCCGCCGGCCGGCTATGCCCCCACATACGGCCTGGCAGATCCGAAGCCGGAGGGACCGGGAGGCCCGGAGGAACCGGCAGAGCCGGAGAAGCCGGAAAAGCTGGCGCCGGGCACCTCCTACCCTGTTCAGGCGGTCTATACGCCTGATGACGGCAGTGATTCGATTGCTTTGACCTTCAGCAGCGATTACGGCAGCGGGCCGCTTCAGCCCTATGTTCAGGGAAAGCAAGATCAACTGCTTTTCCTGAATGGAGAAGATACTCTGGTCGTAAAACAGGCAGAAGAGGAAGGCTACCCCCCATATTACGGTACCGTTAATTTTATGGAAACCGGAGAAGCGGGAAAATACTACCTTTATATGGTAGAATCCGGTTATACCCTATATCTCAAGGTGCCTGACGACGGGGATTCTGCGCCAATTACCGACAGCATGAGTGAGGCAACGGCCTTTGAGTTCCGTAACTTTGACACCGGGGTTAAGCTGGATGAACTTCCGGCAGACAGCTTCCGGCCTGTACATACGGCATTCAAGGTCTGTGAAAACGGGCAGGCAACAGACAGCGCGCTTGAATTGTCAAACAATGGCCTTGCATTCAATCCGTATGATCCCGAAAATCCGAGTCAAAAGTTTACTGTCTGCTGCTATCGTGACGAGCTTATCGTGTTTTCCGACACCAATCCTTATGACACTCTCATGCTGTTCCCCTGTGAAGGAGCGGACAGGGAATACATGCTCGGCATAACTATCTATGAGAGCGGCGAAAAGCTTACGATCTATTTGGGCACTGATGAAGATGGATATCTGACAGAGACCATAGACCCGGCAGAGGCCCTGCATTTCAGGCTGGCGGACGCCGTGTACAAAGACCAGGAGGGCATTGACCAAGAGGACGGTAATCAAGATGGAAGCACCTTTGACAAAGTCTTCACCGTCACCAACACGCCTGATGACCCCAAGAAGCCCGACGAACCCGATGACCCGGACGAACCCGATGACCCTGACAAGCCCGACGAGCCTGACGAGCCTGACGAGCCCGACGAGCCTGACGAGCCCGACAAGCCCGACAAGCCCGACAAGCCCGACGAGCCCGACGAGCCGGAGAAGCCGGACGAACCCAGGAGGCCGGATAATTCAACATCGCTGGATGACCCGCTGCCGCCCGGCGCGGGCGCGGATGCGCCCCAGACAGGCGATTCTGTGAACACGGCGCTGTGGCTTGTACTGATGGCGCTCTCTGCCGCGGGATTGATCGCACTGTTCTTGACGCAGAGAAGAAAAACCGGGAGACACGCAGAGTGAATCGCCGGTAAGAAACGGCGCGGGCAATGAACCCGAACATCGCAGACGATTTTCAAGCAGTTCGTGCCCACGCCTGGCCCCCTTTCATCTCCGCACGGAATTTCCCGTCTAGAAGGAAGAGAAACAGCAAAAGGCCCCTGGGATCACTGGGATCTCAGGGGCCTTTTGCCGCAGCGCGGGAGCGAGCCAGCCTGACTCGCTCCCGCAATACGGATGAATGCTCTAAACATGTGATGCCGGGGTGCTCACTAACCCAGCTTGTCACAGAAACGGACCAGCATGGACGCGACCTGGGCGCGAGTCGCGGTGCCCTTGGGGACCAGGGTGGTGCTGGTCTTGCCGTTCATGACGCCATCCCCCACAGCCCACTGCATGGCCGGAATGGCGTACTCGCCGATCTGCTGGAAATCACTGAAGGAAAGGATGTTGGTGTCCTCGCCCACGGAAACGTCATAGCCCTTCAGCTTGGCATAGCGGTACAGAATGGCCGCCAGCTGCTCCCGGGTGATGGGCCGGTTGGGCGCAAAGGTGCCGTCGGTATAGCCCTGAACGATGCCGTTGGCACTGCCCCAGGCCACAGCGTCAGCATAGTACTGATCCTCGTTCACATCCGAGAACTTGGCCTCGGACGTAACGGCAGGCTCCTTCTCCAGCCGGTACAGGATAGCGGCGATCTGGCCCCGGGTGGTGCTGCCGTTGGGGTTGAAGGTCGTGGCGGTATTGCCGCCCATCAGGCCGTCCGCGTAAGCGGCGCTCACGGCGGTGAAGCACCAGTCGGTATTTTTCACATCCGTAAAGGGCAGCTCGGTGCTGAGGGTCTTCATCATATCCATCACCACAGAGGCAGAGGTGTTTGAGGACTCCGTGTAATTGAAGGCATAGGTGTCATGGGCCAGACCGTCCGCCTTGTCGGACATGCAGCGGATCACCGCGCAGGGCACGCCGTACTGGTCGCACACGCGGGCCACGGCGGCGCCCTCCATCTCGCAGGCCAGGGCGTTGAACTTGGTCTGCAGCTCCTTCACATAGGTCTCGCTGGAAATGAACTGGTCGCCGGTGGCAATGACGCCCTGGTGGACCTTGGCGGAGCCCAGGACATTGCAGGCGGAGTTGTAGGCGACCTTGGAGAGGCTCCCGTCCACAGGGATCATACCGGTCTCCTTATCAGCGGCGGCCTTGCCGTTCCATTCAAAGCCGTCGTTGGTCTCCGTGCCGTAGTCGTGCTGCACCAGCTTAGTGCCGATGACCATATCCATGACGTTGACCGTATCGCCCACACCACCGGCGATGCCGGTGAACACCACGCCCTTGACGGTAAAGTTATTCAGCAGGGCGGCAGTGCCGTTGGCAGCCATGACTTTGCCGATGCCGGCCTGGACCATGACCACATCCTCGCCGTTCAGCTTGCCCACATAGAAGGTCTTGCCGCCGATGACGGTCTCCTTTTCCATGTCGGCCGCCTTCACCAGAGCGTCCAGCTCCACAGCCATGGCGCTGATGATCGCAGTGCGGGGCGTGGTATCCTTCACCGCGTCGTCCTTGGCGGCGGGAAGGACTGTCTTGGTCTCATAGATGGTCTTCAGCATGTCCATTACCACAGAGGCGGAGGTGTTGGATGCCTGGGTGTAGTTGAAGGCATAGGTGTCGTGAGCCAGCCCATCCGCCTTATCGGACATGCAGCGGATCACCGCGCAGGGCACGCCGAACTGATCGGCCACGCGGGCCACAGCGGCGCCCTCCATCTCGCAGGCCATGGCGTTGAACTTGGTCTGCAGCTCCTTCACATAGGTCTCGCTGGCAACAAACTGGTCGCCGGTGGCGATGACGCCCTGGTGGACCTTATCGGTACCCAGGACCTTGCAGGCGGAGTCATAGGCGATCTTGGAGAGGGTCTCGTCCACAGGGATCATGCCCGTCTCCGCGTTGGCGGCAGCTTCACCGTTCCAGACAAAGCCGTCATTGGTCTCCGTGCCATAGTCATGCTGCACCAGCTCGGTGGCGATGACCATGTCCATGACCTTGATCGTGTCGCCCACACCGCCGGCAATGCCGGTGAACACGATGCCGCCCACATGATAGGCGTCGATCAAGGTCTCCGCGCAGGAGGCGGCCAGCACCTTGCCCACGCCGGCCTGCACCAGGACCACATCTACACCGTTCAGCTTACCGGTGTAAAACGTGTTTCCGGCAATGACCTCCTGCTTCGTCACATCCGTGGCGTCCACCAGGGCCTCCAGCTCCACAGCCATGGCGCTGACGATGCCCAGGGGACCCTCCTCAGCCGTGCCGGACGTTTTTTCGTCCGCCGCGAGAGCCGTCGTCCCCAGCGACAGGGTCAGTGCCAGGGCCAGCAGCAAAGACGCGGCCTTTTTCCATGCTTGTCTCATGTGTTCTCCGTCCTTTCTATGTAGAGTATTATTTATTATATCTTTTTTGCCGGGCACTTACAAGACGGGGAGCTATAAATTTTCACAGATCCACGCGGCCCGGCATGGGAGGCACATGACCGGGATCAAGCAAGAGACGCCATGAAAAACAGACGGCAGAGCGCGAGAGCGGGACTTTTTCCGGAAAAGCCGGGCATACTAAGAGCGAGGTGATCGATATGCAGGATATGGAACTGCTCCAATATGTCCACGAGACCGCCGAAATGGGCATCCAGGGTCTGAAAAGCCTGGAGGGCCAGGTGCAGAGCGAGGACCTGCGGCGGGCGCTGGCCCAGCAGACGGAGGAATACCGGGACATCTCCGCCGCCGCCGGAAAGCTGCTGCAAAAGCTGGGCGAAGCGCCCCGGGACCCTGGCCTGATGGCCCGGATCTCCTCCGAGGTCATGTCCACCGTGAAAACAATGGCAGACCCCTCCGCTTCCAACATCGCGGAGATGGTCATCCAGGGCAACACCATGGGCGTCACAAAAAGCACCCGGCATCTCAACGACTATGAGGGGAACGACCGCCAGGTGCGGCAGCTGGCGGAAAAGCTGCTGCGGACCGAAGAGGCCAACATTTCCCAGATGAAGCAGTACCTGTGACGAATGTCACAGGTACTGCTTCATCCTGTTTAAAAAAGTCTCACAGAGTTCGCGCCCGGAGGCGCGAAAAACGTGAAATCCATGTTTTCCGGCGACCTGTGCGTCGGGAAACATACTTCTCGGTCCGCAAGTGTGCGAGTTGACTGCCGCAGGCAGTCAAAGAGTGTGCGCAGCGGACCGCAGCCTTTTGGCGGAAATCCCCTATTGGGATTTCCGCCAGTCTCAGCAGTACCTGTGACATTCGTCACAGGTACTGCTTCTCCTCTTCAGCCCATGATGCCGGAAGCGCGCAGATGGCCGGCGCGGGCCTGTAATTCGTCAAGCGTGCCGATGCAGCCGTCCTCCCGGCGCAGCTTGGTCTGCATCTCCGGGGACAATGTCTGAAAATACTCATAGGCCGACAGGTCCTGGTCCAGCAGATCTGTCAGGCAGAGATAGCTTTGAAATCCATCCATGGCGTACTCACCTCCACCGCTAGTCTGCCCGATATCCCGGAACACAGCCGTGGTTCTTGTCGATTTTTCTGGATATCCGCCGTTTTTGAGGGCTTTTCCGGTCTATGCAACATTTTGTTGCGGAATCGCAGCGTTCATGTGGTGGCACCATGCTGGGAAATCTGCTATAATTCAGATAACTTGAAAAGCGGCAAAACCATTTTTCAAGTGTCACAGCGCGCACGCGCTGTGACAGGCCGCGGTTCACGGCCTTGATTTGGATTTCATAGTCAATAACCGCGTGTTTCACACGCAAGCGGGCAAAGCCTGCTTGAAAATAGCTTTGCTATTTTTCAAGTGCATTGACTATATCATTTAGGCATCAAAACAATGGAGGTCTCTATGAAGCTGAACGATAAAATTGCAGCCCTGCGGAAACAGCGGGGCATGACCCAGGAGGAGCTGGCCGAACAGCTGCGGGTCTCCCGTCAGAGCGTTTCCCGCTGGGAGATCGGCTCGGCACAGCCGGACGCCTCTAATCTCTTTCAGCTCAGCAGGCTCTTCGGGGTGAGCGCCGACGACCTGCTGAACGATGAGCGGGAGCTTCCCTCCCCGCCGGGGCCGGAAGCTCCCGCGAAGAAAAAGGCGCAAAAAATTCTGGGTCTCTGCGCGGCGGCCGCTGGAGCACTGGGCAATCTCGCCATATACATCGCCTCCCGGTTCGTGGAGGTCATGGTCCCCTGGATCACATACGACGAAGCCGGACAGGCTTGGTATCATTGGAGCGCCGGCCACGTGGGCCGCAGCTACAAATATTTCGTGCAGGAATACCACCTGGAAGGGCTGGCGGTCCTGCTCTGGAGCCTCACCGCCGCCGGGCTGCTGCTGGCTTTCATCAACCGGAAAAAACTCCAGGCGGCCCTCCGGCTGAAGGAGCGGCCAGCCCGAAAACAGGAACGCTGATCTTCAAAATATCACATATGGGCGGTCCCAGAACACGGGGCCGCTCCATTTTTCCAATTGGAGCAAGGCATACGGACAGTATTTGCAGGATCGCACTTCTCTTATGACGGCGCTTGTGGTATAATCGCCTTGGCCCTGCCGCGCAGCACATCGGGGCCAGTCTGAAATACGGCTACGTGAGGAAGCAAACAATGAACTACTATGATCTCCAAGGCCGGCTGGCGGTGTCACCGCTGGACCTGCCCTTTGAAAAAGCCCCTCTTGGGACCCCCTCCCTGTTTTTGACGAAGCTCGCCAGCGCCGCTCCGGTGTGCTTCCGGGCGACAAGCCCCCGGCAGCTGACGGCGGAGACGGCAGACGTCTCCTGGCTGGACCCCCGCCGGATGGCCCCGCACCCGGCGGACCTGCCGCCAGAGGCCCTGGGAGCCATTCAAGACGGCGGGCTGACGGCGGTGAACGCCGCCCATCCCCGGTGGCGGGACGCCCTGGCCTTCACCGCCTCCCGGCCCGGAAAAAAACGGGTCCACCTGCTGGCGGTGGGAGACGTGGGCGGGACCCTGCTGACAGCCCTGAAGCTGCTGGGTGGCGATGCGATCTCCGCCATCGGCATCTGCGACCTCCATGAAAACACCGTGGCCCGGTGGACTGCCGAGATGGGCCAGATCGCCTGGCCCTGGGATTACGGCGCGCTGCCGGAGGTGGAACCGGTGTCGGCGGAGCGTCTCTTTGACTGTGACGTATTCATTTTTGCCGCCACCAAGGCCATCCCGGCGGTGGGCAGCGGTGTGAAGGACGTACGGATGGCCCAATTCGAGGCCAACCGGCCTCTGGTGGAAAGCTTTGCCCGGCAGGCCCGGGCGGCAAACTTCGGCGGATTGTTCATGGTTTTGAGCGACCCGGTGGACCCCCTGTGCCAAGCGGCGTGGCTGGCCTCCAATACCGCCCCGGACGGGACCCTGGACCACCGGGGCCTGCTGTCGGAGCAGGTGCAGGGCTTCGGTCTAGGGGTCATGACCGCCCGGGCGGCTTATTTCGCCAAGGGGGACCCCCGCTTCGCCAGCTTCCTCACGGAGGGCCGCTCCTTCGGCCCCCACGGTCAGGGGCTGGTCATCGCCAACTCCATCGAACATTACGACGACGCCCTGTCCCAAGAGCTGACGGAGCTGGTGGAGACCGCCAACCTCCGCATCCGGGACCTGGGCTTCAAGCCCTATGTGGCTCCAGCGGTGTCCTCCGGCGCCATGCAGCTGCTGCTGGCCCTCCGGGGGGACTGGCACTGCTCCTCCTTGTGCCTGGGCGGCGTGTGGTTCGGCGTGAAAAACCGCTTTACCCCCCAGGGCGTGGAGTGGGAGACCCTGGACCTGCCGGACAAATTGTTCGAGAGGCTGTGCGAGACCGAAGCGGCGCTGAAAAGAGTGAAGCGTGGAGATTTTTAATTTTCTTCCTTCATATCTATACAATTCCTAACTTCTCATTCCTCATTGCATGATATCTCCACTCTCAAAAAAGGGGGCGTGTCAAAATGCCATGCTCATTAACGCTGATCCGCCTGGGGGACGGCCCTTCTCCCCGGCTGGACGGGGTCCTGTCCGCCGCCGTGCAGGGCCTTCCCTGCCAGACGGTGAACTGGCTGACAGACCCGCTGGACGGCCAGCGCATCCTCTTCGCCGTCCCCCTGGGAAAGGGCGGCGTGAATCCGGCGTTTTCCAGCCTGCTGGCTTTCCTGCGGACCCACCCCGGCTGTCTGGACGGCAGCGTGGGCGGTGTTTTGATCGACGCTCCCGGCGACCTGTACACCAAGGCTGCGGGCCGAGAGCTGGTGCTGGCCGCCAGCATGGCAGGCTGCGCCTTTCCGGGCCGCCCCCTAGTGGAGGCCACGGGGGACCTGCGGAATTTCACCGTTCAGGCCAAAAACGCCGGCTGCTCCCTGGAGAAGGCCTACCGGCTGGCCGCCGCCGATCTGGTCCGGCGGGTCCTGGACTTCGCGCCGCCCCGGCAGAAGCGGCCAAACCTGCTGGTGCTCCACGCCTCCAACCGCCGCACCTCCAATACCCTGGCCCTTTGGAGCCGGTGCCGGGAGCGGCTGGCGGAAGCCTGCTCCATCACGGAGATCGGGTTGCGGAACGGAACCCTGGAGGACTGCGGCGGCTGCCCCTACACCATGTGCCTCCACTACGGCGAGCAGGGGGACTGCTTTTACGGCGGCGTGATGGTGCAGGAGGTGTATCCCGCCATCCGGGAGGCGGACGCGGTGGTGCTGCTCTGCCCCAATTACAACGACGCCCTCTCCGCCAACCTGACAGCGGCCATCAACCGCCTGACGGCCCTGTACCGCGCCGCGCCCTTCACCGGCAAGGCGGTGTTCGCCATCGTGGTGTCCGGCTACTCCGGCGGGGACATCGTGGCCAGCCAGGTGGTGTCCGCCTTGAACATGAACAAGGGCTTCTGGCTGCCTGCCCGGTTCTGCCTGCTGGAGACCGCCAACGACGCAGGCACGGCGGTGGAGCTGCCGGGGATCGGGGAGCGGCTGAATGAGTTTACGGAAAACTTATTACGTCAACTATTGTGAAAACCGGCCCAGACGCTTGTCCAGGCCGGTTTCCATATGCAGGCTGCCAGCGCCGGAGACATGGCTTTATTCCCAATAGGGCCTGCCGTCCAAAATCTGCAAGGTCCCCGCGGCGGTCCCATCCGCCAGATAGCCGGTGACGGAGCAGCACCGCTCCCAGCTTTCCTCCTCCGGCTCCATGGCATACAGGAAATACCGCCGTCCATTCTCCCCCGTGATCCAATCCCTGGCCGCCAAACGGGCCGTCTGGTCATGGCCGCCCCGAATGGCTGTGTATACGATCTCCAGCTCCGTGACCGCCGGGTCCTCCACACAGCCAAAGATGTAGGAATATTCCGTATATACATGATCTCTGACGGCCATTCTCCCATACCACTCCGCCGTGAACGGCCAGTCCCGCTGCCGCTCCAGGATCACCATGTTGCTTCCCTGCCAGCCGCTCCGCCATGAAAAGCTGTATCCGGCCAGCAGCGTCACATCCGGCCCGCCGGACAGCCGCAGCTCCTGGCTAAAATACGGAAGCTCTACTCGGGCCAAAAATTCTGTCTGCTCTGTGAAAAAAGTCCGCTCCATGCTCCGCAAGGCCCGCTTCGGTGTCATACAGTACCAGCCCAGGACATGGCTTGCCGCCGCCAGCAGGCACAGCGCCACCAGCCACCGCAGAGCCGCCCGCCGCCTAGTCACCGTTGGTCTCTTCCTCATGACAGCGCCTCCCCCCACGGCAGCGGCACCGAAAAGTCAAAGCGATGCCCGTACTGCTCATAGGTGAACCGCAGCTCCTCGCCCCGGCGCACCTGGCCGCGAACGGTGAAGGATCTCTTGACGCCGGAAAAAAAGGTGCAGGTGACCTCCCGCCCCAGAGGACCGGTCATATCGATCACATCTCCATAGATCTGTGGCGTCTCCCCAAAGGGGTTTTCGCTGTACAGGCACACCGAGACCCACGCCTCCGTCTTCGGCGCCAGCGGTACTTCCAGCCCCGCCTGATAGACCCGCATGGTGACGCCTCCGTCGGTCTGCCGCAGGTCCACTTCCGCCACATCCGACGCAATGCGTACATACTTCCCGTCCACATAGCCCTCCAGGCTCAGCTCCCGCAGGTCCAGCTGATGGGTCGGAGCAAACCGGTTCCACAGATTGTCGGACACCACTCCCGCCCATGTCCACGCGGGGCGGGCCACCAGCAGGGCCAGCGCCAGCATCAAAACGATAGCGCCCCATTTCACCGCCAGCCACCGGAAAGGATACTGCCTGTTCAGCTCCTGGCCCACCTCCGCCGGGTCCCCCATGAGGGCCAACGTCCGTTCCTCCGCCAGCTCCGGCGGATAACCCAGGCCCAGCAGGGCGCAGATATGGTCCTCCATGTGGCCGTCGATCTCCGCCTGGATGGCCTCCCGCTCCTGTCTTGTAACCCTGCGGAGGCAGATGAGCACCCGAGCCGTGTATTCCCGTCGGGTCATGTCACGCCAGATTCAGGCCGGGGCTGCTGCGGAGCACGGCGTTGACGGCGCCGGAATACGTTTTCCACGCCTCCGCCTCGGTCTTGAGTGCCGCGCCGCCCCTGCGGGTCAGGTGGTAATACTTCCGCATCCGGCCCGTGGGGGCCTCCTGCTGGTAAGCCTCCACATAGCCGTCCTTCTCCAATCCATGGAGCACAGGATACAACGTGCCCTCCTTCATCTCAAAGGTGCGGTCGGAGCGGCGGGCCAGTTCCATGATCATCTGGTAGCCGTACATGTCCTCCCCCGCCAGCAGGGACAGCACCAGCAGCTGGGTGTGCTCGATACTTTGCTTCTTTTTCATGGCAGGCCTCCTGATCGCAATATACATAGTCTCTCTATGCCTTATGGGTCCATTATACATAGAGTTGCAAGGTATGTCAAGACAAAAAACAGTGCGGACAGCTTGTCCGCACCGTTTTTCTGCTGTATAAGCCGGTCACTCCGCCATATCCAGGCCCAGAAGGGTCCGCCCCCGCTGATTCAGGCCAGGCTCCAGCTTCTCATACGCGATATGGAACGCCTGCGGCCCCGCCGCATAGCAAGCCAGCTCATAGGGCGAGAACACCACGTTCATGCCGGTCCCGTCAAAAAATACGGCGTAGCCGGTCCAGTTGGCCACGATCTCCTCATAGTCCTCCCAATACTGCTCCGTGGCCGCCGGGCCGTCCTCTGTGGGGAGGGCGGCCAGCTGGAGGATCTCCGCCGTCACCGCATCTCCCAGCGCCGCGCCCTCGGACAGCTCCTCCGGCTCCACGAAGGCACCGGCCTCCAGATCGAAGGTCCAGCCCATCTGCCAGGTGTTGGGATGGGCGGCACCCTCTATGTAGCTGTAATACGAGCCAGCGATGCTGACCAGCCGGTCCGTCTGATACACCATGCAGTCCAGAGTCAGCTCATAGCCGGTCTGCCACTCCATGCCCTCGCTCCGCCGCCATTCCAGATCCGTCTCCGCCTCGGCGGCCAGCCCCTGGAACGCGGTCCCGGAGGTCCACTCCTCAAATCTTTCGTTGAAGGCCGCCGCTGCGGCCAGTGCGGCGCTCTCCGCCTCCGTCCGGGCTTCATTGATGACAGTCCCATCCTCCCGGCAGACGGTCATCACCGGCAGGCGGAAGCTGCGGGAGACCAGCAGGGTCCCATCCTCCGCCCGGGCCTCATCCTCCCAGATCCGCAGCTCCACAGTGTACTGGATCTCCGGCTCCGCCGTACGCAGCGCCTCCGGCGGCAGCGCGTTCTTCACATCCGTCATGGTGGCGGTGGAGGCGCAGGCCGTCAGCAGCAGGGTCATCAGCAACGAGATCAGCGTTGTCATGGTCAGCTCCTTTCCGGTGGCCCGCCGGACATCACCAGCACGGGGCCATCTCTCCAGGCAATGCCGCCTGCGGCGGCAGTCAGGTCGGGATACGCCAGAGCATACAGATCGGCGGCGCGGGCTTCCAGGGCAAACAGGGCTTGTGCGGCGCTGTCCAGCCGCCGGACATGCCCCGGCTTGGTCAAAATGGGAATGGAGGCGCTCTTTCGCATCCGGGCCAGCAGGACGCGGCCCGTCTCGTTGGCGGCCAGGACCCGCAGATAGGGGACCTCCGCCGGGAATCCGGCGGGCGTCAGGCCCAGATAGGCCCACAGCACCATCCGGCGCAGGCGGGCGTAGGCGTAGCGCTTCGTCTTAGCGGCCTGGCACACGCCGTCCACAGAGACGGCGGCGCGGCTGGCCGCGTACAGCCGGTTGTACAATCCCTCATTTCCCTCATCCAGGGCAGCAAAGTCCGACTTGGTCATGGAGCGGAGCCGGGCCAGCATGGCCCGTTCCGCATTTTTCAGAAGGACCGGCGCCCGTCCGACGGCCGCTTCCCTCTTATAGATCTCTGCCATGGCGGGGGCCATCTCTGAGAGTGCCCAGGCATCCTCCCCGTTCTCCGCCAAAGCCCGCCGCAGCAGCGTGGCCGGGGCGAAACCGCCTCCCTGGCCGCTGTGGCTCATTCCGGCACGTCTCACCGCCAGTGGACGGACCGCACTGTTCCGCCTCAGCAGGGCTTTGCAGTACTCCACGCCCAAATTGTTGTTGGGGCCCTCCAGCAGGGCCGCCTTCTCTCCGCCCAATATCCCCCGTGCCACCGCCTGGCGGCAGGCGGCAAAGGGCATGCCCTCATCCAAAAAGCGGCGGACCCCGACGTGATAGATCTCCGAATCCAGGCAGGCGGCCAGCTCCATCAGCGCCGCCGCGTCGCCGCACTCGCTGCCAAAGGCCAAGTCTGTCACCAGGCCCGTTCCCAGCAGCACCTGCACGCCGCCGTCGGCGAACCGCTCCGCCGAACTGACGGCCCAGGGCAGGGGCAGCTCCAGCACCAGGTCCATGCCGCTGCGCACGGCGGCCTCCGCCCGGGCATGCTCCCGCAGAAGGGCGAAGTCCCCCCGCTGGACGAAGTTCCCGCTCATGACGCCGATGACGGCGGTCTCCGGTCCCAATTCAGCCCGGACCTGCTTCAGCAGGTACAAATGTCCCCGGTGCATAGGGTCGTACTCTATTATAATACCTGCTGTGTGCATGGAAATCACCTCAAACCGGTAACAAAATAGTTACATTTCGGTAAAAATTGCAGTTGTAACCCGAAAGATATCTGGTATAATGGTATTTGTAAAATTTCGCCTGGACAGGGCGAACATATTTGACCTTATTTTATATCATTTCTGGAAAAGCCGCAAGGGCTTCCCCAAAAGAAGAGGAGACGGTAAACATGAACATTCTGGTCATCAACGCTGGCAGCTCTTCCCTGAAGTATCAGCTGCTGAATCCTGAGACCGGCGATCTGCTGGCCAAGGGCCTGTGCGAGCGCATCGGCATCGACGGCAAATTCACCTACAAGCCCCAGGTCGCCGGCAAGGAGACCCTGGACGCCATCGACGTGGCCATGCCCACCCACTCCGAGGCCATCCAGGCCGTGCTGGACGCCCTGGTGGACGCCAAGAACGGCGTGGTCGGCTCCATGAAGGAGATCGACGCTGTGGGCCATCGTGTGGTGCACGGCGGCGAGAAGTTCGCCAAGTCCGTGCTCATCACCGACGAGGTGATGGCCGCCATCGAGGAGTGCAATCCCCTGGCCCCCCTCCACAATCCCGCCAACATCATCGGCATCAAGGCATGCCAGGCGCTGATGCCCGGAACCCCCATGGTGGCTGTGTTCGACACTGCCTTCCACCAGACCATGCCCCCCAAGGCCTTTATGTACGCCCTGCCCTATGCCTACTATGAGAACGACAAGGTCCGGCGCTACGGCTTCCACGGCACCTCCCACAAGTATGTCTCCGGCCGCGCCGCCGCCATGCTGGGCAAGAAGCCCGAGGAGCTGAAGCTCATCAGCTGTCATCTGGGCAACGGCTCCTCCATCGCTGCCGTGGACGGCGGCAAGAGCGTGGACACCTCCATGGGCTTCACCCCCCTGGCCGGCCTGCCCATGGGCACCCGCTCCGGCGACCTGGACGCCGGCATCCTGCAGTACCTGATGAACAAGTACGGCATGAACATCGACGAAATGCTGAACGTGCTGAACAAGAAGTCCGGCGTGGAGGGCCTGTCCTGCGTGTCCTCCGACTTCCGTGACCTGGAGAGTGCCGCGGCCAACGGCGACGAGAAAGCCGCTTTGGCCCAGGAGAAGTTTGCCTATGAGGTGAAGAAGTACGTGGGCGCTTACGCCGCTGCTATGGGAGGTGTGGACGCCATCATCTTCACCGCCGGCGTGGGCGAGAACGACAAGGCCATCCGCTCCATGGTGTGCCAGGGCCTGGAGTATATGGGCGTGAAGCTGGACGAGACCGCCAACAACACCCGCGGCAAGGAGACCGTCATCTCCGCCGCCGACTCCAAGGTGAAGGTCCTGCTGATCCCCACCAACGAGGAATTGATGATCGCGCAGGATACCGCGTCTATCGTCAAGGGCTGAGATAGTTTTTCTGACAAGCGGCGTTCCGCTGGAAACTCGATCATCGATTCCGAGTCCCTGCAAAGCAGGGCGGCGGTCACGCCGTACAAGCGTTTTGCCATGGGCAAAACCTTGGCGGAGGGCGGATCCACTCCGCCCGAGCATATTTGATCTCACGGGGCCCCCGCGGGGCCTGCCCCGTGGGGTACCGATGACCGCCCAGGATACCGCGTCTATCGTCAAAGGCTGAGATAGTTTTTCTGACAAGCGGCGTTCCGTGGGAAACTCGATCATCGATTCCGAGTCCCTGCAAAGCAGGACGGCGGTCACGCCGTACAAGCGTTTTGCCATGGGCAAAACCTTGGCGGAGGGCGGATCCACTCCGCCCGAGCATATTTGATCTCACGGGGCCCCCGCGGGGCCTGCCCCGTGGGGTACCGATGACCGCCCAGGATACCGCGTCTATCGTCAAAGGCTGAGACGCTTAAAAAAGTTCCCGCTGTATGTACAGCGGGAACTTTTTTCGGACGTTAAAACCGTTATCATCGTCCAACGCCCAGGGAGGAATTTCCATGCAGTTAAATACGTTGCATATGGTCCACGAATTTTTAGAACGGCACGTCCGCCCCGGTGCCTTCTGCATCGACGCCACCGCCGGAAAGGGGCGGGACGCGGCGCTGCTGTGCCGTCTGGCGGGGCCGTCCGGCCGGGTTCTGGCCTTTGACATCCAAGAGGAGGCCGTCCGCCAGACCCGGGCGCTGCTGGCTGTGGAGGGTCTTGCCGCCCAGGTCATCCTGGACAGCCACGCCCATATGGAGCAGTACGCAGAGCCGGAAACCGTGGACTGCGTGGTATTCAACCTGGGCAGGCTCCCCGGCGGGGATCCCCGTATCTTCACCCAGGCGGACAGCTCCGTGGCGGCCATCAGAGCCGGACTGCGGCTGCTGCGGCCCGGCGGCGTGATGGCCATCGCCCTCTATTACGGAAAGGGAAACGGATACAGCGAAAAAAACGCCGTTTCTGCCTATCTGGAAACGCTGGACGACCGGATGTTCTCTGTCCTCCGCTGCGACTGGGCCAATCGCCGCGGTGACCCGCCCATGCCCATCTTTATTTGGAAGGAGCGGTGAACCGCTCCTCCCTTTTTTCACCTATGGACACGGCGAATGGGTCCTGTAACGGCGGAGAACAAATTTCAATCCCGGAACGCCCTGGCTCGACGCCCCCACGAACATGCTGCAATCCGTTTTGAGCGGAAAGCGAAAATTTGATTCTGGGGAGAATTCGTGATTGCTGAACGGCGTGACATATGCTATACTGGCGGCAAGATCTGTTTGGAGGTACGTCTGATGAAAAGCGTGAAGCCCGGCCGGGGACCGTCGGCCATGGGAGCCCTCGGCTCTGTGATCGCCGTGATTTTCGGCATTTTCTGGACCATTAGCGCCGTGTCCATGGGCGCACCGGGGTTCTTTCCCCTCTTCGGCGTGCTGTTCATCATCCTGGGCGTGGTCCAGGTGGTGTACAACCTGAAAAACGCCACGGGAGAACACCGCTACTCCGCGTTCGACATTGTGGAGGACGGCGAGGAGCCGGACCCCCTGGACCGGCGGTCCGGCCCGCAGGAGGATGGGGAGGCCCCGGCGGACGGCGGCTTCCGCTTCTGCCCCTACTGCGGCGCAAGGCTGGGCGAGGACTTCGATTTCTGCGGAAAATGCGGCAGGAAGCTGCCGGAGGAACAGTGAGGTAACAACATGAAGATCGGAATGCAATTTGCCATGGAGGCGGAGCTTCACGCCCTGCCGGGTGCCAAGGCGCTGGCCCCCTTTGAGACCGTCTCCGGCGTGCCGTTTTTTGAAGTGGCGCCGGACGTCATCGCCTGCGCCAGCGGCATCAGCAAGGTCAACGCCGCCATGGGCGCGGAGATCCTGTGCCTGAAGTACGGCGTGGACATGATCGTCAACGCCGGGGTCGCGGGCTGCGCCACGGACCTGGCCACCGGCAGCCTGGTGGTGCCGTCGGAATTCATCCAGCACGATGTGGACACCACCGCCATCGGCGACCCGATCGGCCTGGTGTCCACGGTGAACCGTCTGAACTTCCCCACCTGGAAGCCGGAGCGGTGTGTAGAGATCCTGAAGGACCTGGGCGTCACCGCCGCCACTGGCCGGGTGGCCACCGGCGACTGGTTCGCTGTGAAGTGCCGGCGGGCGGAGTGGATCCGAGACACCTTCTCCCCCCTGCTGCTGGAGATGGAGGGCTGCGCCATCGCCCAGGTGTGCCTGCGGAACGATGTGCCCTTCGCCGCGCTGAAGTCCGTGTCGGACCATCTGTTCCGGGAAAGCAACGCGGAGGAGTACTTTGATTTTGGAGAAGCCCTGGAAAAGCTGGGTGGCGTGCTGCTGCCCTTCGTCCAGGCTTTGCAGAAGGAGGACCTGTAAATGGAGCGGATCGCCAGCTTTACCGTGGACCACAACAAGCTGCTGCCGGGGCTTTACCTCTCCCGCCGGGACGGGGACGTCGCCACCTTCGACCTGCGGTTCAAGTGCCCCAACACCGGGGACCTGCTGAGCAACGCCGAAATGCATTCCACCGAGCACCTCATCGCCACGCTGCTGCGGAATTCCCAGGCCAAGGAGGCAGTGGTCTACTTCGGCCCCATGGGCTGTCAGACGGGCTTTTACTTTCTGTTCAACGAACGGCTGCTGTCCTTGGCAGAGGCTGTCCAGCTTCTGAAAGAGGTCTTTGACGCCGCCGGAGAGTTTTCCGGGGAAATGCCGGGAAAAAGTCCCGCGGAGTGTGGGAATTATGTAAACCTTGACGTGGCCACTGGCAGGGCCGTGTGCAAATGGTACGCGGACCTGATCCGGGATTGGACGGTGGAAAAGCTGGCCTATGACGCCTGAACTTCTCCACGCAAAGGATATTTGCGTGACTTTTGGCCCCGGCCTGTGATAGGCTGGGGCCATCAAATTTGAGGGAGTGATGCCTAATGGCGTCTGTTGGATCACACATCAGGCGACTGCGTGCCGCAAAGCACATGACCCAGGAGGAGCTGGCGGAGCGCCTGTTCGTCACCCGGCAGGCGGTATCGGCCTGGGAGACGGGCAAGGCACTGCCGGACGTGGAGACCCTGGAGCGCATCGCGGAAGCCCTGGGGGTGGAGGTGACGGAGGTCATCTACGGTACTGCTCCCCAGTCTCCCAACCTGTGGCAGCTAAAGCGGCGATGGGCGCTGATAGGCGCCGGATTTGCTGTTATATTGGCTGTTTTGATGATTATAACACTCAAAAACGGAGCATATGGTACCTGGAAGCATGGTCTTGCCTTTCAGTTTACCGATTCAAATTACCAGACATCCTATCAGAACATGCCGAGCAGCTTTTCGATGGAGCTGGATTTAAACGACTTGGAAAGCAACGCGGGAAAGGTGCTGTATGAGGATGAGAGCGGCTGCTGCGTTCTGGTGGATTCGGTGGACGAGAACATGCCGGGAGAGTACCGGGTCTGGTTCCGTGCCTGCGGCGTTTACGGTCGCACCGGCGGCCAGCTGGTATCCGGCTGCCAGTCCATGCGTGTAGATAAGACCACCTGGACTATGACGACCACTGCCGCTATGACTGCTGTCGTGGATGGGATCCATTATCCCTGTTCCGAGGCCGGTGCCAGCGGACTCATCTTTAAGGACGGCAATCACTTCGGCTTCTATCTGAATCCCCGAACGCCGGACACGTGGGAGGCAGTTTCAATAGACGGGCTGGACAAACTCACTGTCACCGTCTCCGGCCTGACCCGCTTCTCCACTCACCGGCTTTTTTATTGGGATATTTATTGATTTTTGTGATTTTATTCCGAAAATCCGTTGACATTTTAGAATTCGGCTGATATACTTGATAAGCCGCTTTGAATGGGTCTTCAAGTGCGCCCCGTGCGCCGCCCCCGACAGCGAGCCCGTAAATGAAGGAGTTGAAACACAAATGAACGCAATCATCGTGACCGGCGGCAAGCAGTACAAGGTCGCCGAGGGCGACGTGGTCTACATCGAGAAGCTGGACCAGGAAGCCGGCGAGGCCGTCAAGTTCGACCAGGTCCTGGCCGTCATCGACGGCGAGAAGGCCACCTTCGGCACCCCCGTGGTGGAGGGCGCTTCCGTGGAGGCCACCATCGTCAAGAACGGCAAGGGCAAGAAGATCCGCATCTTCAAGTACAATCCCAAGAAGGGTTACCGGAAGCGTCAGGGCCACCGTCAGCCCTACACCAAGGTCGAGATCAAGAAGATCTCTGTCTGAGCATGACGACGATCACATTCCGCACGGAGGGCAGCCGCATCACCGGCTTTGACTCCAGGGGCCACAGCGGCTACGCCGAAGAGGGCGCGGACATCGTCTGCGCGGGCGTCACCAGCGCCATTCGTCTGGTGGAGGCCACCATCAACGACGTGCTGGGTCTGGCGGCGTCCGTGAAGGTCCGAGAAAACGACGCGTCCATCTCTCTCCGTCTGCCCGGGGGCCTGGCTCCCACAGCCGAGAGCACCTGTCAGGCGCTTTTGACAGGATTGATGGTCTACTTCTCCCAGCTTCACGACGAGTTTCCCGACAACATCGAGGTTTTGGAGGAAGCTTGATTCCTCTCCATCTAAAATTTCTAAGAAAGGATGGTCCGTATCATGATTCGTATTGGTCTTCAGTTCTTCGCCCACAAGAAGGGCGGCGGCTCCACCAAGAACGGCCGTGACTCTGAGTCCAAGCGCCTGGGTCCCAAGCGCGCCGACGGTCAGTTTGTCAAGGCCGGCAACATCCTGGTCCGCCAGCGCGGCACCCGCATCCATCCCGGCAAGAACGTTGGTATCGGCACTGACGATACCCTGTTTGCCAAGGTGGACGGCGTGCTCCGTTTCGAGCGCCTGGGTAAGGATCGTAAGCAGGCTTCTGTTTACGACGCCGAGTAAGCAATCAGAGCTTTGGAGCCCCGAACGCACACGTTCGGGGCTCTTTTCAGGTGAGGCGTCTGCATCCGAGGGCACAGCTTCCGCGCCTTGGGATGTATGCGCCTCAATGGGTACCCTCAGTGAACAAAGGGCAGCGCGGTTTTTCGGGGCATCTTGAGCAGCTGGCGGCATTGTCCTCGGTGCTGGGCGGCACCACTTAAGACGATGACACAGCCAGCGTTGATTTTAGCCGCTGGCAGGCGTGTTGCCCTTTGTCCACTGAGGGTATACTATCATCAAATCCAATAACTTGAAAAGCGGCAAGTCACGTTTCAGGTGTCACAGCACATGGACGCTGTGACAGGCCGCGGCCTTGATTGGAATTTCATCGTCCATCCCTGTGCGCTTTCCCCACAGCGGGCATGGCCCGCTTGAAAAATCCTGTGCGATTTTTCAAATTCATGAACGATACAAACAACTCTTGGAGGTGTGTTTATGGCAGCATCTTTTATCGACAAGGCCCGGATCACGGTTCGCGCCGGAGACGGCGGCAACGGCGTGGTCTCCTTCCACCGGGAGAAATATGTGGCGGCCGGCGGCCCTGACGGCGGCGACGGCGGCCGGGGCGGCTCCATCGTCCTGGTGGTGGACGACAACATGTCTACCCTGATGGACTTCCGCTACAAGCGCAAATACGTGGCGTCCAACGGTATGCCCGGCCAGGGGGCCAGAAAGTCCGGCAAGGACGGACAGGACCTCATCATCCGGGTGCCCCGGGGCACTCTGGTGCGGGACGCGGAGACCAATGAGATCATCCAGGACATGTCCGGCTCGGAGCCCTATGTGCTCTGCCGGGGCGGCCGGGGCGGCTGGGGCAACATGCACTTCGCCACCCCCACCCGGCAGGTGCCCCGCTTCGCCAAGGCGGGCCTCCCCGGCGAGAGCCATGATGTCATTCTGGAGCTGAAGCTGCTGGCAGATGTGGGCCTCATCGGCTTCCCCAACGTGGGCAAGTCCACGCTGCTGTCCGTGGTGTCCAAGGCCCAGCCGAAGATCGCCAACTACCACTTCACCACCCTGTACCCCAACCTGGGTGTGGTGTGGGTGGACGAGGGCGTCAGCTTCGTCATGGCGGATATTCCCGGCATCATTGAGGGCGCCAGCGAGGGCGCAGGTCTCGGCCATGACTTCCTGCGGCACATCGACCGCTGCCGCCTGCTGGTCCATGTGGTGGATGTCTCCGGCAGCGAGGGCCGGGACCCTGTGGCGGACTTCGACGCCATCAATGAGGAGCTGAAGCAGTACAGTCCCGAGCTGGCGGTGCGGCCCCAGATCGTGGCCGCCAACAAGGTGGATATCATGGAGGACCCTGAAAACCTGGCGCGGCTCCGCGCCCATGCGGAGGAATTGGGCTACGCCCTGTTCGAGATCTCCGCGGCGTCCCACCAGGGCACCCGGCAGCTAGTGGGCAAGGTGGCGGAGATGCTGTCCTCCCTGCCTCCCGTCACGGTGTACCAGGCGGAATACGTGCCGAAGCCCCCTGTCATCGACGCCTCCGCGCCGCTGGAGATCCAGCGCGCCGACGACGGCCACACCTGGCTGGTGGAGGGCCCCTGGCTCCAGCGGCTCATGGGAAATATCAATTTCTCCGACTATGAAAGCCGGATGTATTTTGACAAGACCCTGCGGGAATCCGGTCTGTTCCAGCAGCTGGAGCAGTTGGGCATCCAGGACGGCGACACGGTGTCCATGTACAACTTCGAGTTTGAATATCAGCGGTAACGCACTACAGCGGACAGGCACGGGCTGGTGTCTGTCCGCTCCGCTTTGTCTGGTTTGGATCGTATCGCGTGTTTTGTTCAACATATACAGTTTTTTCCAGGGTACAGCGGGTGTTTTTTATCCAAACTGAAAAATATATTTTTGAGGGATTGACAAACGCACTTCATCGGAGTACACTGCGTTCAAATCCAAAAGCAAAACCTGTGACGCAGACGAGTACACGGACGTCGCTTCTCCAAGAGAGCTGCCGGTGGTGGAATGGCAGCAGAAGTGGCCCCGCCGAATGGACTGCGGAGGGCGGACTGAACGGAGCGGCTGCTCTCAGTAAGATCCGACGGGCTTTTCCCCCGTTACCAAGGAAAGACGTGTGTTGGCACGTCGCCGAGCGGACGAGTGATCGTCAATTTGGGTGGCACCGCAGAAGTTTTAGACTTTTGTCCCAAAGGAACCATTGGAGTGGTCCTTGTGGGATGAGAGTCTTTTTTATTTCCCCATGGGCCCCGGATATGAAAGGAGTACCGCTATGACCACCGAGAAGAACATCCCTTACAAGATCTACCTGTCCGAGGATGAGATGCCGAAAACCTGGTACAATGTCCGGGCGGATATGAAGAACAAGCCCGCTCCCCTGCTGAATCCCGGCACCGGTCAGCCCATGGGCTTTGAGGACCTGCGCCCCGTGTTCTGTGACGAGCTGATCCGCCAGGAGCTGGACAACGACACCCGGGAGATCCCCATCCCCCAGGAGATCCGGGATTTCTACAAGATGTACCGCCCCTCTCCCCTGGTCCGGGCCTACTGCCTGGAGGAGAAGCTGGGCACGCCGGCCAAGATCTACTACAAGTTCGAGGGCAACAACACCTCCGGCTCCCACAAGCTGAACAGCGCCATCGCCCAGGCCTACTACGCCAAACAGCAGGGGCTGGTCGGCGTCACCACCGAGACCGGCGCCGGCCAG
>NZ_CANRKH010000034.1 GCF_947631165.1 uncultured Dysosmobacter sp. | reverse complement strand
CCATATAAATTTAGCCGCCCGCGTCACAACAGGGCTCCCGAAAAGTCGTCAGACTTTTTGGGAAAAGGAGCCGCAGCGGAAGGAATGAGCTTTCGTGTTTACACGGAAGCGAATGATATGCAGCTTGTGGCGACGCGACGGCTATGTACGGAAACGAAAAAAGCCGCTTATCCCATTACAGAATAAACGGCTTTCGTCAAATGGTCGTTATGTAGTTTTCACTCGTTTGGTGGGCGCATCCATCAGCTTCAAAATTAGTTCGTCCACGCAGTCTGTATATCCGCCTTGCCGGATCAGAGAATTTTTCAACCGAATCAGGCTTTGCAAAATAACGCTGCTCTCGGTGTCGTTCAAATACAGGTATCTTTTCTTCCTCATGTTCTCCGCCTCCTTATATCTCCATTATATATGGAAGAAAGGCAAAGAACAAACGTACAAACCTGATTTACGCGATACCTTTATGTATCTGACGTTCAACATCTACCCCGTGTTTTTTCAGACCGGCAATAATACGCGGATATTCCTGCCGACGCGGTACTCTGACGCCACGTTCCCAGCCGGAATAGGCAGTTTGAGATATACCTATATCCCGTGCGATTGCTGCCTGCGGCAGTTTTAGCTCCTTGCGGACTTCTCTCAGGAATGCCCCGCACGGATAATTCACAAAAGCAGTGTAGGTGTCCAGCAGCCGCTGCAAGTCAATATTCAATTCATCGGCCAGGGCAACAGCGGTTTTGTGTTTTATGGGGTGCTTATCGTTTTCGTACAGTACCAGTGTTGCGGGGACAATCCCCACCTTTTCAGCTACCTCTCGTGTCGTTTTCCCTTGGAGCGTTCTATGGTATCTCAAATACTCACCAGGGGTCTGGCATTTTTCATCATTACGGTAATCAAAGGTCAAGTGGATCATTATTTTGCCCTTGGAATAGACGTAAACCCCTGTGTGATTGAGATTACTATTGGTAATACCACGTGATACTTGCAACGCCAATTGCTGTGTGATAAGCTCTTGATGTCATCTGGCATGACAAAACCTCCTGTGTTTTATTGATGGTTGCCAAACCCACTATCTTAACACAGGAGGTTTTCTCTGCCATATACTAAAGTTTTTTACTACCCCCAGTTCAACTGGGGGTTTCTTTGTCGCTAAAGCGCCAGCAAAACGTGGACAGGACTTTGCCTTTAGGCATTGTCCTGTCCCAGGATTCGTTTACGGTAGATCGCGCTCGGCGCGCTTCTCCCTGTACTTTTTCTGTCCGTTCGCGTTCAGAAGCTGCTGTTTTTCTTTCAGTCTGTCAAGCAGGGATTCCTTGCCTCTGACCAACTTTTCTTTTTTCTCCGGCTCCATATTGTTGCGCCTGTCGTCGATCATATCGTAATTCTGCTCGGTGCTGATCTCCATTGAACGCAGATATTCCCCGTTTTCAAGATACTTCATCCAATTTTCTTTTTTGACGCCGAACAAGCCGTCCTTTTCCGCGTGGAGCAAAAGCTGCTTTTCGCTCCCAATCATAGATTCCGTGCCGTCCGGACATGGAATCACTTCTCGAATCCACACTGATCAGAAGGATATTGAAGGCGTCCATCCTATACAGATCGAATTTTGTCTCCATTTGCTCCAGATTTTTCTGCAGCTCGTCCTCCAGATTTTTAATATCATCCTCCGAAGCCGGCGGTACGGACGGTACGATTTCGTCTTCGTCCTGCAGATTTTCAATGAGTTCGTATTGAAAATCCGGATCTGGGATATCCAGTCTCCCCAGCAGGATGAAATAGTGGTGGAACACGCCGTAGTCTGTTCCGGATAGGGCATCAAACACAAGAACGACGCTGACGAGGACGATGATCCACTTTTTTCTTTCTCTTGCCCGTTTCTATCATCAAAGATTTTGTTCCTGTGGTTTCCTTATTTACAATCTTCTCTTTTTCTTCCATGAGATGTAGTTCCATGCATTGTTTTATTGCATTTCATTTTCAAATTGTAACTTGTAACTTTTTCTACACGTCAGAAGGATCACAAAACACGACGCTTGTTCCGATCTCTTTTGCACCATACCAAGCTTTTATGCGATTCGCATAATGCGTGTCGTTCGAACAAAGGTCATTTGTTTTTCTGCGTCACGATCGCCTTAAACATTTCGATATCATCCGCAGTCGTTATCTTAAAACATTTCGATGGACCTCTTATTGCACCGACCTTTTTATTATAATGCAAAAACAGGACAGCCGCAGCTTGATCGCCCAAAGCATCCCTCTCTGCTTGTTCATACACTTCTAAAAGAGTTGATAGTTTGCTGCATTCAGGCGTTCGACCACAGTATAAGATATTTCTGTCTGTTATATCCTTTATGACTTTACCGTCATAGGAAATGAACATACTGTTATAGCAGGGTTCAACCGTTACTAGACTGCAAATTGATGCAGCAGTTCAATAGATTCCTCAAAAACACTGTGCGGAATCATTCGTCGATGTCTGAAACCCATTCGACATTCTCCATTGTATAAGCGATAATCGGTTTCTCGTATACAGTCAGAAACTGCTTGGGTGTTCCGTCTCTATTGCGGAAAAACCAGGCTTACGACGCCAATGCCTTTCGCGTTTTTCCGGTGGGCAGGATTTGCATATCGTCAAACAAGAAAGAACCGTTCGATGCCGGCAGCACGGGATGCAATTTCGTCCCTATCTGAATCCCCATAT
Organism: uncultured Dysosmobacter sp.; assembly: GCF_947631165.1. Taxonomy (GTDB): domain Bacteria; phylum Bacillota; class Clostridia; order Oscillospirales; family Oscillospiraceae; genus Oscillibacter. Next base: position 23,202 of record NZ_CANRKH010000034.1, on the reverse strand, counting down.
GAAACGGATTGTTTCGGGTCGATATTATATTCTGATATTGCTTTCAGAAACATCCCTGGCTTTGGCTTCCGGCATTCGCACTCGCCTGTTATCTCAGGTAAATGCGGGCAGAAATAGAAAGCATCAATATGCGCGCCATACTCTTTTTCCAGCCGTTGGTTCATGACCTCGTGGAAAAGCTGCATCTGTTGATCCGTAAAGAACCCTCTTGCAATTCCGGATTGGTTGGTAATCACAATTACCAGATATCCCGCTTTGTTATATTCCCGTATTATTTCCGGCATTCCTGCAATAAAGTGTATGTCTTTGGGATCATGCGCATATCCGATGTCCTCGCAGATCGTACCGTCTCGGTCAAAAAAAGCGGCTTTACGTTTTTCGCTCACGATAACATATCCTCCACCAAACCGCAGAGAATATGGTAAACGCATTCGTGCGCTTCCTGAATATGTGCGGTTACATCGCACGGAACAACAAGAGCAAGATCTGCCATAGTCTTCAGTTTCCCGCCGTCGCGTCCGCTGAATAAAACCGTTTTTCCGCCAATCTCATGCATCTTTTTAAAGGCGCGGATGATATTGTCGGAGTTTCCGCTGGTAGAAATACCAATCAGAATATCCTTGTCTGTCGCTAATCCCTCAACCTGCCTGGAAAAGACAGAACCATAACCGTAATCGTTTGCAATCGCCGTCATGGTAGCCACATCCGCATTCAGTGCAATGGCTGAATACGCTTTTCTCTCCTTCTGGAATCTCCCTACAATCTCTCCGGAAATATGCAGAGCGTCGCTGGCAGAACCACCGTTTCCGCAGATCAGTATCTTTCCTCCCTCTCGTAATGCTCCGACCATGCTCTCTGCGATGTTGGAAATCGTTTGCAAAGCGACAGGATCGCGCACCAGTGCTTCCTTCGCCGCAATGGAGTCCTTCAGTTCTTTTTTGATCTTATCCTGTACCTGCATCCTTGTTTCATGCTCCTTTATTATTGCATTTCTCGTAAATGAGATATGGTGTTTGTGGTGGAATAGCCTTCTATGACAGGAAACAGCCGCAGCTCATGGGCAAATAAAGCCTCCGGCACGTCCTCAGCTTGATAGTCGCCGCCTTTGACATGGATATCCGGGCGCAGCATGGACATCAGTGCCATAGGCGCTTCGGATGCGCTCGCCAGCGCTTTCGGCGACAGACGTTCACGTTCCTGCTCAGAAAGGACATAAGGCGTGACGTCTGCGTCAAAAATTACAACGGCGTCCACCATCCGCAGCTTGGACAAAAGCTGCGCTCTTGCCATTTCCGGATTGATCGGCCGGTCTTTTCCTTTAAGCCGCCTGACGGAACTATCTGAGTTGATGGCTACAATCAACCTATCGCCCATAGTCCGCGCCGCTTCCAAAAGTTTAATATGCCCGATGTGAAGGATATCAAAGCATCCGTTTGCCGTAACGATTCGATTGCCCGCGCCGCGCCACTTTTGCACAACGTTCATCAATTCGTCGTAATCCTGCAAGGCAAACACATTCCGCTTGCCTTCACACAGCGCCTGATAATGCTCGATCTCCTGTCGACTGACCAAAGCGGTGCCATGTTTCCCCACCGCTATTCCCGCTGCCATATTCGAGATCTGCACGGCGCGTAACACATTCTCGCGGTTTTCGGAAAGGACCGCAGCCAGAGCCGCTACCACCGTATCTCCGGCGCCGGAAACGTCGCAGACCTCCTGCGCAAGGGTCGGAAAATGGACAACCTTGTCATGGCCGAGCAGGCTCATCCCGCATTCCGAGCGCGTGATCAAAAGGTATCCGATGCCAAGTTCATTGGGAAGATTGTGAAATTCTCGTTCAATGCTGTCATCTTCATTCGCAACTGTCGTCCCGTAGTACTGATTGATCTCATTCATATTCGGCGTGATCACCGTCGCTCCCCGATACTTTTCCCAATCGTTGCCTTTGGGGTCGACAATCACTGTTCTTTCCTTCTGCCGGCACGCCTGTATGACTGCCCTACAAAGCGACGCCGTGCATAGTCCTTTTCCGTAGTCACTGATCACGACGACATCCTGTTCGTCCAGAACGCCGACGATTTGTTCTAAGATACGTTTTTCCGTTTCCGACGTAAGCGTATAACGGTCGTGAAGATCAATACGCAGAAGCTGCTGTCCTTTCCCGATAATGCGGATTTTCTGAATTGTATGCTGCGCCGCGTCCCGGCAGAGCAGAGAGATATCGATTTCTAACGTACGCAGCTTGTCAGATATGATTTCAGATTCCGCGTCATGCCCCAATAAAAATACGGCAGAAACATTCGCTCCCATCACGGCGGCGTTACAGGCAACATTTGCCGCCCCGCCCATTCGATATTCTTTCTTCTGAGGGCATACAACCGGAATCGGAGCTTCCGGGGATATGCGGGTCACTTCTCCATGGACATATGTATCGAGCATTGCGTCTCCGATCACAAGGACTCTTTTATTCAACATCTTCTCTACCTGCGACTCCTTTAAAAATATTTTTTATTACCTGTTGACATTCTTCAAAGCCATACCGAACAGTGTCCGCAACGGACAACTCCATTTCCCGATGCGCTTTCCTTGGCCAATACCATACGTTGAACATGCACTGACTGACAATTTGCGCCAATATCAGCCCCCAAACACCCCAACCGAGAAAAAGCAGCATCGCTGCCAATGCAACGCCGAGCCCTGAAGAGATGAGAAACGCTTTGGCATACGGGATACGATTCGTGCATGAAAAATACGATGTATAGCAATTCCTGAATTTGAGCAAAAACTGATACAGCCCCACACCGAGCATAACCGCAACGTTCGGCGTCGTCGCAGGCTTTATGAGCCGAAGCAATGGCAGTCCGACGGTAACAATCGCCAAAAGCCCGACGATATACAGCAAAACATACGATACGACTATAAGCGACATCGTTCTGCGCGTAAGAGCCTTGTCGTTTGAGACGTATGCCGACTGAAGAACCGGTTGATTAGCACTGTAAAGAGCACCCGAAACATTCGAAAGGACAGTCGCCAGCTGCACCGCAAGAGAATATATGCCGGTTTCGGCAAGCGTCATATAAAGCGGGCTTATTATCGTACAAGCCTGATTTGCAAGATAGTTCGCCAAAGTTACGAGGCCTTCCTTGCCTGCATTGTGCCACACGACTCGAAAAGTCTCGACCAACTCTCTGCGTTCGGGCTTGTCCGCGACCGCATCGAGAGAACTACCTATGCCGCGAAATCTGAGGAACGCGCGTTTGCTCAATATACGATAAATAAAACCGTAAGCGAGATATGCGATACCTGTTCCGACAATACCGAATCCGCATGCCAAAAGAGCGATCGTAAGTACGATTTGTGCCAACCGGGAGATGACAGTTACCCGATTGGCGTCCGAAACAGCACCCACGCCTCGCAAAAACGAATTAAAATAACCGTAATACAGGTTCAGAAAGACGGCGAACGCATAAAAAGCCCATGCCGTCATCGGTTCCCAACCCGCTATATCTCGGCATACATAGCCGATGTATATGCTGCCGGGCAGCGCCATACAAAGCAGCGCTATGCCGGAAAGCAACAAAAAGACATATCGACATGCGGTCAAAACACGTTTCATAAGCGGGAAATTCGGCTCGCTGTTTTCAGAGAAAACGACGCCTGTCTTTTTAAGCTCCGAAGCGCCGCACCAACAATAGTTTATGTTTCTTGCAAATGTAGTGCTGAACCCAAAATCGAACAGAGCGGTTATCGCGGCTATGCTTTGGAATACGCCCCAAAGACCGTACATATCCTCGCTGAGATAATGCAGTACGAACGGCAACATAACAGCTCCGGAACCTACCGACACGAACACGCCGATATAGCTCCAGATATAATCCTTGGAATTTAACCTAACAGACACAGACGCAATCCTCCGATTCATTATTGTGCATTTTCATCTTGTTCAGCCTGCGGCGGGCGGGGGAAACGCTTTGTTGAGCTGGGAATCCAAGTCTTTTGTCATTGCACATAAAATGAACAGCATCCATACGCCGGTTCCGGAATTTCTTGTAAAAATTTCCACTGTGGACATTACTAAAAGTACAAAAATGGACATACCGAGAATCTGAGTACTCCGAAGATGTTTATAACGCATCATCCTGTAAACAACAATGACTACGAAAACTAAATAGATAGCAAAAAGGAAAAAGCCCCCATCCAATATAATCTGCAAAATATGGTTATGAGCATGTGACACCCCGAGGCGTCCTCTGCCAAGCATCCGAATATTTTCTGATGATGTCAGTACGCCATATCCAAAAACCGGAAATTTTTTTATGGCTTCTATTGCATTTGGCCAGATGATATTGTTGCGCCCCGTAAATGTCATATTTTTGCCTAAGCGTATCAGTATCAGTCTTATAAATTGCACATTCAGCATGATCTGAGCAAAAAACAGTATTACGACATTAAGCATAAAGCTGATAAGAAAATAGGTAGCGCCATTAAGCAACGCTGTTCGCTTTTCCACACGCATTACAATACAAATTGCTTCTAACGATAGACCGATCAAAAGCATAGCATTTCTGCTCAGCGCTGCTTCGGCAATGCACAAGCCAAAGAAAATATAGAAATTAGTAATTTTTAATTTTTTGCGGCTGTACACAGCATCGATCCAGGAAAATGTAATCGCAGGTAAAACATAGTATTGTAACGAGCTTTTGTATCCCAGCAGCCAGTTATAGTGTTCATATGCATTGCTTGCATATATGCCGTTTGGATACAACATCACCAAAACAAAATTGATGATGATCAGGATCTTCAGATATATAGTTACGACTCTAATCAATCTGGATAGGTTCGGCTGATAAATCGCCACCAAAAAAGCAGCGCATATGATACAAAGATACCTGGAAAACCAGCCCTCTAAGGAATGAAGCTTAATTATTGAAATCATAGCGCTTGCCACAACATAAAAGAGAATACATACGATCGGCATATCGATTCTTCTCCTTTTGATTGTGACGAACAAAAAAACTATACTGATGATGCCTGCAGCAAAGGTTCTAATGTAAAAGCCCCATATTAAGTTGCCAAGAAAAGGGAAGATTGCTTTTATTCCCTCCGGCTCCATAATCGGCACAAATAAAAGAAACAGCACAGTCATATGGAGCGTATCAGCATCAATCCTGGCACGGATCATTACTTTTCGTTGTGCGCTCATAAGCATCCTCTTTTCTCCTATTGTATCACTCCTGCTTCCCGTGCGTGATTAATCGCCGCCATCACGTCGTCAGGTGTAATTTTGGACAGGCAAAGGCAGGGCCGACCTGATTTACATAGCATATAGCACTCCTGATTGTTGATCCCATATCCACCTCGACAGGCAGTGCAGTTTCTGCAAAATAATTGATCGATGTCTGTATCTTTTCTGTAAATACAAATCGGATCTGCCGTATTATCGGCAGGCTCTTCAACACGGTAGGGAAATAGCCTATTCCCATCCCATACCCCTGTCAGGCAAAATGCTTGTGTGCCAACCGACGCTGCCACATGGATCGAGCCGCTGTCTATGCCGATATGAAATTCCGCGCCGCGGATCAGTTCGATGAATTCCATAAATCCGGTTTTTCCTATAAGATTTTTTACCTTACTGCACGATGCAAAGGCTGCCCGATACTTTTCATTATCCGATGTCGGAACAGTTCTGCCGGTCAAAACAATATCATACGAATAACTGTTGATCAGCCGCTGAATCAAATCAATAAAATATTCAGCGCACCAACGTCTCGCAGTAGCCATGGAGTCCACGGCAACAGTAATATACTTCTTTCTATCCATGAATTTACACTCGCCCTGTTTGGGCAGGTAAGATATTTTTGTTTTATAATAGGGCACACCCAATTTCATCAACACATCGCGTATGCTTTCTGTATACGGAATATCGGGCGAAACTGTTACATAATCTGTATAAAATTTATATAATACCTTTTGCTTGATGCGCAAGTTAAGAGCAGTAGGCATCGTAATATCAAGAAAGCCCCATTTCTCATTGTCAGAAATGCAAGCGGCAATATAATGAGTAGGCAGATTTCTATTTGGAATAACGATTGATTTTTCAAACTCAAGCTTCTTTACAGAGTCGCTAAGCCGCTTAATTTCCGAGAAACCCTTATCCGGTGTATTGAGACCGGACAGATCAATAAACGAGACCTTCGGTTTTGGTTCACATAACCGGAGCACGTCCCACAGAGATTTTTCACAGAGCAGATAAACATCCTTGCCAATACTAACATAATAATCTGCCAGAGCGTTCAGCGCCTGATGTCCCAATATCGCATCGCCAATGTGCCCGTTGAAAATTACCGCTATTTTATTATTGGAAATATTCTGTTTCGTTCTTGTTTTCGCAATACACCATATGTAGAAAAACGCGAACCCCTTACCCAACTTATTTCTAATCTTCTTCACAATCTTAAGCATACTTCTAATTTTCCTTTGCTGTTGCCTTACATCTTTTAAAGTTCCAGCCCCAAATTAATTTAATTCTTCCTTAGTATAATTCTCAAGTACGTACTGCGCTCTTGATGCTTTCGAATAAGGCTCTGTAAATCTCCAAGTGGGTCGCCGTATCCGAAGAAGGCTTGTACTGCCCCTCAACTGTATCGTCTGTCATCAAATCTACAACAACCATATCCTCCGGCTTCATTCCATCATAATCTACGCCTGAAGGTTTGATCACAGTAAACTCGTTTTCGCAGTCATTTCCACTGAAATTTCCCTATGTATAGATAACCACGCTGCGTCTCACAAGCTCTATATTTTCCTCGCATACCTGTTCCTTTAACTCCTCCAGCATCTCGTCACCTACTTTCTCAAATTTCATAGTTTCTTTTCAGAATCGTTCTCTGCAAATCTAAAAATAGAGGAGCAACCCGATTATCCTGAATAGATTTAAGTCGATCATTTTATTTCATCAAGAGAGTTAACGTTCTTTCAATACCCCTTTTTAAGTCGAAAGCATCGCGCCATCCCAACGATTGGAGTTTCCCCCTGTCCAATATAGCTTTTGTAGCCGTGGAATATCCTGATGCCTCATTAACATTGGGAATGTCGAACACAACCTTTGTTCCCGAAGCTTGTGCGCAAAGCTTCGCAAAATCTTTCAGAGTTATATCGTCTGAGGCAATGTTATAAGCTTCACCGTTTTCGCCTTTCAATAGAACCGTTAGTAACCCCGATACAGCGTCGGCGACATATGTATACGAGTAAAACTGATTTCCTGCGCTTTTTAAGACGACATCCTCGCCTGCTACGGCTTTAAGGATAAACTGAGACGAAGCCTTTGTGTCGCTCATCAGCATCGTAGGGCCATAGACTCTTGAAATTCTCGGGATGACCACGTCAAGACCATACTGCTGTTTGTATGCCTGACACAGTGCTTCACCGCAGCGTTTGCTTTCCGGGTATCCGGCTCTGAGCGTATTGCAGTCAATATATCCAAGATAGCTTTCATTAAACTTCTCGACATCGCCGCGGTTTTCGCCGTAAATTTCGACGGAGGAGGCAAAAAGAAACCGCTCGGTTTTATGCTCAACCGCATATTGAAGCAGATTATTTGTGCCGATGATGTTCGTTGTGATGGTTTCGATCGGGTCGTTCGAATATGCAACGGGATGAGTGTTGCTGGCAAGGTGAAGTATATAGTCTACCCTGCCGAGATCGCACTCTAAAGGTATATTTATGTCATATGGAATGAATTCGAAATATTTGCTGTCATAGCAGTATGCAAACCGAGATTTTGCCTTTTCTGCATTCCTGCCGAGAGCGTAAATTTTGCAGTTGAGGCCGTCAGCGTTTTTCTGCATCAGTACGTCGATGAGACAGGTGCCTATCATGCCGGTTGCACCGGAAATCAATACGGTCTTGTCCGCTAACTTTTCCCAAGGAAAGGAAAGTTTCGCAACCATTCTTATATCTTCCTGATATAGTGAGTTATCCAATAAATTCATTTTCTTACCCTTATTTTAACCAGTCATCTTTCTTTGTATGGAGAAGCGCCTTAAAAATCATCATATCATCCACAGTCGTAATCTTAAGGTTTTCCTCAGAACCCTTGGAAAAATAGATTCTTTCCCCCAGTTCATACATCAAAGTACATGTAGCTACGCTTTCCGTGATATTCCTCTTTGCCGCCTCTCCATGCGCCCATAGTAATTTCCTGAGCGTATATGTATGCGGTGTCTGGGTGCGAATCAGCTTCTCACGTGGAATGTGTGACATGGAAGAAATACCGTCTTCGCTGCGAAAAACAGCTTCTACGCATGGAATTGCCGCAACCGCGCTTCCATACCGATGAAATGTTGCCAAACTATCCGAAATGATTTCATCCGAAACCAAACAACGGTTTCCATCATGAATCATCACCACATCGTCGGCAGAACAGTGTTTCTGAAGTAAAGTCAGCCCATTATGAATAGACTCTTGTCCAGTTTTCCCACCCCCGACGATCCAGCGAAGTTTTGTAATATTAAATTGCTGACCATATGCGCGCAACACCTCTATCCATGCGGGAAGTGTCACAACAAGTATGGCATCAACACTTGGGTGTCGTTGGAACACCTCCATTGTATGGATTATTAAGGGTTTATTATCAATATGTATAAACTGCTTTGGAATATTTTGACCCATGCGCGTAGCATTTCCTGCTGCAGTCAACAAGGCATAAGTACTCATTTTCTTCTCCTTTTGCAAAGACAAGTTATTTAAGTGTCGGCTTGTTCTCAATGTGAATAAACTGCTTTGGAATATCTTGGCGCATCCGCGCACCTGAGCCTCCGGCGATAATCAAGGCGATGTTCATTATGAAACCCTCCTATGTATACGAAATGTCCTGTCCATGCGAATACCGCTGCCTGCGGCGGTTAATAAAGCTATTGCCATATGCAATATTCCCTCCTTTGCTAAATTAGATCTCTTAACTAAGACGAAAAGCAAAGATTTTAATTACTTCTCATCTGCTTTTGTATTATGTAATTCTATATCAACACTCTCAAGATAGTGCCAATCCACCGTATCGTATTTGATGGTATCGTCAGTCGGAATTTTCATATAATCCAAACCGTATAGATTCTGTAAATAATTTTTATAGCCGTTAAAAACCGGCATATCCCTGCCTTCAAACTTTAGATAAACAGGATGTTCCATGTCTTCCCGGCGCAGCGTTTCTCTCTCTCCATAGTGGTCGACCACACTGACTGCCACATATTTTGAGGTGTCAAAGTCATATTTTTTTGAACCCTTCTCTATCATCCTCCCGATTCGGCAGGCCGAACCCAACGGATTGCGGCATAAGCGTTTGAGAACAGGATCAATGATCCGCTTGAGCACCTTGTGCCTCTCATTTTCATTGATTTGATTGCGAATAAGTGAGCCCCGAACCTTACTGAGAACCGTTACTTTCCTGTAAAGCAACTTTTGCTTCCATTTTGTATCCGGCAAACCATCCACAGGAAACACATCAACATGTATACCCATCGTGACCTCTTGTCTGTTCCGATATCGCACCTTTGTTTTCAAGTCCCATATCTTTGCAAAAGAGCGATGCCAGCCCTCGCATCCGTTCAATTCGCCGACCGCATATTTCCCCGGATATGCTCCGGCGAAAGTTTGAACCAACTTTTCGTAGTCTTTTCTCGGAAGCATGATGTCGGCGTCCCCATCCCATGGAATAAACCCTTGGTGGCGAGCCGCGCCCAAGCATGTACCACCGCTTAAGTAATAAGTAATATTGTTTTCATGGCAATAATCATCAATGGCGCAAAGGAGTTCAAAAGTAATCTCATGAATTTTCTCCAGTTTATCCTTCATTTCTTCATAGGTTAAACTCATGCCGCAGCCCTCCTCTGAGAGCAGACAGCACCGTTCACACGGTATGCTGCGCGGTCAAAAAGTTTACTTATTAGGAGGAATGTACTCCCCCCCCCCGGTTTTCATCCCGGAACGTGATGGTCACGCCTTCATAATGGGAATGCGAGACAGCGGATATATCTTTTGGAATTTCCATATAATTTTCTCCATAAAGATTACGAAGATATGTTTTATACCCGTTCATAACCGGAAACTTTCGGTCACGGAACATAAGATATTCTGCACACCGGACGTCTTCCCGTTGGAGCGTTTCTTTTTCATGGTAGTGAGCAGCAACAGTCACTCCAACATATTTTGAGGTGTCAAAGTCATACTTTCGCGCCGTTTTGTCAACAGCACACATCAGACGACACGGATTAAGACGTAGAAATTTAACAACTGGATCGATCACGCGTTTTATGGCAATGAGCTTTTCTTTTTCCGAATACTTTTTTCTCATGGCAGACCATGCCAGTTTGCTTAAGACATATTCCTTGCGATAAAGAAGTAATTGCAGCCATTTCTTTTCTGGCAGACCGTCGATTGGAAAGATATCTACAAACACTCCCATTTCTTCATCATCCATCAAAGTTGCAGTTGTTTTTATACGGGTATCCGAAATACGAAGAAACGGTCGCTTCCATTCAGAGTTATTCTTCAGCGATCCGATTTTATATTTTCCCGGAAATGCCTGTTCAAATAAATCCAATTCTTCTAAGAATCGGTCATACTCCCCGCGTGGCATCATCAGATCCATGTCGTCATCCCATGGTATAAAATCATGATGTCTGGCCGCTCCCAAGCAAGTTCCTCCAGCCAAATAATAAGTGATCTTTTGCGCAAGGCAGAAATCATCTATATCACATAAAGTCATATACATAATGTCCTGTAGAGATTTCAGCATTCCCGAGTCTTGAAAATCTGTAAAAAGCATTTAAATTCCTCCTGATAAATGAATGGTGTCGCATCATGCGGTCAGCCACTGCATTAATTCAACCGTATCGTCTGCAACAAAAACACACCTTTTACTGCTAATCTCGTCTCCCGGTATAAATCCAAAGCCGTATGTGACCGCCACAAAATCTACTTCGGCCTGTTCCGCACCCTGCAAATCGAAGATACTGTCTCCGATTAAAACCACATCTTTCTTGTTACAATCAAGCGCTCGTATGCATTTCTCAATAATATCCTTCTTACTCAGTTTCCCTGCCAAATCAGATCCTTGAGCGAAATCGCAATATTGCAGTATTCCGAACCTTTCCAGAACATTCATGGCATTTTGATGACTCTTATTGGTTGCTACGGCTATCTTCCATCCGGATTTTTGCAAATTTTGCAGCAGTCCCGAAACACCGTCGTACAACTTGGCTTGAAACAGTGAACTTTTATAGTTTTCTCGAAACTCATTTGCAACACGCAGTGCTATTTCTTTGTCCAAGTTAAAGACCTCACCCATGGTCTTTTGCATCGGCGGGCCAACAAAAGATTTGAGAACGACTGCGTCCGGCATAGGGAAGTCGTTGTCGAGAATGGTCTTTCTCACAGCTGCGACCACGCCCTCAGTTGTATCTAAAAGCGTTCCGTCAAGATCGAACAGGACTGCGTTATAATGCTTTTTCATCGGATTTCCCCTTTTTGTTTGTATATTGACTATTCGTTAAGAAGGCAATATGGGCATCACTGTAGTGCATTTCCAAATCATCCAGCATTTGTCTATTTTCCTCGGTAAGTAAAAGAAGATCTTCTCTCTTCATACCGGTTTCCAAATCTTGCAAATAGTAGTTTTGCGAGCGATCCGCTGTAAATCCGTCAAAGCCAGCCAGATACACCTCTTTGCAGTCAAGTTCCAAAACCAGACGCAGGAGCAGGATCATAGAACTGTCGATATTGACCCAACCAAACTTGATCAGCTTTTTGTAATCGAATACAAGCTCATCAGTCTTTTTTGTACTTTGCATGATATTGGATGTCAGCAGAAGACGCGGATTGCTTTCATGCTTTTCAAAACAATATTCAGAGTATCTGTTTCTACTGCTGAAAAAGATGTAATCGAGCTTTATAATAGAAATCTTATTGTTGATGCCGATGACAAGGGGATGCTCCGTTTCAATGAATTCATTAATTTTATCTCTTTCTGTTTTTAATGTCATTCCGGGTGCAAGAAGCAGTATCTTTCGTCCTTCAAACTGTTTTTTTAGAACCATTTTTGCCTCTCTATCCTCGATGGGATAATCAAAATGTTCGACATAGAGTCTTTCCAGAAGAGCGTAGTCATACGCTTTTTTTTGTCTTCCGTCAAGCTTTTCAATAATTGCCCTCAAATCCTTTGACGGGATATTGTGCCTCCTCAAAAGGAAATTGGCGTTATAAACATGTGCCCCGTGTATCCCAGAAAGAAAATAAGGAATACTATATCCCCAACTGCAATGTTCTTGGAGCTTCGGCATCAATCTGTCAACAAGATCCAGCAGTTCGTTCAAATCATAGTTTCGATTGTATTTTTTGTTCAAAAATTCCGTCACAAGTTCGGTGTTCGCATTGCCTGCGCCTCTCCCGCAGCCAAGAACGGACGCGTCGACCATGATCTCCCGTTTTCCTGCATACCGGGAGATAAATTCTTGAATATTGGAGTTTGCCAAAAGCAGATTATTATGTGGGTGAAATCCAAGTGTTATATCCTTGTCAAGGTGGTGATTGATCAGCATACTCAGTCTTATCATATCATCAGCGTACATTGATCCAAATGTGTCAACAATGGCATATGACTCGGGTTTCAATTCGTTTACCTGATCAATAAAATTGATGATTTCAATATCTGTGTAGGCAAGTGTATCAACATGCTGAATAAAAACCTTGTATCCCTTTGCCTTTATCTGTTTTCCGGTCTCAATTGCCTCTTTCTGCTGCCCATACTTAAAGCAAATTCGGATTCCGTCAACGGATGTTCCATCATACTCGGAAAGATTTTCTAAGCTATAGCGCCCATAATCCATCAGCGCCACATAAGTAATGCCAACCTTTTTGTTCGGGATATATTCACGTATCTGCTCCACTGTGCGAAAACAATTGCTGCCTGGAACATGGTCAACGTCCTTTAGAAAACCACATTCAATAACATCTATTCCAACTTTTTCGCATCGATAAACGAATTCTTTCATAAACTTTTCTCCGATGAAAAAATTCTCGACGGGAGCTTCCCTTAATGTGCAATCTAACAGTTTGATCATGTTTATCTACCTCCCGTAAAATTATTTCTTATTTGTGCAGCAGCTCCTTTATTTCATCCAACTCTCCGCTGTCCAGCTTTTCCCGGATAATCTTTCGGACATGGTCAAGATCCATCTGAGTGTCCACGGACAAACTTTCAGAATCATCGACCTCTATACACAGAAGCTTCTTCCCATAATCAGTAAACCGCAACGTAGCGATTCCCTCTATTATCTCAAATCTTCCCGGACCGTTCTGTGCATAAAAATCCAGCATTTTCTTGTTATACCCGATAATACCAATATGCTTATAGTAATCAAACTCAATACTTCTATAAGGAAACGGGATTGGAGTCCTGGAAAAATATGTAGCATAAAAGTCTTGGTCATAAACAACCTTGATATTTGACGAATCCATAACCTCGACAGGGTTTTTCATTTTCGTAATGAGGTTCGTTCCGTATTCCACATCCTGTGGAACAGTTTCGGGAATCGCCGCCTCTACATATTTGGGATTGAGCAGTGGTTCATCGCCATTAATTTGGATATAAAAGTCTGCAAAGATTTTCTCAGAAACCTCCTGTAATCTATCGGCCGCTTCGCGATGTGTATCTTTTGTCATGATGACAGGTATATCAAATGATTTGCATACACCTTCTACTCTTGCATCATCTGTGGCAACATATATTTCATCTAACGCTGTAGATTTAGCAACTTGCTGATAAACCCACCAAACCATAGGTCTGCCACAAATATCCTTGAGTGCTTTGCCAGGCAGTCTGGATGAACCATAACGCGAGGCAATAATCCCAACAACTTTCATATCAATTTTCCTCCAAATTAGTTTTCGCCATCAATTCGTCGAAATCCACACGTTCGAACACTTCCAGCTTACCGCCCCGGGTTGCATTCAGAATTTCTATACCGTTACTTTCCGCATATGTTCGATAGGCAGCAAAACATGAATTCGAAGCATCCACATGTGAATACTGAATATAATCTGGCATTGACATTAAACTATAATCAGCAATATCTTGTGTATGTATCTTTCCATTCTCATCCACATATCGTGAAAAATTGTTATCGAACCCGATTAATACAATTTTCTTAAATCCCATATATATCGCTGCTTCTATCGCCCCGCAGGCTACAGAAAAATTAAGGGAGAAATATCTCGATATATCCGTGCTTATCCTCTTCTTTTTATACGCATACTCCTTGACTCTGTACAAGCCAAAAGAACAGAAAAAAATTGTATTATCATCCCGCTTTACACCCTTAGCCTTCGCCATAATGTTAAGTAGTTTAATTTTCGCTTCGACCTTTTCCAGGTTTTTTGCAACATTGCACATCACGTCATTGTCTAAAACCATATAAAACTCTGGTCTCCAAGCGGTTTTATCGAAAGTTTCGTAGATTCGATTGAATCCAAAACAGTGCTCGCCCTTTATTTTTTCAAGATCCTCAATGGTAAGGCTGGGACCATTCCCCACAATAAAACAACGCTGACCCTCGTATTTTCCTCTTAATTTCTTTAAACGTCTGTGATCCTCTGTAAATTGAAACATACAAAGTCTGGCAAGCCTGATTACATTCATAAATGGCGCCTTTATAATACGTTTTCTCACTTTTTTGTCATAGTAATCTTGCAGTTCGGCGATATCCATGTGTCGATCCTCCAATTTGTAAATTCGTTATTGATACTTTTCATAAACCTACTCCAGCAGCCTACGTAGTCTGTCTTTTAGGTATTGCCTTAATTCCTTAATTTTTCATCTGCCGAGCTATATCCGCATCCACGATTTCTTCACCTGTCTTATCCTTCAACTGTTCTTGGCTTGCAGCGCTCAGACCGTTATTTATTACCGCTCTCAAATCACAGGTGCTGCACTTATCCAACTGTTCCTTCGTAACTTTCCCATCTCTGTACTGGCAACATATTTTGTTCTCATACATACTGTACGGCTTGCTCATGAACAGGCTCTTGACCTTGTGCTTAACAACCCACCAAGCCGGCTTCCAAATGTATTTGTGCATAGCCGGGCTCACTGAGCCGATCATCCAACACTGGCGGTCACAGTGACGAACCTTAGCTCTCACCTTTTCCGCCTCCGGACTGTTCCAAAGCTCGTCCCAAGTCTGCGTGTTCAAGTTACCCATTACTTCCTTATCTTTTGTCCCGTTGCAAGGCATCACGTCGCCATAAGGGTCGATGAAGAAGGTATCAAAGCTCATATCGCAGGGGAGAAGCCTCGGCTGCCCGTAGATATAGTTAATCAACCCGTGATTAAAGTAGGCTCTGAACCACTTCTTCGGGCTGTTACTTTTCAAGAGCTTATTGATGAGGTTTTCAAAGTTCTGAGCCACCATCGGACGGTCGTGAATAATGTTCTTGGCTTCCACAAAATAGAAACTGTTGTGCAGTGAAGCGGTGGCAAATTCCATGCCCATCTCGTCCGAGATGTCATACAGCGGCACCAAGTCAGGGGCGTTCTTGTCCTGCACCGTCATCCCAAATCCGACGTCTTTCATACCCATCTCGCGCAGTGTCTTAAGTGTCTGATATCCGCGCTGATAACCGTTCTCTAAGCCCCGGATCTCGTTGTTGGTCTGCTCCAGACCCTCGATAGAAATGCGGATGCCGATCTGGGGGAACTCTTTTGCCAGATCAACGATACGGTCGGTGAAGTACCCATTAGTAGAAATGACAATGCGGTCGGACTTTTTGTAAAGCTCGCGCACGATGTCTTTCAGGTCAGTGCGTATGAACGGCTCACCTCCGGTAATATTTGTGAAATACATCGGTGGCAGCTTACGGATAGTTTCGATGCTGATCTCTTCATCCGGCTTCGACGGAGCCTTGTATCTGTTGCACATCGTGCACCGTGCGTTGCAGCGGTAGGTAACGATGACCGTACCGTTCAGTTTCTTTTCAGCCATATTGATCTCCTACTGTTAGATTTAACGACACGTTTTATATAATGCTAATGTCTTCTCGACTACATCATCCCAGTTATACTTTTCAAGTATGTACTCAGCCGCAGTTCCCTTATACTCTGCAACCGTCTTACTTTCCTTGATTAAGTCTTGTAGCCTATCTCTTAAGTCATCCACTTCGCCTTTTCTAAATGCGACCGCCTTATCTCCGACTACCTCCGTACACTCGTCAATGTCACTTGTCAGGCAGCAGTTGCCGTAACTCATGGCTTCCAGCAGACTCAGCGGCATACCCTCCAGATCACTCGGCAAAACATAAACATATGCGTTGCTGTAAAGCTCGTGCTTCAGCCGACCCTGGACAAATCCCGTAAACAGGATCCTGTCATCGCCTTTTGCCAGAGCCTTTATCTCGTCCATATAACCATTCGTATCAGAACTGCCGCCGGCAATCACAAGGCACTTATCTGTCTTTATTTCCTTGAACGCTTTAATCAGGTAATGAGCACCCTTTTCAGGAACAACTCTTCCGAGAAACAAGATATAACGATCCTTCTCCAAGCCCCATTTTTCCTTGATCTGATCCGCAGGACGTATCGGCTTGCTATTGACTCCGTTAGGAATGTAAACAGTTTCTCTACCGTATGTGTCTTTGAAATACTGCTGGACATTTCTGCTAAGAACAATGATTTCATCAGCGTATTTCACTGCGTTTTTCTCGCCCTGCATGATGTACCAGCTTGCAAGTCGTCCCCACTTGGCACGCTGGTGGTCGAGGCCATGGACTGTCACGATAATTCGTTTTCTGAATATTTTAGGCAACCAGCACATGAATGCGGGCCCCTCGGCGTGAAAATGCACCACATCATATTTCCCAAACGCAGAACAAACTGCACCTGAGAACGAAGATGTCATCGCTGCCAGGCCTTTTCTGTTGATCGTGAAAATGCTTTTCAGACGCACTCCTTTATATTCTTTCAGTTTTTCGCCATCGTGTTCTTTTCCGCTGACATGGTGTCCGCGCCGGTTGTAGCAAGTAACATTGTAGCCAAGGCGAGCCATCCGAGTGCTCAATTCTTCAACAACAACTTCGATTCCGCCCTCACGTGATGGTATTCTTTTGTGTCCGAGCATCGCAATGTTCATTTTATTGCCCGATATGCTCATCTCAGTAATTCCCACCCTTAAACACTGCCCTAACTGTCTTCCCGATCAGCTTGATATCCGTCCAAACGCCGCGCTCGCGTATGTACTGATAATCGAGCTCCAGCTGATCCTCGTAGCTCATCTGCGTCGTGTCCGTGATCTGCCAATAACACGTCAATCCCGGCTTCACTTGCAATCTGTCGTTTGGCAGTTGGCTCTGTTCCGAGGCGACGAACGCCCGCGGCCCCACCACGCTCATGTGATTGAGCAGCACGTTGATCGCCTGGGGCGTCTCGTCCAGTGATGTCGCGCGCAGGAATCTGCCCACTCGCGTGATGCGGGGATCGTTTTTCATCTTGAAATGGACGTCGCTCACACATTCGTTTTTCAGCTCGGCCTTGTGCTTGTCCGCATCGCGGTACATCGTCCGCAGCTTCACCATATTGAACTCCCTCCCGCGAAGTCCGATCCGCTTCTGGATGTAGAAGGGATTCCCCGGATCGTCGATCACAATGGCGAGGATCATGATCAGGTAAACCGGCAGACCGACGGTTAGGCAAATGATAGAAACAAGAAGATCAAACGCACGCTTCACAAACGCATACCCCAGCTTCCGCCCCACAACGATCTGCTTCTGTACGCTCTCCACCTCATGGACTGCATCAAATGGAATCTCTGCCGACGCCGTGCCCTCCACAGTCTGCTCTCTCACCATGACTTTGCTCACTCCTAAATAATAAGAACTTTGCGTTTTGCCATATATTCTCACAATCGCTATCCAGTACGCCACGCGGGAAGGTGGCAAAACATTGTACCCCCCCCCCGCGTATTTTTGGGATTTATACCGCCAATTTGGTCTTCTCCGCCATGCACTCAGGCATTCCCATCTGTTCTAGATGATCTGCACCTTTACGCATGGTACGAAGTTTTAAAATTGAAATCGTTTTTCCGTTTTTCCCGATCCGCTCCTGTATGCAGGACGGATCGCCCGGGCGCTTCAGCTCGATGGCCGGGATAATCAGGCAGGTGGGGCTGAGCAAAATCACACCGACGATCCGGGAAAAAAGCACGTTCCACACGCGCTCTTCCAGTTTCAAGCTCGCGGTCATCGACTGTGCCTCTCCTGCCTTCTGCCGATTTTCTCGTCCTGCAGCTTGTAGGGGACACACAATTAAACGGAAGTATTATACCATCCATCCACCCCAATTGCAACACTTTTCTATAAATTTCTCGCTGGGAAATCCTGCATTTCGCGTTTATACCCAAGAAAGATACAGCATGCTGGGCTTTTCTGGCTGTATTTTCGGAATTTATGGCGTGTATGCGCGGTGGATTTTTATGAAATACTTGCTCATGGTGCGCAAATCCGCCTTCCTCCTCTTCCCCACGTGACGGATACAGTTTACACTCTTTTCTGCCATTTGTCAACTGTATTGATACTGTTATCGACTCAAATCTTACAGGAATCTTGTAAACTAAATTAGAACTGAGGTGTAAATATGGTCAACTTTGGGAACAAGCTGCGGGCGCTACGGACGGAATCGGGCATGACCCAAACGGAATTGGCCCGGCGGCTGAACGTCACGAAATCGGTGGTGAGCTACTACGAATTGCAGGAGCGCACCCCATCGCCGGACGTGCTCATCAAACTGGCGCAGATTTTCCATACTACCACCGACTACCTGCTGGGCGTGGAGCATGCAAAGGTGCTGGATGTGTCCGATCTCACCGAGGAGGATGTGCGCTTTCTGCTGGTCACCGTCGAGACCCTGCGGAAAAAGAACAAGCAATAAGGCTCCCCCATCCTCGGATGGCGAGAGCCTTTTTTGGGGATTCAGTCGGCGGAGCCCTCCACTGCGGCGTGCCACGCCCGGGCGTTGGCCCCAAAATCCACAGAGATCACAGACATCCCACGGATATTCGCGTACTGCCAGGTGCCGTCCACCGGCACGGTGAGGTTTTCGATCTGATAGTCGCCCAAGGACAACGCCATCAACAACAGGGTGGCGCAGTCGCCCTCGGTCAGGTCGGTGCTCACCCTGGGCAGGAATTCCGTGGCCAGGTTATTGATGGAGCCCAGGCTCATCTTCTTGATCTTCTCCAGCACCTTGGTGATCACGGTCCGCTGCCGGCCGGTTCTGGCAAAATCCGTCCCCACATACCGCACCCGGGCGTAGGCCAGGGCCTGATTGCCATTGACGTGCAGATTCTCCACATCCTGCACCGGGATGATGTCCGTGCCGCTGGGATTCCCCAGCAGCCGGTTGTGGCTGTTGATATAGCTGTTCATGTACCCGATCTCATCCGCCGTGAGGTCCAGATCGATACCGCCCACCGCGTCCACCAGGTCCATCACCAGGTAGAAGTTCACCACCAGGCAGCGGTCCACGGTAATGCCAAAGTTGGCCTTGATGGTCGCGGTCAGGAGCTCCGTGCCGCCGTAGGCATAGGAGTGGTTCAGCCGGGTGTTCTCATAGCCGGGAATGGAGCAGTAAATATCCCGCAGAAAGGAAGTCATGACCACTTTCTTGGTGGTCTTGTTGATGCTCACCAGGATCATGGCGTCCGAACGGCCGGAAAACTCGTTGGCCCGGGAATCCACGCCGATGAGCAGGATATTAAAGGCGTCGGTGGAATACAGGTCGGAGGCCGTCTCCATCTCCTCCAGATTCTTGCGGAGGTCGTCCTCGATCTTGTTGACTTCCTCCTCCGTGGCCGGCGCCACCGACACCTCGTTGTCGTTTTCATCTTCTGCGGCGCTCACTTCTTCGGGCGCCATAGGGACAAAGGCCTGGGAGGAGGTGACTGCTTCGTCCTCCGTCCCGTGATCCATCAGGCTGTAATAGTGGTGGAAGACCATATACCCGCTGGCAGCCGCAATGGCCGCGATCCCCAGCAGCACGCAAAGCACGATGACCACCCTGCGGACAACTTTGTTCCGATGGTGATGGTGGTGGTGGTGATGCTCGTGCGTTTGGGTGGAATGGCTTTCCAAATTGGGTTGCCCCGTCGTTTGATTGTTCTGCTGATTCGGCATAGTGCCGCTCCTTTCCAGTCCGTGGAGACCCTGTCTCCCTTGTAATTTTATTCCGCCGCCCCGCAAAAATCGAGGCGTTTCGACACATCAGGCAAAGAAACAGAGGCGCCCCGGCTACCGAGACGCCTCTCATTCGGCAACGCTTCCAGCGATCCACGGCCGTCCCCAAAGGGATGGCCTCTTTTTGCTCTCCAAAGGTGGCTCCACCTATCGGTTCCCGCTTCCCTCGGATGACGACTTTTTCCCGTAGTTCCCGTAATAGGAGCCATAGTACTTGCCGTAATAGTGCCCATAGTAGCGGTTGGAAGAAAGATCCACACCGTTGAGCACAACGCCCAGAATCTTCGCCCCCGCCTGATTCAGCTGGGTCTGGATCTGCTGGGCCAGCCGGTAGCTGATGGTGCGATCCCTCAATACCAGTACCACGCCGTCACATGTACGGGAAACCACCGCCGCGTCGATCACCGAGCCCACCGGGGGCGTGTCAATAATCACCACGTCGTAGGCTTTCCTGGCCTGGGCGACCAGAGACTGGAACCGCTTGCTCCCCAACAGCTCGCTGGGGTTGGGCGGGAACTGTCCCGCGAACAGGATGTGCAGCCCTCTCACGTTTGTTTCGCACACCGCTTCATCAAACTGGGCCTTTCCGATGAGGAAGTGGGTCAGGCCAAATTCCACGCCGCCGGCGATATTCCGCCGCATCACGGACTTCCGCAGGTCCGCGTCGATGAGCAGTGTGCTTCGCCCGCTCTCCGCAAAAGCGCAGGCCAGCTCAAAGCTGACGGTGCTCTTGCCGTCGTTGGGCAGGGCGCTGGTCACACAGATAGCCCGCATATCGTTCCCGGAAAACTCCACGTTGGAGCGGAGCGTCTTAAATGCCTCCTGTACCTGATAAGGCATACGGTTGGCACGTATATTCACTGTCTGCATAAATATCTCTCCCCGTTAGCCCGCGTGCTGCGTCTTTTTGGCCTTCTTGCGTTTCTTCTTTTTCGAGTCCTTCCCGTCTCCGCTGTTGATCAGAGGGATCAGCGCCAGCGTGGACAGCCCCAGATACTTTTCCACATCCTCAGAGGTCTTGATGGTGTCGTCCACCACATAGCGCACGGTGAGCACGATCAGCACGATCAGGAAGCCCACTGCCGCGGAGAGCACCGCCCACATCTTCAAAGAGGGCGAGGACTGCTCCAGCGGGAAGTTGGCGGTCTCCACCATGTTGACCGCTTCCACATCCGTCACGGAGCGGATGTGTTCCGCCGCCGTCTCCCGGATGCTGTTGGCGATGGTCTGCGCCGCCGCAGGAGAAGGATCTTCCACGGTGATCTTGATGATCCGGGTGTCCGTCACGTTCTGGATGGTGATCCTGTTCAGGAGGGTCTCATAGCTGTCCTCCAGCCCGCATTCCGTAATGACCTGCTCCAGCACGTCCCGGCTGCCGATCAGCTCCTCATAGTCCTTGGTGAGCTGACTGGCCAGCTGCATATCGCTGTAGGTCAGGGAGCCGCTGTTCTGCTGATTCAGGATGATGATTTTTGTAGTCGATTCATATTTTGGGGTGATTAAAAAAATGCAGATGGCCATACCCGCCACCAGCGTGCCCACCGCCGCCAGGACGAAAATATACCAGCGGCGCAAATAGTACATCAGCAGTTCCAGTACATCGATCTCGATTACGTCGTTCGTCTTGTCCACAGATTTCTTTCCTTTCGGTTTCCGACTACCCGCGCGCGGCAAGCCCGAAGGCCCGCACCGCGTTTTCGCGAAGGATCTGGGAAACATAGTTTGAACTGTATTTCTTAAGCAACAATTCCAGACATTTTTCCATTTCCGGCGCCCGGTGTCCGCTGCTGTGGGCGTCTGTGGCCACGTAGCTGACCAGCCCGTCCTTTAAGAGGCTGTGGGTCAGCTTTTTGGCGGAAGCCCCAGTCTTGCCCACTACACTGGCGGCGTTCACCTGCAGCTCTACGCCCATATCCCACAGAAATTCGGCGTTCTCCGCATCGCCCACCATACACTCGTACCGCTCCACATGGGCCAGCACCGGGACAAACCCGGTCCCCAGCACCGAATCCATGGCGTTGCGTATGGTCTGGAACATCGCGGAGGGCGAGAACTCGATGAGCACATGCCGGCTGCGATTGAGGGTCATCACCCGGTTTTCCCGCAGGAAACGGGGCAGCTCCTCAAAAAAATAGACCTCGTTGCCCGGATACAGCTGAATGGGGATATTCTCCCGCTGGGCAACCGCCTGCACCCGCTCCATGGTGTAAAGCACCTTTTCGGGAGGTGCGCTCCTGCCGGAGCTGTTGAAATGAGGCGTTACGACCATCTCCCGAATCCCTTCCGAGGCGGCAATCTCCAACATCTCCACCGTTTCCGTCAGATCCCGAGAGCCGTCGTCCAGGCCCGGGAGAATATGGCAGTGCATATCCACCACGGACAGCGGCCCTTCCCTGTTCCTTCGCCCGAAGGCCACATTCTTCCCCTCGCTTTCAAATGGAGGATCCGTTTTTTGCGGAGGATCCTAGTGTTCCCCAGATTCTGCGCAAAAAGCCGGATGCTCGCAAACAATGACATGATACCATATTCTCCGGGCCTTTGCAAGACTTTTTTCACTTTTTG
Source organism: uncultured Dysosmobacter sp. (assembly GCF_947631165.1). Classification (GTDB taxonomy): domain Bacteria; phylum Bacillota; class Clostridia; order Oscillospirales; family Oscillospiraceae; genus Oscillibacter. The sequence continues at coordinate 366 of NZ_CANRKH010000034.1, read as the reverse complement.
TTTCCGAATGCCTGTAGTGCTACAATACATATTGGACAGCGAAGGAACAATGTTCACAAAAAAGAGAAGAAGGAACCGGCCAAATCGGATATCATTGAGTTATCACACCGCAACGCACCCAAAGGAGGTCGATCCCTTCATGAGTAACAGTATAACACAAGACATGCGGTATAGGCAATCCCTAATGCAGTATGCAAAAAAATTTGGCGTCAGCAAGGCCAGCCGGAAGTACAACCGTGCCCCCTCCTACATCTACTTCTGGCTCAAACGCTGGGACGGCACGGTCGATTCTCTCGCCTGCCAGTCCAGACGTCCGCATCACCATCCCAACGAGCATACGCCCGAGGACATCGCACTCATCAAGCG
>NZ_CANRKH010000033.1 GCF_947631165.1 uncultured Dysosmobacter sp. | reverse complement strand
TCGCGCTGCTCACAGAACACCCATACATCCTTGAAAGCAGCGATATCAGCACTGTTGAAATTAGACATAGTCGTTTTATCTCCCTTCTCAGATGATGTGCTTGTCGATGAGGATACCGGCCAGCTTCTCGCAGGTCTCCTTGCCGTCGCCCTCCAACATCACGCCGACGCCCTTCTGAGGAGGCGTGAAGCTCTTGAAGATGTTGGTGGGAGAGCCCTTCAGGCCGATGGTGGTGGCGTCGATCAGCTTGTGGTCCTTCAGCTTCTCATAGTCGAAGGTCTCCAGAGGCTTGTTGTAGGTAGCATAGATGCCGCCGATGCTCATGTAGCGGGGCTCGTTCAGCTCCTTGATGCAGGTGATCAGGCAGGGAGTCTGGGTCTTGATGGTCATATAGCCATCCTCCAGCATCCGCTTGACGGTGACAGTATCGCCGTCCTTGGTGATGTCGGCGGCATAGGTGATCTGGGGCAGGCCCAGCTTCTCGGCGATCTGGGGACCGACCTGGGCGGTATCGCCGTCGATGGCCTGACGGCCGCACATGACGATGTCGTCCTTCTCCACACCGATGGTGTCGATGGCGGCGGCCAGGATCTGGGAGGTAGCGTAAGTATCGGAGCCGCCGAACTCACGGGCGGAGACCAGTACGGCCTCATCCGCACCCATGGCCAGGGCTTCCCGCAGCATGCCGGCCGCAGGCGGGGGACCCATGGTGACCACAGTGACCTTGCAGCCAGTGGCATCCTTCAGCTTCAGAGCGGCCTCCACGGCGTTCATGTCGTCGGGATTGGTGATGGTCTGCATGGACGCACGGTTCAGAGTACCGTCGGGATTCACGGCCACCTTGCCGGAGGTATCGGGTACTTGCTTGACACAAACAATGATCTTCATTTTAAAAGCCCTCCTCATTTGCCCAAAATCGCTCTGGAAATGACCACCTTATGGATCTCGCTGGTGCCCTCATAGATCTCGGTGATCTTGGCATCGCGGTACATCCGTTCAAGAGGATAATCATGCATATAACCGTAGCCGCCGTGGATCTGTAGTGCCAGATTCGTGACAAACCGGGCATTCTCCGCTGCATTCAGTTTGCACATAGCGGCCTCCATAGAGAACGGCTTGCCTATGTCGTGGAGGTAGGCAGCATGATATACCATCCATTTGGCAGCCTCCGTCTTGGTTGCCATATCAGCGATGTACCACTGGAGGCCCTGTAGAGCGGCGATAGGCTTGCCGAACTGAACACGCTTATTCATATACTTTACAGACAGATCAATCGCACCCTCTGCAATTCCCAACCCCTGTGCGCCGGTACCGATTCGGGCACTATCCAAAGCCTGCATGGCGATTTTAAATCCTTGTCCCAGCTTGCCCACCACATTCTCAGCGGGAACACGGCAGTCCTCGAAAATCAGCTCCGCGGTCTCGGAGCCTCGGAGTCCCATCTTGTTTTCAATCTTGCCTACAGAGAAACCGGGGAAGTCTTTTTCTACGATAAAAGCGGAAATTCCCCGGGTGCCCTTCTCAGGGGCGGTCATGGCAAAAACGATCAGGACACTGGCCCGGCTGCCGCCGGTGATGAAGCACTTGGTCCCGTTGAGGATGTATGAATTGGTATCAGCGTCATATACGGCGGTTGTCTTAACACCAGCGGCGTCAGAGCCAGCGCCTGGCTCCGTCAGTGCAAATGCAGCCACCTCGCCGCCTTTTGTCAGGCGGGGCAGATACTTCTTTTTCTGTGCTTCTGTGCCAAGCGCAGTCAGGATATGCGGAGTGATCAGATGAATGGAAAGCGTTGCAGCGGAGGCCATGCATTTCTTGGCAAACTCCTCAACGGCGATGACCTCATCCATGGAGCCGCCGCCTACACCGCCGTATTCCTTGGGAACGCCAATACCGGTGAATCCCAGAGCCGCCATCTTCTTAAAGCTGTCCATAGGAAACACGTGGGTATCATCGATTTCCGCCGCCAAGGGCTCCAGCTCAGTTTCCGCAAACTGCGCGGACAGCTTCCTGATCAATTCCTGTTCTTTGGTCAATGCAAAATCCATAATCAGTGATCCTTTCTGATATTCATCTTCGATTTCATTGTCATGGTTTCCATTCAAACACGCCTCTGTTCAAAACGGGTTTGCCCGTTTTCATATTCACTAGGCGGAAATAAGCGGTGTTGGCATCCATTTTCCAAATCTGCATTTGAACGGGGGTATCTGGGAACAGCACAGAACTCATCTGGGCTCCCATACGAGTCATGCGCTCCGGCTCACCGGGAATCAGTTCTCCAATTGCCATGCGGCAGGCAAAGCCAAAGGAACACAGGCCCTGCATGAAGGAGGTCTCAAAGCCCATCTGCCGGGCATATTCAGGGTCTACATGGACCTTGTTGGTATCACCAGTCAGCCGGTACAGAAGATTCTGAACGGGACTGATGTAATCGTCAACAGTCATATCCGGGGCAGTGTCGGGGATCTCGACCGGACTCCTTGGCATGGGAACACCGCCAAAGCCACCGGCTTCATGAAAAAATGTGGTGGAGTAATTCGTGCAGATATCGTTGCCTGCCTCATCTCTGACATCCACTCTGGTTTTTACGACAGCGCCCCGGCCCTCTCCGCGATCATAAACGTCGGTGATGACATCCTGGTATTGAAACGTTCCTTTGATCGGGTCAATCGGGCGATGCATGATGATCTCATGGTCCATATTCAGAAAAGAGATCGTGGGCCTTATGATTTCGTCTGCCAGCATGGACGCCGGCATGGGCATCCACTGATATGGACGAACATTCACAGTCCCCCAGTAGGGGATCGTCCCATATGTGGGGATGGCCTTCAGGTACTTCTCATAGGTGTACATCAGGTCCTCCCGCTTTGCACCCACTGCCAGTGCGTACAGAGCCACGTCCCGCCAATTGTACTCCATATAGCGGGGTTCCATTTTTTGACCAATTAATCTCTCTGCTAAATTCATTTTTACGAGAGCACCTCTCTTTGTTTGTAAATCCACCGCAAATTTAGGAGGAGGGCGTACCGCATATATTCTGCGGCACGCCCTTGGCAAGCCGCCGCAGCTTTTACTGCTCCGCAGCCAGTTTCTTATAATAGTTCAGGCGCTCCATGGCGTCCTTTTCAGTCTTCTTGAATAGCTCCTCCGCCTCATCGCTAAACACCTTCTTCAAAGATGCGAAACGGACCTCGTTCATCAGGAAGTCACGGAATGGCATTGTGGGTTCCTTAGAATCCAAACTGAACGGGTTCTTTCCCTCGTCAGCCAGAGCGGGATTGTATCGATACAGGGCCCAGTAGCCGCTGTCAACAGCGTTCTTGGCCTCCTGCTGGCTGTTGCCCATGCCGGTTTTGATACCATGGTTGATGCAGGGGCAGTAGGCAATGACAATGGACGGGCCGGGATAGGCTTCCGCCTCAGCCAAGGCTTTCAGGGTCTGCGCCTTGTCGGCGCCCATACAGATCTGCGCCACGTAGATATAGCCGTAGGACATGAAGATCCGGCCCAGATCTTTCTTCTTGGTACGCTTACCACTGGCGGCAAACTTTGCAATAGCAGCAGTAGGGGTGGCCTTGGAGGCCTGCCCACCGGTATTGGAATAGACCTCGGTATCCAATACCAGGACGTTGATGTTTTCGCCGGAGGCCAAAGCATGGTCCAAGCCGCCAAAACCAATGTCGTAAGACCAGCCGTCGCCGCCGATCAGCCACTGGGAGTGCTTGGTCAGGTAATCCCTGTTTTCATAGAGTTCCGCCAGGATGGGGTCCTGTTCCTTCACGCCCTCCAAAGCGGCGGCGGCCTTTTCCGCACGCTCACGCGTCCCCTCGGATTCCATCTGATGCTCCAGCCAATCTTGCAGAACCGTGTTCAGTTCCTCGCTGATATTCAGGCCAATGGCGCTGCGAACCAGTGATGCCATCTTTTTCTGCAATTGTTTGGTCCCCAGATACATACCCAGGCCAAACTCGCCGGTGTCCTCAAACAGAGAACTATTCCAGGCGGGGCCGTGGCCCTTTTCATCTTTACAATAGGGCGCCGAGGGAACACTGCCGGAAAACACATGGGCGCAGCCGGCGGAGTTGGCAACCATCATCCGGTCGCCGAAGAGCTGAGTCAGCAGCTTGATGTAAGGCGTTTCGCCGCAGCCCGCGCAGGCGCCGGAAAACTCAAACAGGGGCTTTTCGAACTGGCTGCCCTTGACAGTCAGGCGGTTATAAGGGTTCTTCTTCTCAGGCAGAGAGACAGCGTAATCCCATAGGGGAGCCTGCTCCTCTTCTTTGGACAGCAGCCGCATATCCAATGCCTTGTCCTTCGCTGGGCACACATTGACGCAGTTTCCGCAGCCGGTGCAGTCATAGGGGGACACGGCCATCCGGTAGCGCAGGCCCTTGGCACCGTTGGCAGGCCTGGTCTCATAGCCGGCGGGCGCGGCGGCGGTCTCTTCTTCAGTGGTCAGAATAGGCCGAATACAGCCGTGGGGGCAGACATAGGCGCATTGATTGCACTGGATGCATCGCTCTGCGTTCCAATGGGGGACGGTGATGGCAACGCCGCGCTTTTCATAAGCGGAGGTGCCGGTGGGGTAGGAACCGTCCTGCACAGGCAGGAGCCCGCTGACAGGGATATTGTCGCCTTCCATACGGTTCACGGGAACCAGGAAATTCCGGATGTAATCGGGCGCGTTGCTGTTTGGGTCTTCCTTGGGCTGATCTTCGGCGGCCGCCCATGCCTTGGGAATCTCCACCTTCACCAAGCCGGAAATGCCGCGGTCCACAGCGGTGCAGTTCATGGCAACCACGTCGTCGCCCTTCTTCCCGTAGGTGACGGCGATGGAGTCCTTCAAATGCCTGACCGCCTCCTCTACCGGGATGATGCCGGCCAGCTTAAAGAACGCGGACTGCATGATCATGTTGGTGCGGTTGCCCAGCCCGATCTCCTTGGCGATCTCAACAGCGTTGATGGTGTAGAAGTCGATCTTGTTCTGCGCGATGTAACGCTTCATGGCGGCAGGGAGATTCCGCTCCAGGCCCTCCATATCCCACATGGTATTCAGCAAGAAGGTGCCACCGGGCTTGAGACCGGCCAACAGATCATATTTATCCACATAGGACTGCTGGGAACAGGAGATAAAGTCCGCCCGATCCACTAGATATGTAGAACGAATGGGTGTATCACCAAAACGCAGGTGGGAGACAGTTACGCCACCGGACTTTTTGGAGTCGTATGCAAAATAGGCCTGTGCATACTTATCCGTGTTGTCACCGATGATCTTGATGGCGCTCTTGTTGGCGCCAACTGTACCATCGGAACCCAAGCCCCAGAACTTGCAGGCGGTCATGCCGGGCTGATTGATCTCAATGGTCCCATAATGGGGCAGTCCCGTGCCGTTCATATCATCAATGATGCCAACGGTGAAATGATCCTTTGGCTCAGCCTGTTTCATGTTCTCATACACATTGAAAATGTGGCCGGGGCGGATATCCTTGCCGCCAATACCGATACGGCCGCCTACGATCACGGGGGCGTTTTCCCGGCCATAGAAAGCGGTCTTTACATCCATGTACAGAGGCTCTGCCTGGGCGTTGATCTCTTTCACACGGTCCAGGACCGTGATGGTCTTAACGGTCTTGGGGATATATTTGAAGAAGTGCTTCAGTGAGAAGGGGCGGTAGAGATGGACCGTCAGCAGGCCTACCTTCTCTCCTCTGGCATTCAGTTCGTCCACTACCTCTTCAATCGTCTGGCACATGGAGCCTATAGCAACGATCATACGCTGGGCGTCTGACGCACCGTAGTAGTTAAAAAGATGATACTCCCGGCCGGTCAGCTTCTTGATCTCGGCCATGTAGCTTTCAACGATCTCAGGCAGTTCGTCCCAGTAACGGTTAATGACTTCGCGCTGCTGGAAATGAATGTCGGAGTTCTGGACAGTGCCGCGAACACTGGGATGGTCGGGATTCATGGCCCCACGGCGGAAAGCGTTGATCGCATCTCTGTCGATCAGCCCAGCAAGTTCATCGTAGTCTAAAACCTCGATCTTTTGGATCTCATGGGAGGTCCGGAAGCCGTCAAAAAAATGCAAGAATGGAACACGGCCCTTGATGGCGGACAGGTGGGCAACAGCTGCCAGATCCATCACCTGCTGTACGCTGCCGGAGGACAGCAGGGCGAAGCCCGTGGAACGGGTCGCCATGACGTCAGAGTGGTCACAGAAGATTCCCAAGCCATTGGACGCCACCAAACGGGAAGCCACATGGAAAACACCCGGCAGCAGCTCACCAGCAATCTTGAACATGTTGGGGATCATCAGCATCAGGCCCTGGGAGGAAGTGTAGGTGCTGGTCAATGCTCCAGCCTGCAGAGATCCGTGGACTGCGCCGGAGGCACCGCCCTCGGACTGCATCTCTACGACCTGGACCGTCTCGCCAAAAATATTCTTTTTCCCCTCGGCAGCCCATTCATCCACGTGCTGGGCCATATCCGAAGAGGGCGTGATGGGATAGATCGCAGCTACATCGGTAAACGCATAAGACGCATACGCGGCGGCAGTATTACCATCCATGGACTTTATTCTGCGTTTGTCCATAAAAGCAACTCCTCTATTACAGAATTTGGGAACCACTGATTAAATCCGAATGCACAGATCGACGAGCAAATTTTCGCCTGTCAACAAAAAAATGCAGGAATACTTGGTATCTTTCATATTTTTTTAACGCAGACAGGCAGAAAACAAGCCGTCGAGATGCATGTGGGGATTTATTCAGTGGCTCCCTTATAAAAACGAACCATCCCGCAAATCGTCTATGCGGCAAATAATTTTATGTACTATTTGAGAGATGGAGGCCGTCATTCGGCCAGGACAATTCAACAATATCAGTATTATCCGTGAGATGTATCAGTTCTCACAGTGGATCTTAGCGGTTTAGACAGTAAAGCGGAAAGCTTATGCGTAGTATTCGGGAGCAACCTTCATCTCATTTTTGAAGAACTCAATATCGTGTGAGAAAAGCACCCTTGCATTGTACCGCTTAGCGTACTTGCGCAGAACCTCCATCGAGCGCATATAGGCACGATTATCATACAACACACCGCCCGTGCAGTGAGCCGGAGGACCATAATTGGCGGCCAGATAAGACGCATCAGAGGGAAACACAATATTTCCGCCCTCCAGCTCAAGCAGCATGGCAAACAGTCCTGGAGTATGTCCCGGCAGGTTGATCAGATGCACACCGGGGAAAATCTCGATCTCCTCTTCTTCATCCGTCAGGCCGATGAGGTGCTTTACGGGAACCTCCAGATCCGGCTTATAGTAAGGGAACTGGTCGTCAAGATTGGAGGAGCTGTGAATCTTGAGCAGTGCGCTCTCCAGTTCGCGGATAGGTGCGTAAACATCACAATGTTCAAACAGATGCATATTGCCCGTATGATCCCAGTGCAGGTGCGACAAGATGATAGTTTTGACGTCTTCCGGCTTGGTGTCACAGAGAGCCAACTGCGACAGGAAATCTTCTCCCTCACCCATGGTGTAGGGGCAAACCTGTTTGAGCTCCTCAGGCCACTTGTCGCTCAGCGCATCGGGATTCACACCAAGGTCATAGAGGAACTTTCCCGCTGTAGGATGATCGACGAGCACGGCATAGGTGCAGCAGTCGATATACTCAAGCCTGGGATTAGGATTGTCGCGCCTTGCCTGGACCGCATTAAGCAGAAATGCATTTTTGTCGATTTTAAGAGTACCCGTGTTCAGGACATACGCTTTCATAGTTGACCTTCCTTTCATAACTACAGCTTTCAAACTTTTTAGTAACCTGGCTGGTATTACTCGTGCCCGATTTCCACATCCATCTTGTCTTCGTAGTACTTAACAAGCGCAGCCTGATCCTCGTCGATGTATCCATTGTCATTCATCCAGTCCATAACATGAAGGACTACATCCATCAGAGGCATATCAACACCCATTCTATGTGCATAATGCTTGGCGTTGATGATATCCTTGCGGTGAACCGCAATACGGGCACCAGGGGTATAGTCCCGCTTGATAATTTTAGGTACCTTATTATCGTACAACGGACCACCAGCGAAGCCGCAACGAGTAGCATCAAAGGTGGTTTGCAAATCAAGCCCCGCCTTCGCCGCAAACGCATACGCTTCCGCAATGGCAATCAGAATAGAGCCACCAATCATGCTGTTGACCAGCTTGGTAACGTCGCCGATTCCGGTACTACCGGCATATACGGGGTATCCCATATACTCCAGAACAGGCTTGACCTTATCAAATACTTCCTTGTCGCCGCCTGCCATAATTGCCAAAGTGCCATCATTGGCCATCGGATTTCCGCCGCTGACTGGGGCGTCGATCAAATCCATGCCGGCGTTCTTCACTGTGTGATACAGCTCTTGAATAATGTCTGGGGCGGTAGAACTCATGTCCACAATGATTGTCCCGGGCTTGCCGTACTTAGCGGCATCCTCAATAGAGGCCCGAATGATTTTGTGGGTCGGAAGGATCTGGACAATCACATCGCATTCCTTGTAAATCTCAATGGCATCCTTTGCAGGAATGCCGCCAGCCTCCGCAAACGCATCCACTTGCTTCTGTACAACATCAAAGCCAAGTACGGGGAGTCCGCTTTTCTTCACGATGTTCTTGGACATCGGCAAGCCCATGCTGCCCAATCCTAAAAATCCAATTTTTTTCATGTCCGAGCTTCCTTTCTAATTACAAGCAAATTTTTTGAAATTTCACAAAATGAACTGTTCATTCTATAAAAACGCTCTTGAGAGGGGCTTTTGCCTAACTTACTCGTTGCCCGCCGCTTCGTATATCCGGGCAGTTCCTCCTTGCCGGAATGAGGATTTGACGGTTTTTCGGGGACTGCCGTCATTGCCCAAATTCGGAATTGTTGGTGGCACCGCAACATTATAGGAAATCGCTCCGTATACAACTATTCCCACAGTATTCTGTAGCTGCCACATAGCACGATATTTTAGCAGCCAAACAGCATTGCGTGCCGATGTTGCCTTTTCTAGATTCAATGTTCTGTATTACATGGTCTCCTATCAGCTCCCTTCAAAAATGTTTTTACTTGGGACTCCGGCGGAACAACGTGAAGTTTATATTAATTTTTGCAGTGAATCGCTCGCTTTTCCGTATTCAGGACCGCCTCCCGTACGGCCTCAGTGACTGTAGGGTGGGAATGGATCGTGGAGATCAGCTCATCTACTGTGGCCTCCAAACGGATAGCCAGGGCGCCCTCGGCGATCAGGTCCGTGGCGCGGGGTCCGATGATGTGCATACCCAGAATCTCGCCGTACTTTGTGTCGGAAATAATCTTAACCAGGCCGTCTCCACCGTTTAGGATCAATGCCTTGCCGTTGGCACTCATGGGGAACTTGCCCACCTTGTAGTTCAAGCCCTTGGCTTTGCACTGCTCCTCCGTCAGACCCACGGAAGCCGCCTCCGGTTCCATGTAGACGCAGGTGGGATTGGTCTTTTCGTCGTACACGGCGGGAATTCCGCAGATGTTCTCCGCGGCCACCTCGCCCATGGTGGAGGCGGTGTGAGCCAGCTGTGCCCTGCCGAGCACGCAGTCGCCGACAGCATACACGCCGGGGACACTGGTCTCCATTCTGTCATTGACGATGATCCGGCCCCGGTCATTGTTCAGGCCACCGGCCTCCAGGTTCAAAGAAGCGGTGTTGGCCCTGCGGCCGATGGCCACCAGAACCTTCTCCGCCTCAAAGCTGACGGTCTCCCCAGCCTTGTTTCTGCAGACCACCTTGGCACCTATGGGAGATGCCTCCACAGCCTGCACAGGGCACTCCAGATGGAACTCCATGCCCATCTTCTTCATGTGGGCCACGCCGATCTTGGTCAAGTCGCCATCCAGCATGGGCAGCATGTGGTCCATGGCTTCAACGACCGTGATCTTGGTGCCGAAGGCCGCATAGGCGCAGGCCAGCTCCAGGCCGATAACGCCGCCGCCGATGACCACCATGGACTTCGGCAGGGCCTCCAGGCTCAGTGCGCCAGTGGAGTCGATGCAGTTGGGGTTCTCCTGGATACCGGGAATGGGCGGCACGGAGTTGACGGAGCCGGTGGCCAGGATGATGGCGTCGGCGGTCATCTCCTCGGTGGCGCCGCCGGCCTTCTTTACAGACAGCCTGCCGGGCGCTGTGAAGGCGGCCTCGCCGTCGATCCTGGCGACCTTGTTCAGCTTGAACAGGCCCGCAATGCCGCTGGTCAGCTTTCTGCTGACGGCGTTCTTGTGGGCGATGACCTGGGGGAAGTCCACTTCCACGCCAGTGACCTTCACGCCGATGTCGGCGCCCTGCTCCTTGATCTGGGAGACCAGCTCGGCGCTGTGCAGCAAACACTTGGTGGGAATGCAGCCCACGTTCAGGCAGGTGCCTCCCAGGTGCTCTTTTTCGATCACTGTCACCCTTGCGCCCAGTTGGGCCGCACGGATGGCGGCTACATAGCCGCCGGGGCCGCCGCCCACCACGATCACGCTCTTGGGACCGGCAGCCGGGGCCGCAGCAGGCGCAGTGGGAGCAGCAGGTGCAACGCCGGGAATAGCCTCGCCCTCGGCACCGATATAGGCGACGATGCTTTTGCATGGAGCGGTCTCACCCTCCTGCAGCATGATTTTCAGCAGAATGCCGTCAGCATCTGCTTCCACGTCATTGGTCAGCTTATCCGTAGCTACAGAGAACAGCACATCGCCTTTCTTTACGCTCTGGCCCTCCTTGACCTTCCACTCCTCAATGGTGCCTTCCGTCATCGTCAGGCCCATCTTCGGCATTAAAACTTTAGCAGCCATCCTTGTGAAATCCTTTCCGTCTTAACATTGATATCGCCAAAAGCAATCCATCTCCACTTTTAATCCGGGCGCACGGTGAAATCTCCGCGGCTCCCACCGTGCGCCGTATTGGACTTGGCTGCGGAGGATGACAGACTTAAAGCAGTAAACAGGGATTCTCCAGCAACTCACAGATGCGCCTAAGGAACCTGGAGGCCATTACACCGTCAATGACACGGTGATCAGCGGTCAGACAAAGGTTCATCATGGGGCGGATCTCAATTTGACCGTCACGCACCACAGGGGTATCCACAATATCGCATACGCCTAGAATCGCCAGCTCAGGCTGATTGATAATAGGGGAAAAATTGGTGATACCGTAGGGTCCCAGGCTGGAGATGGTAAAGGTGCCGCCGGTCATGTCCTCCATGGTGGCTTTGCCGGAGCGGGTAGCCTCGATCAGCGCCTCGGTCTCCCTGGCGATCTGGGCCAGGGACTTCTCCTCGCAGTTCTTCACATTTGGGACGATCAGACCGTCCCCCTTAGCAACAGCCAGGCCCATGTTTACATGGATGTGACGGGTCAGCATACCGTCGGCAAAGCTGGCGTTGACATCAGGAAATTCCGTCAGCGCCCTGGCGGTCACCTTCATTAAAATGTGGTTGTAGGTCAACTTGATCCCCTGATTCCCCAGACTATCCTTCAGTTTGGCACGCAGGTCCTTCATTGCCGATGCGTCCACAGGATGGGTGTATGTAACCCTGGGAGAAATGCTCCAGGAGGCAGCCATATTGGCGGCGATGCTGCGGCGCAGCGCGTTCACCTTCACAGGCGGCAGATCGTTGCCGCCCGGTGCGGCTGCGGTTCCGGAGGACGTGCTGGCACCTGTTCCCGCAGCAGCCAGGACATCGGCCTTCATCACACGCCCCCGAGTCTCCAGCTTGCTGACGTCCACGCCCAACTCTTCGGCCAGCTTAGCGGCCATGGGACTGGTCTTCGGTCCGACCTTGGCTCCTTCCACGTCTTTCGCAGTGACGATTCCCTTGGGGCCGGTCCCGGAAATGGAAGCCAGGTCGCAGCCCTTCTCCTTGGCAAGCTTTTTTGCCAGAGGCGTCGCCCGTATATAAGCGCCGTTCGATATCCTGCCGTTCGAGGTGGAGGGGACGGCGGGAACGGCAGAGGCAGCCGGGTCCCCTGCAGCCGCATCTTCCGAATGGGGAATAGCCTCGCCAGCCTGACCGATCCACGCGACAACGCTTTTGCAGGGAGCCGTTTCCCCCTCCGGCAGAAGTATCTTCAAAAGGGTCCCCGCAGTGTCACACTCCACATCATTGGTCAGCTTATCTGTAGATACGGAGAACAGTACATCGCCTGCCTGGACGATGTCGCCCTCTTTGACCTTCCACTCCTCAATGGTCCCTTCTGTCATGGTCAGGCCGAGCTTCGGCATCAATACTTTCGTTGCCATATCGTTCTCTCCTTACTGTCCATAGGATTAAAACATGCCTTTAATGCCTTCGACCAGATCCTCCGGGAAGATCTTGACCTTCTTCTCCAGTGTGGGCGCAAAGGCGATTGGGCAGAAAGGCGAGCCATAGCGCAGAATGGGGGCGTCCAGATACTCAATGATCTCTTCCGCCGCCGTAGCCGCTATTTCGGCGCCAAAACCGCTCTGCTTGACTGCCTCATGCACGATGCAGAGACGGTGCGTCTTTTTCACGCTGTTAAATACAGTTTCCTTATCCCAGGGAGAGAGGGAGATCAGGTCAATGACTTCCGCTTCGATGCCATCCTTTGCCAGAATATCCGCCGCGCCGAGCGCGTTCTTCATTCCGATGGAATAGGACACGATGGTCACATCCTTCCCATTCCGCACGACCTTGGCCTTGCCCAGTTCATAGGGCTTCTCGTCCTCGATTTCCGGGACCTCACCCTTCTCCTTGTACAGTACCTTGCTCTCCAGATAGATCACGGGGTCATCCGAGTGGATCGCTGCCTTTAACACCATTTTGGCGTCATAGGGATTGGAAGGTGTAACGACTCTCAGCCCGGGAATGTGAGTGAGCCATGCCTCCAGGCTCTGAGAGTGCTGCGCCGCCGCCTGGTTGATGATGCCGTCAGGAGCGCGGAGCACCAGAGGAATCTTTGCCTGGCCACCGAACATATATCTGGCCTTGGCCATCTGGTTCAGCACCTCGTCCATGCAGACGCCGATAAAATCCACATAGTGCATATCAATGACAGGCCGGGCTCCGGCCATGGCCGCACCGACACCGCCGCCCGCGATGAAAGTCTCAGAGATCGGCGTGTCCAGGACCCGGCCGGGGAACTGCTGCGCGAGGCCCTTGAACTGGCCGAAAATTCCTCCCTGGCGAGCAATATCCTCTCCCATGACAAATATCTTTTCGTCCCTGGTCATCTCTTCGGCCATCGCTTCCAGCGTCGCCTGAGAAAATGTAATCGTGCGCATATGATATTCCTCCCCCATCCTTATTCACAGTAAACGTATTTCAGATACTCGCTCTCGTCCGGATATTCGCTGGTCATTGCAAAATCCTTTGCCTCTTTGATTTTCTGATCGCATCTCTTGTCGATTTCATCGCATTCCTCCGCGGTCATCAGGCCCAATTCAGCCGTCTTTTTGCGGAACAGGAGCAGGGGATCTGTCTCCCGAAAGAGCTTGCGCACCTCTTGCTTATCGCGGTACAGCTCCGGGTCGCCGACATAATGCCCTTCGATCCGGCAGGTCTTGGCCTCGATCAAAGTCGGGCCCTTGCCTCCGCGCGCCCGTTTGACTGCTTCCTTGGTCGCTTCATATACGGCAAGGGGGTCCTGACCATCTACAACCACACCAGGAATTCCATAGCCGACCGCGCGGTCAGAAATGTTTTCTACGTTGCAAATCGAGCGATAGGGCGTTGTGGACGCCCAGCAGTTCATCTCACAGACAAAGACGACCGGAAGCTGCCAGGCGGAAGCGGCATTCAACGCTTCGTGGAAGGTGCCCCGGTTGCTGGCGCCGTCGCCGAAGAAAACGACCGCCACCTGATCGGTCTTCAGAACATTCTTAAAAGCGAGCGCTGCGCCGGTCGCCAGATTATAGCCTCCGCCGACAACACCGTTCGCCCCCAGCATACCGATGGAAAAATCAGCGATGTGCATGGAGCCGCCCCGTCCTTGACACAGTCCGGTTCTCTTGCCGAAAATCTCCGCCATCATGCGCTTCACGTCTGCTCCCTTTGCCACACAGTGCCCGTGGCCCCGGTGGGTGGAGGCAATCACATCATCAGGCCGCAGCGCGGCGCACACGCCGGTCGCAATTGCCTCTTCACCGATGTAGGAGTGTGTAAAACCCGGGATTTCACCGGCTAAAAAATCATGTTTTACGCTTTCCTCGAACTTGCGAATCGTACTCATGGTTTCGTAAAGACGAGCGGCAAATTCCTTTGTGTACAGGTTTTTCTTTGCGGACATAGAAATTCCCCCTTTGTTTTGTTTAAAAGGTCTTACCATTTACATGATACTAAGGAAAATATAGATTGTCAATAATTAATTGGCAAACAGGGCGGTCAGCAAGTAACTTTATGCAACATGCACAATAAACGTACCAGAATTATTGCTTAATCAACCAATCAATTTTTAATAATAGAAATGGTTTTACCATTTATGCACTGCTGAAGGAACAACACTGATTTTGTTTGACGCAAGTAGAAAAACATGCTATTATTATAAAAGTAAATCTGTATATACAACTTTTTTGCCTATTGTGTCGTTTTAAACGATCACTTATCACTTTCATAAAGAAGGCAGGTCAGTCGTGGACTCTATAAACAACATGAAGCCGGAATACGCTCCTATCTTTTCGCCAGCAGCCACCATGAGAGCGCCCGAGGTGATTTACAATCAGATCTATGAGAAGATTTTACGCGGGGAGCTAAAACCAGGGGACCGCCTCCCCCCAGAGCGCGTCTTGGCTGAGCAGTTTTGCCGCAGCCGTCCCAGCGTGCGGGAGGCCCTGCGCATGCTCCAGGAAAACGGATATATCCGAATCGAGGGCGGGCGCTCAGGCGGTTCGATTGTGAAGGGAATCTCCATTGAAAGCCTGGAACTGCCTTTGCAGAAAGTCATCAGATCCGGCGTAATGTCGCTTCAAGAGTTGGTAGATTACCGCTGTGTCAACGACCTGGGGTGTGCCAGGCTTGCTGCGCAGTATCACACGGAACAGGATGCGGCTATCCTGCGGTCCGTTATGGAGGATTACCGCGGTGCCATTGCGGATTTTGAGCGATTCAAAAAAGTCGATACAGAATTCCACTCTGCTTTGGCCTGCGCGACCCACAATTCTCTTATCATCGCGATCAATGATGTCCTCATATCTCCAGTAGAAGACGCCTTTTGGATGGCCGCGGAAAAAATGGAAAAGGACGAAATTATCGAAATCAACCGAACCGCATATTCTCTTCACAATCAAGTCGCGGAAGCGGTCCTGGCAAAGGACCCCGCTGCTGCCGAAAAATACATGCGCGATATCAACGGGGTCTATGCCCGGTCTGTTTTCCCCTATTCCTCTACTTCCGTTGTCTTTCAGGACGGTCCCGGCATTCGTGATCCGAATCCGCAAGACTGATTTTCAGCACTGCCGCAGAAATAAAAGGAGGCCACCCCGAAGGCTGGCCTCCTTTCTATTTTCGGTGAAACGTGGACGGAGCTCCCGTTTTGGTTTCTTCCGTAGAATCCGAGGGCCAACATCACCCAGATGTTGACAAGATAGTGCCGTTAGTATTATGATGCTAATGGCATTAGTTTTTTGCGCGAGGAGGGGGCTTTTTGGCGAAGAAAGGAATCAGCAGGGACGTTGTCCTTACAAAAGCGGTAGAAATGATCGAGAGGACAGGGACCCCCGTGCTCTCCATGCGGGAGCTTGCGGAGGAGTTGAAGATCAAAACACCGTCGCTATACAATCATGTAAAAGGCGTAAACGATTTGTTGGCCGATGTCAGCCGTTACGCGGCGGAAGAACTGCGGAAAAAACTGCTTATGGCGATAGCGGGAAAGAACGGAGATGACGCGCTCAACGCCTTGGCGGGTGCCTACCGGAATTTTGCCAAGGAACATATAGGGTTATACAAGGTGACCAACTCTGTGTCGGCCCTGCCGAAAACTGTATCGGTAGAGATTGGCACATTGATTTCGGAACCAATTTTTCTTGTCCTCTCTCAATACGGACTCGACGAAGAACAGTCTATCCACTGGCAGAGAGTCTTGCGCAGCATCATCCATGGTTTTTTGTCACAAGAAGAGGCTGGTTTTTTTCAACATTGTCCTCTCAGCGTCGAAGCCAGTTATCAAGTAGCTGTCCACTGCTATATAGAGGGACTTCATACGGAGGCCAGGGGATACCATAATGTGGGATAATGCGTACCTGTTTCGTGAAATGCCAGTACACAGGGCGGTGCTGTCTCTGGCCGTTCCGACCGTCATCAGCCAGATCGTCACCGTCATCTATAACATGGCGGATACCTTTTTTATTGGGCAACTGAATGACCCGGACCAAGTGGCCGCCGCAACGGTTGCGATGCCCGCCTTTGTTGCCCTGACAGCCCTCTCAAATCTGTTCGGCATTGGCGGTGCGAGTAAAATTTCCCGCTGTCTTGGCACAAATGATGGGGAAACTGCTAAAAAGGCCGCCGCCTTCAGCATCTGGACAGCATTTGCCGCAGCGCTGCTCTATGGCGTCATCATTTTTTTTGTGAAGCCTCAGGTCCTCCCTGCACTGGGGGCCAATATGGAGATTTATGGATTTTGTTCCAGCTATGTCTTCTGGACCATCACCATAGGGGCGGTACCTACCGTTTTGAATACCGCACTGGCGCATCTGATCCGTGCAGAGGGATACGCGAGGCAGGCCGGCTTCGGCGTCGCCTTTGGCGGAGTGCTGAATATCGTACTGGACCCATTCTTCATTTTTGTTCTTCGTATGGAGATCACAGGGGCGGCTATTGCTACTATGCTTTCCAATACGGCGGCCGCGCTCTATTTCCTCACTTTTTTGTATAGAATACGGGAAAAGACAGTCATTACGCCAAACCCGTGCTGCTACAGTGCCTCCGGCGGCATTCCCAGAGAAGTGGTGTTAGGAGGACTGCCGAGTTTTGTGATGATGCTGTTAGGATGTTTGTCAAACAGCGTTTTGAATCGTCTGGTTACCTCCTACTCCAACGAGGCAATGGCGGGCATGGGAATTGCGAAAAAAATCGACATGATTGCCTTTTCCGTTGCGCAAGGCATGACCCAGGGAGTGCTGCCGCTGATTGCCTATAACTACGCCTCCGGCAGCCGAAAGCGGATGAGCCGGGCCGTTCAAACGACGCTTGGCTATACGCTCATCATGGCATGTGCCGCGACGCTGACGCTGTTCCTCTTTGCTTCCCCCATCACCAGATGCTTTATTGATAACGATGAAACAGTCTCCTATGGCAGAGACTTCCTGAGAGTGATCTGCTTCACCTGCCCGTCAACAGCGGTCAACTTTATGGTTATCACAGTCTTCCAGGCCACGAAGCAGAAGGTACAGCCGCTTCTGCTGTCGTTGCTGCGAAAGGGCAGTCTGGATATCCCTCTGATGATCTTCCTGAACGCGTCTTTCGGCGTTAGGGGGATCGCGTGGGCCACCCCTCTGGCGGATTGGATTGCGTTGGTCGTGTCTCTCCTGTTGTTCCTGCCCTATATCAATAAGTTCAAGCAGGAACAGGGAGTACAAACGGCGGCAGAAAAGCAGGAGTTGATTGAAGATATACAAGAATAAGAAAGATTTGGCATGGCCGCTTTCCAAGCAGGTCAGTTTATAATCGTATGCCGGGGACTGTGGGTGCCCACAGTGGGAAACAGCCGGCAGGTACTATATTGGGGGCTTTGGCCCCGAGAAAAGAGGTGCGGCAATGGCCCAGCAAGTCACTTACTTAGAAACCAGGTCCCTGAATCCATTTTATAACCTTGCCTTCGAGGAGTACGTCCTGACATACAGACGGCAGGGAGAGTATCTGTTGTTATGGCAGAACGACAATACTATCGTGATCGGTCAGAATCAAAATGCGGAGGCCGAGATCAACCGAGCTTTTGTGGAAGAACGCAAAATCCGCGTGGCGCGCCGTACGACTGGCGGCGGTGCCGTGTACCATGACCTGGGGAATCTAAACTATTCCTTTATCACCGATGCGGGTGACGCCGAGAAACTGACCATGGAACGGTTCACCCTGCCCGTCGTCAACGCCCTGCGGGCGCTGGGGCTGGAGGCGGAGGCCTCTGGTCGAAATGATATTCTGGTGGAGGGAAAAAAGGTCTCAGGTACGGCCCAGCGGCTTTTAAACGGTCGCATCCTGCACCACGGAACACTCTTGTTTGACGCAGATCCAGATATGGTGTCAAAGGCGCTGCATGTGGAGCCGGAGAAATTCCGTTCCAAGAGCGCAAAATCCGTTCGCAGCCGCATTGGGAATATTCGGGATTTTCTGCAGGATGATATGGAACTGCGAGAGTTCTGGGAGTACTTAAAACGCGCCCTGATTGCCGGTGACCTGACAGAGGACAGTCTCACGACCTCGGAACTGGCAGAGGTAGAGCGGCTGAAGCGTGAGAAATACGATACCTGGGAATGGAATTTCGGACGGTCCCCTCAATATGACATGGCCAATAAACGGCGTTGGAATGGGGGCAGTCTTGAGGTACGGGCCGCTGTGGAAAAGGGCCGGATTACCTCCGTTGCCTTTTATGGAGACTTCCTTTCCCGCTGCCCAATGGATGGACTGGCTGACGCCATGCGGGGGTGTGCCTTTCGGCAGGAGGATGTAAGAGCCGTACTGGCACGGTATCCCTTGAGAGATTACTTTGGAGAGATCACCGAGGACGAGATCCTGGAGACCATGTTCCACGTCCATGAATAAGCAAAAAGCGGCATGCGCCTTGGCGCATGCCGCTTTTTGATTATTATATAGTTTGCGTCTGCAACGGATGAGACAGAATCCGAATATCCGGCAGTTCCGAGAGCTTCATGGCCCGTCTAACTGCATCCGCATAGCCGTTTACATCATTTTCTGGAAATGGCAGATGGCATATGAGGAGGTGGCTGGGGCGCAAGACCGTTTCCACGAATTGGCGGCCTTTTCTAAGGGTCAGCCAGGGAAAATCCAAAATTGCCAGATCCACTGGGACATTGTTAAGCCGTCGAGCGAGGAGGGGGCTGGCGACCTCACAGTCTCCGGCGATCAGAACGCGAAATGTTCCATCAGAGATGAGCAGTCCGTAATGAGGAACAGCAGCATAGGCTGCGCTTTCATGAGGAAGGCGCAGAAAGCGTATCGTGAGTCCCCCGCACGAAACTTTCATTTCATCCCCAGAAAGGAGAAACTGCCAGTCAAATTCACGCTCTGGCAGGAAGGCCTTGACATCGGGCCAGAGCATTTTTGCCTCCATTGCCAATCGGCGGGAGTAATGGTCCGCATGGCAGTGTGTAAAACAGAGCAAGTCTGGCGGCGAAAAAGAGGAAGAGACCTGCATTTGCGTCCAAATTGCGGGAGAAACAGACGAAAATCCGCCTGTGGGTTCATCATGCAGGGCATCCACCCAAATTTTATATCCATTCCACGCCAGCAGGATACCGGCGTTCGCACTCAGCGCAGCAATACAGTGTGTCATATCCTTTTACTATACAGGTAGTTGTAAAGTTACATATGAAAGCGGTTAACATTTATAGTTTAACGCACATAAAGCCAAGGTGTCAATATTACCGTGATTTTTGTAGCATTTCCATATAGCAATTTACTTCTCCAGTTTTTTGTGCTATTTGTCAGTATTTTGCGATACAACACCAGTGTCCGGGTGGATTAAGGTGATGGATAGTCCCTTTTTTTGGGCATAGTTGACCGTCATACCAGTCCCGCTGCGGATAGAGCGGTCGTTGTCGTACACGGCTAACAGATAATCAGCCCGGTCCACCATATAGTAATTTCTACGCTTGTAGCAGACAGCAGGAGGTTCTGCCGCTTTCCCGGCCACTACAGTTTCGGTGCTGTGATCTATTAGAAATCGAATCCGGTTTTTGCTGCGGTCGTCCCATTTTGCATCATAGCCTTCGAAGGGAAGAACGATAATGAGTTCAATCCCGCTGAACTTGGGCTGCGCTTGCATTTGAAGTAGAATTTCTCCTGCCCATATGTCGACTCCCAAAGCACCTCCAATGAAAAACCGACGGACGCCCAGTTCATACAACAATATGAACTGTTCCTGCATCTCTCGTTTCAGCCTTTTACACCTGGCGTCCTTTTCATCGTATTTCCATTTAAACCTGGTGGGGCGATGGCCAGTTATAGCGCAGGACTTCAACTCCATTGTTTGATTTCCCCCTCGTAAAAAAACTTTTGTTTTGCATATGCCTATAAAGTCTATTGCGCTTTAAAGTTATTATAACATAGCCAAGTTGCGCTTACAATACAAGTATCTAATCCGTTGGGGGATACTTATTGCTATGATCGATTACAAAACTATCGGCGCCCGTATTCGTGCAGTCCGGCTGGAGCGCAAAATGACGCAGGAACAGCTGGCCAACGCAGTTGGCGTCGGCGTCACCCACATCAGCCATATTGAAACTGGCAATAGTATCCCCAGTTTGCAGGTCATGGTGGACATCATCAATGCGTTGGAGTGTTCCGCGGACGAGCTGCTCTGTGTGGAGATCGATAAAGTGCGGCCGCTCCTGAACAACTGGCTCAGTGAGCTGGTAGCGGATTGCAGCAGTACGGAAATCAAATTGATCATGGATACGGTTGTATCTCTGAAGGACTCTATGCGGCGGCTGAAGATCTCCGACCAACAGTAGCTGTTCTTTTCTCTGCCTTAAAATCATAGAGTGGGTCCTTCTGGTAGGTTCATCATGGACCCGTCCTCGGTCCACAAAATAATTGGACTCTCCCCTTGGCGGGAGAGTCCGATTTTCGCATGATTTTCGCATCATAAGAGCCGGTACAGGTTGGAGCTGAGGCTCCCGTTCTCCCGCCAGCGTTGTTCCTTGGCAACCAGCCCCTCCTGGCAGAGATCGTTCAGCGCCCGCTTGACAGTGGATCGGGACAGCTTCAGCTCCTTGGCGATGGTCTTGATTCCCGGCCAGCAGGCGCCATCCTTGTCCGCATGGTCCTTCAGGTACATATAGACCACTCTTGCCCGGTGGTTCAATTCAGAGTGATAAATCTTCTGAAAATAAGCCAAATTCAGCACCTCCATTACGGAATGAGATTAGGATCGCCGTCAGTGCTGCCTTGCTTCTGCCGCTTGCCGCGGCTCTGCCCAGCCCCTGCCGCTTTGCTGGGAGGGGCCTTTGGAGCCGCTGGCGGCGGGACCTCCTCCGCATTTTGGATATGGTGCATCCTGAGAATGGCCCGCTCCAGATCTTGCTTGTTGGCATAGGCCACTGGGCGGGCGGCTTTCTCCGGGAGAATATACGGTTCTCCAAAAGTGATGCCCCACTCCAGAAACAGGCGCAGCCGGGTCCGCATGGGGTGTGTGCCGGTCTTTATCACCACGAATTGTCCCTTGGGGATGGATTTCAGCTCATCTGAGGTCATAAGCGGGCGTTCGATCATTTGCAGACTCTGACTGGGATCGTTTTTCCCCTTGCTGATGGAACCGGACATGACGGTGCGGCTGCCCAGGGCCTTGGACAGTACCTCGGCAGTCTGGCTGTTGGGAGCAAAGCCGCCGAAGATGGTATCCTGCACGTTATCCTGGATGATCTCCGCACCCTCCTTGCCATAGTTCTTTTCCAGCTGCGCCAGCGACTGGATGATGGGCACCATCGTCAGCTTGCGGGAGCGTCCGGCGCTGAATAGGGGCAGGATATCAAAGGCTGGCATGGTACCCAGCTCGTCGCAAAACAGGACGACCCGGTTCTTCAGTCTGCCGCCGTTCTCATCCGCTACGGCAAACAGCTCACGGGACAGTGTCTGGATCATCAGGCCCGCCATGAAGTTCTTGCTGGGGTCTTCTTCAGGCAGGATCAGGAAAATAGCGGACTTTTTACTGGCAAAACTCTCAGCGTCAATGGCACTGTCAAAGCAGAGGACCTGCTCCAGCTCACTGTCGAGAAATGCATTCAGGCGCGACAGCACCGTGGACATGACGGAGGCCATGGCCTGATCCGCGCTGTTGAGGGCGGCTCCGGCAAACCAGCGCGCCTTATGGGTATCCGGCAGCCGGTCCATGAGGACTTGAAAGCTATTTTTCCCCTTGGCAGTCTTACTGGGAGCCAGAAGATCCTGCACCAGCTTGAATACGGAAACAATGTGCCGCCGCTCTTGCAGATCACTATCAGTGGGCGGCAAGTACTCGGCCAGCAGGAGAATGACAGCGGTGAGCAAGCCCTCGGCTGCGTCATAGAAGAAGGCGTTCTATCCGTAATTGGAGGCGTCACCTTCCGGATTGACGATGGTTTTGGCCAGAATTTTGGCGTACTTTTCCGCCTTGGCTCTGGCGGCCAGATTCTGCTCATCTCCCAGGCAGATATCCATGTAATGGTTGATGAGGGTCAGCAGATTATAGCCGTCTGAGCGGGTTGGATTTCGCAGGTCAATGACCGCAACCTGATAGCCGTAGTATTTTGAAGCCACAGCGCCGTAGTTCCGGGCGAGATCTCCTTTTGTGTCCAGCGCCAGGAAGCTCATGCCGCAGGCGCAGGCGTACTCCATATTTGGGTACAGGAAAAAGGCAGTCTTGCCTACGCCGGACGCGCCGATCATCAGGCAGTGAATATCGTCGGTGTCCACCAATGCCTTGAGCGGGTGATGATCCGCCCACTTCTCCTGAATCGGCTGTTTCATCTTGCGGAGGATCTTCAGTCTGCCGGGCTTCTTTTCTGTACTGCCGCCCACACAGCCCAATACCAGTCCCTGGGCTTTCGGCAGTTCCTCACCTCTGCGCCACCGATCCGGGCGGAATGGGATGTGCCGGTAGGCCTTTTCAATCTCCTGTTTGGTGGCCCACCGCGCGGTTCCGTGCTGGCCATCGCCCACCGTCTTGGACTTGATGTTGTCCAGGGAGCCCTGCCCAGAGAAGTGTGTGGCGGCGGCAATGAGCAGGAGCATCCCGCCCGCCAGCACGATCAGCAGAATGGTCTGCGTGGTCATATCATCCCTCCTATCTGCAAACTGTGTGCTTGTCTTGTGGTTTCAATCAGATCCTCGTTCCAGTCCTTGTGCTGGGGGATCAGGCGGTCGGCGGCGATGCCGCGTTCTCTGATCTGTTCAGCCATGCGGAGGCTGGCGGCGTGTCCTGCATGGTCATTGTCCAGGCAGAGAGGTACGTTCCGAAGCCCCGGCAGGATATCCAGCATCTGTATGACCGGCAGGTTAGAGGTCCCGCAGCAGGCAACGTAGCTGTGCCTCTGCCAGTCCTTCTGGTGCAGGGAGATATAGGAGAGCAGATCGATGGGCGCCTCAAACACATAGAGCTGATCGTCCGTGCCGGACCAGTGGAAGCTGTATCGGGGATCGCTGCCCTCTACATTGATGCGGAAGGTTTTGCCCTCGCTGTTGGTGCTGCGCTTATGGGCGTGGCGGGCTGTGCCGCTTTCGTCCATACCCACAAACACAGCGTTGTGGTGGCCGGCATCCTCATAGATCAGCTTGGCGTGGACAAAGGCGGACAGTACCTTTCGGTCAATGCCGCGGGTGTGGATCAGATACGCAAAGACCCGCCGCATATTGGATGCGGCGGGCGGCAGAAGGAATTCTTTTTTCGGCGTATGGATTTCTTTCGAGGCTGGCTCATAGCTTGTGCCAGCCTCCCCATTCAGCAGGCGGATGACCGCCTCCGGGTAGCTGAGGCCGTAGAAGTTCTGGACAAAGGAGATGGGGCCGCCGCCCCGTTGGGCGGCGTGATCGTACCACTCGTTTCCCCGGACGGTGATGCTGTGGTCGCTGGAGAGCCGGTATTCCGGGCCGGAGGGAATGAGCTTCTCCCCCTGGTGCTTGAGGAATTCCACCAAGTCTATATTTGCGGCCTGAAGCTTCTGTTCGCTGGTAAAATGGATGTAGGGCATTTAGTTTACCTCCCAAAGAAAAAGCCGGGAACCAGTTGAATGGTTCCCGGAAAGGGGTGTCATTAATTTTCACGCTTATAGTGTGGTTGTGGAACGTACTTGTCTTTTTGATACTTTTTGTACTTCTCACTGGGAGTCCCTGGTTCACTGCTGGCTTCTAAAGACGCCGCATCGTAGAGAACCGGCTCAGCACAGACAGCGTCCAGCAGAATTCTCTCCAGATACTCGTACTCGGAGAATTGATCCAGAGAAGCCATTACAAAAGAGTCCCGCACATAGCCAGCACTGGCAGCCAGCAGTTCCTGATCCATGTAAAAACCGTAGTGTTCCACAAAAAATGTCAGCAGCATGACGATGGTCCGAGTGTTTCCCTCCCGGAACGGATGGACCTGCCAGAGCTTGGGAAAATATCTGGTCAGCGCAGAGACAAACTCTTTTCGGGAAAACTGTTCCCACGGCTGCGCCTGGATGCTCTGAAATGCGGTATCCAGATCACGGGGAATGTATTCATCGCTGCTGTACCAGACACTCCGTCCGGCCAGCAGCTTTTCCCGCTTCTCAATATTGATGATCCGATATTTCCCAGCCCAGTCATAGATGTCGCCAAACAGAAAACGGTGGATCTCACACAGGCCGGAGGGTGTAAAGTTATCAAAGCCCTGTTCATAGAGCAGCATCATATTGGAACGGGACTGTTCCGCCTCGACAAGATCCAGTGTTTTTCCATCCCGAATGTCCAACTTGTTTTTCAGGACAGGAACATCCTCGTATAGATATGGATCAGACACGGCGGTTCACCTGCTCGGCCATTTTTTTGTGGGATGCCAAAAGAGCCGCTTTCATCTGTTCACCAGTTAATTCACCCTTTGCCCACAGGGCGGAGAGCGTGCGGGCATAAGCCGAAACAGGGACGCCCTCAATGGCGTTGATGGCATCGGCGGTTTTTACTGCCGCGACCCTGCGGCTGATCTGTTTTGCTGTCATGGGCATCCCTCCTTTTCTTTTAATATACCATAGCCTTGCTAAAAAATAAAGCACTATTGCAGTTTGATCTCCTCGCCCTCATGATCGTCCGGCTTATGGCCCATGGCGATCTTTTTCTCCCGGATCTTCCGCCGCAGCTTCCTGTCCACGAGGCCGAGCCCATGAACAGGGGTGCCCGGCGTTTGCTCCTGAAAGATCCTGCCCATGTGGTGAAGGAGCCGGGCTGCGGACTGAAACACAGATGTTCCCTGATCCCGCTGCATGTGGTTTGTATGAAATTGTGTGTCCTGGTGCCGGACTTCTAGGGCCACCTGTGGATGGTCCATCGCTTCACAAGTACGCTCCTGCTCCGCAGCGGGAGTTTCTTCCGGCACGCTGCTTTGGGATGCTGCGGACAGATCTCCCAGCCGCACAGCCTCCTCGATCACGATATTCCTGATCCGCTTGAACTCCTTCTGTCGGGAGAGGGGGAGGCGTTCCGGCAGATCGTCCCGATAGGTTTGCAGCACATCCTTCCGCAGCTGATACCACAGGTCATAGGCGGCGGCGACACGCGCATCTCTCGCCAGCTCGTCCACGATATCGCCCACCAGGTTTTTCAGCGGCGCTTTCAAATAGCCGTACTGCTTTTTGCCGGAGAGGCGCCGGAGTCGCTCCGCCAGATGTGTCATAAGCAGTTCTATTTGGGGATTATCCAGCGTTCCCGTCTGCATCTTTAAGACAAGCTCACCCAGGGCCTCTCGGGCCTCACGGGTGAGCTCGTCTCTGCTCTGGGTCTGTCGTTCATAGAGCTCGTGGAGCTCCTGACGGAAGATCTGCTTCGCCAGCCCGGATTTGATCTGGGAGATACCGTCCCTGGTAAGATACCCGGACCTGCCGTCGGCACTGTAGCAGACCATATGCACATGGGGGTGGTGGCCCTCATCGTGATACGCGGCGTACCAACGGAACTGCTCCCAGGGGATCTTCATGGCCTCCGCGATCTGCGGCGCATAGCTCCGGAGCAGAGCCTGCCATTGTGCTGCGTCATCGTAGCCCAGCCGCGCGGCGTCCTCCCGGCGCAGGGAGAGGATGGGCAGCCACACATTGCCGGGATGATGCGCCACTTCATCTGCAATTTTGGACAGCACCAGAGGATCATCGCTGTCGGTGAACAGCGCGTGAGCGCCGGCGCGCTGGGCGCGGGGGCGGCTGGCGATGTAGTCGATATAGTTTTCTCGCTTGGCGATTTGATCGTAGTTGTCCTCCAGAGCGCGGGTGATGAACTCGGATGCGTTGCCCTGGGTAGGAGCGGATCGGTAATCCTCGTACTCAAACAGTCCACGGCTCAGGGGAAAGTCCCGGATCAGTCGGGCCGCCATCTCCCGCTGCTTTTTGGTGGCGGGCTGGCCGGACTTGGCGGGAGCGAGCTTCTGCGCACCGTCGCGGGTAGCCATGTAGCGCACATAGTTGCTCAGGTGAGAGGCGGCGTTAGACGAACTGCCCTTGATGTAAGGACACTTGAAAATGACACGAGGCACTGTACCGCTCCTTTATTCTTCACCATTTTGATAACGCACCGCGTCATCCAGCGAGATCATGCCGTGTGTCTTTTTGACCTCCTGGACACAGCGGCCCCGGAGCTGCCGCAGCAGTTCTTCAGGGATGTCGATCTCAGACGCCAGGATATTCATCATCATGTCCATCTCCACCGCCAGCTTGAACAGCAGACGGCAGATCCTGTTCTCGCTGTCCTGCACCGTGGCGCGCAGGGCGGACACCAGCATGGGCGGCAGGACGGAGAAGCAGTCCTGGGAAGTCAGATAGTCGCAATAAAATCGCAGAGCGTTCTCTACGAATTCGTTCTGGCTTCGGCAGTTGGACAGCGGCATGGACGCCTTGATCTTCCGATCCGTATCCGGGTCGATCCGCATTAAGAATTTCACTTTTTCTTCTGTCATTTGATATACCTCCAATGTAGGCGGAAAGCGGCAGTGATAGCACAGTTGAAACCGCAAAATCTGCGGTATTGCAGGAGCTTTCCAGCCTGCTGATAGCAGATCTGATCACATCGTCGAAACTGTGATAACACCAGATCCTTCCCCAAAGTGGCACAAAAGCCGTTGAAACCGGCTGAAAACCGCGTCTCCGGCCCGCATTGCGGGACGGTGTGTGAGGCGGTGATAACACCGCTTTATCCTGCTATAATTTCGACCAGGGTAGAACTCCGCAAGAATATCCATTAGTTATGCACCGTCTGTTTCAGCAC
>NZ_CANRKH010000032.1 GCF_947631165.1 uncultured Dysosmobacter sp. | reverse complement strand
TCGTCCCGGAAGCAGGGGGCAATCTGGAAGTACCGGTCGAAGCCGGAGGTCATCAGCAGCTGCTTGAACTGCTGGGGAGCCTGGGGCAGGGCGTAGAACTTGCCGGGGTGGTTCCGGGCGGGAACTAGGTAGTCCCGGGCGCCTTCGGGGGAGGAAGCGGTGAGGATGGGGGTCGTGATCTCCAGGAAGCCGTGCTCCGTCATGGCCTGCCGCAGGGCGGCCACCACCTGGCAGCGCAGGACGATGTTGGCCTTCACCGCCGGGTTCCGCAGGTCCAGATAGCGGTACTTCAGCCGCTGGGCCTCGTCGGCCTCCCGGCTGCGGTTGATCTGGAAGGGCAGCTCATTGTGCTGGCAGCGGCCCAGGACGGACACCTGCGCGGGGACGATCTCGATGTCGCCGGTGGCCATCTTGGCGGTCTTGCTGTCCCGCTCCCGGACAACGCCCTCCACGGAAATGGTGGACTCCTTGGTGATGGCCTTGAAGGTGCTGACCATCTCCTCGGTATCCGCCACCACCTGGGTCGTGCCGTAGAAGTCCCGGACGACGATAAAGGCCAGGCTGGAGGAGACCTCCCGGATGTTTTCCATCCAGCCCACGATCTTCACCTGCTTTCCGGCATCGGAGAGCCGGAGTTCCCCGCAGGTATGGGTACGGTTCTGCATCATAGTAGTGCTCCTTTTAGTATAATAAAGTCGATTTATTCCAATTTGTATTTTATTCATCTGCGCCATTAAAGAAATCAGAGTCAATGGTCTTGATTTCGTATTTTGCGATGGGGGAGACGCCAAGATCATATTCGATCATAAGGCGGGTAAGCCGTTTTCCGTCTACCAGCACGATGTGCTGCTTTTCAGCGGAGGCGCGAGCGCCGTCGGAAAATTTTGCAGTTGTAATAAACAGCCCTTTTGACGCGCCTTCATCACGAAGTGCGCCGGAAAACTTTTGAATATCTGGGCGGCTGATTGACTTCTCGGGATCCCAGCGTTTGGCTTGAATGTAGATTTGGTCAAAACCCAGCTTGTCTTCCCGGATGATTCCGTCGATCCCGCCATCATTGGATTGCTGAGTGACAAAACCGGAATCAGAGACCGAACCGCCATATCCCATTTTTTGAAGGAGCTTGACAACCAACTGTTCAAAAAAAGAGGGGTCCTTGGACATGATTTCTGCCATTAAGTCATCAGCCAGCTTTTGGTTGAGAGAAGAGAATGCGTGGTCGATCAAATCCTGGGGCGTTTCATCTGATTCGCTGGGGCTGGAACTTCGCTCGGCGGAGGAGGATTCTGCCAGATAAAAATCCTGAAAAGAGGGGTATTTGCAAAGAAAATTGTTGTCCAGAAGTTGGGGTGGATTTTGCAGGATTTGATATCCTTCATCTGTCAGGCGATGGTGGCCGCGCCTTTCACTTTCCACCAGCCCTGCTTTTTTCAGGTATGTGCAGGCCCAGTTTACCCGGTTTGAGAAGACAGATACACCGCTGGTGAGGGTAAATTGCTGCCGTTCTTGCTGTGTAATTCCAAGGATTTCGGCAATTGTATCAGCCATCTCCCGGTTTGTATGAACTGCGCGATCACCAAGGGCTTTCAACAGAGGAAGATACATTTCGTTGTATTTTGGAATTCCCATACGAAGCCTTTTTCTGTATCTTTTGGTTTTTGTGGATGGTATTCGGTTATCCCAGGATGACGGCGCCCTTTTCCTTCTCCGCCAGGCCCGCTTTGATGCGGTACACCGTGGCGGCGGGCTCCAGCTTGGTCTGCTCGCCGGTGGCCATGTCCTTGCAGGCCACCACGCCGGCATTGATCTCGTCCTCGCCCAGGAAGATGACGTAGGGGATGCCCAGCTTGTTGGCGTAGGAGATCTTCTGCTTGAACTTCTTCTCCTCGCAGTGGAGTTGTGCCCGGATGCCGTTTTCCCGCAGCAGCGTTGCGAAGCTGATGGCGGCGGACAGATCCTCCGTCATGGGCAGGATCAGCACATCGGCGGGAGCGGTGGGCAGGTCGGGATTCAGCATCCCCTGCTCGCCCAGCACGTAGAACAGCCGGGTCAGGCCGATGGAAATGCCTGCGCCGGGCAGCTGGCGGTCGGTGTAGTACTCCGCCAGGTTGTCGTACCGGCCGCCGGAGCAGACGGAGCCGATCTCCGGATGGTCCAGCAGAATGGTCTCATAGACGGTGCCGGTGTAGTAATCCAGGCCCCGGGCAATGGTGAGATCGACGGCGAAGTTCCCGGCAGGCACGCCGAAAGCCGCCAGATACCGCACCACAGTCTTCAGCTCGCTGAGGCCCTGGTCGAACACCTCGTTCCGGCCCTGGTAGCCCTCCAAAGCGGACAGCACAGCGTCATTGCCGCCGCTGATGGCGATAAACTTCAAGATCTCATCTGCGTCGGCATCAGAAACGGCGAAGTCCTCCACCAGGATGGCCTTCACCTTTTCTGGGCCGATCTTGTCCAGCTTGTCCACGGTGCGCATGATGTCGCCGGATTTTTCCGTCAGGCCCAGCATGGCGTAAAAGCCGTTCAGTATCTTCCGGTTGTTCACGCGGATGAGGAAGCGGTTCAGGCCCAGAGTCGAGAAGGTCTTATAGATGATGGAGGGGATCTCCGCTTCATTGATAATGCTCAGCTTGCCGTCGCCGATGATGTCGATATCCGCCTGATAAAATTCCCGGAACCGGCCCCGCTGGGCCCGCTCTCCCCGGTAGACCTTGCCGATCTGGTAGCGGCGGAAGGGGAAGGTCAGGTCGTTGTAGTGCAGGGCCACGTATTTGGCCAGGGGGACCGTCAGGTCGAACCGCAGCGCCAGGTCCGCGTCGCCCTTTTGGAAGCGGTAAATTTGTTTTTCCGTCTCACCGCCGCCCTTGGCCAGCAGCACGTCGCTGGACTCGATGACGGGGGTGTCCAGGGGGCTGAAGCCGTACAGAGAGTAGGTGCGCCGGAGGATCTCCATGATGCGCTCCATCTGCTGCTGGGGCGCGGGAAGAAGCTCCATAAAGCCGGACAGCGTCCGGGGGGTCATTTTAGCCATAGAAACTGTTCTCCTTTATCCTTGTTTCCGCGTTTTCATGGGTTTATTTTTCCGTTGGATCATCATTTGTTCACGAGGGCTGAGAAAAAACAACGCTCCCGTCCCACAGCTTTGGGACGAGAGCGAAAACTCGCTTCGTGGTGCCACCCAAATTCGGGGCGCAATGCCCCCTTTGGCCTCCTGGTACGGGGAGGGAGCCGTGGGCGTTTCCGCCCCCGCTCCGCCGCTGTCCTTCGTTCAGGGCGAACAGGGCGCTCTCAGCGGCGCGCCCCTCTCTGGAGATCGGTTCCTGAATTACTGCTGCGGCATCTTCGCGGTAAAAACAGTGGTATTGTATGCGCTTTTTCCGAAAAAGTCAAGCGATGGGCCGCGTGGAGGGATTGACGATATAGCGCCAGTCCAGGTCGCCCCGGGCCAGGCCCAACACCAGCATCTCCGCCGTGGCGATGTTGCTGGCAAAGGGAATGTTGCTCTGGTCGCACAGGCGGGAGATATAGGAGATGTCGTCAGCCATGCTCTCATTGCTGGGATCGTTGAAGAAGATCACCAGGTCAAATTCGTTGTAGGCGATGCGGGCGCCGATCTGCTGGCTGCCGCCGTGGGCGTATGTCAAAAAGCAGTGAACGTTCAGGCCGGTGGCCTCCGCTACCATATGTCCGGTGGTGTTGGTGGCGTAAATGTGGTGCTGGGACAGGATACCGGCGTAAGCGGTGCAGAATTGGACCATCAGTTCCTTGCGGTTGTCGTGAGACATAAGCGCGATATTCATGGGTCAGGACTCCTTTCTATCTGATACGAAGCAGGGGGGCCTTGCCGCCCTGCAGGCGTTTGGCGATGTTGCGGTAGGCGCAGGCGGAGGGACTTTGGCCGGCGGCCAGCAGCAACGGCGTGCTCTGGTTCAGGCAGAGGGGGAGGGCGTCGTCCTCCGGCACCACGCCGATGAGGGGAAGGCCCGCCTTGTCGATGGCGTCGTCGATGGTGGCGTGCATGCTGCGGAGCAGCTTTTTTCGCACTCGGTTCACCACCAGATGCAGCGAGCCGCTGGAAAAGCGGTCCAGCTCCATGACAGTGTGCTGGGCGTCCCGCAGGGAGGAGGCGTCTGCCGTGGTGACGACTACAGCCCGGTCGGCGGCACAGGTGGCCAGCAGGAAACCGTTGCCAAGGCCCGCCGGGGCGTCCAGCAGGCAGTAGTCATACTGCCTGCGGATCTGGTCCAGCAGAGCAGCCATCTCCGGATTTGTCACCGGGCGGCCGCGGACTCGGACGGGAGCTGTCAGCAGGAACAGGCCCGACAGCCGCGGGTGCTCCACCACGGCGGCAGCCAGGGAGCAGCGGCCCTGGGCCACGTCGGAAAAGTCCATCAAGGCCCGGTCGGAAAGCCCCAGGGCCAGATCCAGATTCCGGAGCCCCACATCGCAGTCCAGGCACAGGACCCGCTTCCCGGCCAAAGCCAGGGCGGCGCCTACACCGGCGGTGAAGGATGTTTTCCCCGTGCCGCCTTTGCCGGAGACCACGGCGACGCATTGTCCAAGGGAAGCCATGGAGGGCCTCCTTTCTTTACTAGCTATTATAACGGATTCTTCTTGATTTTTGCAAATGGTCTGGGATATTTTTTTGGAGTTTCCCGTACTTTTTTGATCACGATCAGCCGGTGGCGGACATCTGTGCCTGGGATCGTGTAATCCACCGTCCGCTCCACGCTGCCGCCCAGGATTGCAATGGCGTTTTCAGCGGCGGAAAGCTCGCCGCCGGAGTCTACCGATTTCATGGACAGGAAGCAGCCGCCCCGCTTCACCAGGGGCAGGCACAGCTCCGCCAGCAGCGGCAGGCTGGCCACGGCCCGGGAGGTGACGATATCGAAGCTTTCCCGGTGGTCGGCGGCAAATTCCTCCGCCCGGGCGTGGACACACGCCACATCTGCCAGGTTCAGATCCTGGCAGACCTCTTTCAAAAATTCGATGCGCTTATTTAGGGAATCCAGCAGGGTCAGGCGGATGGACGGCTCCAGGATGCGCAGCACCATGCCGGGGAAACCGGCGCCGGTGCCCACGTCCGCCACGGTCTTGCCCCGGAGGTCCGCCAGGGGCAGCAGGGCTGCGCTGTCCAGAAAGTGGAGGGCGGCGATTTCCCCAGGCTCCGTAATGGCGGTCAGGTTCATGACCTTGTTTTTCTCCACCAGCAGGTCCGCGTACCGCAGCAGGGCGGGAACGCCCCCGGCGGGCAGCCCCCAGGCCGCCAGCCCCTCTCGCAGGAGCTGTTCCATTACTTGCTCTTCAGCAGATCCCGGATCTCCGTCAGCAGCTTTTCCTCGGCAGAAGGCTCAGGGGGAGCGGGAGGCGCGGCGGGAGCCTCTTCCTTCTTGCGGTGCAGGCCGTTGATGAACTTGATAAGGCAGAACACAGCGAAGGCGATGATGAGGAAGTCCAGAATGGTGGCCAGGAAGGCGCCGTAGCGAATGGCCACCTCGGTGGCGGGGTCGATGACGCCGTCGGCGCCGGCCACGGCCGCCTTCAGAACGATCTTCCAATTGTTGAAGTCTACGCCTCCGGTGAGCATGGAGACGGCGGGCATGATGACGTCGTTGACCAGCGAGGTGGAGATCTTGCCGAAAGCGCCGCCGATGATGACGCCGACTGCCATGTCCATCACGTTGCCGCGGGCGATAAACTGCTTAAATTCTGCGATGAAACCGGTATCCTTTGCCATAAGTAGATTACCTCCTGTATTTTAAAAATAAAATATTACAAAATATAATCTTCTGGAGTGAAACATGCGATTTGTTGACAGCCTCCCCACAACATGGAGCAACCCAAACAAAAGGCCTTTATGTGGGAGCTTGCACGCCGGGAGAAAACCAACATTTAGAAAATTTACCCCTTGGGGGTTAGCACCTTGGTGCCGCCCATGTAGGGCTGGAGCACCTCGGGGATCAGCACGGTGCCGTTGGCCTGCAGGTTGTTTTCCAGGAAGGCGATGAGCATCCGGGGCGGGGCCACACAGGTGTTGTTCAGGGTGTGGCACAGCTGCATCTTGCCGTTTTCGTCCTTGTAGCGGATGCGGAGGCGGCGGGCCTGGGCGTCGCCCAGGTTGGAGCAGGAGCAGACCTCGAAATATTTCTGCTGGCGGGGAGACCAGGCCTCAATGTCGCAGCTTTTGACCTTCAGGTCCGCCAGGTCACCGGAGCAGCACTCCAACTGACGGACAGGGATAGCCAGAGAGCGGAACAGCTCCACGGAGTAGCGCCACAGCTTCTCATACCAGTCCTTGGACTCCTCGGGCTTGCAGACCACGATCATCTCCTGCTTTTCAAACTGGTGGATGCGGTAAACGCCTCGTTCCTCGATGCCGTGAGCGCCCTTCTCCTTACGGAAGCAGGGGGAGTAGGAGGTGAGAGTCTGAGGCAGTGCCTCTTCCGGCAGGATCTGGTCGATGAAGCGGCCGATCATGGAGTGCTCAGAGGTGCCGATGAGGTAGAGATCCTCGCCCTCGATCTTGTACATCATGCCGTCCATATCGGTTTGGCTCATGACGCCCTCCACCACGTTGCCGTGGATCATGAAGGGCGGGATGCAGTAGGTGAAGCCCTTGCCGATCATGAAGTCCCGGCCATAGGCCAGCACGGCCTCATGGAGCCGGGCGATGTCGCCCAGCAGATAATAAAAGCCGTTGCCGGAGACTCGGCCGGCGGCGTCCATGTCGATGCCGTCAAAGCGCTCCATCAGCTCGGTGTGGTAGGGGATGGGAAAATCAGGCACCTTCGCTTCACCAAAGCGCTCCACCTCCACATTGGCGGAGTCGTCGGGGCCGATGGGGACGGAGGGATCAATGATCTGAGGAATGACCATCATCCGCTTGCGGAGCTCCTCCTCTAGTACGGTCTCCTGCTGTTCCAGCTCCGCCAGACGGTCGGCGTTGGCCTTTACCTGCGCCTTGACGGCCTCGGCCTCCGCCAGTTTGCCGGGGTCCTTCTTGGCTTGCCCCATCAGCATGCCGATCTGCTTGCTGAGGCTGTTGCGGGCGGAGCGGAGCTGATCGGCTTCCGCGATGGCGGCCCGGCGCTGGGCGTCCAGTTCAATGACCTCGTCCACCAGGGGCAGCTTGGCTTCCTGGAACTTCTTTTTGATGTTTTCTTTTACAAGGTCCGGATTTTCTCGGACAAAACGGATATCGAGCATGGCGCGTCTCCTCTTACTTATATAAATGATGTTATCCAAAATGTTTCATGTGAAACATATGAGAGCACTTTATTTGTCCAGTTTGGCCTCCACAGCCTCTTTCAGCTCCTCATATCGCTGGCTGGGCGGGGTGACGCCTGTCTCCGGCGGGACATCGCCCAGCAGAGCGGGCCAGCCATTCGCCTCCATCTGCTGGAGGGTTTGGGCGCAGGCATCATAGTCCCTCGCGGCGTATTGCTGCATGAGCGTATAGAGGTGGGATTGGGCCGCAAGCTGTTGTTCCAGGCTGTCCAGCGAAGCGCCGGCATCTTTCAGCTTCTGGTTCAGGGTCTCCTGCTCGGCGTCCTTTTCCGCCAGCTGGTCCTCCAGATCTGCCAGCTCCTGCTGTAATTCAATGATCCGCTCCTGGCTGGCCTGGATATCCTGCATCACGGTGACAGAGTTTTGCAGCTCGCCCAGGGCCTGGGTGTTGCTGCGCTGGTGCATGGCAAAGGACAGCGCCATCAGCAAAAAGGCCGCGATGAACAGGATCATGATATAGACAACGACGGGCTTGTTGCCGCCTGTTTTTTCCTGAGATTCCTTTGACGGCTCGCCGCTGCTGCGTTTTTCTAAATTCATGCCTGGGGTCCTTTCTGTTTCGTCCGCAGGAGAGCCAGAGCCTCCAGCAGGTCATTGAGATCGTCCATGCCGTAGTATTCCAGCTCTATCCGGCCTTTTTTCCGGCCAGTGACGATCTTCACGC
The DNA here is from genome assembly GCF_947631165.1 of uncultured Dysosmobacter sp. Taxonomy (GTDB): domain Bacteria; phylum Bacillota; class Clostridia; order Oscillospirales; family Oscillospiraceae; genus Oscillibacter. The sequence goes on along the minus strand of NZ_CANRKH010000032.1, from coordinate 19,637 downwards.
CCCGGCCCAGCTTGGCGGCCAGGTCCTTTTGGGCTTCGGCGGCGTAATCCACTTGATCCACTGCCGCCTGCTTTTCCGGCTTCTTTTCCGCAGCCAGCCGTTTGGCCAGGGCTTCCGCCTGCCGGACAGACAGGTCTCCCTGCACGATGGCTTCCGCTGCCTTTGCCTGCAAAGCAGGGGAGAGAGGGATCAGAGCGCGGGCGTGTCCGGCGGAGAGCTTGCCCGCCTTCACCTGCTTCTGTACGGCGGGACACAACTCCAGCAGCCGCAGGGTATTGGCCACAGCGCTGCGGGATCTGCCGACCCGCTGGGCGGCCTCCTCCTGGGTCATGTGATACTGCTGGATCAAAGTTTGGTAGCCGGAGGCCTCTTCGATGGGGTCCAGATCCTCCCGCTGGAGGTTTTCGATCATGGCCAGCTCGGCGGCCTTGCGGTCGTCGGCCTCGATGACCATGGCGGGAATCTCGCTGAGACCTGCCATCCGGGCGGCCCGCCAGCGCCGCTCACCGGCGACGATCTGATAATAGCCGGAGGCCAGCTTTCGCACGGTCAGCGGCTGGATCACGCCGTGCTGGCGGATGGATTCCGCCAGTTGGGCCAGCGCAGCTTCATCAAAGCTCTTGCGGGGTTGGGCGGAGTTATTCTCTACGCTGGTGATGGGAAGATACAGCGTGCCGGGACTTTCGCTTTTCAGCACGTCGTCGCCCAGCAGGGCGCCAAGGCCGCGGCCCAGGCCGGAGGGCTTTCTGGATGCCATGGACAGATGCTCCTTTCAGCGTCAGGCAGTCTGCCTTAAACAGCTTGTCTTTTCAAAAATTCCACCGCGAAAGCGGTATAGGCCTCCGCCCCTCGGGAGGTGCGGTCGTAGGCGGTAATGGGCTTTCCGTGGCTGGGGGCCTCGGAGAGCCGGACGTTGCGGGGGATCACAGTGGAATAGACCTTGCCGGGGAAGTAGTGCTTTACTTCTTCCGCCACCTGCAAAGCCAGATTCGTCCGGCCGTCGAACATGGTCAGCAGCACGCCCTCCAGTTCCAGCCGGGGATTCAGGGAACGCCGCACGATGCGGACGGTGTTCATCAGGTCGCTGAGCCCCTCCAGCGCATAGTATTCCCCCTGGACCGGCACCAGAATACTGTCGGCGGCGCAGAGGGCGTTCAGGGTCAGCAGCTCCAGGGAAGGAGGACAGTCGATGAGAATAAAGTCGTAGAGGCCTGATACCTGATCCAACGCGTCCCGCAGCAAGAATTCCCGGCGCTCCATGCCGATCAGCTCGATGCCGGCTCCGGCCAGAGCCTTGTTGGAGGGGAGAACGTCGCCGAAGCGGGTGTGAGCCACGGCGTCGCCGCAGGGGATCCCGCCGATCAGCACCTCGTAGATCCCCTTGGATACGGTCTTGTCCACGCCCATGCCGGAAGTGGAGTTGGCCTGGGGATCAAAATCACACAGGAGGACGCGCTGCCCCGCCTCCGTCAGGGCGGCGGCCAGATTCACGCAGGTGGTGGTCTTGCCGACACCGCCCTTTTGATTCACGATCGCTATGGTTTTTGCCACAAAGGCACCTACTTTCCTGGCCCTCCTCCCGCGGATGTCCTCGCATCCGCGGGAAAAGAGTAGATATACACACACGCACACATTATAACAAGGGGAAAAGAGGGTTTCAAGGTCTATTGCCAATTTTTCTTGAAATTTGGGGAGAAAGCAAAAATTGTTTCACGTGAAACAAAGCTATAGAGGAAGCCGGAATGTTTCATGTGAAACATTCCGGCAAAAGAGCGCTCAGGTCAAAAACAGCCCGGTCCGGGGCGGCAGGTCCAGGGACAGCGTGCCATCCGCCGCAGCGAAGGTCTGGCCGGACAGCCGGTCCAGAGCCTGAGAGGAGGGCCAGGGGATGGCGAGGACTTGGGACCAGTCAGAGGCGTTCACCACAGTGGCGGTCCACTGGCCGGACAGCTCCCGGGCAAAGGCCAGCAGAGGACCGGCGGTAAACAGCCAGTGGAGCTGGCCGCGCTGCAAGACGGTGAGCTGAGAGCGCAGGCGGCCCAGCAGGGTAAAGTGGGGCAGCAGGCTGCCGCCGTCGGCGTCCCAGGGATAAGCTCCCCGGTTGAAGGGGTCCTCCCAGCCCTCCATGCCCATTTCGTCGCCGTAGTAAACAGTGGGAGAGCCGGGGAAGGTGAACAGCACCAGGGCCGCCAGCTTTACCAGGGCCTCGCCCCGTTCCCGTTCGGCGGGGGAGAGGCGATAGGCCGCCCGCTCCGCCTTGGTCTCAGGGACCCGATCCGCCCCCAGCACCGTCAGAATGCGGGCGGTATCGTGGGTCCCCAAAAAGTTCATGGCGGAGTAGAAGGCCGCCGGGGGGTAGTTTTCCCGCAGAGTCTCCATGGCTTCCCGGAATACGTCGGCGTCGCCGCCACGGAGATAGTTCAGCAGGGCCGTGCGGAAGGGGTAGTTCATCACGCCGTGAAGCTCGCTGCCCAGCAGGTATTTCCGCCGCTGGGAATAGGCGATCTTGGTGCTGGCGTCCTCCCAGACCTCGCCCAGCAGAAACGCGTCCGGGTCGGTCTCCTCCACAGCGGCGCGGACCTTTTTAATAAACCCATCCGGCAGCTCGTCGGCCACATCCAGCCGCCAGCCGGAGATACCGCAGCGAAGCCACCGGCGGACGATGGAGTCAGGTGCTTCAATGACGTAGTCCAAGTAGCTGGAGCTGTTCTCCCGGACAGCGGGCAGGGTCCGGATTCCCCACCAGGCATCGTAATCGTCGGGCCAGGGATGGAAGGAGAACCAGTCATAATAGGGACTGTCCTGACTTTGAGCCGCGCCCACCGAAGGGTAGAAGCCGTCGGCGTTGAAATAGACGCTTTGAGAGCCGGTGTGGTTGAATACGCCGTCCAGTATGACCCGGATGCCGAAGGTCCTGGCCTGGGCGCACAGGTTTTTCAGGTCCTCTTCCGTACCCAGCATGGGATCGACCTTCGTATAATTTGCCGTGTTGTAGCGGTGGTTAGAGGCGGATTCAAAAATAGGGCAGAGGTAAAGGGTCCCAACGCCCATCTCCGCCAGCCGGGGCAGCTTGGAGGCGATACCCGTCAGTGTGCCGCCGAAGAAGTCCCGGTTCCGGATCTCGCCGTCTGGGTCCGGCTGCCACGCGGGCGCGTCGGACCAATTTTCGTGGACCCAGCGGTCTCCCACCAGACCGGTGGGGTCCGGCAGGCGGTCACGGCAGAAACGGTCTGGAAATATCTGGTAAGTTACACCAGAACCAAACCATTGGGGCGTATGGCTTTCCGCATAGACAGTGATCTGCCAGGGGGCAGTCAAGCCGTCGCTGCGGTAGCCGGTCTTATCCAGGTCGCAGCCGGTGCCGTCGTCCCGCCGGAGGCGGAAGTGGTACCAGATCAGCTCCGGCGCTTCCGGGGCGGTCACGGCGGCGAAAAAGCAGGTGCGCTCCCCCTCGGGGCCGGTGGGGGACAGCTCTACCTGCCGGCAGGTGCCGGAGAACTCATAGTGCATCACCAGCGTGCAGCTGGTAAAGGCTTCGCAGAAGAGGGGACGGCAGCGGAATTGGATCTCATGTCCGCAGGGGACCGCGCCGAAGGGGGTCTTGCAGAATTCGCTGCGGGGGTCAAAAACGAATGGTTCGCTCATTATATGAGGCTCCTTGTTGTGGAAGTGATGAATAGCCGCCGGAGGGATCCGGCTCATGGCAGAAGCTGGTTCTCGCCGGTAATGGCGGCGCCGGTCTCGTCCTCGGCAAAATAGGCGTTCAGGATATTCACAGCGGTGGTGGCCAGGGCAGCGCCGGCGCCGCCGTGCTCGATGGCGATGGCCACGGCGATCTCCGGGTCGTCGTAGGGGGCGAAGCACACGAACACGCCGTTGTTCTCCTGGTCGCCGCCCAGCTGGGCGGTGCCGGTCTTGGCGCCGGCGGAGACCACGCAGTTGCGGAAGTATTGATACACCATGCCGCCGGGCTGGGTGTAGCCCAGCATGCCCTGTTTCACGGCGTTCAGGGTGCTCTCGCTGAAATCCACGATGTTGACGGGGGAGGTGTCGCCTACGGCCAGGGTCTCCGTGCTGTCATAGGATTTCACGGCCTTCAGCAGATGGGCCTGGCAGTGCTTGCCGCCGGAGACCAGGGTCGCGATATAGTTGGCTAATTGCAGGGGGGTATACTCCTGGTTGGCCTGGCCGAAAGCGGCCCAGGGAGCCAGGTCTTCGCCCACGTTGTTCTGGGGCAGGCTGCCGGGATTGTCGCCGATCTCGATGCCGCTGTTCTCGCCCAGGCCAAAGGCGGACAGATATTTCTGAAATGTGTCCATTTCCATGCGGTAGCCCATCTCCGCGAAGAAATAGTTGCAGGAATTGGTGATGGCCTGGGTCACGTTCAGCTTGCCGTGGCCGGGATAGCCGATCCAGCAGTTGGCACCGTCGTTGGTGGTGCCGGGATAGATCCAGCGGCCGGTGTCCTTGATTTTCTCCTTCAGTGTGGTGGCGCCGGATTCCAGCGCCGCCACGGCGGTGAGGGGCTTCAGGGTCGAGCCGGGGGCATAGGGCTGATTGGTGGCCCGGTTGAAGAAAGGATTGGCGGGATTCGTGCTCAACGCGTTGTAGATCTCTGTCCGCCGGTAGGTGGACAGGTCGTAGGAGGGATAGGAGGCCAGGGACAGCACCTCGCCGGTGCCGACCTTTATCACGGCGGCGGCGCCGCCGCGGCTGTCGTCGCCGTCGTCAGCGGTCATGGCGGAGACGGTCTCCGCCAGAGCGTCCTCCACCACGGTCTGAAGGTCCAGGTCGATGGTCAGCTCCACGGTGCTGCCGGGCCGGGGGTCGATGCTGTAATGTTCGCCGGTGACCTTGCCGTCGCTGTTGACGGAGACGATCCGGCGGCCGTCGCTGCCCTTCAGATAGGACTCAAAGGCAGCCTCCACGCCGCTTCTGCCGATCCAGTCGTCGCCGTCGTAGTCATCGGAAAGGGTCGGCAGGTCCTCCGCCTGGATGCGGCTGACTGTTCCCAGGATATGGGCGGCATAGGTGGTCTGATACTCCCGGACGGTAGACCGGGAAATCTTGGCCCCGGCATAGCCGCCGTCGCTGAGCAGGGAGATGAAGGCGGTGTCCACATCGTTGGCCAGCACATAGGTGTCGATATTGCTCAGCTTCCGCAGAGACAGCTCATACTGCACCCCCAGCACCAGCCGGGCATCCTCCAGGGAGAAGCTGTCCGGCAGCTTCATGCGTTCCGCCATGATCTGCAGCAGCCGGGAGGTGGAGATGCCCGCCCCGTTCAGCAGCAGAGCGTCCAGATGGTCGATGGTCAGCTGCTTGGTCAGACTGTCGGCGGCGGCCCGCAGGGCCTTTTCGTCCGCCTCTTCCCCGGAGGGGATCGCATCCGCCGCCTCGGCGGAAATGATCCAAGGATGCTCCAGCAGATAGTCCCCCAGAGCGTCCTTCACTTCGTCCAGGGACAGCAGATATTTCAGGAACCGCCGCTTCTGGATGTCATCCTGCTGCTGGATGGTGTAGGAAAAGGGGGGGCTTTTGGAGATGGGCAGATTGTCGTTCCACTCCACGCCCTGCTCCTGGCACAGCCGCAGCAGCCGGAGGATGGCCTCGTTCTCATCGTCGCCCTTCCGCAGCCGCCCGGCGTCAAAGGTCAGGGCGTAGGTGGAGCGGTTGGTTACCAGGGGGCGGCCGTTCCGGTCGGTGATGATGCCCCGGGAGGACTCCACGTTTTCAGGCTGGGTTATGGAGTGGATGGACTGCGCCACATAGTCGTCATAGTGGTTCACCTGGGTATCGAACAGCACGCACAGATACAGCAGCAGCATCGCCGCCAGAAACGCGGCCAGCAGATACAGGCGCTTGATGGGGGTCTCGTTGTGGTCCATAGTGTCTCCTTCGTCGTCTAGGGCACTTCGCATACTGTTTCCTGATAAAAAACTTTAAAAAGGTTTTTTATTGCGCCGCATCGCGCCGCCGCGCCTGCATCGTGCAGGAAAAGTATGGACGTTCATCACAGGCAGCTTCGCCGCCGGGCCGCTTATGCGGCCCCAATAAAACAATGGAATTGTTCTATGAGCGATTCGTATCAAAAATACTGAGAAGGGTTCAACGGTCCGGGAATCGCTCTAGTCGTCCAGATGGGTCCGCCGGCAGACGGCCCGGTACAAATAGGTCACAGGGATGACCAGCGGCGCGGTGACGCAGAACTCCCGCAGGGTCACAGAGGCGCTGGCGCTCCAGGCGGACTTGCCGCCCAGCCACAGCAGCAGGCCGTGGAACAGGCCGCTCATCAAAAAGGCGGCGGTGGTCCCCGCCAGGGAACAGAGAGGTCCCGCAGGCAGCAGGCTCCGGGAGATCAGCGCCGCGCACAGCCCCACCAGGGGAAACAGCAGCGTGTAGAAGCAGGGGAAAGCGCCCGGCAGCAGCAGGTCGCAGATCACGCCCACCGCCAGGGCAAACACAGTGCCGGGGACCGGCCCCTCATAGGCGGCGGGCACCGCCGCCAGCAAGGGATACAGGAAAGGGATGACGCCCCAGACCGTGATCCGCTGGAGCAGCGCCCCCTGGATCAGGAAGCACAGCGCGGTGGCGGCGGCGTACAGCGTCCATTTGAAGATCGTTTCATTGCGTGCCAGCACAGGGGGGACCTCCTTGCCACAAGATCACAGCGCGGCAAAGCCGCGGGAAAGCATCATGGAACAATGTCGAAGGACTTGATGACAAAGACCTCCTCCAGGTCGTCAAAGGATACCTGGGGCGCCAGGATGGCGTAAGAGGCAGCGCCGGAATCATCCACCTGGACTTCCTCTACGGAGCCGATGACCAGCCCCTCGGGATAGTAGCCGCCCAGGCCGGAGGTCACCACCAGATCGCCGCCCAGAAGCTGGCAGCCGGCGGACAGGTAATCCAGCCGCAGCCGGACCTTCCCCATCAGGGAGAAGTCCCCCTGGGCCAAGCCCAGGTCGCCGGTGCGAAAGACCTGCGCGCCCAGCGACATGTCGGTGTCCACCAGGGTCAGGACGGTGGACCAGTTGGTACCGCTCACACTGATGATCCCCACCAGAGCGCCGGTCTCGTCGATGACGCAGTCGCCCGCCTCCACGCCGTGGACAGTGCCCTTGTTCAGCGTCAGGGAGGAGGTCCAGTTGGACACATCGTGCTCTGTGATATAGGCGGCCTCGATGTCGCTGAGATCCCGGCGCTGCTCCCGCAGGTCGTTCAGGTCCCGCAGGCGGGCGTTTTCCGCCAGGGCCGCCTCCGCCTGCCGCACCGTCTCCTCCATTTCAGCGATCCGCTTCCGGAGAGCGGCGTTTTCCTCCTCCAGCGCCGTGGTGTCCCGGTAGTAGTTCTGTTTGTCGTTGAACCAGGTGGCGATGGCGGTGTAGGCGGAGCGGAAGGGGGAGGCCACGATATTGGCCGCGTTGGTCAGCGGCGCGGCGGTGTTGCTCAGCGCGGACATGACCGCCAGAGCCACGGAGATGACCGCCGCGGCGAACAGGACCCACAGGCCGTGGTTCTTCAGAAAATCTTTCAATACAAGTCCTCCTTAGAGGGGCGCGCCTGCCGCGCTCAGAAAAAAGTGACGCCGAACTGTTCCAGCATCCGGCTCAGCCGCAGCACCGGCAGGCCCATCACATTGAAAAAGTCGCCGTTCAGCCGCTCTACCAGCAGGGAACCCTTGCCCTGGACGCCGTAGGCGCCCGCCTTGTCCATCGGCTCGCCGGTGGCGATATAGCCCCGCAGCTCCGCTTCCGAGGCGGGGCGGAAATAGACCTCGGTGGATTCGCTCTCGGTGATGGAGCGGCCGCCCTGCCGTACAGTGACGCCGGTGCAGACGGTGTGATGGCGGCCCTGAAGGGCCGTCAGCATTCGCAGGGCGTCGGCCTCGTCCGCGGGCTTGCCCAGGCGCGCGTCGTCCAGAAACACCATGGTGTCGGCGGTGATGACGATCTCGTCCGGGGCGCACAGCGCCATGGCGGCGTCCGCCTTTTCCCGGGAGATGTACTCCACGATGCCGGCGGGGGACAGCCCCTCGGGATAAGATTCCTCCGTCTCCGGGACCCGGATGTCAAAGTCCGTGATGCCGATGCGCCGCAGTAATTCCTGCCGCCGGGGAGAACCAGAGGCCAAAACGATCTTTGCCATGGCGCGCCTCACTTTCCAGTGGAGCCGAAGCCGCCCCGGTCCGGGCCGTCCAGACGCTGGACCTTGGTGAAGGTCAGGGGCGGCTGGTTTTTCATGATGCGGAACTGGCAGATGCGGGCGTTTTTCTCGATGGTCACGTCCCGGGTGGCGTAGACCGGCATCCGCCACTGGTCGTTGTCGCCGCAGTAGGAGCAGTCCACGACTCCCATGGAGTTGGTCTGCAAAATGCCGTAATTTTTAAACGTGGAGCTGCGGGGGACGATGTGGGCCTCGCAGCCCTCCGGCAGAGCGATGGCCACGCCCAGGGGGATCAGCCGGAACTCCCCGGCCCTCAGCGTCACCTCTTCGGCGGCGTGAAGGTCGATCCAGTCGGACTTGCCCGCCACATAGCACAGCTCGTCGATGTCGTCCACAAAATATTTTACCTTGATCTCTTCCATGTAAAACTCCAAAAAAGATAATGATTTGTAATATTTATAAAGAATAATACGAAACGTATCTGAAATGCATCTGAAATACCGGTGTTTTCGCAGAGAGAACTGCGGATCGCTCCCGTCACTCCACGCCCCGCTCATAAAGTCCCCGGGTGAAATCCCCAGGCGCAGCGGCTCCATTCAGATAGCCCCGGAAGGCCTGGACGCATTCCTCCGGGCTTTCCGTGGTAAACCGCAGACGGACGTAGGCCAGACCCAACCGCTTCCACTCCGGCCGGTCCGCCAGCCAGAGGACCCGGCTGTTCTGGATCTCCGTCCGGTGCCCATAGGCGGGCAGCAGAGGGAAGGCCGCGCCGGTGCGGTCATTCAGTGCATTCCCGCCCTGGCAGGGTGCCTGGCCGGGCACCGCCGCTCCATTTTGCCAGAGGCGGCAGCCGGCGCGGTCCCGCATGAGACAATTCTCCGTGATCATCAGCGGCAGACGGCCATAGACGATGGCCTCGGCGGGCAAAACCTTCCGCATGTCCCGGATCTGAGCGGACCGCAGCTCGAAGGACACGCAGGCCGACGAGAGCCCCTTGCCCCGGAGATAGTCCAGGGACCGGGCGTTGAACACGTTCAGGCCGTAGTCGCCGTACAGCGCCAGCCCCGTGTCCCGGGCCAGGGAGAGGTGGCCGATATTGCCCAGCAGTGCGCCGGTGACGCCTAAGTGCCGCGCCCTGTCCAGCCAGCGGCGCAGCTCCGGCTCGTCCCGGTCCCGCCATACCCGGGGCAGAATGGCGCACCACTCCGTTTCGCTCCGGGGCAGGGCGGGCAGGTCCGCCAGCAGCTCCAGAGGCACATAGACCCTGGCGGGGCCGAGGCCCAGCAGCTCCGCCGTCAACTGGGCGGCGCCGGTCACAGAGATCGTGAATCGTGGCGCGGCCACGGCGCGGTCTATGTCCGGCAGCTGCGGCGCCGGCAGCTCCCGGCGGACCGGCGGCGCGGTGCGGGCGGCAGTCAGCGCCGCCAAAGCGTCCCGCCGCAGGGCGTTGACAGCGCTGGCGGGGAGGGACAGGCCCTCGTCCACCGCCGCCTCCGCGCTTTCACAGCGGAAAGCGGTGCCGCCGGTCTTTTTCAGGCGGCTCGTAATCTCTTCAACGGTGACGCTGCGGCTTCGGGCGGCCTCCGGCACCGGGCCGGTGACGGTCACGGCATGTCCGTCCCGGTCCTCCGCTGTTAAAACGCTGGGTATTCCAGCCCGGATGGCGCAGGAAAGATCCACCGGCACGGTCCGCAGATCGCCTTTTTCATAAGCGGCCCTCGCCGCGTCGAACAGCTCCTTGGGGTCCGGCGCGTTCTCCGGCCGGGTCCCGAACATCCCCGCGCCCTGTTTGCCCTGCCAATACCCGTCGGTAAATCCGGAGCGGGAAAAGGCCTGGGCCAGCTCCGCCTCTTCGGCGGGGGCCGGACCCCGGTCCTCCGCCAGCAGGCGGGCGTAGACGCGGGTCACCACTGCCACATACTCCGGCCGCTTCATCCGGCCCTCCAGCTTCAAACAGGCCACGCCCATATCGGCCATGTCCCGCAGCTCCCGGGCCAGAGAGCTGTCCTTCAGGCTCAGGGGATACTGTCCTCTGGCGGGCCCGTTGACGCCGTAGGGCAGGCGGCAGGGCTGGGCGCACCGGCCCCGGTTGCCGGACCGTCCGCCGATGAGGGCGCTCATGGCGCACTGGCCGGAGTAGCACATGCACAACGCCCCGTGGACGAACACTTCGACCTCAGCGGGACAGCTTTTACAGATGGCGGCAGTGTCCTCCCTGGAGCACTCCCGAGCGATGACGATCCGTTCACAGCCGTCGGCGGCCAGCTCCGCGGCGCCGCCGGAGGTAAACACGCTCATCTGGGTGCTGGCGTGGAGGGGCAGGTCCGGCAGGGAGCGGCGCAGCAGGTCAAACAGGCCCCAGTCCTGGACCAGAATGGAATCCACGCCCAGGCGGCAGGCGGCCCGGGCCGTTTCCAGGGCCTGGGGCAGCTCCCGGTCCGTCAGCAGGGTATTCAGGGTCAAAAAGACCCGCACGCCCCGGACATGACAATAGGCCAGCGCGTCCGCAAATTCCTCGTCTGAGAAATTCCTGGCGCTCCGGCGGGCGTTGAAATCGCCCCAGCCCAGGTATACCGCCCCGGCGCCGTTCTGCACGGCGGCCCGCAGCGCTTCCGGAGACCCGGCGGGGGCGAGGAGCTCCGGCTTCATCAGCGGCTGTTCCGGTTGTCCAGCTTTTGCTGCAGACGAAAGACCTCGCGCTTCAGCTCGCTGACCTCAGACTGGGCCTTGCCGGCCTCGTCCAGATAGCCCTTGATCTGGCTGCGGAGCTGTTCCGCGGCGGCCTGGGCCTTGAACAGCTCGTCGGCGATGTTGGCGGCGGTAAGGACGGCGGCGTCGGTGCGGCCTACCTTGGAGCTGTTGAGGATCTCCTCCATTTTATTGCCCACATAGGCGCCGACTTTCTGCATGTAAGCGGCGGACTCCTCGGCGACAAAAACATAGTCCTCTCCGCAGATGGTAACGGATACGCGATTTGCCATCATGAACTCCCCCTTTGGTGTTTTGGTCCTTTTCAAACAGGGCCTAGGGCAGGAATACCCAATTTTTCAGCATCCAGTATATCACAAGGGGGCTGACAGCGCCACAAAAAAACAGGAGATTTTGAAAAAATTCACAAAAGGCGGAGGCTGCTGCGACCGGCCCGCCATGAAACGCAAATGGAATATTTCCCTTGTGCCGCGATCGCGCGCCACCATGCCCGGCTTCAATCGGCTGCCGCAGCCTGCAGCTTTTCCCAGGCATCATCGCTCATGTTGTATTGGTAAAATGTTGCGCTGTCTTTTGATACTGCATAAATACCCAAAAGGCGTCCTGCCATTTTGCCGTTTATGACCTCGTCCTCAGAATATCTCAGCTCAAACGCATAGCATGCGACTCCATCAATTTCCTTTTCAGACATTTCCTCCCATACAAGGCTTTTCCCGTCGTCAGCCTGCATGCCTGGCTCCGCTATGCCGCTGGAAGCCGCGCTGTCTGTCAGGCTCCTGACCGTCAAATCCAGTTCGTCAAAGCTGCTGTAGTCGTAAAACGTTCGGCGCAGCGTTTCAATCAAAAACACGCCGGCTTCATTTGACGCGTATTTGGAAAATCCACCTGAAACCGTCAAAGAGAGCGTAGAATGACTGCCCGCGGAGTGTTTCGCGGGGCCTGCTTGCGCGTGCGCTCTTTCATGGTCCTCATAAACGCAATGAATAAGCTCGGCGTCTGAAATGTTATTCAGCTCTCCCATAACCTCCGAAAATTCCTTCGTGTTCATATGTCTGCGGATGCGGGTCAGCCGGACGGAGACAGGTTTCGGACGATCTTGCAGACATAGGCGAGCAGCGGATCGGGCCGCGCTGGGGGGATCGCGTTCCACGTACCGAGATAAGCGTCGTTGACGCACTCCTCCGCGTCCTGCCTGCTGTTCACGATATTGTACGAGAGACTGTAAAAAATTTTTCCGTATTTCATATCCAGTTCCCGCACCGCCTGTTCTGAACGCGCGAAAAACAGTTTTATGATAGCCTCATCCTCCATTGCCATACCGCCTCCTTTCCGGCTTTATCTATGTCCTGCGGTTTCGGACGAAAACACTACAGGAAACCGCAAATTTTCCGGGAACCATAACATCATCAGCCGTCTCGGCCGATTTGGAAGGGACATTTTGGGTTGGGGCTTGTCCTGCGGGCAAATTTCGTGTAAAATAAGCGGTATCCTGTATCCGCCGAGGGTATTGAAAAAGAGAGGAGGGCCTTTCATGGCGAACGTGCTGGTACATACGGAGGACGAGGGCGTCACGTTGACCGCCCAGGCGGCAAAACGGCTGCTGGAGAAGGGCGACGGCGACGCGGCGCTGCTGTACCTGGCCCTCCTGCGGCACCACGGCGCCGTGCCGCCCCGGTCCCTGGCGGGAGAGCTGCGGTGGGACCGGCCCCGCATCGAGGCGGCGGAGGAGACCCTCCGGGCCCTGGGCCTCATCGCCCCGGCAGAGGAAATGCCGCTGGAGCCGGCGGACGAGAAGCCGGTCTATCAGCGCACGGACATCGCGGAGCGGCTGGAGACCAGCGGCGAGTTCCGGGGCCTCACCGCCGAGGTGGAGCGGCGGCTGGGCAAGAAGCTGACCACGCCGGACGTGGGCATTCTGCTGGGCCTGAACGACTATCTGGGCCTTCCTGCCGACGTGATCTACCTGTTGGTGTGCCATTGCGCGGAGCGCATCCAGCGGCGCTATGGCGAGGGCCGCCGCCCAACGCTGCGGCAGATCGAAAAAGAGGGCTACGCCTGGGCCCGCATGGGGATCGACACCCAGCGGGCAGCGGTGGAATATTTGAAAAAATACACGGAGCGCCAGGGCGCGCTGCCCCGGTATATGCAGGCGCTTCGCTTGGGAGACCGCCCCCCGGTGGCGTCAGAGGAAAAATATCTGCTGGCCTGGCAGGAGATGGGCTTCCCGCCGGAGACAGTGGCCTTGGCCTACGACAAGACCGTGCTGAAGTGCCACGAGCTGAAATGGCCTTACTGCAACGGCATCCTGAAGCGCTGGCATCAGGCGGGGCTCCACACGCTGGAAGAGGTGGAACAGGGCGACAGGCCGGCGCCCAGGGCCGTGCCGAAGAAGCAGGCTGACGATGCCTGGAAATATGTGTGAAGCACAATGGGGAACAGGAGGGCTGAACCATGGCCTATGACGGCAAGATCATGCGCCGGGCGCTTTTGCGGTTTGAAGAGGACAAACGCCGGAGGGAGAGCCGCGCCCAGGAGCGGCGGGAGGCCATTTTCAGCCGTCAGCCCCGGCTGAAGGAGGTGGACGCCGAGCTGCGCTCCACCATGAGCCGCATCATTTCCAGCGCCCTGCGCTATGGCACGGACCCCGGTCCGGCGGTGGAGATCCTGCGGGAGGAGAATCTGCGCCTTCAGGAGGAAAAACACCGCCTGCTGGCCCAGGCGGGCCTGCCGGAGGACTGCCTGGAGGAAAAGCCCGCCTGTTCCCTCTGCGGCGACACCGGCTACCGCGGCGGTCAGGTGTGCCGCTGCCTGCGGGCGTATTACGCCCTGGAGCAGCAGAAGGAGCTGAGCCGGATGCTGGACCTGAATGGTCAGAGCTTTGACACCTTCTCTCTGGACTGGTATTCCGATCAGCTGGAGCCAGGGCAGAAGAAGTCCGCCCGGGCCCACATGGAGGAGCGTGTCTACAACAGCTGCGCGGAGTATGCCCACCAGTTCGGCCGCAAACCCGGCAGCCTGCTGCTGTTCGGCGCGCCGGGACTGGGCAAGACCCACCTCTCCGCCGCCATCGCCCGGGAGGTCAGCGGCAGAGGCTTTTCCGTGGTCTACGACACGGCGGCCCATGTGTTTGAGCGGTTCGAGAATCAGAAGTTCGGCAGGGAAGAGGGCAGCGAGGTGTCCGCCGACGTGTCCCGCATCCTGAACTGCGACCTGCTGATCCTGGACGATCTGGGCACGGAGATGACTACGCCCTTCGTCCAGAGCGCTCTGTATCGGATCGTCAATACCCGGCTGATGGAAAAGCGGTCCACCATCATCAGCACGAATCTGACGCCGGAGAAGCTGGCCCAGCGCTACACGCCGCAGACTGTCTCCCGTATCGAGGGAGAGTACGAGCTTTTGCCCTTTGTGGGGGAGGATATCCGAAAATTAAAGAAGGCCCAAAACAGATAAAAACCGGCCCAAACGGGCCGGCTTTTTCTTTTAGAACCTGTATTCATAAGCGGGTAATGCCGGATGAACGAGGGATTTTCCCGTCAGGCGAGGCGCTTTGACGCGGGAATACTTTGTGTATTTCAAGGAAAAGCAACGAAGTATGACGGGAAAAGACCCGTCCAGACGGCGTTCAATGCTTGCGAATACAGGTTCTTACATCCGACGCTCCAGTTTTCGGAGCTGGGCCTGGAATTCCTCCGGCAGCCCGCACCGCAGCTCCACCGGCTCTCCGGTGCGGGGGTGAAGGAACCGCAGTCCCACAGCGTGGAGGCACTGGCCCCGCAGGCCCGGAACAGGCTTCCCGTATACGGCGTCCCCCAGGATGGGGTGGCCGATGTGGGCCATGTGGACCCGGATCTGGTGGGTCCGGCCCGTTTCCAGCCGGCACTCCGCGTAGGTGAAGCCGGGATACCGGGCCAGCACCGTCCAGTGGGTCACGGCGCTCCGCCCGCCGGACACCACCGCCATTTTCTTCCGGTCCACGGGATGCCGCCCGATGGGGGCGTCCACGGTGCCGCTGTCCTCCCGGAGGTTCCCTGTTACGATGCACTCATAGATCCGGGCCAGGGTGTGGTCCTGCAATTGGGCCGCCAGCTTCTGATGGGCAAAGTCGTTTTTCGCCGCGATGATAAGGCCGGAGGTGTCCCGGTCGATGCGGTGGACGATGCCGGGCCGCAGCGCCCCGCCGACGCCGGAGAGGCTGTCCCCGCAGTGATAGAGCAGGGCGTTCACCAGAGTTCCATCAGGGTGGCCGGGGGCGGGGTGGACCACCAGCCCCTTGGGCTTGTTCACCACGATCACGTCGCCGTCCTCATACACCACGTCCAGCGGGATGTCCTGGGGGACCACATCCACCGGCTCCGGCTCCGGCAGGACCACCTCCACGGTCTCCCCGCCGGTGAGCTTGCAGTTCTTTGCCGGGATACGGCCCCCCATGGTGACCCGGCCCTCCTCCAGCATCCGCTGGGCGGCGGAGCGGGTCACATTTTCCAGATTTGCCGCCAGCCAGGCGTCGATCCGCTGTCCGGCGTCCTCCTTATTTACTTGGAGCGTCAGCTTCTCCATGGGCAGGTCCCTTTTTGTCATATTTTTCGTAGAGGAACAAGTAATAGACCGCTCCCAGCACACAGCCGCACACCACGCAGATGTCCGCCACGTTGAAGGTGGGATAGGAGGGCCAGAACTGGAAGTGGAGCATGTCCACCACATAGCCCAGCCGGACCCGGTCGATGATGTTGCCCAGGCCCCCGGCCAGGATCAGAAAGCAGGCCGTCACGCCCGCGGGATGGCGGACGATCCGCCTGGCCAGCACATACAGCACCGCCAGCACGATGCAGCTGGTGACGCACACCAGCAGCCACCGCATCCCGGAGAAGCTGGACCAGGCGGCGCCGTAGTTGTGGACCGTCAGCAGCTCCAGAAAGCCGGGGAAGAGGTCCATTCGTTCTCCCAGCGGCAGGTTGGCGGTGATCCAGGCCTTGGACCACTGGTCCAGGCCCAGCAGCAGCGCGGCCATGGCCGCGCCGGTCATATACAGCATAGAGATCGCTCCTTAAATCAGGTACTTGCGGGCCCACGGGACCCGCCGCAGGATCACCCACGCCAGGAAACCGGCGGCAAAGCAGGCCAGCGCCAGCGCCGGGATGACCCACGCGTTGGGAAAGAGCCCGGCGGCGATCCCCCGGGCGTTCAAAAATTCCAGGAAGAACACATGGGTCAGATAGACGCAGAAGGAGGCCCGGGAGACCGTTTCCGTCAGGCGGCACCGTTCCCAGTCCGCGAAACGGCTGGCGCAGAAGCCAAAGACCCCTGCCGCCTGCAAGCACACGCCCAGGGAATTCCCGTTCAGCAGGCCCTCATACAGGCTCCCCTTGGCCAGAGACAGGCCCAGCGTCCCGCCGAAGGTCACGCAGAAGCCCGCCAGATACAGCAGCAGGAAGTGCCGGGAACGGCGGTTTTGGGCCTCCTGGGACAGGGCATAGCCCAGAACGCCGTAGCCCACTGCGCTCCAGGTCAGGTTGATGGGATACTGGGCCGGGATGCCGGTCAGCAGGGAGAGGGGCGGGAAGAACCGGGCCGTGGGCAGCAGGATGCCCAGCAGGAACCAGACCGCCAGACCGTACCGGAGCAGCCGCCGGTCCGCCTTCGCCGCAAACAGGCGGGTCAGAGGCAGCAGCGCGTAGACCAGCAGGATGATGTGCAGATAGTAGAGATGGGATTTGTGGCGGAACAGCAGCCAGTCCGCTGCTGCCTTTTGAAGCGCGGCGGCCTCCAGCACGCCGGTGCGGCGGAAGGCCAGCAGGAGCTGCCAGCCGTCGTAGGCCGCCGCCCAGAACAGCAGGGCGATGAGGATGCGGGGGATATACTTCCGCCAGATGGTCCTGACGGTGACTTCCTTTTCCGGCGGCAGCAGCAGCGCGCCGCTGCACATGAAGAACACGGGGACGGCGCAGCGCAGCAGGGCATTCCAAAACAGCGCCGCCGTCCAGCCCGGAGACCCCGCCGCGCCGGAGAAGCCCCCGGCGGCGGAGGCGTGGATCAGCAGCGTCCCGAAGATCGCCGCGGTCTTGGCCGCGTCCACCGGCACGCTGCGCTGATGCAGGGATGTTGGCATACAGAGATCCTCCAAAGCCTCGAAAGCAGTAACACACAGGGGCGAAGCCGCCCTAGTGGAGATGTTTTTACTCAATATACACGTTTTAGGCGGGAATTGCAACAAAAAAACCGCCTGGAGGCGTGAGCCTTCAGGCGGTTTGAGGAAGCGGTCAGGGCCGCATTTTGTCCAGCTGGCCAGCCCGGCGCAGAGCGGGGACCAGGGCGGCGTACAGGATGGGCGCGGCCACCATGGCTGCCACGGCGTTGATGAGAGAGGCGGGCAGCTTGCTGCCCATGGTGACCACGGCAGTCTCCATGGGATAGCCGTAGACAAACATCTGGAAGATGAAGGTCTTGAGCATGTACAGCGCCACATAGGTCAGCGCGCCGGCAACGCAGGCGGCGATGTTTTGGCCGTGGCGCTTTGCCTCGCTGCCCATGGCAAAGGCGATCTTGGCGCAGACCCAGGCCATCAGGAACTTGGAGACGAAGGTGACGGCGCAGTCCAGCGGTCCATAGCCGCCGAACAGAGCGTCGTACAGCACGGAGCCGATGCCTGCCGCCAGACCGCCGGACAGCGGCCCCATCAGCAGGCCGCTGAGCAGGCACATGGCGTTGGCAAAGTGCACCTTGGAGCCAAGCAGGGGAAAGCGGAAGAAGGTCACCACGCACACCAGCGCCGCCAGCACGGCGATATATACGGTCTTTTGCAGCGTCCATTTCTGTTTCATAAAATCAGCCTCCTCAGGGAAAGATCGACATCTTTGACATCTCAGAGGATACGCCATATCTGAGCTGATTTGAATATCCAGATATGATATTTATTATAAGGTCAGATTTTTTGACTGAAGGCAAAAAATAAAGAACCAGAAACCCTTGCTTCTGGTTCTTGCGTCAAGAATCCCGCCCAAGCAAATAATCAACGGATACTTTATAAAAATCTGCAAGTGTAAGCAGATGGTGGACTGGAATTTCCTGAATACCTTTTTCATATTTGGAATATTGTTGTTGGGTTGTTCCCAAGAGAGCAGCAAGCTCTCCTTGAGTTTTTTCGTTGTCTTCTCGCAGGTTCCGCAATCTTGGATAATATTTCACAGCTACCACCTCTAATCATATTTTCATATTTTACTTTATTTTTGATAATATGTGTTGACTTTACACCTTATCAGGTGTAAATTTTATTTGAGGTGATATAAAAGATGGAAAAAACATGTGAGACCTGCGCGCATTTCTACCGGCATTATGTGAAATTCGGCTACCGGTACGGCCCGGTGGCGGCGGGCCACTGCGGCACGCCCCGCCGGAAGCTCCGGTGGAAGGATACGCCCGCCTGTCCCCGCTACAAGGAACGGCCCGGAAGCTGATGCTTCCGGGCCTGAAATTGCCGAAACTCCCAGCGGGGAGTTTCGGCAAAGGGGTTACGGTCCGCTGCGCGCACTTCTGGTCCGCATATGGCGGACCACGCGCACACTTGCGGACCGAGAAGTATGTTTCCCGCCGCGCATGTCGCCGGGAAACATGGATCTCCTGTTTTTCGCGCCCCGGGCGCGAACTCTGTGAGACCTCTTGACAGGGAACGGCCCGGAAGCTGATGCTTCCGGGCCGTTTGGACAGAGCGCTTAAAGTTCCGGCAGCTTCGCCACCACCGCGGCGCAGCGGGGGCAGAGATCATCCTTGCCGGACTGGACCGAGTGCTTCCAGCAGCGGGGGCACTTGGCACCCTTGGCCTCGGAGACCACCACGCGCCAACCGGCCAGCTTGGTGTCCGCGCCCTGGGCGTAGAGGGCCTCGTCCTCCGAGAAGTCCACGTCGGAGACGATGAACAGGTCCGCCCACTGGTCGTCGAAGTGCTTCCGCTCCGCGGTGAGGTCCACCTGGGAATCCTTGGACTGCACCAGGGTGATGTGGGCCTCCAGGCTCTTGCCGATCTTCTTCTCGGCACGGGCGGTCTCCAGGGCGGCGTTTACGCTGTCCCGGAGCTGGATGACCGTGGCCCAGGAGACGGGGTTGGTGATGGCATACTCCGCAAAGGGCTTGTTCATCTCGTTGAACACCACGTTCCGGCCGTCGTCGCTGGAGCGGTGGGGCATAGCCTGCCAGATCTCGTCGCAGGTGAAGGCCAGAATGGGGGCCATGATCTTGGTCATGGTGTCCAGGATCAGGAACAGGGCGGTCTGGGCGCTGCGGCGCTTGGCGCCGTCCTTTTCCTCGCAGTACAGACGGTCCTTGATGATATCCAGGTAGAAGTTGGACATGTCCACCACGCAGAAGTCGTTGACGGCGTGGGTCACGGCGTTGAACTCATAGTCCTGATAGGCCTTTTCGCACTTTTCGATGAGGGCGTTCAGCTGGGCCATGGCCCAGCGGTCCAGCTCCTCCATCTCGGCGGCGGGGACCAGATGGTCGGGATCAAAGCCGTCCAGGTTGCCCAGGCAGTACCGGGCGGTGTTGCGGAACTTCAGGTAGTTCTGGGAGAGCTGCTTGAAGATGGCGTCGGAGCAGCGCATGTCGGCGTGGTAGTCGGCGCTGGCGGCCCACAGCCGCAGCAGGTCCGCGCCGTATTTGTCAAAGATCTCGGCGGGGTCCATGCCGTTGCCCAGGGACTTGTGCATGGCCTTGCCCTCGCCGTCCACGGTCCAGCCGTGGGTGACGCACTCCTTGAAGGGCGCGCC
>NZ_CANRKH010000031.1 GCF_947631165.1 uncultured Dysosmobacter sp. | reverse complement strand
CAGGAATTGGCCGTTCCACCGCAGCGCGTGGCGCAGATCCAGCCCCAGGCGGGGCCGCATAGTCACCGTGGCGCCGCGGGCACCGATGCCGATGGAGGAAAACAGGTTGTTTTTCACATCCAGTTCTATATCCGCCCAGCAGCGCCCGTTTTTTGCCCAGACAAAGCCGCCAAGGGATACATCCCCGGATATCCGCAGGATCTCCACCTTCTGCGTCAGCCGTGAGGAAAGATGGTCATGTTTCATCCACATCGCCCTCCGCACTGGGCAGCAGGTTTGTGCTGTGCATATCCAGGATCTGCATGGCTGTTGGATTTTTCCCTGTGTACTGCGCCGTGATCTGGTGGTTGTCCACCATTTCCGCCGCAATGGCCAGCACCGCGTAGGCGATATCCTCCAGGTCTGACGCTTCAACGTCCAGACCGGTATATCCGGCGGCGAATGCCTTGGCTGCCGACAGCGCTCCCTCACATTCCGCCTTCTCCACATCCAGAAGGGCATCGTAGTCCATGTAGGTGACGATCAGGCGGGCGAATGCGGCAACGTTCTTTGCGGTCAGTTCACAGGGCTTCACAGTCATTTCTCCTTTTTAGCCGTGTCTTTTTTCTCTTCTTTTTCTCCGGCCCCTTCTGCGGGTGGTTCAGCGCCTGGGGACTTTGGCGGTTCCACCGTTTCCAGATAGCCGCAGGCAAGCAGCGGGGCGGCGACGTCTTCAGGGACGTCGCGCACCTCATTTGCGGCCATGCAGATCTGCCCGGCAAAACTGACAGTTGCTTTTACCTTCATAGTCCCTCCAATCAGGCACCGGCCTTCATCGCCAAAACGGCGATCTTCTGCTTGTTCTCCACCTTGGAGTCAACCTCCATCCAGCAGATGACGCCCACGGCGTGCTCGTCGGCGAACTTCTCCCGCAGGACCTGCACGCTGGGATTCTCGGCAACCTTCACAGCCAGGCCAGTGGGGTCCAGGTAGGTGACAGCACGCTTGCCGGCGGCCATGTCGGGCATGCTCTGAGAGACATACACATCGTGGCCGAACAGGCTGTAGCCCCACTTGGAGGTGGCGTCCTTGTTCAGCAGATAGTTTCCATCGCCGTCCTTCAGCTTGCGGATAGCAGCCCGGGTGGCCCGGCTCATCACCCAGATGCACCCTGCCTGCAGCTTGTCAGGGATGCTCTCCTGCAGGTCGATCAGCTCATCAGCGGTAATTGCGGTAGCGGCAGCGGCGGTGACAGAGGGAGCAACCTTGGACAGTCCCTCGATCTTGCCATCCGTGCCGTTGATCAGCTCGTTCTCGATCCACTCAGATACGGCCTCGGCCACCTTGCGGATGACATAGGACACGATGTCGAACTTGGAGTTGTTGACCAGGGACATGGAGATCTTGGTCAGCGCACCGGCCAGGAAGCCCGTCAGAGAAATGCTGGTGAACTTGCCGGAGGTGGAGGTCAGGGCGGTAAACTCGGCGGCATAAGCCATGGTGATCTTCTGAGTGGATTCATCGTAGCTGGGGATGGTCAAAGTGCCGCCTACATCGTAGTGGGTAGACAGATGATACAGCGGAGAGATCTCCTTGACCATCTCAATGATCTTGTTGGCAATGCTGGTGGGAATGACGGCACCGTTATCGCCAACGGTCATGTTGACGGCGGCCCGGGTCTCCATCTCGGGAGCGATGCCGCGGATATAGCACTCAAAGGCCCGGGTCTCCAGATCTTCCTGGGTATGTACAGGCTCGTCGGCGGCTGCGGCGCGGGTCTCCACTTTACCCAGGGCATGGGCCTGGTCGGCTGCGTCCAGGGTGGCGTCGATGGAGCGCACCTCGCCAAGGATGCCGGCATAAGTAGTCTGCTCCTCCTCGCTAAAAGCGCGGGTCTCCGTCTCACAGGCCTGCACCATGCTCTCCAACTGGCCCATCAGCTCCGCACGGCGCTCACTTAGCTTTTTCAGGTTAAAAGGTCCCTTCATGTTCACATTCTCCTTTTCATCTTGTAGATCTCAATGGTTTTACTGGCACAGAACATCACGCTTTCGTCCTCTGGCGTCAGGGTGGTCGTTTTGTCCTCCGTGGTCCGCTCCGTCTGGCGGATGTAATCAACACCCTCCTCCAGCGGTTCGTCAACACGGTATTCCACCAGAATATCGCCGTCATCACGGGTCTCAACGCTGGTGGCAATGTATGCCGGGGTCTTATCCAGCAGGGATACCTCCCGCAGCTCCATCTCGTCAACGAAACGGTGCCGGGTACCGTCTTCATCAGTCTTCCAATGGTCCTTCCGCTTCACAAATCCGAATGACCAGCCCCGCAGCTCCGAACGGTCCGCCGCAGAAATAACGTCGGCATCCGATACCACGGCATTGGCCCGCAGGCCGATATTATCCTCCCGCAATTCCAGTTCGTCTTTGTTCTTCGTGGAGCCCAAGGTCTTCTGGTGGTTCCAGCGCAGCTCCACCGGGCTGCCGGACGCAAGGGCCTTTGCAAAAGCACCCGGCATGATCTGTTCCACATAGGGTCCCTGCTTGTCATGGAGCACTCGGGAATCCCGGCCCACAACGTTCACATAGCCGCTGACCGCTATGCTTTTCCTGTCTGCTCTGATTTCAACTCGCATTTGGCGCGCCTCCTCCTTTCTCCTCAACTTTCGCCCATTCCTTGGTGTTTGGCGTATACATCATCTTGGATTCCGGGTCATAGATGACCGTATCCAGGCCCAGGCGGATGAAGGTCAGGCCCAGCGGATTCCTGCCCTCGTCATAGCGGACTTCATCCAGCTGCATCCAGCCGTTCCGAACAGCGATCTCATAGGCCTGATAGCGGGACAGCATATCTGTGTTGTCCAGCACGTCCATGTCCACCTCGAAAGAAAGGGAGCCTTTCTCCTCCTCCAGCAGGCAGGAACGGTTCAATGCAGTCTGTAAGGCCTTTACTACTGGCTGGATGGCAAAGCGGACTGTGTTTTTCAGATCTTCAGCCGTGGCGCCGCCCTCCAGAACGGATGGGACGATGCAAAAAAGCTTGTAGATCTCCTGGTCATTGACCCTTTTGTTCTCATTGAGCTGGCTGTCCACAGCGGTCTGGCTGGCGTCCTGGAATTCTATACCGTCATTCAGGACCACCACGGTTTCTTCAGAGGAATTTCCGTATAATTTCCGCCAACTGGACTTCAACTGGTCGATTACTGCCTGTGACAGCCGGCTTTTCGCTTTCAAAAAGCCCTTTTTGGAGCCTGTCCGCATGGTGTGGTTTTCGTACAGCAGGGCATTCAGCATGGTTTCCAGCTGCGTGGGACTCTCTGCTACCACACCGATGCCGGTGGCGCCGTCTCGGGTGTTTCTTAGGAGCCGCAGGATCTCGTAATCGCGATAGCAGTTTCCGCCGATGTAAAACCGTGCCGTTTTGTAGATAGGGTCAGCGCCAATCTCCGCGCTGACCTGCAGCGGATCCACATAGTAGAGACCACAGATGCGGTTTTCCACCCAATCCACATAGGTGTAACCGTTCCCCGGCAGCAGGTAGTCACGGATCAGCGTACACTTCCACTGAAAAGCGTCCAGAAGGTCGCCGGTTTCCTCATTCAGCAGCCGCAGGCGGTAATCGTCGGTCACTTCCACGGATCTCCCATTTTTTGTCCGATAGAGCCGGATAGGCAGAGAAGCCACTGTACCAGCGATGAAGCTGATACTGCTGCTGACAGCCGGGATATTCAGCACCGTGGACACTGTGACCTTACTGCCGCCCAGGGCGGCCCGCAGCGCCGTGTCCAGGTGCGCCTCGTCCAGAATCTGCTCCTGCGACCGGGTCTCTATTGGCTCTTCCAGGCCGAAGAGCCTATTCCAAAATCCTATCTCCATCACCTCAGATCACTTGGATGCCCCAGGAAACGGCCCCGTTAGTGAGCATATCCACCTGCAGGAGGTACACGGCGTCAATGATGGCCATGACCATATCCACCTTGCCGGCGGACCGTTTCTTGTTTACGTATTTGTTCAGGTTGGTATCTTCCGTACACCGGGCATTCTGGAAGTTGATTTCCAGCAGCCGGTTATCATCGTATGCAAACTCACGCTTTAAGATTGCCTCCCGCAGCAGTTTGGTGGGCGGATGCAGGACAGAGGAGTGTTGCTTGACCTCCACGCATTCATATCCGGCAGCCTCCAGCTTCTGGACCGTGGAGATGGCGTTATAGCGGTCATAGCCTATCTGCACGATTTCTACGCCGAACGTTTCTTCCAGGCTCATAACCAGCCGCTCCACGAAACCGTAGTCGATGACCTCCTCGCCCTCGGCAAAGCAGTTTCCGGCAGCGATCAGCTTCTTGTAGTCCACGTTCTCTTTTTGGCTTTTGATCTCCACCCGGTCCTTTGGAAGGATCCCCCAGACCTTGGCGCGGATCTTGCCGTTGTCCTCGGCCACCATGGAAACGGCGGTATTATCGTCCGTCTGAGCAAGGTCCAGCCCCACATAGACACGGCGGCCCTTCCACCATGCCGGATCCTCCTCGATACGGCACCGCTTGACCTTCTGGACGTCCACATAGCCCTCCACGCCCAGGCCCTTATACATGATGTTGCAGTGCTTACAGAGGAAATTCTCCCGCTTATTCTCATAGAGAACAGCCATGGAGCGGAGATCCTTGATGGATTCAAAGACTTCCTGGTTGTTGACTGCCACGGGATTGGCCTGATAGATCACCAGGTCATCCTTTTCCCACCGCTTCCGGAGCGCGTCGTCCGGCTCATACAGCAGGGCGAACACGTTTTCCTTGTCCAGTACGTCATCCAGCACTTTTTTCGCAATGTCGATCTCATCGATCATCACATTATTGTCGTTTGGGTACTGTGTGGAGATAATGATGCCCAGTTTGTTTACCAGGGTGATCTGGGAGGACCGCATGGCCTCCACGGGGTAGCTGTCCAGAGCTCCCGCCTCGTCGGCCAAAAAGATGTTGGCCAGACGGCCGTCCATGCCATCGTTGGAATAGGCCAGGGGCGTATACTCAATCTCGTTGATCAGGCAGGTGATCATGTCCCGGTTGACCTTGAAATACTTGACCAGGGCAGGAGAGACCTTGATGATCTTCCGGACCGCCAGCCGAAGCTCCGAGGACAGCTTGTAGTCCGGAGCCACGGAGAAGAACCGGGAAAAGCGGGGCTCCGTCAGCATCCCCAGGATGAAGATGACCGCACTGTTGAATGTTTTGAAATTCTTTCTGGCAATCTCCAGGATCGCTGTCTGGTAGAAGCGCCGGTCATCGCCTATTCGAAGCGTGCAGAACACCGCCACAATGAGGAACCAGGCGTAATCCTCCAGGCCCTCGTACATGGAGCAGTGCAGATCCGGGTGAACCATCAGCTTCAGCAGCCGGCATATCTTCCGATAGGCTTTTTCGCTGACATAGGCCTGCTTATGCTTGCCGTCGGCGATCCTCAGCCACTTTCTGGCCTGAAGCTTGACGTATTTGCCGACTTTCTGATTCCCCCGCTGGACACACCACTGCGCGTACTGGTAGGCTCGGCTGGTGTCAATCATCGTCCATCAGGGCATCCATCAAAGGATCCTTTTTCTCCTTCGTTTTCTGAGCGGCCAGATTGCCCAGCTTGGCCCGAGCCTGGGGCGACAGGCACAGCTCGTTGCACCCCCGCCACAGGTCATTTTGATATTTGGCCCGGCTGTTCTGGGTTGCGGTGCTCAGCATCAGTTCCGGCCTGTCATCGATCATTCTGTTGATCGTCCGAAGGCGGTCAATGGCAACAGCTGTGCTCTCCAGAACGAAAACATCCAGCTTCCCCAGGATCTCACTGTCGGCCAGACCGGATACGATGTAACGGAAGATCTCTTTTTGGCTGTCAGTCATCCCATCAGGTGGAACCGGCGGCGCACATTCGCCCCGCAGTCTATCCTCTACGTTCTTGCGGACAGCAGCGTCATCGCTGGCAATGGCACCAGACTTCACTTTGACCGATTTTGCGGGCCGTCCCACGTCCATCACCTCTCAAATGCGGCTCCCATATGCGGCGGAAGCACTTTTCATTTCTAAAATTCATTGTGTCCAGAGGGCCGCTGTTGGTCTTGAGCCAAACCCTCCAAAAAGCCAGTATCCCACCGGGGGGATGTTACAGCCAGACCATGAAGGTACTCCCGTGGGATATTTCCTGCCTCAGCCATCTCATGATGCTGCGTGCAGCAGGTCACTAAATTGTCATCTGCAAGCCGAAGGTCAAAGCACTCTTCCAAAGGTTCAATGTGATGCACCTGCAGCGGTGTGGGTTTCCATGGCCAAGTGAACACGCCATAGCGCCCATCGTTGCAGATCCGACACAGGAAAAAGTCCCGGCGGACAATCTCCTTCTGTTTTTTCTGCCAAGTGTAGCTCCGGCGAAATCGGTCCACGACAACATTCCGATGCTTGGCTGGCGCTGGTTTCTTTGGGCACTGAAATCCACTGGGATGGATCATGCCGCAATATCTGCATGATTTCAGCATTTGTCCTCCGTATGCAAAAGCAGGACAGAGACTTCCCCCCAGTCTCTGTCACTGCTTCTGGCCCAATACTCATGCCGCCTTGGAGCCGGGCGACTCAGAAAGGAGGTGAGGTATGGCTATTGAAAGCCTTTCCCGACATTTACGATAACATAGATTTTGAAGCCGGTGTCCCGGATATGGGACAAAACGAAAATTTATTTTTTTCCGAGAAGAGAATCTGTGCTCACACCGAAAAATTCAGCCAGCTTTACGATGATGTCAGCCGTCGGTTTTTGTTTTCCCTGCTCATAGCGGGCTAAGGTACTCTTGCTTACGTCACAGAAGTCCGCAAGTACTCGAAGGCTCACATTCTTTGACTTCCGTAGTTCCCGCAGCCGCCTGGGAAAGCCGCTCATTTTTTCCACGGCCATTTCCCTCCCTTTGGATTCTTCATCGTAAGTTGCCGGAAGATCTGACGCAGCCAGTAAAACACCGGGAATCCATTTTGACGTCCCGCATCCAGGTACTGCCGCCGGCGCCTCAGCAATGCCTCCAGCAGCGGACCGTGCGGCCCATGCTTATTTGCCTGCTTAGCCACGCCTTGAGAGACGCATGTCCTTTCCCCGGAGCTCCGCTGAATAGAAATTGGAGGCAGTCCTTCGGCGCACGGCGATGGGGAGTCGCGCCGGATCCGCGTCATTTTTAACTTGGCCCGCCCCCAGTCCCTGCGCTCAGGTGTCGGCGGATCCGGCGGATCCTCCAGCGGCCCGCGGGCAACGTACAGCCGGTAAGCAATCTCTCCCATGGCGTCCATGTTGTCGAAAATAACTTTCCTGTAGCCGGTATATCTGCCGATGTTGGATAAAGCCCGGTATATCGCCCGCAGAATTGACGAATGATTTGTGCCTGTCAGTGCGGAGATCTCCCGCAGGGTCATCCACTCGCCATAATACAGGTACACATAGACTGCCTGCGTCTCCGTCATACAAGCCATGATGATTTTGGAAACTGCCGGATCACGCATATCCAGCCGGACAGATGACAGGTGCAGCCGATTGTCACTCTGGCGCTGGGCCTCCCTTTGGAGGGCAGCCTTTGCCCGCTGCAATGTCCTGGATACGACAGATCTATCTACCCCAAGCCGGTGCGACATCTCCTCCAGCGTCATGCCCGTCCTGCTCCAGAGGTCAAAGACCTCCCATTCACGTTCAGTCATCAGCTCCCGGCTATCGGCCAGCACATCTTTCAGGGCTGCGCGGCCATCTGCGATCTTATCATCCAGGCTCTGATCCTCGTGGAGCCAGTCCACATACTGCTGTTTATCCGGCGCCCATTCGCCGTACTGGCGCGGCCCCTTGCCGCCTACACGCCGCCCCGGAGTCAGGGCCCGCAGCTGGGCGTTCACGTCCAACAACTCTTCCTCAACCATGAACAGTGCCAGGTTATCCCCCCGGCCGGCAGCCTGCAGATCCAGCTCTTGTTTCTTTCTGGCCTGAAGCACTTTCTTCCTGGCTTTCAGTTCGTCAATGGTCATCGCGTGTCCTCCTGGCTTTCCAGTCCACCGCTGCGCCATTCCCGGACCGGGGCACGTCATAGTAGCCGGAAAGCAGATGCGCACTTTCACGGATATCCCGGAGAGCCTGGTGCAGCTGATCCAGCTCCCACTGTTCCGCGCCCTCCGCCCGGCGGCGGTCTATGTACATCCGCATTTTTGCGGCGGCCTCACGATATTCAGCCGCCATTTCCTTCATAGTACTCATATTTCTCCTTAAGCAAAATCACTACCAAAAGTTGCTTCCGAGCAGTTGCAGAAATTGGTGGTGATTTGCAGGCACTTCTCTTACCAAGCTATGGGAGCGCAGAAAACGGTAGTGATCGCCTTACGAATTTCTGTCTGGGTGTTTTTGCAAGGACAGCTGAGTATCGGAGTAGCGTCGAAACAGTACTACCGTCGATGCCGACGCTAGCACTGTTTCGACGCCGCCCGATGGCCTGGCATAGTAGTAGGGGCATTAGTCAGTTCAGACGCCTAAAGCCTTACGGGCACAAGGACTGACCTCATCGGGTGAATCCAATTTTGCAAATTAGCAAAAAAGTTATGAAATTCGATAGTTACCCGATAAGGAATGACCCAGGGTCTATATAACCTGGGTGAAAAACCAGACTGTCAATTCGAACAAAATGTAGAGATTCCAGCACTTTGAAGGCTGTTGCGTGGAGTCCCTTTTTCGCCTCCTGAAAATGGGCCAAAATGGGATATCCTGTTTCGCCAGGAAAAGTTGAAATTTTTGAGATTTTTATAATTTGGAATTGCCAGCTTTTAGCTGCATCCTCAGCCTCTTGGTTTCTTCCCGCAGCCGGTCATTCATGCGGTCCAGCCCCCCGCCACTGGAACTTGCTGCCGTTCACGCAGTCCCGGCAATAGCAGGGCAGTCGGCACTCCAGGCATTCGCAGTCACACTCCGGATTATCGCCGTTATGGCGGCAGTATGTACAGTTCTCAGATAAACAGGATGCCAGGTCCCGTTCCAGCGCCTGCCGCTCCGCGATGGCCCGGTTGGCCTTATCCGTGGCGGCGGAACAGGCCTTTGTCAGCTCGTCCGCCTGCTTCCTGGCCTCCGCCAGCCGGCGGCCCAGCTCCGCCCGGGCTGCTTCGCTCTCCCGCAACGCGGCGGCGCATTGCCGCAGGGCGTCCTCCGCCTGGCGGATGATGGCACATCCATGTACCGAACAGTTATGCTCGTGGCCACAGCCAAAACAAGCCAGACTTCCCGTCTCCACCTTCAGATGATCTAAAGCATCCAGCAGAGCATTAAGATCCTGCATTTGTTTTTCCTCCTTCTGACCCACAGCGCAGGTCGATCTCATATTCCTCCCAGAGTGTGTTAATGACATCCGTAAGGTTAATATATCCTTGGGTGATACTTTCAGCAGTATTTCCTACTTCATGCCAGAGTTTGACCAATTGCGCACGCTCCCAGCCCTCTTTATCCAAAAGTGTCAGGAATACAATAGCCTGCGTCTGCCGAATGGCAATGGAAGTGGCCGTCAGCTTCGCCCGTTCTACATCCGCCCGGCTTGCTGGCTGCCGGCGGGGATTAACTTTCGTTTTGCCGCTCATGTGTTTTCTGTGCCAGCCCGGTTCAGGCTATCTCTGAAATATAAATTCTCAAGTGCATATCGTTCGTCAAATGGACGGAAGCCCTCACCGCAGGCAGCCCGCAGCGCCCGATCCACTTTTCCTTTGGTGTAGACGATTTCTGGATCATCAGAGCCGTCAACTACACACATTTGGGCATACTCCCGGAACATATTCATGAATGCCTTCTGAAAGCGAGTATTGTACTTCGGCCCAAACTGAAATTCGTCGTGCAGTGTGATGATGGCAATGTCCAGGGCCTGCTGCAGCGTAAAACCTTTCATGATTTGGATATTTTCCTCTAGGATCCGTATCCGCTGCTGCGCATGAAGCAGCTGCACGTAGGTATTAGGCTTCGGCATCAGTCGGCACCTCCGTCTGCAAGAACTTTGTGATGCAATCATCACAGCTGGTATGTTCAAATGTTCCACGGGTACATGGAATAGGATCATTTCTACGGAGCCGGTCATTTGGGCAGGGAAGCAGCTTGGCAAGGAGATTTGGCGGGAGGGATCGGATCCAATCAAGATGAGACATATGCATATCGCCCTCATGGATCTCTACATACCACCCACAACCACAAGTCCGCTTAAAGTATCCAGCTTCGGTATCACATTCCAGCGTTCCTTTACCGTTTCCAACAGTCGCACAGCCACACTTTGGGCATACGGCATACAGTTCTGTAAGCTTTGCGGAATCAATTGCTGTCACTGCGTTGTTCCTCCTTGAGTTCTTTCCTGGCCCTTGAAAGCAGCCATGATTCGATGCATCTGTCACATGTATGCTCATCCACATAAAGGCGGCGGCACTTACTTACATCGTCATACCGGCATACGCCGGCAGCTTGCAGGACTTTGGATGCAATCTTCACCGCCCGCCGCTCGACTGTAAACGCGCCTGATAAATGCGCCATAGATATTTCTCCTTTCGCAATTGAGGATGAACTCCAGAAATTTTGTCCAGAAAAGGGACTGCCGGAGGGCACATCCCCAGATAATTTTGCGGCATTAGTACGTTCTCTTTGCCTTAAAAACAATTTTTCAGGCTTCACAAGCCATTGCGGCGCAACAGATCGAGCATGAAAAATATATGTCTGTTGTTGAGCCGTTTTTTTGCGTTTTTGACATACTTTTTATGGGATTTCCTCGCGGCAAAGTCCATCCAGAACGTCACAGAGCCACAGTGCATTTTCCGGCGTTGGATCTTTCCTGCAGGCAATCTTGGCTGGTTCTGTGTTCTTCAGGATCATTACATGATGCTTGGACACTTTGTCCCAGAACTCCCAGGCTCCTTGTGCCTGCTCATACTCCCGCCGGATCCTACGCTTTTCTGCGGCGGCCATGTCCCGACTGAGTATCTTCTTATGAAATGCATCGTAGACATTCCTGATGGCTGTGTAAGCCATTTGATCAGGGAGTGGAAGGCCGTCGGGCATTTCGTCGCCGCGCATGGCTTCTCGCTCCCATGGAAATGAAAATGTCGCGCTCATAGGCTCATATACCACTGGAGAATGTCCACAGCGGACTCCCATCCATGACAGACCTTCCAGGCATATCCCTGAGCCTGAAGCTTATCGCCCCACCACTCCTGTTCTTGGGAAGTATGACCAGTCTCGGACTTCATTTCGATGTACAGACCGTGGTACCGGCCGCGGGGGACCGGCAGACACAGATCCGGGACACCGGGCTTTACGCCCTGCTGCTTTAGGTGCTTTGCTTCGATGGCATCCCGGGTACCGCCATTCGGAACATGGTGCAGCAGTGCCAGCTCCGGCCACTGCCGGCGGATGGACGGCTGTTGCGTCCACTTAATAACGGTGGCCTGATGCTGAGCCTCACTTGCCATCTTCGACTACCTCCACAAAGGATGTTGCCACTTTATCTCCAGGCTTTTTCTCCTTTCCCTGGCGTACTGTGTATCCGTTCCGGGCCAGGATCACGATTACTGCGTCTCGGTCATCCGGCTTTGCGATTTTCAGCTTCATGCCTGCCTCCGTTTCTTTGGCTCGTTAAAAATCCGATTCAGGATCTGACTGGCGTCACCTTTGGTTAGTCCAGACGTGTTAAAGCCCTTGCATCGAGCCTTGATGATTTGAAGCTGTTTAGGGGTGGCCGGAGCCTTGCCCCACTTTTTCACCAGCGCCAGATCCCACAGATGGCGGCTGTCAAGATGGTCACGGATGAGAGTGCAATACACTTCATCGACGGCCTCCTGCATTCCCATTTGGCGGCCGTCTCTGAGCTTCACTATGCCTAAAGCGTCAGGACATGGGATGACGATGGATCGCTTGTTCGCGAGGGAACACACTAGGGAGCCATCCGGCATTTTGAAGAAGTTGATGTCATGAAGCTGGTATTTTTGCTCCTGCGCCCACAGGTCAACAATGCGAATATTTTTGATCCAGCTTTCAGGAGAATCGGCTGCTGCCTGAATCTTCGCCGGCAGTTCAAACAAATCCCCTTCGATTTCAGATTCTTTGCGCTTCGGTACATTCTCCATATCCAGGCCCAGCAGGGAAGGGGCTGTGCAGAGGCTAGCTTTGCCAGTGACGCCAACACAGTCAATAAGCATCAGCTTCTGCTTGCCAGGGTAAAGCCGAAGGCCCCGCCCTACCATTTGCGCATACAGGCTGTCTGACTGGGTGGGCCGTGCGATGATGACTGTCTCCACACGGGGGATATCGGTGCCCTCGGTGAATACCATGCAGTTGACTAAGCAAGGGATTTTTCCGACTGTGAAATCCGCAATGATCGCAGCCCGTTCCCTGGTCTCACCGGTGACTACCACGGCCCCGGGGATCCGTTTGGCGATCTCCTCCGCCTGATGGACACTGACAGCGAAAATCAGTGTAGCGCCTGTGGCGAGATCCCGGTATACCTGGGCAATGGCATCGGCGGTACCGTCCATGGCTTCGTCCAGTTCTCCAGGAGCGTAATCGCCGCGGCGAGTATGAACGGCGGATAGGTCAAATCCAATATCGACCCGCCGACAGGTGATATCGCACAGATATCCGTTCTGAATGCCCCAGCGGAGATCCCGCTGGAAAATGATCTTGCTGAAGACTGTATCCAGGCGGACCTTATCTCCGCGGTTGGGCGTAGCGGTGAAGCCAATCAGCTTCTCCGGCTGGAAGTAGTTGAAAATTTTCCGATATGTACCAGCAGCGGCATGATGCGCTTCATCACAGATGATGAGACGGAAATCCTGTGGGTCGAAATTGCCCAGACGGCGAACCATCGTCTGCACACTGGCGCTGACGACCTCCTCACCGTGACTGTGATTCTGTGCTCGCTCAATGCCATAGGAACAATCAAAATATTTTCGGGGCTGTTCCACCAGCTCTTCGCGGTGAGAGAGAATCAACATCCGCTCACCATGGCGTGGAAGATTGGCGAATGTCACTGTTTTTCCGAGACCAGTTGCCATCTGCGCCAGATATGCACCAGGCGGCTGAGCCTCGATAGTAGAAATGCACTCTTGCTGATACGGTCTAAGCTCCATATGAGCCTCCTAACGTGGAACCGTGGAACCATGTGGAACCGATGGTGCCACGGCTATACTCCTTGCGGCGCAACGGTTTGCGGACAAGTGTGGCACCGTGGCACTAAATTTTGCATTTTTTCCACGGTTGAGTTGTATATATTTTTTCGAAGACACACACGCACGTTCTTATATTTTGTGTATTTTGGGTGCCACGGTGCCACGCTTCGAAAAAAACGCCATGTATCGTTTGCGGCGCAACGGCTTGCGGGTGTGGCACCATTGGTTCCACGGTGCTCCACATCTGCCACGGTCAAAGGGGCAATTCATCGCTCTCTTCGTCATCCATATCGACAGGTGGCAGCACTAGGCAAAAGCACTCTGTCGGGATTCCATTGATGCGCTTGCCCTTGGTGTTGTGTTTCCCGCGGCATTCAATCAGGTTTTCCTGCCGCAGATATGAGATCATAGCCGCTGTGGAGTATCCGGCATCCTGTAGGATCCGTTCAAAGA
Organism: uncultured Dysosmobacter sp.; assembly: GCF_947631165.1. Classification (GTDB taxonomy): domain Bacteria; phylum Bacillota; class Clostridia; order Oscillospirales; family Oscillospiraceae; genus Oscillibacter. The sequence continues at coordinate 14,610 of NZ_CANRKH010000031.1, read as the reverse complement.
CGGAGCGTATGATATAGGCGCGGTTCCCATCCAGCGCCCCCAAGACCTCAATTGTGCTGTTTTCAGACCGCCCGCACAGCTGGTTGCTGTGCTGCGTGACCCAGTCGCACAAATACTTATAGCCTCGGTCACCTGCGGATACCGCCGCCTTGGATGCCAGAAACTCTGAAAGTTGAGCAACGGTCAATGGTTTCTGTGTGCCGCTGAATACCCACTGACAGACTAATTCATCCGCCAGAATGACAGCCGCTGCCGCCATTGCCTGTTTCTCGGTGGTATCTTGGTCGCTCAGGTCATGGAACAGGGATTGATACCGCTGGGTGATAACATCCAGGATACCGGGCTTGTAGATCTGCTCTACAAATTTTTTCCCAGCCCACCCAAAATTCCGCTTGATGATACTGGATATTCGCATACCATCCTTAATGACTGCTTGGGAGGATTTACACTCAATATCAATGACTCGGTTGATGGCTCCGGCACCAGAGGCCTGCCCAGTCAGCGGGGATTCTCCTGTGGTAAGGATACAGTTATGCCAGGTCGGGGTGATATCCACGCCGCCGGAGCGGTTCCCGCGGGTGCGTCCGACTCCCTGGGCCAGCTTATACACATCGAAATTGGTACGGCCTTTTCCATCTTTGGCGAGCTGAAGCTCATCAAGGCAGAGAGGGAGACTGTTCAGAAAGGCAGCGGTCTTTTCCATACCAACCACTGTGCCGTCAAAAGTTTTGACATAGGAGCCAATAGTAGGATCTCCCCACACACTGGCAGCCATCATCAAAGCGACGGTCTTGCCGGTGCCGGAATCTACACCCCACAGATGCACGAAGAAGGGCAGGCAGTTTAGAGGCTCCAGCAGCACAGACGCAAAGGAGGCCGCCAGGATAATGGCCGCTGTGGTGGACATCCCCCGGACTTCCCCGGCGATATCCAGCCATTTTTCCTCAGAGCCGTGGCTGCGGACAGTGCGGAACATAGTGGAAAAGCTGGCATCACCATCAAAAATCAGACCCTCCACGAAGGGAGAAAAGCCCTCGCCTGGGATGTGGCCGAACCGCCCGATGGATTTTCGCTCTGGTATGGTGTCATAGTTCAGGTTCTCCAGATCGCTGATGTACTGGATGAAGGCTCTGGCGTTTTGGCTGGTGACAGCGATTCCGGAGCCCGCCAGTTCTGTGACCTTGTTGGAGCTGGCGAGCACGATTTTGCTGACGATGATCCGCCGCCAGACAGTTCCTTTGCGAAACGCCAGCTGCAGCTTCTCCTCGCCCGTATCAATATTGACCAGACGCTCCACTGGCATGATGGGATGCGGGCAGGCGATATCTTCAGAAAATCCGATTTTCTTATAGATGCCGTCATCACATGCCTCCCAATCTCCGGCGTTCAGTTCTAAGGGCTGTCCTGTAAAATTGGTAACATTGTCGATATAGATGGGATTGTTCTGCGGTTTCAGAGACTGCACATAATTTTTGTACATGGTCTTGAAGCCTCGGAAGCCCTTAGAGGCCGAATAAAGTGCCAGACTTTCCATCTTTGCCGCATGGACGAACGGCTTTTCACGGAGTTTGTACAGCTCCTCATAAGGCGCCGTTGTCAAAAAATCGTCCTTTTCATATGTCCATTCATCCATGCGGCGGTTACCTCCCTATATTTTCATCCAGCCAGTACTCCAGAATCGACAGTCTCCACAGTGCTTCCGCATAAAACGGGTGCAGGACATCGGCGCCTGGGGCCGGAGCAAAGTGTTTTGTGATTTCCCACCAATAGCGGAACTCCGCCGCTTTTTTGCGGTATTCCTGTTCGAAAGCGGCTTTCTGTTCTGTTTTCTGCCGGCGAGCCTCTAAGATGGCAGACTGTTCTGCCTTAGAGGTTCGCTTTGCCTGGGTGAGGCCAAGGTTAAAGTCCATGTCAAGGCGAATGACAGCCTGTTGAAATCCAATATCAAACAGGCGCATTGTAAAATCAATGATAGATCCGCCAGCGTTACAGCCAAAACAATGCCAGCCTCGGTTATCTGGGTAAATCTTCAGGCTTCCATGGTCATCTCCAGCATGAAAGGGACATTGGATGTAGCCGGAGCGGTTTGGTGAAAAGCCATACTGCTCGACCACCTCCTGCATCGTTAATGCCTGTTTGATTTGATTGGCGACATCAGAGCGGGAGCTCCTCATCTTCAGGTAATCTCCCGATAATCGAGAATGCTGGTCAGCCGCTTGGTGGCTTTACAGTAGTCGCAGTGCTCACAGCGGACCGGCGGGATGTACCCCTCCTTGATGGACTGATACCGCGGAGCATAATCCTCCACCTCTGCCAGCTTTGCGGCGAGATCTTCATCAGGGATGTACAAAGCCGCCAAATCAGGGGAATTTTCCTTGGTTCCAACTGCCAGGACAAAAGGCAGCATATGTCCCTCAATGGCCTGGTAGATGGCACCCTGGATGTCATAGCCCCATGCTTCCACGAAGGGGACGCGGCAGCGATCCTCAGCTGACCAGACGGCCTCCATGTCTCGCATGGCCTTTTGGTCTACAATTGCGCCGTCACACATTCCCAGAGCTGCACCTGCATGGGGAAATCTCTGGACGATCCTCTCACAGGTTGGCCCATCCAGCAGACTGTCAATTTTGATCTTGAAGGGTACACCGGCGATGGTACCGGTTCGAATAACCTGCTTGGCACCGGACATCAGCATGGAGTACAGTTCGTCCGCTTCCAGACGGCTGATGACGTCCTGGGCGTGCAGGTATTCTGCCTTCAGTTGGCCATCTCGTTTGAAAATCTCTGGGTGTTTGGCCTGATACAGTGGAAGCTCGCCGCTGAAATAGGCGTCAATGTAGCCGCCCACCAGCAGAGCCGTTGAGCTGGCAGGGACATACTCGCCGCGCAGCTCTGCCAGGGCCGCTGCTTCACACTTCTGGAAAGCCTTAAATTGCGAGGAACCCATATATACCATGTTGATATCTGGATCATAGTAGTTTTCTGGCGTCACAGCTGGTAACTTAGACATATCCATTACAGTACCTCCCCGGTCTCAGGGTCCGTGGGCGGAATCTCGCCTGTGCTGTCCTGCTGCGCTTCGGCAGCGTTTTCAACTTCCTGCTGCGCTTCGGCAGCGGCCCGGGCGGCATTCTTCCGATTCTGGGCACAGACGGCGCACAGGGGCACGCCGTAATTCCTGGCAGTGTAGCCAGCCAGCCAGCGGGCATCCCTGCCCATGGCAGGGGTGATCTCCTGACCACAGTCAGTACAAATCGGAATGGGATCTTGCTTAATTGGAATGGGATCTTGCTTAATTGGACGCGGTTTGAAGGCGCGGATACGGATACCATCCGTATAACCGCCATCCTGGGGATCCCGCACTTTATGGTCAATGTAAAGTTGAATCTGCTTACCGACCAGTGTGGATGCCTTAGCGTCGCCATACAGCTTCCGCAGGGTCTTTCGATTGGTAGAATTGATGATAAGGGGCCGCACTTGCTTGATGCCTGGGACCCTTTCTTCCGCAAAGGATAAGACATCCTTGTTTTCCTTGCCGCGCTGGAGGGTCACCATGCCATTCCAAAGAGCAGCGATGGTAAGAATAGGTTCCACATCGTCATCGATGTCCTCGGCGCCCAGGTACTCGGATTCCCGCATTTGGCCCAGGCGCTCGTCGCCGGTTAACTGTTTGAGATTGTCTTTGGTCATCATGTGAAATCTTCCTCCTCGTCTGTCAGGCAGCCGATTCCGGCGGCTACCAGGGCCAGAATGATATTGCATTCCTCATAGCAGATATTGGTGTCCGCCTTGACCATAGTGTTCATAATTTTGCTTGCTGCGTCCATCAGCCTGGCCATACGGCAGGGAGTGATATAAATATCACCATTCTTTTCAATGCGATTCCGCTCGGCCGCCATTCTCTCAGCAGGCGTCATAATTCGGTTACCTCCAGTTCCTCAGAATCAGTCACACGGGTAGCAATCAGCTGGAGGCCCTTGGCCTTACATTTGGCATACAGGCGCTCACGGCTCTCCTTGTCCAGCCTTTCGGCACCGTCAATCAGGATGATTTGGAGCTGACCAGGTTTGCTGACAGTAATGTCAACGCACAGCTCCAGCAATTCTCCATCAGATAGGTTGGAGATCGGAAGCCCATTGATCAGCGGCACGCCGTTCTCTACAGTCAGCCCCTCCACAGGAATCTTTGCCTCCGCCAGGATCAGCGAGGGAAGCTCCCGGGCCAGTTCGATTTTGCGGGTCAGCTCCGCAGACTGCCCAGTCAGATCCTGCACCTCCGCCTGCATGGAAATCATGCGCTGGTACTCATTCAGATGTTTCCGCATGGCTTCTGCGGTATCGACTTCAGCTGCCAGGGTGGAGATATCCGCAGGTTCTTTGTCGGCATACTGCTGTGCAATGCCAACATCTTTTCCCAGCTTGGCCACAGCGGCCTCATAATTGGCCCGCACCACATCTGCCCGTTCCATCTTCCTCTGTTCCAGCCCCGCCAACTTTTCCTCAGCGGAGCAAATCTCTGCTTTCAGACGCTCAATGGTGCCAGACAGGCGCTCCCGCTCCTGAGAAATATCACGGTCAATAGCCGCCAGCTCTGTGTCACGGGTACCTGCAAGGCCTCGCAGCTTGGCATCATAGCTGGCCTGGAATGCCTTGGCCCGTTCAATGATGCCGTTCTGCTCGCGCAGGTGCTCCAGTTTTCGATATTTTTCACTGATTGGGAAGGTATTCCAGCGGTCATAGTCATAGCCAGTGGGAATATCCCGGGCAATATCACTGATGAATGCCTGCTTATTGCGGATGTCGCGGTTGATGTTCTGCCGGCTCTGGAAGTAAACGCCATTCTCTGCCTGGATGTCATTCAGCACCTCTAAAATGTGCTTGGAGTAATCCACGCCTTGGGGGATCTCTCCGAACTGCTCCCGGATCCAGTTCATGTCCCAGTCGAACTCAACAAGGGACAGGATGACCCGGTTTTTCTCTTGGCGGCTGAGCTGGCAAAACTCCACAGGATTTAGCTGCAGGGGCGTAAAAATCTTGGAAAGAAACTCTGCAGGCCGGGTCTGCAGCATAGAGCCATCCCGGACCTTGACACTGCTGGGCTTGGCTGCTCCAATTTTTCGGTCAATGGTTAGACCGGAAGTGGTTTCAATGATGATCTCGCCCTCATCGGTGCCCTGATGGACGATGAAGTCCCGTTCAGAGCGGTTGGTCAGGGCGAAACGAATAGCATCCAGGACTGACGTCTTCCCGGCTCCCTTGGGGCCGGAGATCTCCACGGACTTGCCGTTCAGTGTGGTTTCCTTGATGCCGTAAAGGTTTTTGATAACGATTTTTGAGGTTTTCATTGACAAAACTCTCTTTCTCCCATAACATGGGGGTGAAATGATTGGTTTTGTGCCGGTCATGCCCCTGGCAGGTGTGCGAGACCTGCCAGGGGCTTTTTCTGCTTACAGAGCGACGATGACCGAGCCTTCGGCAACTTCCTGCTCCAGCCGACTTTCAAGAAACTTTTTGATGGTTTCCCGTGCAGTCAGCTTCCACATACCACCGTCAGCCTCAGTAAAACTGATACCGCGCTCACTGACGCGGATCAGGAAAGCGGATTCCGGCTGCTCCACTTCCTGGAAAGTTCTGTAGGGCTTCAGTTTGACAATGGGGCGAATCGCTTCGTTGGACTGAAGGGCAACACCCTTCTGGGTCACAACGCTGGTAGCAATGCCGTTGTCATTGAGCGTGATCTTGCCGCCGCTGGTGATATCTGACAGCAATTTCATAGCGTAGAGTGCATCCGGCGTCTCCTGGAAGCGGGTACGCAGCGCAATCTGCATCTCTTCAAAGCCCAATTTCACACCGGAATCCCAGCCGGGAACATCAGTGGCTTTGACCTCGTAATAGACCTGACGGAAGCATCTGGCGTCAGCGTCAGGTTGGCCAAAACAACGGACGGTCATGTGATCTGGAATGGTGATGTACAGGGGGGTGTCCTGCTCAGACGCTTCGGTCCTGACCATTTTGACCAGGGCGTCCAGGCTGTTCAGCGGCAGGGTATCCGGGTGAAAAATGGTGGGCAGGATTTCCTTCACGTCTCCATTGGAGGTGATACGGAAGGTGGAGCCTCCAATAGGATGAATCAGGGGCTGCGTGGTATTCTGGATGTGTTCGATAAAAGCTTTCAGCATAGTGAGATCTCTCCTTACATGGCACATTTGATGAGCTTCAGTGACGGGGGTGCTTCCTGCTCGGTACCGTCAATACCAAACTGACCGGGAACCTGGGGGACCATCTCCACAACGGTATCCTCGTCGGCCACATACAGTGTGGTAGTGACCGGATTGGTCGCGGCCAGGGTGGACTTGGCGGTAACGCTGACAGAGATGTTCTGCCGGGTGTCATCTGGCTTCAATTCCAACGTGATAGTCAGTTTGCGCTTGGCAGTGGCGGCGGTATTGGGATCCAGGATGTTCTCCATCAGGTGGGTCATCTCGTAGTCAGCACGCTCCATAATGGCGCCGCGGGCCATCTGAAGGATCGACTTTTGAGCATTGGGATCCATAATGCTTTCCTCCTTTCCTGAGAGTGGTTTTAGAGTAATTTGAGAGCTCCGGCCCTCTGCCGGACACCCCGCTACCCCCCGGGAAGGTAGCGGCGGCACCGGCCTCTTGCGGCGGAGGTGTCGAGCGCCTGGGGAAGGCACCCGGCAGGGGGCCGGATAAGTGGTACAATTGCTATCAAAAATAGGCGGGATCGGCACAAAGAGAGTGCGGATGCCCGGCAGAAGACAGGAGTAATAGGTTTTCGCAGCGCACTTCTTGGATCCGCCACGCAACCAACTGTGATCATTCCCTGGTCCTGCTTTCTTCCGAATGAGCCGCACGATATGCCTGTGCTTTTTTTGCGCAAATTTCCTCCCTGTGGGCAGCGTAGTAGGCTCTGTTCCGGGCTTGAATTTTCTCTTTATCCCTTGCCCATTGGGGACACCGTATGACTTCCCGGCCTTCCATAACTGCACGAGCCTTGGCACGAAAATTGGAAAGCGTTCTAGCAGCAGTGTTTACAGATATGCTCATAAATGCAGCAATTTCACGAGCTTCAAAGCCAAGACGGTAATAATCGATTGCCTCGCGTTCCCGCGGTGTCGCTTCTGCAAGCATGCGGTTTATTAGGTCCTCTCCTATTACCTGCCCCTCAGTGTCCATGCTCGTATCAGCTACGACTTCATACAGTGAGAACTCCCCCTCATCCGTATGAACTGGGATACTGTCAAAGCTCATACTCAACCGATCCGCATTTCGCTTGTGCGTTCCTAAGCGTCGCCATTCCTGAAAAACAGCACATTTCATGCAGATATTCGCCAGTCCCAGGAAATTTTTATCCCCTTTTGGCCAATTCCGGCGGCATTCTCTCTGAACCGCTTTCAGATAGCCAAAAATCACTACATCGTAGTAATCACTTGGATCCAGGCGGTTTCGGCGCAAAAACTCGTCTACCAGATAGAAGTATTTCTCTGCCATTGCCTGTTCAACACTGGTGAGGGGCTGCAATGCATGCATCCGCACGGTCATGGGGCATTCTCTTTCGTGAGATTGGAGAGGTCGATCCGACAGTTCTCCGTGCGGCGGTTCAGATCTTCAAAGGCCTTTCCCATTGTGGCACATTGTGCCAAAAGCGCGGGAAGCGGCACATGAACTTCCGCTGCAACTGCTGCAGACAACTGCATCCAGGAAAAGATAATATCAATGCGCTTGCCCTCGATGCGGATCGTTCCGTCGATGGCGGTGTTGACGATTTCCAGATGCGCGTCGCCACGTTTCAGATCAGCCATTGCCAGACACTCCCTTCTGAGCTACCCACCAAACAGTGGCGGTCCGCCGCCCCAACTGACGGGCTTCCTCGTGACTGCTGACACACAGGTCTATATGGGCGCCTTTCACACCGCTGCCAGTATCAGAGGCATGGTAGGTATGCAGAACACCATCGCCGTAGTCTACCAGGACATCACTCCCCAGGGGGATTACCTGGGGATCAACGGCCACTGTGTAGTAGGGAACCGCCGGGGCGCCGCTGGCGGTGATTCCGTCAGTTTTGCCGCAGCACTCAACGCAGCAGTCATAGTGGGTAACGGTGACGTCCTGCAGAGTATGGACTGTGGGGATCTCATCCGCCGGGATGCAGCACACTATAGTAGCGGGCACATCATCACCCGGCAGAGCCTGATCTGTCTGGTGGGCCGTTGCGCCTGCCGGCGAGCCTATTTCAACGCCCTGGGCATGAACTGCCAGGATGGCCAGGATCTCAATAGCGATAGCGGCAATCAGCGCGGCATAGGCCGTGCGGCGCCAGGTATCGGCGGTGTGCTGGACATGCCTGACCAGGCGGCGCTCGGCATTTCGCCGGGCAGCAGTGTCCAACAGATCCTGTGTATGTACGGCGGTCACAGCGGCATCCCAGGCATCGACCCGGCGATCAAGGTCATCCATCCGCTTCCGTAGGTCAATATGATCGGCCTCCAGCTGACGGATGCGCTTGGCCTGCTTCTCACTCATGCGGCGGCACCTCCTCGCGGCGGAAAATAGATGTGCAGTTCTTCTGGCTGTGCTCGGCAGATCTCGAGCACGCGGTACATCTCGGATATGGTCCAGGGAGTTTTGCCAATCATCCGATTGTTGATAGCTGTGTGGCTTAGTTTGAGGGCATAGCCCAGATCGGATTGATTCATACCCAGCTGACGCAGGCGGCCGTCGAGGTAGATGTATACGATTTTTCGGCGTCTCATAGGAAAGCTCCTTTCGGTGTGATATGTGATGGTTAGGGGATTGTCCTCCCTTGCGGCCAGTGGTAAACTGGCAGGGAAGGGGGGTGATTTGATGCTGTTCAAAGACGAGAAAATTGTTGATGTGGTTGAAGTAATTGGTGCTGAGAACGCAAAAGAATACATTGATAAAGGCTGGGTTGTACTGGGTGTAGTGACCCATTACGACATGACAGACGGAAAATTTATCTACTCTCTCGGCAAACTTTCAGAAATCTAATTGCCCATAAGAAACGCTCTATACAATTTTTTGAAGTTTTTGATCCCCACAACATGAGCATTCTCTTGAACAGCCTCAAGGGCTTGCTCATGCTGTAAGGGGTCCTTTTTTATGCTGTGGAGATACTCATATGGCTTAGTAGTTGATAGAAAATCTTCTTTTGTGAATTTTTGCACCTTGTTCACCCTCCCTGTGCAGTAACTTTGTAAGTTACTTTTTAGCGAAAAAAATTTCTGCCGGATTATCAATTTTAAGAATACCAATCATCTGATCTACTTCATCAGTTCCAAAAACGCCCTTTTTCATTTTAGAGTAAAAGGTTTTTTCAGTCATACCAAGTTTTTTTGCGACTTGCCTTTGAGAAAACCCCTGCTCTGCAATGATTCCACGCAGTTTTTCCGTTGCGACCATAGTAAGCCTCCTTTCTCTCATTGAAGTAACTTGTTGAGTTACATAGATAGTAGCACCAAGAAAGTCGCTTGTCAAGTTATTTTTTACTTGACTTAGCCAAAAACAGTAATATAATAAAGTTACTACTTTTGATAGGAGCATAGTGGTATGGATAAGGGCAGTCGGATTAAAACCGCTAGGGAAGCTAAAAACCTTACACAAGAAGAACTTGGTACTCTGTGCGGAACAACAAAGCAAACTATTTTCAAATATGAAAATAATATTGTGACCAATATCCCAACTGATAGATTAGAAAAATTAGCTGAAGTTCTTGGAGTGACCCCTGCCTACCTAATGGGGTGGGAGACCCAACTGCTCAATGAGACCATAAAAGAAAATCAGTCTGGCCGCACAACTGTGAAAGAGGAAATGAGCCGGCTTTTCGGTGCGAAGTACAGCGCCGCAGATCTAATTCTTCAGGGCAACAAGACTGCCATTCTATATTACAAAGCACTGGATCGTCGGTGTGCTCCAGAATTGTTGGACATCATCAGTACAGTCGACAAGATGAGCTTTACTGAATTAGAGAATATCAATCTCCTGGTTCAGGCATACCTTCGCGCAGATTCACCAATCCGCGAAATTGTGGATACTGCGTTGAAGCCCTATAAGCAAGATGGATCATTCGGCGAGGAAATCGTGTGATTGTTGTGGACTTTCAAAAAAATGGTAGGAGGAATCAAAATGAGAACTAAATTCATATCTCTGCTTCTTATGCTTTTATTGCTCTCTTCTTTTACTGCCTGTGGAACTGAATCTCAATCCATGGAGAATGAATCTGCATCACCAGCGCCAAGTACTCCCGCCACAATGAACAATTCCGCTGCAGAAAGTGTTGAAAGCATCCATGTTGAGATTAAAGATCTTCAAAGTAATCTCAACCAATGGCATCGGTTTTCTTTGGATGTGTTCCATAACACAGGCAAGTATTTGACTGCAGAAATCTGTGGAAGGATTTTTGATGCTGAGGGGGATTTATTGGGTGAAACAACTGTATTCATAAATAACCTTGGGTCTGCTCCCAGTGACTGGGTATCGGAACCATTTCTGGCAAAAGGTTCCTCTGAATACGTGGCAGATTATGAGGTTATCTCTTTTGAATTCACTGATGGTTTCCCTACCACCCCCGAAATCACAAGCGGCAATGTAAAAAACTATTTGCGGTTAACAACTGAAGATCTTGGCGACGTTCTGGGGGACGATAAAGAAATCACAGTTGCCATCCATAACCTTACACCGCAGTATTACAGTGGAAAAATTACCTTTGTTGTGGTGGATGGACAAGGGGCTGAAATATTAAATGAGTCTGTAGACTTCAAAAATATAAGACCGTATACAGATTCCGAAAAGTTGTTATTCTTCCCAATCGTTGACGAATACACAGTGACTTATACTGTAGACGATTTTCAGTTTTCTGAAATACCAATCTCCTAACATGAAAGAAGCCGCCCCGGTGTTACCAGCACCAGGACGGCAATGCACAGCGAATCCCCTAACCATCACGAAAGAAGAAACGAAAGGAGCCAAAGGAGGTATCCACCACAGGATCTACCAAGGCACCACCATGCCCTTTTATACTATCACGAAAAAGGCGTGGTGGCAAGGATGAAAGGAGTATTTTTATGTCTGAGAGAAAGAACGAAGCCAGCTGGGTCGAGAGCCGGCAACGATGGCAGATTAAAGTCCAGCAGAATGGTACCCGCAAGACCTTCACGAGTACAATAGCGGGAAAGAAGGGAAAGGCTGATGCGGAGCGCCAAGCTGACCGCTGGCTGGTAGACTCGACCACAGCGGAGCGGATCCGGGTAGACAAGCTCCTGGATCAGTACGAGGCGTATCTAAAGGCGACGAAGTCCACAGGCCATGCCACCCAGTACTGTGGTTTCATTCGACTATATATCCGGCCAGTCATTGGCATGAAGCGCATCAATGCTTTGACCGAGGGTGACTTACAGGACGTCATAGATGTGATCTACTCGGAGCGGCATCTGGCGGATAAGACACTGCGGGATGTTCGAGGCTGTATGCTGAATTTCATTAAGTGGTGCAGGAAGCATGGAAAAACCAGACTGTATCCAGAGTCCTTGACGATCCCAGCAGGCGCTAAGCGGCCAGAGAAGAGAATTGTTCCGCCAGAAGGAATAATTACGCTCTTTCGTACAGATATGACTGCCTGGCGTGGAAAGCCCATTAAGGACTGGTACATCCACGCATACCGTTTCGCCGTCATAACCGGGCTACGCCCTGGGGAGCTAACTGGCCTAGAGGATAAGAACGATATCAAAGGCAACAAGGTCACTGTGCGCCGCTCCATCAATGTCCGAAAAGAGATGACACAGGGAAAGAACGACAATGCGCGTCGCACTTTCCAACTCCCGCCGCAGGGTGTGGAGGAGGTTAAAGCGCAGCGGGCCATGCTCAAGGAAGTTGGAATGATCTCACCTTATCTGTTTCCTGGACCGGATGGTGGGCCGCTGGTTAATAAGAACTTCATTCGAGCCTGGAAACGGTACTGCCAGGTGAACGGGATTCCGGAGACTACCTTATACGAACTCCGGCACACGTATGTTTCCATCAACAAGGAAATGCCTGAAGGCCTGAAGAAGATGGTCATTGGCCACAGCAAGGACATGGATACAGAGGGAACCTATAGCCACACCATGGCCGGGGATATGGAGAAAGCGGCCAACTACACGGGGGAGGCACTGAAGGCCATCATTAGCAGGAAAAAATAAAAGTGGGTACTTTTGTGGGTACCGAAAAATTAGAAAAGCCCTGGAGCCTTACGGCCCCAGGGCTTTGACGTGGTGGAGACTACTGGACTCGAACCAGTGACCTCCTGCGTGTGAAGCAGGCGCTCTAACCAGCTGAGCTAAGCCTCCATATGGATATCAACTTTTTGAGGACCCACAAGACGCCGCAGACCACGACGTCTTATGGGATGGTGACCCGTACGGGATTCGAACCCATGTTACAGCCGTGAAAGGGCCGTGTCTTAACCACTTGACCAACGGGCCGAAGGGTCCATAAAGCGCCCTGCGGCGCTTTATGGAATTGGTAGCGGCACCTGGATTTGAACCGGGGACACTGCGGGTATGAACCGCATGCTCTAGCCAACTGAGCTATGCCGCCATAAGTGTATCTCCTCAACAGGCAGGAATTACTATACCAGAAACAGGCGGGATTTGTCAACCCCTATAAACAAAAAACTCAAAAAAAGCAGCCTTTATATTTAGGTTACACAGTCCGACATGGACAGTGTAACCTAATTTTTTTACTGTTTGGGGGTGAGGACGTGGCCGATTATGCTTTCAGGACCATGAAGGACCGGCTGGAGATTGAAAAGCTGTGGGAGGCCGGAAAGGTGCCCAAAGAGATCGCAGCGGACACCGGCGTGTCCGTCCATGTGGTCTACAAGGAACTGGCCAGGGGCCAGGACGGGAGCCGCCTGCCGGACCAGCGCCTGCGGTATAGCGCGGAACTGGCCCAGCGGCGGGTCCAAAAATCGCTGGAGGCGCGGGGAAAGAAAACCGGGCAGCCCGCCGCCGGCAGACGGGCGGGGATCAAGAGAGCCGCCAACAGTTAAGGAGGACGCCATGGCAAAGCGCAGAGAAATCAAGTTCAGACGTGAAAACGGGGACCTGACCGGGCGCCAGAACGGGATCAAGTTCTATATTTTCCACCATGAGAGCCTGGAGGCCGCCGGGGAACCGGCCTATACCGTGGGATTTAGGACCGGGTACGGCGGGAGCAACAGCGACTGCGCCCGCACCTATGTCAGCACCGGGGGTTATCAGCAGTTCACCCTGGAGGGCGCCATGGAGTTCTGCCAGCAGATCGCCGCCGGGGAAATCACCGTGGAGGACGTGCTGGCCACCCAGGCGGCCCAGGACACGGCCAAGGAACAGGCGGCGGTAAAGGCAATCACGGCCAGGGCCAAAAAGTTCAGGGACCGGCTGGAGGCCAAGGGGCTGACCTATATGGACCTGCTGGAACTGGAGGCCATCCACAAGGGCCTGGGGGATATTGGCCACAATATCCTGCTGGGCTGGTATCACGGGGAGGGCCTGCCCCATGGGTGAGGAAAAAAGAGCGTTCGATCTGGTGGTCTACGCGGACGGCCAGCCGGTGGCCCGTGTGGAGGGGCTACAACTGCAGGAAGTGGACACCGCGACGGAGGAGGCCAAGAGCCAGGAGGGCGGCCCGGTGACGTTGCAATGGTCCGTTTCCTACAAAGCGGCGGCGGCTGCCATGGAGGAGATCACCAGGCAAGCGGAGGCGGCCAGAGGGGCCATACAGGCGTTTTTCCGCCACATTGTGGAGGTGTGGGAGGAAATCCAGCTGCGGGAGGCCGTCCGGTGGGCGGAGGAATACAACCGCCCGCTGGCCTGGCGCTACCACCGCACCAAGAAAAAGCGGACCCGGAAAAAGTACGCCAAGCGGATCATGGCGTGGTATAGGGGGGACTGAAATGCTGCGGCTGAAAGCGACGAAAAAGCGGCTTTACAATCTGGTGGCCACCTATGAGGACCTGCCGCCGCTGACCAAAACCGCCTTTGTAAAGGCGTACAGGTCCACGGACTACTGGCTGCGCTGGTATGGCGGCGGCCTGTGGTGTGAGGCGTTCCTGGCCGTGTGCGCCGGGCGCCCCCTGCTGGCTATCACCAAAAAGGACTATGACGGCCCGGAGGTGTCCCGCGTGGTCCACACCCTGGATCTGGCGGACCTGCGGGAGCGGGACATGGTGGAGGACTTCACCACGGCGGCGGAGAGGAGGGCGGCCTGTGCGGCGGTGTAAATTCTGCGGCGCGGAAATCGACTGGATCACCAACCTGGAGGGCAAGCCCGTCCCGGTTGACCCGGATCCCGTCTGCGTGATCGAGGACGGCGGCCCGGAGGAGTTCCTGGACGATATGGGTGCCACCGTGACCGGGCGCCAGGCGGCGCCGGAGGAAGAGCGGCGGGACCTGGCCGTGGCCTTTGTGCCGCACCGGAGGACCTGCCCGGCCCTGCGCGGCCCGGTGCGCCGGAAAATGTAAAAATTAGCCCACCAGGGGGCAGACGGCTGGGACGCCTGGGGAAATGAAGTCCCGGCAGAATAGGAGGAAAATATGGGAACGGCAACGCGGGAC
>NZ_CANRKH010000030.1 GCF_947631165.1 uncultured Dysosmobacter sp. | reverse complement strand
ATGCACGCCATGGGTCCCAACGTGGCCGGCGTCATCGGCTCCGCCATCGCGGCCGGTGTGCTGATCTCTTTGTTCGGGTAAATCAATGATTCGTTATGTGATTCTATAAAAAGAAGGGGGCATCCCAATGGCATTCAAGCCACATCACAGCATGGTCCGCTGTCCGGAAAACTGCAATCACCGCGCACTGTTCAAGGCAGTAGGCTATTCAGATCATGACTTGGAAAAGCCGATGATCGGTATCGCCAACTCATGGAATGAAATCGTACCCGGTCATTTCAACCTTCGCCAGGTTGCGGAATTTGTCAAACGCGGCATCTACAGTGCCGGCGGTACGGCAGTCGAATTTGGCACCATCGCCGCGTGTGATGGTATTGCACAGGGTGACGGTATGTTTGCGATCCTTCCGACCCGGGAAGTAATTGCAAACAGCATCGAGCTAATGGTTCGCGCCCACAATTTAGATGCAATCGTACTGTTGGGTTCCTGCGATAAGATCATTCCCGGAATGTTGATGGCAGCAGCACGGCTTGATATTCCCGCAATCGTTCTGCCGGGTGGTCCCATGCAGGGAGGCGCGGTATTAGACAACCGTCCTTCTGATTCCACATCCATGTCAGAGGCAGTAGGCATGATGAAAGTCGGGAAACTTCGGGAGGAAGATCTGTACACCTATGAAAACTCCTGCGTCCCCACCTGCGGCAGCTGTTCTTTCTATGGAACAGCAAACACGATGTGCTGCACAGCGGAGGCTATGGGGATCGTTCCCAGCGGCGGTGCCGCCATCCCAGCATACCATATGGACCGCCTGCGAATGGCGGAACACACCGGAGAACGCATCGTCCAGTTGGTTAAGGACCACATAACAGCCCGGCAAATTCTGACGCTGGACGCAATCGAAAACGGTGTGATTTTTGTAAATGCGACCGGCGGCTCCACAAATGCGATCTTACATCTTTCCGCCCTCGCCTATGAACTGGGAATCCCTACAGAAAAAGTTATGGATCTATTTGAAAAGCACGGGAAAACAGTGCCTCAGGTCGTTAAGATAAATCCAGCCAGTGCTTATAACATGGAGGATCTGTTCTATTCCGGCGGCGTTCCGCAAGTCTTAAAAGAACTTCGCCCCATTTTGAACCAAACTTGTATGACAGTTGACGGCAAAACCATAGGAGACCTGACTAAGGATCTTTCAAATTGCCGAACAGTAAATCGGCGTGTTATCAAAACCATAGCCGATCCCTTTTCTGTCGGCAACGGTTTAGCCATTCTGCGCGGCAACTTGGCACCGGACGGCTGTGTCACAAAACCCGCTGCAATCAAAGAGGAAATGCGCACTTTCACCGGCACCGCAAGAGTGTTTGATTCTGAGGATAGTGCGATTGAAGCGATCCTTGGCGGCAATATTCAAGCAGGTGATGTACTGGTCATTCGTTACGAAGGCCCCAAGGGCGGTCCCGGTATGCGCGAAATGTGCAACGCTATGAAATATCTCTATGGCTTAGGGCTTGGAACATCGACCGCCATTATCACAGATGGGCGGTTCTCCGGGACAAATAACGGTTGTTTTGTAGGGCACATTTCTCCTGAAGCAGCTGAAAACGGTCCGATCGCTGCCGTGCAGGAGAATGATAGAATCACAATCGATATCCCCAATCGTGTTATTACACTGCATGTTGAGCAAGAAGAAATCCAGGAACGCCTGAAAACTGTAAAAAGACCCGCCCCCAGGTTTACGCACGGATATCTTGCTATGTACAGCAAAAGCGCATCTTCCGCATCTGAAGGCGCTGTCTTGAAATAAATCAAGGAGTTGTATCAAATGCGCAAAAAAATTGAAATCATGGACGGCAATCAAGCCGCCGCATATGTATCCTATGCCTTTACAGAGGTGGCAGGCATTTTCCCGATCACGCCCTCCTCTCCTATGGCGGAACACGTAGACGAGTGGGCCGCCAACGGCAAAAAGAATCTCTTCGGCCAGCCGGTACAGGTGGTGGAAATGCAGTCTGAAGGAGGCGCGGCCGGTACGGTCCACGGCTCTCTCCAGTCCGGTGCCCTGACCACCACATATACCGCCTCCCAGGGTCTGCTGCTGATGATCCCGAATATGTACAAGATCGCCGGCGAGATGCTGCCGGGCGTGTTCCATGTGTCCGCCCGCACCCTGTCCGCCCATGCTCTGTCTATCTTCGGCGACCACTCCGACGTGATGAGCGTCCGCAGCACCGGCTTCTCTCTTCTGGCGTCCTCCTCCCCCCAAGAAGTCATGGACCTGGGCGCTGTGGCGCATTTGGCGGCCATCCACTGCCGGATGCCCTTTCTTCACTTTTTCGACGGTTTCCGCACCTCACATGAGATCCAGAAAATTGAGGCGCTGGACTATGAGGAACTGCGTCCTCTGGTGGACGTGGAGGCCCTGAAGGCATTCCGAAAGCACTCTCTGAATCCTGAGCATCCTGCTACCAGGGGCACCACTGTCAACCCTGATATCTTCTTCCAGTGCCGGGAGGCCTGCAATGAGAAAGTGGCCCAGATCCCCGCCGCTGTGGAGTACTACATGCAGGAACTGGGCAAAATCACCGGCCGCCCCCACCATCTGTTCGACTACTATGGTGCGCCTGACGCAGAGCGGATCATCGTGCTGATGGGCTCCGGCGCAGAGACCGCCAAGGAGACCGTGGATTACTTGACCTCCCAGGGCGAAAAGGTGGGTCTCATCAACGTCCACCTGTACCGTCCCTTCTCTGCCGAGCACTTCCTGTCTGCCGTTCCCGCCGCATGTAAAAAAATTGCCGTACTGGACCGCACCAAGGAGCCGGGCGCTATGGGCGAACCGCTATATCAGGACATCTGCTCTGTATACAAGGAGCAGGGCATTCCCATGGACATCGTGGGCGGCCGGTACGGTCTCAGTTCCAAGGACACCACCCCCGGTCAGATTCTGGCGGTGTTCGACAACCTGAAGCAGGAGACTCCCAAGAACAATTTCACTATCGGTATCGTAGACGATGTGACCTTCACCTCTTTGCCCGTTACCCAGGAGATCGAGACCTCGCCCGCCGGGCAGACCAATGTGGAGATCTGGGGCATGGGCTCCGACGGCACTGTGGGTGCCAACAAGAACTCCATCAAAATCATCGGCCACAGCACCGACCTGTACTGTCAGGCTTACTTCGTCTACGACTCCAAGAAGTCCGGCGGCCTGACCCAGAGTCACCTGCGCTTCGGCAAGGAACCGATCCGCTCCCCCTATCTGGTCACCACCGCCGATTTTGTGGCCTGCCACACCCCCTCCTATGTCAATAAATATGACATGGTTAAAAATCTAAAGGAAGGCGGCACCTTTCTGCTGAACTGCCAGTGGGATATGGAGGGTCTGGAAAAGAACCTGCCTGCCTCCATGAAGCGGAGCTTGGCTGCCAAGAAGGTAAAGTTCTACACCATCAATGCTATTGATATTGCCCGGAACCTGGGCCTGGGCAACCGCACCAACACCATTTTGCAGGCTGCTTTCTTCAAACTCACCGGCGTGATCCCCGTGGAGCAGGCTGTGGCCGAGATGAAAGATGCAATCTACAAGACCTATTACAAGAAAAAGGGACAGGCCGTTGTAGACATGAACAACGCCTCCATTGACCATGGTCTCAACGAACTGACGGCGATCACTATCCCCGAATCCTGGGCAGACGCACAGGACATCCCTGTGGAGAGCGCCGCTCCCGCCTTTATCCAGGATGTGGTTTCCGTGATGAACCGTCAGGAGGGCGACAGTCTGCCTGTGTCCACCATGGTAAAATACGGCCTGGAGGACGGCACCTGGCCCGCAGGCACCTCCAAGTATGAAAAGCGGGGCGCTGCCGTGGAAGTCCCTGTGTGGAATGCCGCCAAGTGCATCCAGTGCAACCAGTGCGCCCTGGTCTGTCCCCACGCCGCCATCCGTCCCATTCTGCTTAACGAGAAGGAGGAGGCCGCCAGGCCCACAGGCTTCAAGACCGTTGCAGCCAAGGGCATGAACGGTAAGTACACCTACCGTATGCAGGTCTCTCCCTATGACTGCACCGGCTGCGGCAGCTGCGCCAACGTGTGCCTGGCCAAGGATAACGCGCTTACCATGGTGCCGCTGGCCGGCCAGCTGAAGGAGGCTGAGAACTGGACCTTCGCCGTGGAAGAGGTAGAAATCAAAAAGGACGCCGTCAGCCCCAAGAATGTAAAGAGTTCCCAGTTCGCTAAGCCCTACTTTGAATTCTCCGGTGCCTGTGCGGGCTGCGGCGAGACGCCTTACATCAAGCTGGTGAGCCAGCTCTTTGGCGACCGCATGTATGTTGCCAACGCTTCCGGATGCTCCTCTGCTTACGGCGGCTCCACGCCATCTTCTCCCTACTGCACCGACAAGAAGGGCTTCGGCCCGGCCTGGGCCATGAGCCTGTTTGAGGACAACGCTGAATACGCCTATGGTTTCCTGCTGGGGCAGGACGCCGTAAAGCGGCAGCTGATCGAGCATGTTCAGGCCCTGGCTGAGAGCGGTATCGCCGTGGACGCCTGCAATGCCTATCTGGAAAAGGGCAGCGATTCCGCGTATTCCCGTGCCGTCAGCGACGCGCTTCTTGCCGCTATTGAACATGACCCCAGTGATGCCGCCATATTCATCCGGGAAAACAGTGAGTATCTGACTAAAAAGAGCGTGTGGGCTTTCGGCGGCGACGGCTGGGCTTATGACATCGGCTACGGCGGTCTGGATCACGTACTGGCCTCTGGCAAAAATATCAATGTACTGGTGCTGGACACCGAGGTGTACTCCAACACCGGCGGCCAGTCCTCCAAGTCCACGGCGGCGGGCGCTGTCGCCAAATTTTCCGCCGGCGGGAAAACGACCAAGAAGAAGGACCTGGGTATGATGGCCATGAGCTATGGCTATGTTTATGTGGCCCAGGTGGCTATGGGGGCTGATCCAAATCAGACATTGAAGGCCATCCGGGAGGCGGAGGCCTATGATGGTCCCTCCATCGTCATTGCCTACTGCCCCTGCATCGAGCACGGCATGAAGTGCGGCATGGGCTTGAGCCAGCTGGAGGAGAAGAAGGCTGTGGAAGCCGGTTACTGGCACCTGTACCGGTATAATCCCGACCTGAAGGCCGCGGGCAAAAATCCCTTCGTGCTGGATTCCAAGGAGCCTACCGGCGACTTCCAGAAATACCTGCTGGGCCAGAACCGCTACGCCTCCTTGAAGCTCAGCTTCCCCGAAAAGGCCGAGGCCTTGTATGCCAAGGCTGAATCCGACGCCAAGGAGCGGCTGGAAAGCTACCAGAACCTGGCCCACAGTTCGCTTTAAATAAATAGCAAACCAAAAGCAGATCTAAATTATACTAGAAAGGGCGTTTATCATGCTGAAACAAAAGGATATCCACACTGTACTGATCGCGGGTTCAGGAATTATGGGAGCCTCTTTCGCCCAGATCTTTGCCAAACATAACTATGATGTTATTCTGTATGATATCATGGAAAGTGCTCTTGAAAAGGCAAAGAGTCTGATCGATGTAAACCAGAGAGCAGAAATTGCTCAGGGGGATCTAACAGCGGAAGAATCCTCCGCGTTGACTGGCCGCATTACTATGACCACTTCTAAAGACAGCTTCTCCAAGGCGGACTTCGTATTGGAGGCCATTGCAGAGAAGATGGCTATCAAACATTCTTTCTGGAGCGAGGTTTCAGAAAAAGTTGGTGAGGACGTTATCCTTGCCACCAACACCTCCGGCTTGTCCATCTCTGAGATCGCCCAAGCCGTCAAACATCCCGAGCGTTTCGGCGGCATGCACTGGGTGAATCCTCCGCACCTGATCCCCTTGGTGGAAGTAATCGCAGGTGAGAAAAGTTCCGCAGAGGCCCTTGATATCATCTATGACATCGCCGTGGACCTGGGCCAAAAACCTGTGCGTGTATACAAAGATCCCACGGGATTCATCCTCAACCGTTTGCAGTACGCTGTCGTGCGTGAAGCCTGCCACTGCGTTGAAATGGGTTACGCCAGCATGGAAGATGTAGACAATGTCATGAAATACGGTCTGGGTATGCGCTATGCCTGTATTGGCCCCTTTGAGACCATCGATTTCGGCGGCATTGACATTTTCAATCATGTCGGCAGCTATATGTTCGACGCCTTATGCAATGACAGCGGCGTTCCCAAGCTGTTGAAAGACGCCTTTGAGGCCGGTAAGTTCGGCGTTAAGAACAATAATGGTTTTTACGATTACAGTGATGGAAAGGGCGAGGAAGCTCTGGCTAAAAGAGATGCCGCTTTCATCAAGCTTTCCAAATGTCTTTATGGAGGCGAAAAGTGACCTGTGCCTTTCAGCATTGGCAGTACCCTGTTTGAAAAAAACGGCGGCAGGGTAAATTGATCGCCATGCAAAAGGCCCTCCTGCTCCATGTGTTCATATCCTTAAATTGTGAAGATCCCGGTGCGTTATATGGCAGGCCATATCGTACCGGGATCTTCTACAGAGGATATCCCTCCGTCTTCTTATACGTCTTTGAGACAGGCCTCCAAGCCATACACCGCTCACAAAATATTAAAACCAGTTGATTGCACATCAAAAGCAAGAGGAACCGCGCTGAAGCATCAATTAAGGAGGTATTCCCATGGAGCAGAAATTGGTCAAAAGAATGCTGAAATTGGAAGCAGCGCACACATATTATCAATCAAAGCTCGAAAATGAGATCTCATATTTCAGAGAATGTGCTCGTACTTATGATGTTGAAAGTATTGTAACGCTTCTCCCACTTATGCTTCAAAACATTCAGGACACTCGCAGCTATTTGAAAAAGTTGGAAAATCAAATACAGCTGTTGACTTTTTTTATGGATGATGAAACTTTGTAAAGTCTCCTTCCTTCAGTTACAAAGCGGGTCCATATAAAAAGGAAGGTACAATAAAGCCCCTAGGATGACCAGACACCCGAAGATAGTGCCTGGTCATGCCAGGGGCTGCCAGCGCCAGGAGCACATGTCACCTGTGCTGTCATCACATATTAGACTCCAATAAACTGTGCAAGATGGCGGGATATAGAAAACCAAATATTTGATATTCCTATGTTTCATCTCCCAAGTGGGGGCCAACATAGGAATTCTTATTTTGGGGGAAGAATGAAACATGAGCATACCATATGATTTTATTTCAGCTGACAATGCACACTTGAAATCCAACCTGCCGGATTTTTGTATCTCTGGCTCACTTCTTAACAGCGTATGATCCTTGGCAAAGCAATCGCTATGCACCCAATATGAGACCTCTCGCTCCCATCTGACTTGCGGTGGTAAGCCGCTTCAGCAAACTCACATTTGCAGCAATCTCAAATACTTCGTTTTATCCGCCAGACACGTCTGAATGGTTTTATGGGATATCAAATGCTCTTTTTCCACTTGTTCTGGATGGCATCAATTTCTTCGTCGCTCATCCCGATTTCTCGGAGCACCTTGTGATTATGCTGGCCAAGATCCGGCGCTTTTCCCACATTCAGTTCATAGCCGGAGAAATCTGCAATTCCCACTGCCGCAAGCTGTTTCGGCCTGGATGTAACGCTGTCCGGTGTAGGAATCTCACGGATCCAACCGCACTCTCTTGCATGCGGATCATTTTCAATATCTTCTAGACTGTTTATCTTACAATTTGCAACGCCATGCGCATCCAATATCTTGATGGCATCCTGGATGCTTGGAAAACTTTGCAGCCAGGTTTCAATTGCCTGGTATATCTCCTTTACATGCTTCGCACGAAGCTTAACAGTTGCGTAGTTCGGATTATCGGCCATATCCTGCCGCTCCATTGCCACACAGAGCTTCTTGTAAAGCGCATTATTGGCAGCACCGATAGCAACATAATTATCATCGTCATACTTAAAAATTCCGTATGGGCAGAGGCTGGCGTTGACATTGCCGCTGCGCTTGCGGCTGGGCTTTCCGGTATACGGATGTGTAAAGCAGCCCCACATGAAAAGGAGACTTCTAGTCAGGGCGATATCCACATGCTGGCCGTTTCCGGTGTGATCCCGGTTATAGAGGGCCGCAAGAATATTGCCATAAGCGTTCATACCGGCAATAAAGTCGGCGATAGTCGGCGTGATCAAAGTAGGTTGGCCGTTTTCCACCGGCGTTGTGTAGTAGGCAAAGCCGGAATATGCCTGAGAAATGACATCATATCCAGGTCTTGCAGAATACGGACCCGTATGGCCGAAAGCTGAAATCGAGCAGTAAATAATAGACGGATTCACTCTCTTGATATCCTCATAGCCCAGGCCCATTTTGTCCATAGAGCCAGGCTTCGCGCTTTCAATCTGGATATCCGCCGTCTTTGCCAGTTCCAGTGCGATCTTTCGGCCTTCCGGATCCTTCAGGTCCAGCGTAACAGACTCTTTGCTTCTGTTGCAGATAATATGAGATGTACAGGTGCCGTCAACCTGTTCTGCCCAGTTGCGGTTATCATCGCCGATGACCGGGCGTTCAACATGGATCACACGCGCACCGATATCTGCCAGCAATGCGCCCGCAGTCGGTCCTGCCAAATTGCTGGTAAAGTCCAGGACCTTGATTCCTTTTAGCATAATATTTTCCACGTCTGCGTCCTTTCTGTTTTGTGCACGGTTGTTAAATCTGCTCCCCCTGAAATGATCCCAAATGGAACAGCGTGTCCGCATTATTTTTAAGATAGAATCTGTCCGACTTCCAGTGAGGTAAAAAGCTGAACCACGGAAGCCGGACAGATATCATGAAAACGCAATCAGAATAAAGCGCTGTTAAGTATTACTTTGCTTCTGCCTTGTCCCGTGCCGCATAGACGGCACTGAGGTCCGCATCAACATAGAAGCCGTCCGCATTGATCTTACCATCCTTCTTATCGCGCCAGATCTGGTAGGGGACAAAGAACAGCAGAGGAACAGAAGTGATGGGGAAGCCGAACTTCGTCAGATAACCGAAACCGTACTTGACCAGAGAGAGGATGCCAAAGCTGCTTCCATAGAGGCAAACGAACAGGAACAGCACGGAGATCACAAGCTTACGGGTTCGAACAGTGCTCTTCTTCCAGACCTTGCCCAGCAGGCCTTCATAACGGGCAGCCATGGAGAAAATCAGAGAAACACCGGTGGAAATCATTGCTGCGATTGCCAGGATCGCATAAATCAGCTGCGTACTTCTGGAAGCGCCGATCGCCTGCTGGAGAACATAGAGGGTAGGAATAGATTCTTTTGCCACTTCCGGCATAACACCCGCGAAGATGACAGTATAGACCATGGTGGAAAATGTGCAGAGAAGAATGTTGGTAACGGAGCCGATGATAACGCTCTTCTTGTCAACAAGAATACCGCGGCTTGTGGTCGCGCATGCAGTCTGACCGGAGATAAACATGTTTGCAAAGCCGATCATTGCATACCAGCCGCCAAAGGTGGTAAAGCCGTTATCCTGCATGCTGACACGGGAATCGATGAATGCCATGGTATTCGGCCACAAAATCGGGATCGCGACAATACCGATATAAACGGTAACGCAGAGGATCGCGATGGTCATGATACTGCCAGTTGCATTCAGGACCTTTGCGCCGTAGAGGCAAAGGAGCAGGATAATGACAGCAAAGAGGATGCGGCCTACCTGATTCGGAAGCCCAAACAGATTCTCAAAAATCGTTGCGGCGCCGCTGATCTGCGCGGCAACAGAAACGATAACCGTGAGGATCGTGATGATATCCTTCAGATTGCAGATGACGAAGTTCAAAATTTTGTTGCGGTAAATGCGGTCATAGCATTCACGGAAATGATGCGGCTGATAGACATGGAACGCCTGGAATAACAGGAGGTTCAGGACCAGTGCCAGAGCACCTACCACCAACAGGCCGACAAAAACGCCAACCCAGCCTTTCGTGAGGAAGTAACTGACTGTTTGCGTGCCGGATGCGAAGCCCGGGCCCACGTAGGTACTGAACATGACTGCGCCGAGTGAGATTGGCCCCATAATGGAAGCCCAGTTTGACTTTTTGCTTTTCATTTTCTCGTCCCTCCATGAATTTCTTTCACCGTTTATTCGGCAAATTGCGCATTAAGAATTTTTCTGCTCGAAACAGGAGATCGTGCCGTCTGCGATGATTCCCACTTTGGTCCCCGGTCCATGCGTTTTCTTCAGCAGATCAATGACCTCCTGCCAGGTATTCACATAGATCTGTTTATCAATGTCGCCGTACCAGTGCCTGCTGCCGAAATCCGGCTCCATCCAAAAGATGTAGTTGTTGACCCACGGGCGGACCTTCGGCAGACGGCCGTGCATTCTGCCTCCGGCATTCTTGCCGAACTCGCCGAAGAGATAGTGGGTACACTGCCCCATATGGGTCCGGTTGACAACAACGATGTCGCCGCCTTCCTTATTGACGACGAGAGAGGCGAGACCGATGGCGATTTGTGCCTCATTTGCCTTTGCGTTCGCGTTGGTGATGATAATGTCCTTATCCTCGAATCTAGGCATTGCGTAGAGTTTTTGAGCCGCCGGGATCGATGCGTAATACTCTTCGATCATGTCGCCTGCGTACAGGTCAACGATTTCCAGCTTTGTATTGATGATACAGTCGATCTTGAAGAACTGACCGACCATGCCGGCCATTTCCTCGATCTCCTTGCGCATGCCGTCCACGCTGATATCGCCCATGTTTGCAACAGCATTGATCTTTCTTGCGCGGACATCGTCCACCGCTACTTTATGGTTTGCCGCGATGGTCTCGATGGATGCCATGCCCGGGAAAATGATCTTTGCGCCGCCGCCAAAGCCATTGAACGGATGCGGGGTTATGGCGCCGATGCCGATCCGCAGGTCGCAGGCCATCATTTCTGCATTGCAGCAAACATCATAGCCCTTTACGGTCTTGCCGATGCAGACATTGTTCTCGTAGCAGTTGTGGTTATAGACCGGATAGTGATCGCAGATATCCGCACCGAGTTTATTGACAAAATCGATCCGGTTGTGGGCTCCGTGGGTGCCCAGTGCGCAGATAAAGCGGATATTTTCATCCTTGACCCCTGCGCGCTTGAGTTCCTCAACAACGATCTCCGCAATCGGCTTTACCGGGGTGCCCCGAGAAATATCATCAAAGATGATGCAGACTTCTTTTGCCTTTTTTGCCTGCTCATATATCGTTTCAGCGCCATAGGGCTTGTTGATTTTTTCTTGCAGCTGTTCCTTGGTCATTGCAGGGACTTCATCACCCGGAATGCCGTAAAATTGGACGTCCCAGTCGTCCGGCAGATTGATTTCTACCGGCTCAAACCCCTGCCAGTTATTCTGTGAAAGTTGAAACTTCATTTTTGTTTCTCCCTCTATTACCGAGCGGCTGCGTGACCGATTTCCCAGCCGCGGTCAAATGCTGCATTGTTGAGCGGAATGAATTCCGGTCTCTTTCCACCCAGCTTCTTCTCCGCAGTGCGCTTGACATCTTCCGGATCCAGAAGGCCGGTATAGCCGACATAAGCACCCAGCATGACAAGGTTCTGTACCTTCGGGCTGCCCAGTTTCAGCGCTATTTCTATAGCAGGGATCTTGACAGTTTTAACATCCTTGCGGGTTGGCTCTTTATCGACAACAGAGGAGTTTATGATAATCGTCCCGCCCGGCTTGACGCACTCTTCGAACTTATCCAGGGACGGGTTATTGAATACGATCAGCTCATCTGCATAATCAACCATGGGAGAGCCGATTGCCGTATCAGAAATGATGACATAGCAGTTTGCAGTGCCGCCGCGCTGCTCTGCGCCGTAGGATGGGAAGAAAGTCACCTGCTTGTCCTCGGTTTCCTCTGCCGCGCAGTAGCACAGCAGCTGGCCTGTGACCATGACACCCTGACCGCCGAAGCCGCCGATCAAAAGACTTCTTTTCATTTGATTTCACCCCCACGGTCACGAACTACGCCAAGAGGAAATTCCTTCAGGTTGTGCTCTTTCATGTATTCCAGCGTCTTCAAAGGACTGAGATTCCAGTTGGTTGGACAGTTGGAAATGACTTCTACCATAGAGAAGCCCTTGCCTGCTAATTGATACTCAAAGGCCTTTTTGATGGCGGCCTTTGTCTTTTTGATATTAGCCGGTGTGTTGCAGGAAACGCGCTCCAGATAGACCGGTGCCTTCAGAGTATTTAGGATGTCCATCATGTGGACAGGAGCTCCGACATCATTGAAATCTCGGCCGTTGGGGCAGGTCGTTGCTTTTTGCCCCAGCATGGTGGTCGGAGCCATCTGGCCGCCAGTCATGCCGTAAATTGCATTGTTGATGGTAATAACAGAGATATTTTCACCGCGGTTAGCGGCATAGATGGTCTCTGCGATACCGATGGATGCCAGGTCTCCATCGCCCTGATAAGTAAATACCAGCTTGTCCGGATTACATCTCTTATAGCCGGTAGCAACCGCGCAGGCGCGGCCGTGTGCTACAACCGCCTGATCGTTTTCTCTGTACTTGAGGTTCAGGGTCCCACAGCCGATACAGATGATCTCCACGGTCCTATCAACTACATTCAGTTCATCAAGCACTTCACCAATCAGCTTATTGACAGTGCTGTGCATACAGCCCGGGCAAAAGCCGCTGATGGCGTTTTCCGGGATAGTGCTAGGTCTTTTGATCACTTTTTCCATGCTATCCCTCCTCAATATTCCTCAATGATTTTTTTGACGCCGCCGAGCGCGAAATCATCAGTCATGACCTCGCCGCAGGATCTCAAGACAGTCCGGATCGGCGCCTTTCCAAGAACGCCCAGCTTGACATCTTCGATCATCTGGGCGGGAATGGTCATTTCCAGATCGATGACGCATTTTACTTTGCTGTAATCCAGCTTTGCAAAGCTCTTATACGGGAAGGGATTCACCAGGATCGGGCGGATAAGGCCTGCACGGATCCCCTCCTTGCGAAGCGTATCCACAACTGCTCTTGCAACACGAGCAGTTGTGCCGTAAGCGGTAAGGATAAACTCCGCATCTTCTACCAGATATTCTTCCGCTCTTGTCTCATGTTCCGCCCAATACTCGTACATCTCCGCGCACTCCATATTGCTCTGCTCGGTTGCGCCGCCGGTGATCAATTTCTTTTTATCGCCGGCCTTTTTGCCGTTGAGCGCCCAGGTCTTGGAATCCTTGATCGCCTGCACCTGTTCCTCTGTCAGAGGCTCCGGGAATACGACAGGCTCCATCATGGTGGAGATAACGCCGTCCAGCAGCACCATGGTCGGGTTGCGGTACTTGTCTGCATAATCAAATGCTTCATAAATATGATCGATGGTCTCCTGTACCGTGGAAGGTGCAAAAACGATCATCTTGAAGCCGCCGTTGCCTGCCGCCTTGGTTGCCTGCAGGTAGTCAGACTGGGCCGGCTTAATGCTGCCGTAACCGGGGCCGCCGCGCTGAACGGAACAGATAACACTGGGCAGTCTTGCTGCTGCCAGGTAGGAAAAGCCTTCGCTCTTCAGAGAGATACCGCAGGAAGAAGAGGAAGTCATGCATCTTGTACCGGAAAGAGAAGCGCCGAATACCATATTGATAGACGCGGTCTCGGACTCGCCCTGTACAAAAGAGCCGCCGGCTTCCGGAAGATGCTTTGCAAAATACTCGGGAATTTCGTTCTGTGGGGTTATGGGATATCCTGCAAAAAAGCGGCATCCTGCACGGATCGCAGCTTCTGCAATGGCGTCTCCGCCTTTAACAAATGCTCTGCTCATATTTCCTCCGATCACTTATACAGGCTGATTGCCGCATCTGGGCACACAATTGCACAGATGCCGCAGCTAACGCACTTCTCGGATTCTGCCATGTATGCGAATTGATATCCCTTCTGGTTGGATTCCTCTCCAATCTTCAACACCTTTCGGGGACAGAATTCTACGCAGAACGCACAACTCTTGCACTGTTCTTTTGCAATTTCGATCACTGCTGTCATCCTCCTTCTCAGACTGCGGGGTTCCAGGACATCAGGCAGACCATTGCCTTCGTATCATGGATCTCCGCCTTTGTTTTTTCTCCGTTTGCCACTCGAAGCATCAGTTTCACCATGTCCTGCTGCATGTCATCAAAGGTATAGCCCTCTTCCAGCATGACGCCGCAGCTCATATCGATGTTGTCCTTCATCTTCTCATAAAGCTCATCATTGCTTGCGATCTTGACGACCGGCGTCACCACATGGCCCAGCGGGTTGCCGCGTCCGGTGGTAAAGAAGATAAGCTGGCAGCCCATTGCGGAAAGTCCGGTGATGGACTCCGCGTCATTGCCTGGGCCATCCATAACGATGAGTCCTTTTTCAGCAGGGCGCTCACCGTAGCCGACTACATCCATAATTGGAGAAGTGCCACCTTTTCTCATGCAGCCAAGCGCTTTCTCCTGAATAGTAGTCATGCCGCCGTCCATATTGCCTGGCGCAATAGCATAGCCTGCCTTTTCGCCCAGTACCTGAACCGCAATCTCCTGCGCCTTATTGACAGCCGCTTCCAGCTTTTCAGCAACTTCCTCGTTTCTTGCCCTGCTCTTGAGAACTTGCATTGTTCCGATGAGTTCGGTCATCTCTGTCAGGACAGTGGTACCGCCCCGTTCAACGACCCAGTCGGAGAGCATACCGATGGCCGGGTTTGCGGTGATGCCGCTCATGGCGTCAGAGCCGCCGCACTCAAGTCCGATCATCAAGTCGCTGATGGGACACTCGACCCGCTCCAGACGGTTTGCCTCTTCCACCATGCGCTGAGCAATTTCGACCCCCTTCTCCACGGCCTTGACCGTTCCGCCGATCTCCTGGATCACGATCAGCTCCACCGGCCTGCCGCTGCCGCAGCGCCAAGGATCAAGTATGCTTTCTGCCAGCCTTCACCGGCGATGATTTTTGCCGCAAGCGGCACAACAATCGCACCGCTGATCCCGGAGAATGAGCTTGCAATGGCCAGCACAGTGCCGGCGTTTTTATCGAACCAATTATTGATCAGGATCGGAACCGGGAGGATCAGGATCATAGAGCCGATCGCACCCAGAATCGTCATCACTAAATACCAGTTCCAGACAGCAGTCGCTCTTGAAAGGGAAGCAAAGAGGAAACACATGGCAGCTGTCACTGCGGCCATCTGCTTTCCCATATGTTTTTTACTGTATATTCTCCCGCCGATGGGACTGAACAGCCCCAGCGCGATCCCGTGGAGCGCGGTTGAGACAGAAAACGCTCCGACTCCGATCTCCAGCGATTCGGAAACAGAAACATAAAAGGCGCCGGAGCAGTAATTAAAAACGCCCTGCATCCCCAGCTGGAGAATACAGCATGATATCAGTATGATCCACGCATAATGAAATCTGAACTTCTGTGCAAACCTTGATAGCATCGCAACGCCTCTTGTATAAAATTTTATATACTAATATCCGCTAATTTATCTATTATTATATACAATTCGACAGAAATGTCAATAGTGAAAGTTAAAAATATTTATATCAATGTATAGTTTTCTGTGCATTTATAGTCGATTGTTTGCATTGCTCCGTTTTTGCTCTTGCACTCATTTGAAAAAGATAGTATTATATTTTATATATTTTATAAAACTTGCTGTTTAGGAGAGGCTGGCATGAAGCAGAATTCCGAAACAAATGAAAAAATCAACAGCTCTGTAATCAGAGCGCTGGATATTTTAGAATATCTGAACGAGCAGGGCAGTTCGCAGACCATTGCAAGCATCTGCAGCGATCTATCCATGAATCGCATTACCTGTACAAACCTGGTAAAAACGCTGATTGCGAAAAAATATCTTTATAAAAATGAAAAGGGGCGCATATGCCTGACCGGAAAAGTTTATGTCATGGGTAAAATCTATAAAGAGGGCTTTCCTATGGTTGAAATCTTTAACACTCAGGCAGAAACTATTGCGGCAGAAATAGGTGTTGTCTGCCATCTGGTGGCGCTTGCAGGACTGAACCAGGGAATCCTTCTTTCAGAATGCCCCAGGAGGTCTCTGTTTGAAGACGGGCAAAACCTGTCCGTTCCCCTCTATTGCACTGGTGCCGGCAAGGTGCTGCTGGCAAATCAGAGCGAAAATGTGATCGAGTCGATCATATCCTCTTTGGAACTGGTCCCTCTCACCCCGAATACAATTACAGATAAGGATGCTCTGCACAAAGAGCTGGCAACGATCCGCAGTCAGGGCTATGGAATTGACTTCCGTGAATTCAAACAAGGACTTTGCTGTGTAAGCGCCCCGGTTTACAATAAAGACGGCACGATCACGACCGCTGTCAGCCTTACACACCTGGATCTCAAAACTCGGGATGACGCCCAAAAATATATTTCTATTGTCAAAGATCTTGCCTCGATCCTTTCCCGTGCTTCCGGCTACCGGAATATTAAGATCAGTTCTCTCTGATCTACGGAGACTTTAAATTATTGTTTTCCCTTCAGCAATCGCCTGTGCTGTATGTCCTTCGGCAGCACAGGATTCCCGCATCAAATCCTCTGCATTTCTTCACACGCAGGAGGTCATTGGTTCAAGCTCAGCAGTCTGCCAAAAAGTTCCTGATTTCTTGCGAAATCAGGAACTTTTTCCTTGTCTTTATGCTTGAAATATTTGCTTACAGTTTTGCTTCCCCACCTTTGGTATGTCTCCCTTACAGGCCCGCCAACAACCGGTAGTCCTCATCCGCCACCGGCTCACACCACTCGTTGGAAGTTTCTTCTCCGGGGACCTCCACCGCCAGATGGGAAAACCAGCTGTCCGCCGCCGCGCCGTGCCAATGCTTGACCCCGACAGGGATATTTACCATGTCGCCGGGGCGGAGCGCCTTGGCATCCTTGCCCCACTCCTGATACCAACCCTGGCCTGCCACACAGATCAGGATCTGCCCGCCGCCGGACTTGGCGTGATGGATGTGCCAGTTGTTGCGGCAGCCCGGCTCGAAGGTCACGTTGAAAATACCCACTTGTGCCGTGGACAGTGGGGCCAGATAACTCCGCCCGATGAAATACTGAGCGAAGCCGTCGTTGGGCGCGCCGATGGGAAACACCATCCCGGCGGCGTGGGCAGCCTTGGCGTCCCCAGCAGGCGCATCCTCCGCCCACACCTCTTTTGCCATGCGGAACACCGCCCAGCCCTTGGGCCAGCCGGCATAGAACGCCACATGGGTGAGGACCGCGGCGATCTCCGCTCTGGTGACCCCTGCCTTTTTTGCGTTTTCCAGGTGATATTTCAGCGAGGAGTCCGTCACGCCGGAGGACATCAGCGCCACCACGGTGATGATGCAGCGGGTCTTGTGGGAAATGTCCCCGTTGTTCCAGTTCTCTCCGAACAAAATATCGTCGTTGTAATGGGCAAACTCCGGGGCAAAGTCCCCCAGGGCCTCCCGGCCTGCCGTCTGCTTGATCGTCATATCGGTTCCCCTTTCCTCAAACCCGCTTGCCCAGTTCATAGGCTTTTGGGAGCGATCCATGGCCGCTGATCTCGCCGGGGGCGTCCACGCCGCCGCCGAACACTGTCCCGGCCAGGCGGGCCTTCTCAAAGCAGTCGATCCAGCCCTCCATAGCCTTCACAGGACCGTCCATGGCGCTCTCATCGGCCTCCGCCGCCGTGGCCAGGAAGTACACGTCTCGGAAGGCGTAGTCCGAGGGATAGATGGGGTTGCAGCGATCCAGGAATGTTTTGAGCAGGCCGGAAACGCTGTAATAATAGACTGGCGAAGCAAACACCAGCACATCAGCGCACTTCATCTTCTCAGCCAGGGCCGCGGCGTCGTCCCGAATGACGCACGTCTGGGTCTTTTGGCAGGTAAGACACCCCACGCAGAAGCCGATGGCTTTGCCCTTCAGGCTGACGGTCTCCACAGCGTTCCCAGCTTCTTTGGCCCCCCGGGCAAAGGCCGCAGCCAGGGCGTCGGAATTGCTGTTATGGCGCAGGCTGGCGGTGATGATCAGTACATTCTTTCCCATGGTTAGTTCCTCCTCATGCCAGGTGTTTGCGGAAAAAGTCCGTCAGTTTGCCAAAGGGGATGGCGTTCTTCCCCCCGCCGTCGTAGAGATCGGTATGCACAGCATCAGGAATGAGGAGCAGTTCCTTGTTCTCCCCCTTGAGCTTTTGGAAAGCATCCCGGCTGAAATAGCAGGAGTGGGCCTTCTCGCCGTGGATCACCAGCACGGCGGAGCGGATCTCGTCGGCGTAGCACAAAATAGGCTGGTTCAGGAAGGACATGCAGCCGGTGACATTCCAGCCGCCGTTGGAGTTGAGGGACCGGGGATGATAGCCCCTGGGGGTCTTGTAGTAGGCATAGTAGTCCTTCACAAAGAAGGGAGCGTCCTCCGGCAGAGGGTCCACAACCCCGCCGCCCAACTCATGACCGCCCCGCCTGCAGTCTGCAGTGCGCTGGGCATTGAGAGCCTTTTTCTTTTCATAGCGGGCCTCTTCACTGTCCTCGGCATCAAAGTAGCCCTTGGCGTTGACCCGGCTCATGTCGTACATGGTGGAGGCCACCGTGGCCTTGATCCGGGTATCCAGAGCAGCGGCGTTCAGTGCCATGCCGCCCCAGCCGCAGATGCCGATGACGCCGATTTTCTCGGGGTCCACGCTGTCCTGTACCGAAAGGAAATCCACCGCCGCCTGGAAGTCCTCGGTGTTGATGTCGGGAGACGCCATATACCGGGGCGTTCCGCCGCTTTCTCCGGTAAAGGAGGGATCGAAGGCGATGGTGAGAAATCCACGCTCCGCCATGGTCTGGGCATACAGACCGGAGCATTGCTCCTTCACAGCTCCAAAAGGCCCGCACACGGCGATGGCCGCCAGCCGGCCCTCCGCTCCCTTGGGCTGGTACAGATCCGCCGCCAGGGTAATGCCGTAGCGGTTGCGGAAGGTGACCTTGCAGTGCTCCACCCGGTCGCTCTTGGGGAAGGTTTTGTCCCATTCAGCCGTCAATTTCAATTCCATATGTGTTCCCGTCCTTTCAAAATTGAGGTGTTTTTCGCGTTTCTTTTTTCATTTGATAAACCAAATAGTCCAGGCAGTCTATCTTCTTCTGTTCGGCGTGACAGCGATCCAGCAGGTGTTTCCGGTGCTTGGCAAGGAGCGCCAGCCCCTCTTCTTCCTGTCCCTGTTCGGCCAGCGCCATAAATCGCTCGATCAATTCCGGGCCGCATCCGGCGTCTGAGAGGTTTTCACGCAGGATCCCCTGGGTGTCTGCGATATGCGGCATAGCATCACCTCCTGATGGTTCGATTATATTTTCCAGCTTTTAAAATAGCAAATACTTATTTCCCATTTCATGATATTCTTGAATAGAATAGCACGATCTGTTATAATCAAAATAGTCTGACAAGTGGTAAAATCACCTGTCAAGTGTCACAGCGGATCAGCGTTGCGACAGGCCGCGGCGCGCATCCTTTATTTGGATTTCATTGTTAAAAACTGTGTGCAAAGCACACTGCGGGCGCAGCCCGCTTGAAAAATCGCTTGCGATTTTTCAAGTTTATTGACAATATACTGTCCCCAGGAGGCGGTCATATGGAACTTCGGGTGTTGCGTTATTTTTTGGAGGTGGCCCGTGAAGGGAGCGTCACACGGGCGGCGGAGCGGCTGCACATCTCTCAGCCAACCCTCTCCAAGCAGCTCAAGGATCTGGAAGGAGAGTTGGGCAAAAAGCTCTTTGTTCGGGGCAGCCACGATGTGAAGCTGACCGATGAGGGGATGCTCCTGCGCAAACGGGCGGAGGACATTCTGAACATGGCGGACAAGACGCTGGAGGAGTTCAAGTCCCTGGGCGAGTTCACCGGCGGGGACGTGTGGGTCGGCTGCGCCGAGTCCGACGGCATCAAGCATCTTGCCCGGTGCTACATGGCCCTGTTGGAGCGGTATCCCGGCCTGCGGCTCCACCTGCAAAGCGGCAACTCCGCCGATGTGACCGAGCGGCTGGACCGGGGGCTTTTGGACTTCGCCATCATTGTCCACGAGGTGGATCTGTCCAAATACAATTATCTGGAGCTGCCCGCCACCGACCACTACGGCGTCCTGATGCGAAAAGACAGCCCCCTTGCCAGCAAGGAGGCTGTCGGTGTGGATGATTTATTGGATCTGCCCTTGATCTGTTCCCGTCAGGGCATCACCGAGGACTATCCCAAGGTGTTTCAGCAGAAAATGGACGCCCTCCGCATCGTCGCCACCTTCAACCTGGCTTACAACGCCAGCGTTTTGGTGCGGGAGGGTGTGGGGTATGCCCTTACCTTTGACAAGCTGGCCGACACCAGTGAGGAAAGTGAGTTGACCTTCCGCCCCCTGATGCCGCCGCTGGAGACGAAGATGTATATGATCTGGAAGAAGTACCAGGTCTTTTCTCCGGCGGCGGAAGTGCTGCAGAAGGAGGTCCTGGAGCGGTTTGGGAGGATGTAACAGTCAAGCTCTTTAGCCGCGCAAAATATCAGCATGTATTTTACGGTTCCTGCTTGGCCCGGCCATAGTTCATACAAAATCTGCCCGCAAAAAGAAAAACGTTTGGCTTACTCCACCCACAGGCAGGGTCATTGATCATCACTGCGCTGATTCTCTCAAGGAACGGCCTTTTCCACCTATCATACAAAACGGTTCAACGCGATTCCCTAAGTTTAGGGAATCGCGTTGAACCGTTTTAGCCCATGGAGACCTACCGCTTACGATACTATAATCCGAGCCTTTGGAACTGTTCCTCAGGACTGCCATGATAACGCATTGCATCTTTTAGACGCGCGATGTATTCTGCTTCCAAAGCAGCGTCTTCAATAGGATGCTCCTGCTCATAGTCTTTCGCGAGATCATACAGACAGCTCTCGCTGTTGTAATCAGAGCGTTTGCCATACTCCTGAGAGGGATTTTTGAAATCGATGATATCCGCTGGTATCCTGTAAACAGGATAGTTGGTAAAGGGCAGGCGGCCAAAGCCAATTTTGCTGTAGTCTTCGAGTTTGATGCAGCCTACGCCGTAGTATTGGCGCAAGGTAGTGGGAATGGCTGTGTAGACATACAGCGGACGGTTGTCTTCATCCTTCGCAGCCCGCAGATAGGTGAACTTACCGTCAGTATAATTGACGCTTTTACCAAAGTACCCATAGAGAATGCCGTCCCGGACCTTATTTGCTTCGCCCAACAGGACAGGTATCAGATTTTTCCCATGGATGGGATAGTGCATCTGGCCCATGTCCACGCCGAAGTGATTCAAAATGGTAGGGAACATGTCAATGTTCTGGGTTAGCCCTGTAAAGCGTTTTACCTTTGCGTTAGGATACCACACGATCAGAGGGATATGGAACACCTCGTTGTAGGCGGGCATATAATTTTTGGCCATGTAACCATGCTCCCCCAACATATATCCGTGGTCCGTGGTAAAAATGACCATGGTGTCATCCCACATGTTGTGTCGGTCCAGCACATCGAAGATCTTGCCGATGTAGTGGTCCGTCATAGTCAGAAGAGCCTTATAACGGACATTCAGGTGGCGGGTCTCCTGATCGGTGAAGATATTTTTGCGGTATTCCGGCCAATAGCAGGGCATACCCTCGTAATCGTCGCCATCCTCTTCCCGATAGATGTCAATGTACTTTTGAGGTACATCAAATGGCTCATGGGGATCAAAGCCCTCTACCCACAGCAGGAAGTTATCGGCATCCGCATTTTTCTCCAGCCACTGGGCGGCCTTTTTCATGGTCATGGGACTGGGATACTCCTCTTCGCTGGCGAAGCGTCCGTAGGTCTCATCGTGCTCCTGAGAATAGATCCCCTTGTAGCCCGCAGGCCGCTGCTGGGTGACAATGCCTTCCCGGCCCGCAGGCATGTTCAGCGCATCGAACTCCTGGCCGCGGATCATCTCGTGAGAAGTAAAATCGTTCCAGTAGTTCTCGCCGCCTACGTGATAGTAGAGATAGTGGTCGGTAAACATATAACTGTAAACGTTGCGGGTCTTCAGTAAAGCGGGCAGCGTCTGGTCAAATGGTTCGAGGCCGCCCCAGGGTTTTTCCAGAAAATTGAGCCGGCCAGTCAAGATGTCCCGGCGGGCGGGCATACAGGGAGCAGAACCGCACCAGTGGTTATCAAATACGGTGCCCCTCGCCGCCAGGCGGTCCAAATTGGGCGTCAGGGCTGGGTGCTTGGCACCGTACATGCTAAGAAAGCGGCGGTTGGTGCTGTCAGCCAGAATAAAGATGGTTTTCATTGGCAGGCCTCTGCGTATTCACATAAACCCAGACGGACAAACTGCTCATCGGGACTGTCGTGACGCTTCATTTCCCGGACAAGCTTTTCACACATGAGAGACTCTGCTTCAGCGTCCTCCAGAGGATGTTCCTGCTGGGGGTCCACAGAGAGATCAAACAGCATATTTGTGCTGACGATCTCATCCCGCACGGTGAACCGATGGGAAAAATCGGAGAGCACAGTGATATTTCCGGGGATTTTATAGACAGGATACTTCGTCCACTTCAGGAAGGGACCTGCCGTGATGGCGGACAGATCAGTCAGATGCTCCTCATCCCAATAGTGGTTGATGGTGCTGGGCATTGCCGTGTAGAGATAGAGGGGCTGGTTGTCTGCCCGGCATGCTGCGCGGAAGTATGTATAGCGGCCATCACAGATGTTGACGTGCCGTCCGTACATTCCGTAGATCACGGCATCCCGTACGCGCTCGGCCTCGCCCCGCAGCAGGGGCAGCAGGTTTTTACCGTGGAGAGGATAGCGGCAGCTGCTTTCCGGGATATGATACAGGGCCAAGATGGTAGGCATGAGGTCGATATTCTGGGTCAGTGCAGAGCAGCGTGTCTGCGAGGTCATCTCCGGGGTGTGGATCATCAGGGGAATATGATATACTTCATTGTAGCAGGGCATAAAGTTTTTGCCCAGCAGATCCTTTTCACCGATCATGAAACCGTGGTCCGTGGTAAAAATCACAGTCGTATCCTCCCACATATCGTGGCGGTCCATCACATCCAGCACACGGCCCAGCCAGCGGTCGCTCATGGCCACGACCTGAGCATAACGCCTGCGTGCGTGCTCCACAGCATCGGAAGGGACTGCGTCTGCCGGTCCATACAGAGGCCAGTAGAACAGCTTGTCGCTGTATGTGTCCTCCTGAGCGCCCGGTGTATCGTCTGGAAAATCGAATGGCTCATGGGGGTCGAAGGAGTCTACGAACAGCAGAAAATCTTTGTCCGCATAGTGGTCATCCAAAAAGGCTGCTGCCTGTGCCAGGGTCTTGGGAGAGGGGTAATCCGCCTCAGTGTGAAACTGCAAACGGTTGCGCTCATACTGCTCGTCGTAATTCCCATAATGGGGCTTCTGGATAGGGGCGCCCAAGTTAGGCGCCATGGTGTCGTGCTCCTGCCCGCGGATAAACTCCCAGGAGTCAAACAGCGGAAAATAGTTCTCGCCTCCCAAATGAAAATAGTGATAGTGATCCGTAATCATTTCACTGAAGATCCCATGTTTGCGAAGGACCTGAGGCAGAGTACAGTCAAAAGGCTGCACAGGCGCCCAGTTCCGCTCCAGAAAGTCCAGACGTCCGGTCAGGATATCATGGCGCGCTGGCATACAGGGGGCGGAACCCACAAAATGATTATCAAAGACGCAGCTCCGCTGGGCCAGACGCTCAATGTTCGGCGTGTGCGCCCAGGAACCGCCATAAGTGGACAGACATCTGCGATTCAGACTGTCCATTAAAATTACGATTGTTTTCATGCTGTATTCCTCCTGCCAGCCCTGGTGGGCCTGTGTATTACCACCACTTGATCAGTTCGGTGACGCGGTTGCGCACTTTCACAAATTCGGGAGAGACCACGTTCCGGGGCCAGGGCAGTTCATTTTTCATATATTCTTTGATGCTGGTGGGCTTATTGGTAAGGATCAGGATGTTTTCACTCAAGTAAACGGCTTCCTCGATATTGTGGGTTATGAAGATGACGGTGGTTCCAGTGGCTCTCCACAGCTTTAAAAGCTCATCCTCCAATTTGAACCGAAGGTCGATATCCAATTGCCCATAGGGCTCATCCATCAAGAGCAATTCTGGCTTTGTTGCAAAAGCTCTGGCGATCACGACCCGCTGGAGCATGGAGGTAGATAATTCTGCGGGATAGTAATCCTTGTAATCTGTCAGACCGACGACCTCCAGCATCTCTGCGACAGCAAGATTGATTTCTTCTTGGGGACGCTTTTTCATTTTGAGGCCGAAAGCAATATTCTCCTCCACTGTCAGCCAAGACATAGTAGAGTATTCCTGGAAAATGTAGGACACATTATGTTTTTTCAGGTTTACAGGCTCATTATTTAAAAGGATCTCTCCAGAAGTTGGCTCATAGAGTTTGGTGATGCAGTTCAAAAAGGTCGTCTTTCCACAGCCGGTAGGTCCAACGATGCACAGGAATTCGCCCTTCTTCACATTAAAAGAGATGTCATCCAAAACGAGCAAATCGCCAAAACGCTTCGTCATATGGTCAACTTTTACTTTGATCTCTCTATCCATATTATCAGACACAGCCATAGCCTCCCTTCTCAAATCGATTTATCCACAACCGCGGATATTTCTTCCCGGAGCTGCAGAAATTCAGGGGTCGTGTAATCACGGGGACGAGACAGATCGATCTGATATTCTGCCTTTAGGGTCGAAGGGCAATTTGTCATCAGGACAATACGATCGGCCAGGTAAATGGCCTCCTCGATATTATTGGTAACAAACACAATGGTGCGCTTCTCTTTTTCCCAGATGCGGATCAGTTCTTCCTGCATCAAATAGCGGGTCTGGGCATCCAAGTGCCCAAAAGGCTCATCCAAAAACATGACGGTCGGCTCATTGCAATATGCGCGGGCAATACCCACCCGCTGCTGCATTCCGCCAGACAGCTTAGAGGGATATGCGTTTTCAAAGCCGGTCAGGCCGACCAGATCGATGTAATACTGGGCTTTTTCACGCCGCTCCTTTTTGCCCATTCCTCTGCACTTCGGGCCATATTCCACATTGCCCATCACAGTGAGCCACGGGAACAGCGCCGTGCGCTGATAAACAACTCCGCGGTCCGGCCCTGGCTTTTCCACCTTATGCCCATTGACTGTTACATGACCGGAAGTTGCGATATCCAGCCCTGCCATGCAGTTGATAAAAGTTGACTTTCCGCATTGACCAGGGCCGAAGAGCACAAGCAATTCGTTTTCATACACATCCAAATCGATGTTTTGAAGCACGTTCACCGTACCGCGATCAGTGGTGAATTCCTTGGAAACCCGTGAACACTCAATGATTTTCTTTCTCATTTGCCTCTTTCACTCCATACACACAATTTGGCCTCGATCGCGCGCATCAAAACAGCAAGAATATAGCCGATAACGCCAATACCGACAATGCCGACCAGGATCTGGAGAGGATTATTTAGATCCTGTCCCTTGGTGATCACCCAGCCAACGCCCTCAGAGGAGCGAACCATTTCAGCGGCTACCACAGTGGCCCATCCGGACCCAAGACCGATTTGCAGTCCCGCGAAGATCTGAGGAACACAAGAGGGCAAAACAATGGACGTGAATACCTGCCGGTTGTTGGCACCAAGCATTTTCGCAGCGCCTACCAATGTCTGATCAACCGCTCTGGCTCCAGAGTATGCGTTCATAGTGACGTTGCTGAATACGGCCAGAAAAATCAAAAAGTATTTGGAGCTTTCCCCTAAGCCGAACCATAGGATCGCCAGCGGGATCCAAGCAATCGGAGGGATCGGACGGATGACTTCAAACAGCGGGCGGACAATCGCTTCAAAAATCCGATACCACCCCATCAAAACGCCGACGACAACACCAGCCACAGAGCCAACCACAAATCCCACAGCAACGCGGCTGAGGCTCCACAGAACATGCCCCTGAATCGTGTGTGTGCCAAGCGGCTCTACGATGCTTCGCAGCGTTTTTCCTATAACAGTGATCGGACTGCTGATGAAAAGCCCGACAGCTGTGGTACGTACTGCCAGCTCCCAAAGGCATAAAAATACAAAGATAGAGATCGCGGCGCAGATGGCCGTCTCATATTTGGAGGCTCCTCTGAATCTCGTTTTCAATTATGGATCACCCCTTTTACAACTCTGTTTTCTATTTTCTGCAATACATAACTGAGCAGGGAACCGATTGCGCCGATGGCCAGCATGCCGCAGATGATGATATCGGGCCGATAAATACCACGGGCCTGCTGAATCATGAAGCCGAGGCCACGGGTTGAGGCCAGCAATTCCGCTGCAATAATGGTAGTCCAAGAAGAACCCAATGCAACGCGAACACCTGCCATGATCATGGGAAGGGCCGTGGGAATCGCAATATGAAGCAGCATCTGGAAGTTCGATGCTCCGAATGTCTGACCGACCCAGAGATGGACATCCTTGGTTTGACGGATACCGGTATAGGAGTTGAGAACACAGGGGACAAAGGCAGAAAGGAAAATCGTAACGACCTTGGATGTCATACCGATGCCGAACATAATGATCATCAGAGGGATCCAGGCGATGCCGGGAATCGGGCGAATGAGGTCAAATACGGGGCGAACAAACAGATCGACCCGTTTATACCAGGCCATCATGATACCAATAGGTGTTCCAATTACAACACCGGCCAAATAGCCAGACAGAGCGATTTTCAAAGAGGAGAAAATATGCTGGGGAAGTGTGGCTCCATCTGGCGCGGTGCTGGACATTTTTTTGATAAAGGTCTGCGCCACAACGACAGGACTGGGCAAAACAGTACTTTTGAACATACCGATCACATCCGTCACAAACCACCACAGGCCCAAGAAAAACGCAATGGAGAGAATTGACAGCCAAATATAGCTTTTCTTTTTTTTCATACGCAAGAGCCTTTCTTTGATACTAATCACTCATAAAACAATTTTATTGCTTTATGAGGGCCGCTTATGCGGCACCGGCGGCAAAGCCGCCTGTGATGAAAGTCCATACGTTTCCTGCGCGACGCAGGCGCGGCGGCGTGTTGCGCCGCAACAAAAAACTTTCTTTAAGTTTTCTATCAGGAAACAGTACCCTCAGTGGACATAGGGCAACACGCCTGCCGGCGGCTAAAATCAACGTTGGCAGCGTCATCGTCCTAGGTGGGCGTCAGCCCACCGTCGTCCTCTTCCTTGCCAGCACCGATTTTTTCTCGCTGGCAGGTCCTTTGGAGTTTTTCAGGAGCAGATTTAGCGGCTGGCAAGGCAGACGAGGCAGCCGGGCTGCCGCCCGGCAACGAGGATAACGCCGCCAGCCGCTGAAGATGCCCTGAAAAACCGCGTTGCCCTTTGTTCACTGAGGGTATGAAACGGTGCTTGAGAAAGGGCCCACACAGCTTAAATCTCCATAAACTGTGTGGGCCCTCAGCAAATTTACGTCAATGCTGCTCCGCAGCAATTTACTGCTGGTAGACTTCCACAGTCAGACCAGTAGCCTTTTCCAGGAAAGAGGGATTGAAGGAAGCGAACACGTTGGGAGCGTTTTCAGCGGGGATCTTCTCAACTTTCACCAGGAAGTCGGTAATGGCGCCCCAGCAATCGCCGAACACATAGCTGTCGCTGCTGACATACTCAGTACCGCAGTATGCCCGGTCACGGATCTCATTCCACATCTGCTCATCGGTGACATCCTGAGCATTTTCAGCGTACTTCTTTTGTGTGTACTCAAAGCGCAAATCATCATCCTGCAGCGCATCCATAGCGCGCAGCAACACTTCGATGAACAGCTGCACTTCCTCAGAACGCTCGTCGATGACCTCATTTCTCGCAAAGCAGCCGTCAGTCAGCACAACGCCGGTAGCATCCTCAAAGGAACAGATCTCCACGTGGCCGTCCGTTTCCATAGAGTAGGAGTAAGGAGGAGAAAAAGAACCGATATCACCCTCACCAGCGGTAAATGCCTGATATGCGGGGGCATATTCCATATGGACCTGTTCCACATCGCCATCAGTCAGGCCCAGCAGGTTCAAATAACTCTCAGTGGCAAACTGTGCGGAGGTTCCCAAAGGCTCCAGAATCTGAGTTCCCTTCACGCTTTCAGCGTCACCGTAGACGTTAGGCAAATTCGCCAAATTCTTGCCTGCCTTAACGATGGCAGAGTCCTGACGGGCATACAAGCCCATACCGCCTGCCGTGTTGACATCAGCCAACCAACTGCAGTCAGAGTTTGCCAGAGCGTAAACAGAGGCAAAGCCGGAACAAGCCACGTCCAGTTCACCAGCGGCAATGGCCTCGTTGATGGGGGCGCCGGTGGGGAAGATCACGATGTTGACATCCAGTCCGACCTCGTCGAACCAACCCTGCTCGTCGGCATAGAGTACTGGGAAGCCAACGGTAACAGGCTGAGTACCT
The DNA here is from genome assembly GCF_947631165.1 of uncultured Dysosmobacter sp. Taxonomy (GTDB): domain Bacteria; phylum Bacillota; class Clostridia; order Oscillospirales; family Oscillospiraceae; genus Oscillibacter. Next base: position 315 of record NZ_CANRKH010000030.1, on the reverse strand, counting down.
ACATTCAGGGTCTCAAACTTCTTGGCGCCTTCCGGTTCAGTGGCAGGCGCTTCTGTTTTGGGGTCCTCAGCTGGAGCATCCTCCTTTTTGCCGCAGCCAGCCAGAACACCGGCGATCAAGGTGAGAACCAACAGCAGAGAGATGAGTTTTTTACTCTTTTTCATTAGATATCCTCCTTCTATGATGTTTCACGGAATCATATATTTTTAAAATTCTTTAAATTCCGTTAAAACAAGCGTTGTTAGCGCCGGGCGAAAATCGCCATTCCGGGCCGGGCGAAAATCGCCAATTTTGGCCGGATGAAAATCGCCAATC
>NZ_CANRKH010000029.1 GCF_947631165.1 uncultured Dysosmobacter sp. | reverse complement strand
CAACAACTTCCCTATGAGGCCTCTCCGTTGGCTTTCTCCTCTTGACTTCGCTGTCCAATATGTTTGACAATCCTACAAAAGGTAAAAGGGAGATTTCCGTCACCTCCTTGACAACACTTTCCTCATGACCTATAATAAATCCAAAGTGATTCTCATGTTTTGGTTATGGCTTCTTCTTGCGCTTGTTGGCTGCATATTTGGCTTCCAGTGGTTTTCTGACCACAAATTTGAATATTTAGACGGAGTTAAACCGTCAGAACAGTTGGATCGTAACTTCTGGCTGTGCGTAGGGCTCTTGATTCCCGCAATTATTTGTATGTTTGTTGGCGCATTAGCTTAAATATGAAATAAAGCTGCTTTGCTGGGCGGCTTTATTTTTTTGCCCTGGTCTTCACGATCTTGACCTTCGGGCAGTCCGTCAGACCTTTCAGATGCTCCGCCCGCTCATTGGCCTCATAGGACGCCAGCGCGTAGATCAGGTCATGCCAGCCTGTCTCTCCCTCCCATAGGACCCGGAGATCGTGAAGTCCCCAGTGGTGGGCGGAGAACAGGTAGTACAGCAGGCCCAATTCCGCGTCGCCGCCGTCCATCAGCCGTTTTTTACTTCACGGATGGTCTTCCGGCGGTAGCCGGTCAGCTGCTCCACAGCATTGGACAGGTCCACGATCTCGCCGGGCAGCAGCTTCTTCACCGCCTCCGCCGGCGTGGGGGCGCCCAGCTCCGAGGGAATATCGCTCTCCCGGTAAATGGCGTGTACGCCGTTGGCCTTGGCGTCCCGCAGGATCAGGGCCACATTGCCTGCGGATACTCGGGCCGCTACCGTTTGGGCGGCCTTCCGCAGGGAAAAAGAAAGTTCAGGAAGTCCCATTGTATGCTCCTCTCAATTACTGTCTTGCGCCGTGGCGCTCCCAGTATTTCCGTCACCAGTGAAAAGTCTTTCACTGGTTCCTCCTTTACGGTTGGCGTCAGTCCAATCGTTTTTCTCGACTGCGAGCCAGAAAGAGGGCCGGGCAAAGTCAACGGGCAGACATCCACATACACTGTCCGATCAGGCCATTTCTTCACCAGCCGGGCGTTGACGGCGTCCAGAATATCCAATACTTTCAACAAATCCCCCCTAAGAATATGGTCGAAAAGCGCGCTTCATGTAATACCTGCCCGGCGGTTATAGCTGTACATTTTGAGACAACGACCAAATACATCAAAACTGCATAAAGAAAAACTCGCCATCCATTGTGTTACAAAAGATAGCGGGTCTTTCTCGTTTGGAAAGTACGAACACTTTCGGAAACATATCAAACTGGCTTGCAGATACATTGGGGGGGAATATTGCTTATTTTTGGCGGGGAAGTTCATCTGTTGTGTCTTTAATTTTTTTGCTGCCACCTGATCAATCAGTACCAATTCCAGGGTGGGCATATAGTCCCGGAGATTTTCTTTTGTCAATCCCTTGAGGTTTTTGTACTGCTTGGCGTCATACCGAACCATGCTCGGGAGATATCATCGGTCAGGATTGCATATTCTACGCCTTTTTGAACACCCCGGGCATCTCAATCATTCGTCAGAGTTACTTACGTACCTGAATCGCCTGAAGCCACTGGCTGATCCACTCGCGAGTGTATCCCCTTCTTTAAGTAGGTCGCAAGCGCCCGCCCAACCTGGGCCAGCCACATTTTGAATGGTTCGGCCTTGGGCGAGAGAATGAACTGGATAATACGGAGGAGCTATTTTGTGTTGGCAACAACAGCTTTGCACCGCTTGCCGTCTTTTGGGAAATCTAATTTCAGTTAGTCACAGGTTGTAACTGACTGGTTTCCCTCGTCCTTCAGCCGCTTTTTAAGTACTTTCCAGGTTGCCGTCTCTGTTCACATTACTCTCTGCTTTTCGCTCAAAAATATATATTTTTTGGTAGTGCCTAGATTTTATAATAGTCTCATCTGTGTATACTTGAATTTGATTCGATTTTTCTTTACAATAAAGAACTCTATCAAATTTTATTTTTGGCAGAAAATCGGAATAATCTATATGATATGTCCTTACACTTGTTGGGAAGTCATCATAAAATCGTAGATTAACAGTAAATTTAATAGGACTCTTTGTGCTAGATGCAGCGTAAGCGCTAACATAATCTTTTCCGTATTTCATACAGCCAAATATTGGGGTAACGAACTTACATCTTACTTCAGATCCAATTTCTGCCCTAGTGGAGAGTGGCACTTTCAGAATTGTTGAAATATTTTTGCACTTAACCGTAAGTGGCGTAATTTTGTGTTTTTCATCTGGATCTGCCAGAAGATCAAATCCATGTCCTTGGACAGAATCAACATTGGGAGACTCCCCGAAAACGCTAAAAGCTACTGAATTATCAAACCGCTTTGAACTTACTTTGCCCTTACATTTGTTTTCTGCAAATAAGTCGGTTTTTTTTATTGAATATGTATGAATGATCTCTTCAAATTTAATCCAACGGTTCAAAGAGATATTAGAATTTGTATTATTAATTGAACTAAGGTAGATTCCCTCTACCTCCAATTTTCTGGTGCAGTTCTTTCGATAAAGGAGGAAAATCATATACCATGAACAAAAAGTTACTCCCAATGAAATTCCTATAACCATAAAACTTGTTGTTGGATGCAAAAAGAAATCGGAATGAGCCCAAACTACAACAAATATAATAAGTCCTAGAATGATTGAGAATAAAGTTATGAAAATAAAATCCGGGGAAAAATTAATTATTATAGTTGCCACCTGATTATTATTGCCGTTTACTGTTACTGCATTTTCCTGTGGTTTTTTCTTTTTCACGAAAGAAGATATCAGTAAAGATAATACACTTACCCCCAACCCAGAGAATAGCCACTGCATATTTTCATATAAAAGAGCCGCAACATTATTGAGTAATTTTATCATAATCACTATTCTCTCTTTTCACTTGTATACCCATCTATCAGCATATAATGAATGGGTAGAAAGCCTCTTAATAAAGTATCTTTGTCATCGCTGTTCTCGTACTCCTGAACTGTTTCTTCCTGTTCAGTATAGCATACAGGTGCCTTACCGTCGAGAGGAACTTCTAAATGCGCAGAGGAAGCAATTTGATTTCTCAGTTCAATTTTGGACCAGCCATCTTGCTCTGCCGCACGAATATACCATGCGCGCTCATTCATCGTAAGGTCCGTTTCTAAAAAGACAACATTCAGCGTCCAGCTGATCTGCATTGCGTGCTCCATCAAAACAGGATCGCTGTCATAAGTGCGGCAGAACTCCCGCATACGCCGCAGATTACGCGGGGAGAAGTCTGTGGCCGTGGGATATGCGGCCTGCAAATATTCAGAGGCCGCGACCGCCGCACCTTTCTCGTTCCTGGCGCTGACCAGTCTGCCGATCTCGCGGTATCGTTCCATCTGGGATAATTTTGCCGCCATCAGCTTATCCGAATCCGCGTACAGGGCGTTGTAGTCAACAGGTTTTCTGATATTCATAGCCTTCTCCTTTCCAGCGTAAATCTGCCTGTTTTGCTCTAACGAAAAGGGAAACGCGGCGCACTGCCACGCTTCCCTTTTTGTTAGATAGATTTCAAAATTCTTCTTGCAATATGCCCTGAAGGCATTCGCTTTCCATATCCAGGACATCGTCCAACGGGATCTCCGTGCTGTCCGTCAGGACTAGGGTCCGTTCCAGCGTATCTACCTTCTTCAGCCGTCCGGTGGCGGTGACATAGCTGCCGCCTTCTTTCCTCTCGTCTGGCTGGAACCAGGTGACGGTCACCTCGGGCTGTCAGTCGATGGCCGCCGCCAACACCTGCTGTTTCAGATCCAGCCTTGCTTTGTTGTCCTCGTCCAGCTCGATGCGCCGCTGGGTCAGCCGCACCGTCTCCGTGATAGCGGCGCTGTGGCCGGTGAGAGCGGCGAAAGGACTGAAAATGGCGGCACGGTCGGAAATGGGCATCCGGGGATGACGCTCCGAGGTGGGATGAGGCAGGCGGAGGATATCGTCATACTTACCGCTCATGCGTGGTGCCCTCCAATCGTATTGTTCCGCTCCCTGGCCGTGGCGCCGTCCTCCAGATTCATCCCCTTCAAAATGGCATTTTTCCCGTACTTTTTCTTGATGGCAGTACAGCCTCCTGTTTCTTTCGTTCCCGTTCCAGAGCGGCCCTGTCCGCCTCCTTCTGCTTTTCCTGGGCAGCGTAGTCGGTGAACAGGTCCAGATGTTCCAACCCAGGTTCTTTCGGGGCGGCCGCTTCCGTCAGCAGGCGGTTTGCGGAGATACTCAGCCGCCGCACCAGCAGTGCCTTGTCCGTTAGGGGGAATACCACCGTGTTTGCGGCGTTGCCATGGGAACCGAGGTAGCTGGCGTTTGCGATGAACAGCTGGTCCACGATGTTGTAGAGCGCCGCCACCAGCAGGGAGATGACACAGGGCACGGCGTACCGCCGCATCAGTTCCCCTATCGGCTGTTTTTCCAAAAAATCATTTGCTTTTGCTTCCATTGATAAATGGCCCTCCTTGAGAATAGAAAATAAAAAAGTACGTGACCTGAGAAGCTGGATTTACGCCTCTTTGGCCACGCACTTGTTTTACAAATATTCTTTTATAGCCACGGTTCAGCCCAAGTAGTTCCCCACAGGGGCGGTATTGTACTGTTTGATAACCTTGAGAAGCACTGAGCCGTCCGGCTGGGTGGTTTCCTCCACGATTTTGTACTGGGTACGGTTCCGTTCCAGTCCCTTCTTGTAGTTCACCACTTCAAGCTGCACCTGCTTGGCCGCCCACTGGCGCTCCGCGTTCTCCTTCAGCAGAAAGTGGAGGGTCTGGCAGATGCAGGCCGCCTTGATCCGCTTCATAATTACGCTCGCCTATTCTAAAAATTAAACGCGCAACGGAACTGGATTTACGCAGTTACGCTACACGTTACATTTAAAATATAGCAGATAAGAGAGGGAAAAGTCAAGCCCAAATAAAAAATTTCATGGTACCTTGACAAATACCGGCCGTGCGAATAAAATGTCAAGGTACCATGATATACGGAAAGGGAGCACAGTATGGAGTATCGGAAAGAAAATATCAATGACAGGCTGGTCGTCACTCTGCGGGACATCAGCCACACCATGCGCTCCCTCTACGAGGGGCGGGGCAGTCAGAAGCGGATCCTCATCGTGCTCAGCGAGACGGGCCCCATCACCCAGCGGGAACTGACCCAGCGGCTGGGTATCCAGCCAGGCTCCGCCAGCGAGGTGATCGCCAAGCTGGAACAGGCGGGGCTGGTGGTGCGCTCGCTCAGCGAGACAGACCGCAGGACCGCCGATATCTCCCTGACGGAGGAGGGGGAGCGGCAGGCGCGGACGGCGTTGGAACAGCGCCAGCGGCGGCACGAGGAGATGTTCTCCGCCCTGACGGATGAGGAAAAAGCGCAGCTCCTCTCCCTTCTGGAAAAGGTCAACCGCGATTGGGAGGGCCGTTATCACGCAATTTCTTGTCACAAGGGCAGCTCCCGCCGTGAGCGCCGGAACAGGTAGGGCGGTATGTGGAAATACATCAAACGCTACCTCCCCTATGCGGTTCTTGCCGCGCTGTTCATGGTGGGCGAGGTGTCGATGGACTTGGTCCAGCCGGGGATCATGCGCCGGATCGTGGACGAGGGCGTTCTGGGATTGGAGACCGGAGGCGTAGGCGACCTGCGGCTCATCGGGACGCTGGGGCTCCGGATGATTGCCTTGGTCCTGTTCGGCGGACTGTGCGGCTCATTGAACAATGTCTTCACCCACTATTCCAGCCAGAATATCGGCAACGAAATGCGCAAGGACGCCTTTCGCCGGATCATGTCGTTCTCCTTCCCCCAGTTGGACCGCTTCGGAACGGGTTCACTGGTGACGCGGGTGACCAACGATATCACCCAGATACAGACCTTCGTGTCGCTGTTTGTACGCGGCCTGATCCGCACCAGCCTTTTGACCTTCGGCAGTATGTACTGTATCTTTCGGCTGAACCGGGACTTTGGGCTGACCGTGCTGTGCGCGTTTCCCCTTGTGGCGGGGTGTATCGTCCTGTGTCTGTGGAAGGCCAACCCCTGTTCTCCAAGCTGCAAGGACATCTGGACGCTATCAACGCCATCATGCAGGAGGACATTTCCGGTATCCGAATCATCAAAGCCTGCGTCAGAGAGGCGTATGAAAAGGCCCGGTTCGGCAAGGCCAACGACGCGCTGGTGAGGACACAGCTGCGGGTGCTGGTCATCTTTGCCTTTATGAACCCCGCTGTGAACGCCCTGATGTACGGAGTGGTGGCCGTTATTTTGTATACGGGCTTCTTCCAGGCGGCCTCCGGCAGTGTGACTCCGGGCGATGTCATGGCTGCCGTCACCTACACCACCCAGCTCCTGAACGGCGTACTCATGCTGGTCATGCTGTTCCAGAACATCTCGCGGGGGTTGGCCTCTTGGAAACGGGTCAAGGAGTTGCTAAACAGCACACCGGAGCTGGCGGACGGCAGCTTTGACGGCGACACCAAGCGGCGGGGCGAAATCGAATTTCGGGATGTGTCCTTTACCTACCCTGGCGCGGCTCGTCCGGTGCTGGAGCATATTGATCTGACTATCCGCCAGGGCGAAACAGTGGCTGTTATGGGCGCCACTGGCTGTGGGAAGACCACCTTGGCAAACCTGATCCCCCGCTTTTACGATGTAACGGAGGGCGCGGTGCTGGTGGATGGGGTGGATGTGCGGGAGTACCGTCAGCGGGCCCTGCGGGAGAAGGTGGCCATTGCCCTGCAAAAGGCGGAGCTGTTCACCGTCCCTATTGGGGAAAACATTGCCTGGGGCAAGCCGGGGGCGTCAGCGGAAGAAATCGCATCGGCGGCGGAGGCCGCCCAGGCGGACGGCTTCATCCGCTCCACCCCGGAGGGCTACGATACTGTGGTGGCGGAACGGGGCATGAGTCTGTCCGGCGGACAGAAGCAGCGGCTGTCTATCGCCCGGGCGGTGCTGAAGCGGGCGGAGATCTTGATCCTGGACGACGCCACCAGCGCCCTGGACCTGAAAACGGAGGCGGACCTGTACCGCGCCCTGGAGGAAAAGCATCCGGGCACGACCAAGATCATCGTGGCCCAGCGCATCGCCTCCGTGCGCCGGGCGGACCGCATCGTGGTACTGGAAAACGGGCGTCTCGCTGCCGTCGGAACCCACGAGGAACTGCTGGCGGGCTGCAAGGTCTACCAGGATATCTATCATTCACAGATGGGAGAGGGAGAAATTGCCTGAACGAAAAGAGCAAAGCCTTGCCGCCCGCAATATCCCCGGCATGATGAACCGGAGCCAGCGCTTCGTCGAGGCGGAGCATGCAGAAAACGCCGGGGCGGCGCTCCGGCGCATCGCGGCCTATTTCGCTCAAGAGAAAGCCATGGTGCTGGTCATGCTGGCGGCAGTGGTTTTCGGTACGGTGTGCGGCGTTTATGCCCCCAGCTTGCAGAGCAATGCCATCGACATTATCGCGGGCGTCCGAGCAGGCAGCTTGACGCGGACTGTGCTGGGGATGCTGTCGGCCTATCTGCTCTATAGCGTCTGCCAGCTATTGCAGGGGCTGCTCAGCGCACGCCTGAGCCAGCGCATCGTCAAGCGGATGCGTGGGGGGCTGTTTGGAAAACTGGTGGACCTGCCCGTCCGCTACATGGATACCCACTCCCATGGCGACGTGATGAGCCGCATGACCAACGATGTGGAGAATCTCTCCACCACCATCTCCCAGTCGCTGCCCTCCCTGTTCTCCGGTGTCCTGACGATCCTGGGGACAGTGGCGGTAATGCTCTGGTACTGCTGGCAGCTGGCGCTGCTCAGCTGCGCCACCGTCCTGCTGACTCTCCTGGCGACCAGGATTCTCTCCGGGAAGGTACGGAAGTTCTCCCGGCGGAGGCAGACGCTTCTGGGCACGCTGAACGGTACCGTGGAGGAGATGGTGTCCGGCTACCGCACCGTGGTCGCCTACAATCATCAGGATGCTACAGTAGAGGAGTTCTGCGCCACGTCGGATTCGCTGACCAGGGCGGGCATCAAAACGGATATTTTCAGCGGTGTTATGGGGCCGGTGATGAACTGCATCGGAAACATCGGCTTTGTCATCATCGCCGCTTTCGGCGGATATTTTTCCGCCAGTGGGCTAATCTCCGTGGGTGTCATCTCCGCTTTTATCGTCTATGCCAAGCAGTTCAGCCGCCCCATCAGCGAGCTGGCCCAGATCTACGGGCAGCTCCAGACCGCCGTGGCCGGAGCGGAACGGGTCTTTGCCGTTCTGGATGAAGCAAGCGAGGACAAAGCTGGGGATACTTTGGAGGACGGGCCCGCCGCTGTGACCTTCCGACAGGTGCAGTTCTCCTATATTCCGGGTCATCCAGTGATCCAGGATTTCAGCCTGACGGTGCCGTCCGGGAAAAAGGTGGCACTGGTGGGGGCCACAGGCAGCGGCAAGACCACGCTGGTCAACCTGCTCATGCGCTTTTATGAGATCGACAGCGGGGATATCCGCATCGACAGTCAGGATATCCGGGACATCTCCAGAAACCAGCTGCGCCGGAATGTGGCCATCGTTTTGCAGGACACGTTGCTGTTCAGCGACACTGTTCTGAACAATGTGAAATACGGCTGCGAGCTGGCACCTATGGAGGACGTGGAGCGGGCGGCCCGCATGAGCTGCTGTGATGAACTGATCCGGAGCCTGCCCCAGGGCTGGGATACCGTCCTGACCGGGGCCGGTGAGACCATCAGCCAGGGACAACGCCAGCTGCTGGCAATCGCCCGCGCCTTTGTGGCCGACCCGAAAATCCTGATCCTGGACGAAGCGACTTCCAACGTGGATACCCGGACGGAGCAGGCCATCCAGGAGGCTATGCAGAAGATCATGGAAAACCGCACCAGCATTGTCATCGCCCACCGGCTGTCCACCATCCGTGACGCGGATCTCATCGTGGTGATGGACCAGGGCAGGATCGTGGAGTTGGGCGACCATCGGACGCTGATCGAGCAAAAAGGAAAATACTACGACCTGTACATGACGCAATACGCGGGGCTTTCGACATAAAGCTTGAGAAAACATGCCTTTTAAATTTACCCTTGACAAAAGCTCTCTGAGGATCATGTCGCTGGCAAGCTGACGGACAAGCGGTTCTTGAAACTGTCCCAGCAGTATGAAGCGGAGCAGGAGCAGATAGAGGGCGAGTTGAAGCGGCTGGCCGCAGAGATGGAAACGATGCAGGAGCAGAGCGGCAGGGTGGACAAGTTTATGGCCCTGGTTGACTGCTACACCAGCTTTGACGAACTGACCACGCCCATGCTCAATGAGTTTGTGGAAAAGGTAGTTGTCCATGAGCGCGAGCGCATTGGCCGGTATAAGCGTAAGCAGCGTGTCGATGTGTATTTCAACTTCATCAGTCTGGTGGAACTGCCCGCCGCGCCGGACGTTGAGAAGCCCCCTATTGCAGAGGCCCTCAAGGAGCGGTATGTAGCGGCCAACACCAGCTTTGCCCCGCTGGGCGAGTACCTTTCCCAGCAGACGGCGGACAGCGTATCCCTGGCCTTTGCAGAGGTTGAGAAGCTGATCGGAAAACCGCTATGCAAATCGGCGTTCAAATTCTACTCCTACTGGTATCTGGCGATAACCGCCCGATTTCCAATGTAATCTACAACGCTGGCTTTGATGTTAAAACGGTTGATATGAAAAACCAAGTATTGCATCTAATTAGAGCCGCATAACTGAACAACTCTACACAACAGGCCACAGTGACGATTCACTGTGGCCTGTTTTTGCATTTATTTGAAAAACCTACTTGACAAAACGCACTGGACGCTGGCTTATTCTGGCTTTTATTAATGGTAGTTCGACTCTCATCAGTATGCTGATTTTGCTGTCCGATAGTAAAATTCAAGGCTCTTTCGCTTTTGGACGAAAGAGCCTTGCGAGGCTTGGAAACTCTCACTTTTTTCGTTGATAGTCTTTTTTGCCTCTTAGTTTGGTGCGCCTGAAGGGACTCGAACCCACACGCGTTGCCGCACGAGAACCTAAATCTCGCATGTCTACCAATTCCATCACAGGCGCATATGACATGAACAAACGTAGTATAGCACAATTTCCAGCCTTGAACAATAGGGAAAATTACGATATAATAAAATGAATTTTTCAGCCGAGGTACTGTGTCATGCTTACGCCCCGCGTTGCCGCTATCCATGATATGTCCGGTTTTGGCCGCTGCTCGCTGACCATTGCCCTGCCGGTCCTGTCCGCCATGGGGGTCCAGTGCTGCCCGCTGCCCACCGCCTTCCTCTCCACCCACACCGGCGGCTTCGAGGGCTTCACCTTTCTGGATATGACTGATGAGATGCCCAAGGTATCTGCCCACTGGAAGGCCCTGGGCCTGGAATTCCAGGCCATTTACAGCGGCTTTCTGGGGAGTGAACGCCAGATCGGCATCGTAGCGGATTTCATCCGGGATTTTCGCCGCGCAGACACGATGGTGATCATTGACCCCGTTATGGGGGACCACGGGCGGGTCTACCAGACCTATACCCCCGCCATGTGCGCCGGGATGGCGCGGCTGGCAGAACAGGCGGACGTTATCACTCCCAATCTGACGGAGGCGGCGCTGCTGCTGGGGCTTTCTTTTGGCGCACTGCCCACCGGGGAGAAGGGGCTTCGGGAGATCGTGAAGCGGCTGAGTCTGGATGGCCGGCGGTCCGTGGTGCTGACCGGCGCCTCCGCTGCCCCGGAGCTGACCGGAGCCATGTGCTTTGACGCCGGGACCGGCCGGACCCATCTGATCCAGACCCAGCGGGTCCCCCGGGAGTTTTTGGGCACTGGCGATGTGTTTGCCAGCGTCCTTATCGGCGCACTGGTCCGAGGTGCGGATTTGGCAGATGCCGCCCGGCAGGCGGCGGAATTCGTCCGGGCCTGCGGGGAGCGGACTGCGGAGGAAGACCTGCCCCTGCGGGAGGGTGTGGATTTCGAGCCGCTGCTGGGTCTGCTGACCGGCGGAGGACTATGAGCGCGAGGGCAAAACCTCCGGCAGACGCCGGGGCGGGCGTCCCTGTTCCTGGGACCGTCTGTTGGAATACTTGGGGAAATTTCGCGGATTTCCCTTGACCTTCCACCCAGTGGAAGGTGTACCATATCCCCACAAGCACAGATCGCCCCATGGGGCGGGAAAGGAACGAAACATATGCAAACACGGATCAGAGCCTTGCTGCTGGCCCTGCTGCTGGCCTTCAGCCTGACAGCCCCGGCGCTGGCGGCGGAGACAACAGCCGCTCAGCCGGCGGAGGCCGCCGCCAAAACACCGGAGGAGGCCGCGCAGATCGCAGCCAAAGGCGCGATGACCTATGGCACGGCCAACAGCATCAGTTGGGCTGTCTGGGAGGACGGCAAGATCACCATCTCCGGCGGAGCGGAGATGGCCAAGGGCTCCGGCGAAGCCGCGCCGGCGGCAAACGCGGCCCAGACGCTTTACGGCATTGGCTCCGTCAGCAAGATCTATACCACAGTGGCCGTCATGCAGCTGGCGGAGAAGCACAAGCTGTCGCTGGACGCTCCGGTGACCCGGTATCTGCCGGAGTTCAAAATGGCGGATCCCCGATATAAACAGATCACGGTGCGGATGCTGCTGAACCACTCCTCCGGCCTGATGGGATCTACCATGGGAAACGCCATGCTGTTTGATGACCCGGACCCCGTCGCTGCCGACACCCTGCTGGAACATTTGGCCGCCCAGCGGCTGAAAGCGGCCCCCGGTGCCTACAGCGTCTACTGCAACGACGGCTTCACCCTGGCGGAGCTGGTGGTGGAGGCCGTCTCCGGCCAGGATTTCATGGATTATGTGAAAACCAGCATCCTGAAGCCCGCCGGGTTGAGCAGTACCTTCGCCCCCGGCGGCAGCTTTGACACGTCCCGGCTGGCCAAGACCTATTTCGGCACAGATCCCCGGCCCCTGCCGCAGGACTGCCTGAATGTGGTGGGCGCCGGCGGGATCTATGCCTCCGCCACGGATCTGGCTGCCTTCGGCGGTGCTTTGACTGGTACTGGGCTGCTGCGGCAGTCCTCCCTGGACGCTATGGCCGCGCCGGAATACATCCGGGGCGTCTGGCCCGACGACACGCTGGACGCACTGTCCTACGGCCTGGGTTGGGATTCCGTAGAGTGGTTTCCCTTTAGTCAGAACGACATCACCGCCCTGGTGAAGGGCGGCGATACCCTGCTGTATCACGCGGGGCTGGTGGTGATCCCAGAGTACCATATGGCCGCTGCGGTGGTCACCTCCGGCGGTGTGTCCACCTATAACGAGCTGGCGGCCACGGAAATGCTGCTGGCGGCGCTGTATGCCAGGGGCGTGGAGGTGGACACCGCCGTTCCCGCCCTGCCGGGAGCCCAGCCCGCCGCCATGCCTGCCGAATTGATGAAGAACAGCGGATACTATGCCGCCACCTCCGCCCAGTACAAGGTCAGCGTTTCCGCTGAGGGCGTGCTGACCATGCACTACCTGAACTACCCCAACACAGTGCCGGACCAGACCTTCACCTATCATGACGACGGCACTTTCCGGGACGCCGCGGGTGCATCCCTTTTGAAATTCGTTCAGGAGTCCAACGGCCAGACGTATCTCTATCAAAAGGCTTTTGGCCAGCTCCCCGGCCTTGGGACGCTGCCTGTTTCCAACTATGCGGCGGTGAAGCTGCCGGGAAATCAGATCCCCGCCGAGGTCCAGGACTTCTGGATGGGGGCCGCGGCCACGGATATTTTGCCCATGGACGAAAAGTACAGCTCCCAGGTCTACCTGGCGCTGTCCGCCGCTGGTGCGGCGGAAGCTGCCGAAACGGTGCCCGGCTATATCGGCGCGGCCCGCATCGTGGATGAGACCTCGGCCCTTTACGAGCTCCAGCTCCCCGGCACTGGCGGCCGGGACGGCCAGGACATCGCGGTATGGGAGGATGACGGCGTTCTGTGGCTGTCCGCCAACGGTTCTTTGTACATGGCGGAGACCGGCGCGCCGGACCTCTACACCGGCGGTGGGACCTCCTACACCACCGTTCAGGCAGATGGCTATGCCAGATGGTATCAGGTGGGAGGGGCCGCCGGAAAGGCCATGACGGTGAAGCTGCCGGAGGACGGGGGCTTCTGGGTCTATGACAAGGACTGGCAGGTCACCGGCTCCTCCGTGCTGTGGGACGATACCACCGTCACATTGCCGGAGGGAGGCTTCCTGGTGTTTGCCGGCGCTCCCGGCGCCCGGTTCCACCTCTCTTTTCAGTAAAAAACAGCCGCCGCGGTGTTGGGAGGAACTTCGCAAGGAAGTTCCTCCCAATGCTTTCTGCAGAAATACAGGATGGCATTCTCAAAGAAGTCATTGAATGAGGCCGAGCAGATACGAAGGAGCGTTTACAGTACCTTGCGGCAGGAACAGCGGGAACACGCACAGCGCAGGTCACAGGATATGGAACGGTAACGGACAGGGCGGCGGGGATAGTTAATTCGATGTTTGCTCCACCACCCAGTTTCCATTTTTATCTGACTGACAAAGAGGAATTGTTCATGTAAATTTACTTTTCCCAATCTGCTTTTGATAAGCCTAATAAAGCCTTATATCTTCCGATGCACTCCTGCCACCGTTCTTTCCGTTCATTATGATTGTACATTTTGTTTCGTTCAATCAATGTCAGCCCAGTTTTTTCAATGATATGGATTTGCACATCAAAACACCATTCGCTTACGACATATTGAGAATTATAGATTTTACCGGGATTTTCTTCAGCATTTACAATGATTACAGTTCCGTCACTAAGGTATATTGAATAGTCAAGCCCTATCGTTATAACACCTTTTATTTCTCCTAATTCTGGGTGGGTTATCTTCAATATTTCTGCCTTGACTTCGCATTCATAAGGTTTCAGATCTAAACCATTTGCAAAATAAAAGTTATCTTTTCTCAAATAAAAGAAATCAATATCTCCAACCACAATGCACTGGTCTAATTCGTACCAATCCGGCTCCCATTTTACAATCATCACTTATTCTCCTTTAGAAGCTCCGATTTATCGGTATGTATTGGAAAAACTATAACACAGCCAATGAGGAAAGGCAATCTGCATTCCCCGCCCGTTCCGCCGGTCCAGACCGTCAAGGCCAAGTCGTATTTTTTCGCACAGGGCGCGAAAAAATCTCCATTCTTAAACCCTTGACCGCAGAAAAGAAGCCTCTGGAGACAACTTGCCGCCCTGTCTCATCGTGCAGCAGCGAGCATAGCTTTTGTGTTGCCGCGGGCACCCCAAAGCGGACGGCGCTGCGTGCCAAGATGGTTTCCGCACCTATCACCCCGACGTAAAAGATAGTGCAAGGGCGGCACTTCCTTACGGAGTGCCGCCCTTCCGCGGTGGCTGTTTTTTTACTTCATCAAACGCTCCACGTAAGCTCGCATTTCCTGTTTGGACCGGACGGCGTGGATGCCGTCCAGGATCGCCTTCTGCTCTGCCTCCGGCAGGCCTGCGAAGCGCTCCATGGCCTCCGGATGCTGGGCCAGGGCCATGCCGAAGCCCAGGGGCAGCTCGTTTTGCTCCATCGTACTCACCTCGGTGTTATAAGCAAATAACTTGAAAAGCGGAAGCGCCGCCTTTCGAGTACCACAGCGCAGTGCTCTGCGGCAGGCCGCTTCGCGGCCTTAATTTTTTGTTCACTGAGGGTATTGTGCGCCGAGGCAGAGGCGGTTATGCGTCCCGAGACAAAAACAGGTTCAGCAGACGGGCCAGGTCCGCGTCCCGCAGGTAGGTGACGCCCTTTTCGATGACGCAGGGACGGCCCAGATAGACCTCGTCATCTGCTGTCAGCGCGGTCTCCGCCCCGGGCAGCACGGAGAACACCGCCTTGCCGCTGGCGGACACCACAGCGCCCTTTCCGGCGATCCAATCCACCTGGTATCCGGCAGCTTCCGCCACAGCCCGGATGGGCACCAGGACCTCACCGTCCACGGCCTTTCCCTTCACGGACAGCTCCTCACCGTTAACAGAGACCTGGCCTTCAGGACCACAGGACACCCAGCCCTGATACTGGCTAGGAAGCATCTGCACACGGCTGATCACATTGTCCGTTCCGCGCCACACCAGAATGCGGGTGCCAGGCGTCAGGTCATCCACGGTGACGATGTTTTTCGTCAGCCAGGGAGACACCTGGGCGGTGACGGGAATGGTCAGTACCTCGCCGCTCGCAGTGGGTAGATTTACCTGCGTTCTGGGTGGAGCCGGATAGACGGCGGCGGTCACTGTCTGATCCAGCCCGGAGATCTCATAGTACTGGGGGACTGCGAAATCCGCCGGGATGTTGGCCACCACCACGACGGCACTGGCCTGGGGCGGCAGGCTCATGGTCATGGCAGGTCCAACCCAGGCATAAACAGTATCGCCGTTTTTGATGTCAGATGCGTCCATGGGCAGGCCGGAGACCGCGTCCACAATTGGGGTCGTCTCAGTCAAATGGATAACAACCTCCTGGTGCAGGGCGGTCTTGTCGGAATTCTTCAGCAGCAGGCTGCCGCTTTCCAGCTGTGTCGCCTGTCCCCACACCTGGACCGGCCCAAGGGGCGCGGCGGCGGGAGCGGGGGAGATCAGCAGGTCGTTTTCTGCCGCGGCAGCTGGCAGACACAGCGCGGCGGCGCACAGAGACAGCGCCAGAAAGCAGGTGAGCATTTTTTTCATAGGGCTTCATCCTTTCCAGATCTTATTGTTATTGAGACGGATCCGGCCGGGGAAAAGTTCCCAGTTATGTTAGCAAATTTTCTCCAGAATGTCCAGCCCGCCCAGCTCCAGCCCGATCTGGAGGCCCAGGCGGAACAGGAACTCCTTTTCTCCCTCCAGGCCGCAGAGGCGGGCGTCCAGCATGGCGATGACCGTGTTCCTCGTCTCTGTATCCAAACGGCTGCAAACGTCCTGGAACAGCCGCTCGTACTGCTCCCGGAACAGGATCTGCTCCGGGTCAAATTTTTGCCAATCCCGGCAGAGCTTCGTAGCCAAATCCTCCAGCATCGACAATGCGTTTCCCATATGATCGCCTCCTATACGCTATATATACACTATATATGCCCTAGTTGTCAAGAGTAAAAAAGTGTGATATATAGTTACCATATAGTATCTATATAGTACATAGGAGGTGTCATATGGCTGAACCGACTTTAGTCAATCGCAAGCGTTTCATGTCTTCCCTGGCCAACGAGCTGGTGGAGCCTTTCAACGAGCTTTCCAAAAAGACCCGGATCACCAAGACCCGGCTTCTGGACGAGGCCATCGAGGATCTTTTGAAAAAATACGAGCGAAAGGGCGTCTGAACAGCCCGCTTCCCGCCGCCTGTAAAAAGCGCCCCGTCCTTGAAAGGCCGGGGCGCTTCCGTTTTTATTTCTTCCCATGCAGCGCCTTCATCCGCTTCTCGTGGTCCAGGATGGCTTTGCGCATCCGCAGGCTCTTGGGGGTCACCTCCAGAAGCTCGTCGTCCGCCAGGAACTCCAGGCACTGCTCCAAACTCATCTGCTTGGGAGGCACCAGCCGCAGGGCCTCGTCGGAGCCGGAGGCCCGGGTGTTGGTCAGCTGCTTCTTCTTGCAGACGTTGACGGTCATATCCTCGCTGCGGGGGCTGACGCCGATGACCATGCCGCCGTACACCGGCACACCGGCGCCGATGAAGAGCGTGCCCCGCTCCTGGGCGTTGAACAGGCCGTAGGTGATGGACTCGCCGGTCTCAAAGGAGATGATGGAGCCGTTGCCCCGGCGGGAGATCTCGCCCTTATAGGGAGCGTAGGAATCGAACACGGAGGCCATGATGCCCTCGCCCTTGGTGTCGGTGAGGAAGTCGTTGCGGTAGCCGAACAGACCCCGGGCGGGGATCAGGAACTCGATCTTCATCCGATCTCCCACGGGGGTCATCTCCACCAGATCACCCTTCCGCTGGCCCAGCTTCTCAATGACAGAGCCGACGCAGTCGCCGGGGATATCCACCACCAGCCGCTCGATAGGCTCGCACTTCTGACCGTCGATCTCCTTGTACAGCACACGGGCGGGGGAGACCTGGAACTCATAGCCCTCCCGGCGCATGGTCTCAATGAGGATGCTGAGGGACATCTCGCCCCGGCCCGCCACATTGAATTCAGTTTCCTTGTCGGTGTCGGTGACCCGGAGGGATACGTCCTTCAGCGTCTCCCGATGCAGCCGCTCCCGGATCTGCCGGGAGGTGACGAACTTGCCCTCCCGTCCGGCAAATGGGGAGTCGTTGACGGAGAAGGTCATTTCCAGGGTCGGCGCGCTGATCTGCACGAAGGGCAGGGCCTCCACGGCGGAGGGGTCGCAGATGGTGTCGCCGATGGTGATGTCGCCGATGCCGCTCATGGCGATGATGTTGCCGGCGGTGGATTCGGTGACGGCTTTGCGGCTCAGACCGTCGAACTCATAGATGGAGGTGGCCTTGGCCTTGCGGAGGACCGCCTCGGGATCGTGGTAGTTGCACACGGCAAGCTCCTGGTTCTGCTTCAGGGTCCCGCGCTCGATGCGGCCGATGGCGATACGGCCTACGAACTCGTTGTAGTCGATGGAGCTGACCAGCATCTGGAAGGGCTGGTCCACATCCGCCTCGGGGGCGGGGATATATTCCAGAATGGTTTCGAACAGGGGCGTCAGGTCGGTGCCTGCCGCGTCAGGGGAGTAGCTGGCGGTACCCTGGCGGCCGGAGCAGAACAGCATGGGGGAGTCCAGCTGCTCCGGCGTAGCGTCCAGATCCATCAGCAGCTCCAGCACCTCGTCGATGACCTCGTGGATGCGCTGGTCGGGGCGGTCGATCTTGTTGACCACCACGATGACCCGATGGCCCAACTCCAGGGCCTTGCTCAGCACAAAGCGTGTCTGGGGCATGGGACCCTCGGCGGCGTCCACCAGCAGGATGACGCCATTGACCATCTTCAAAATGCGCTCCACCTCGCCGCCGAAGTCAGCGTGGCCGGGCGTGTCTACCACGTTGATTTTCACATCCTTGTACTGGATGGCGGTGTTTTTGGCCAGGATGGTGATGCCCCGCTCCCGCTCCAGGTCGCCGGAGTCCATCACGCGCTCTACGGTCTCCTGGTTTTCGCGGTATACGCCGCCCTGCTTCAGCATCTCATCCACCAACGTGGTCTTGCCGTGGTCAACGTGGGCAATGATAGCGACATTTCTCAATTTTTCATTCTGCATAGTTTCTATCTCCTTACTATACGGCAGGACCATGGGCGCTCCGCAGCGGTGCGCGCCCCATGGCGCGTACAAGATCGATCACAAAACGCTTCTTCTGGAAAAATACTGTTTCCAAAGGGAAGAGCGTTTAACACACGAGTTAATATTATAGCCCGATTTATTCCAGATTTCAATACAAAACTCCACATTTTTTCAAGAACCCGGTCTTTTTCCTTCGGCAAAACGCCAAACTGATGAGATGCTACTTTTTTCCACAAAGAAATCCCTGCCAGGGCGGCTTTTTTCAGCCCTTCGCGCATGGACAGTCCAAGGGAAGGACCTTATAATGAAATAGCTGTGACGGAAGCGGCGCCAGCGCCGCACGTTCCGCCGCAAGTACTGTGGTCCGCTGGGACCACCCAGGAGGCGCTTTCGCCATGTATCATATCAAAACATTCAACAAGATATCTTCTGTGGGCCTGAACCGCTTTGACCCGGCGTGCTACACCGTCGGTGAGGAGACGACGGACGAGGACGGTATCCTGGTCCGATCCGCCAAGCTGCTGGACTATCCGTTCCCCGACAGCCTGCTGGCCATCTCCCGGGCGGGCGTGGGAGTCAACAATATCCCGCTGGACCGCTGCTCCGAGGCGGGCATCGCCGTGTTCAACACCCCCGGCGCCAATGCCAACGCGGTGAAGGAGCTGGTGCTCTGCGCCATGCTGATGGGCTCTCGGGATGTACCCGGCGCGATCCGCTGGGTGCGGGAGCAGGCCGCCGGAGGCACGGATGTTTCCACTGTGGTGGAAAAGGGAAAATCCGCCTTTATCGGCCCAGAATTATATAAGAAGACCCTTGGCATCATCGGTCTGGGCGCTATCGGCTCTCTGGTGGCCAACATGGCCATCTCCCTAGGTATGGATGTTTATGGCTACGATCCATTTCTATCCGTGGAGGCGGCTCTGCGGCTGGACCGCCACATTCATGTGGTGAAAGATGTTAGCGATCTATATAAGCGGGCGGACTATATCACGATCCATATCCATTTTACGGAAAAAACTGCCCGCATGATCGATGCCAAAGCCATCGGCGCTATGAAGCGGGGCGTCCGGTTCATCAATCTGGCCCGGGGCGAGATCGTGGACGACAAAGCCATGCTGGCGGCGCTGGACACCGGGTGGGTCGCGGCTTATATCACGGATTTCCCCACCAATGAGCTGGTCAAGGCACCTCATGTGGTGGCTATGCCACATTTGGGCGCCTCCACACCGGAGAGCGAGCAGAACTGCGCCGCCATGGCGGTGGACGAGCTGCGGGATTATCTGGAAAACGGCAATGTCCGCAATTCCGTGAACCTGCCCTCCGTTTCCATGGACCGCAGCGGCGTGATGCGGATGTGCATCATCCATAAGAACATCCCCGCCATGCTGGCCAGCATCACTACGCTTTTGAGCAAGGACGGCGTGAACGTGGAAAACCTGAGCAACAAGTCCAAGGGCAGCTATGCGTACACGCTGGTGGATCTAGGCACCCGAGTTGAGCAGGCTGTCATCGAAGATGTGCGGACGCTGCCCAATGTGATCCGGGTCCGGGTCATCCCGTGAGTTTTTGCGGCGGCTGTCACTTCATGAATTGACAGCTGCCCATAAATCGGGTACAATACCTCTTGTACCCTGTCTCCGTAGCTCAGCAGGATAGAGCATTCGCCTCCTAAGCGAAAGGCCGCGCGTTCGAATCGCGCCGGGGACGCCAAACTAAGAGGCAAAAAAGACTATCTACGAAAAAAGTGAGAGTTTCCAAGCCTCGCAAGGCTCTTTCGTCCAAAAGCGAAAGAGCCTTGAATTTTACTATCGGACAGCAAAATCAGCATACTGATGAGAGTCGAACTACCATTAAAAGCAAAAATAAGTGAGTGCTCTTTGGGACGCACATTGGTTTTTATATTGAGGCGCCAGTTTAGACAGCATAGCTGCACGTAAACTGACGCCCTTTTTCATTTTCAAAAAGGGCGCCAGCCCAAATCAAACAGGAGGAAACACCCAATGAACAATGCAATCAACCGTCAGAAATATCTCATCGAAACGACCCTGGCTCTCCAGCGGGCAGATTACGAAGTCAGCCGTACTGCGGATGAAAATCTGGCAGTCAGTTTGAACAGTCAGTCCATCTGCAAGGTTGAGGAGATCGGCGAGATCACCTATCGCCAGGGCAATCTCCACACAGGCGAACTGACAGCCGCAAAAGATCATGCTTATGAGATCGTCCGAACTACCGCTGAATATATGCGGGCCATAGAAGCCGCTCCCCCTCTCAAAGTCGCGGGACTGGGAGAAGGCTACCGGCTTCTGGCTGAGTTCAACGGCGCTGTTCTGGCAGGGCACCCCACGGAGTGGGGCGTCCAATTCATTACCTGGGAGCGGGATCATGACCGCACCGGCGTATGTTGGGGCCACTATCTAGGCAGCGACTACGCCGCCGCCAAGCAGGACTTTGCTGTCCGAGCGGGGCTGATCGACCGAAATCAGCTATTCACGCGCCAGCAGCTCACGGAGGTTTACCGCAGCATCCAGGAAACACTGGATAGCGGATACCCTATCACGGATGAGCGCCGGAAGCTGCTGCGCGAAGCGGCGGATCAGATCGAAGGCGCTGTACCCCAGCTTGATGAGCTGGTGGATCAGTCTAAATTAAAGGAAATGGAGGTGGCAGACATTCCCTATCAAGGCATGACCCAGCAATTCTAAAACCAAATCAAACACAGGACGAGGGCCGTATCCCGGAGGCGGATACCGGCTCTCTTTTGCTGCCTGCTTCCGAGAACACAGCTCCGCCCGGAAAGGACAGAGATGAGCAAATATTTTATGCAGGACACCCGAATCACCACCGCAAACCAGCGAAGCGTTTGCGGTGGTGGAAGGAGGCGCAGCGTAGTGAGTGAGCCCTGCCGCCTGCGGCGGGGCGAGGGATGCGGAGCTTGCGACGACGCGATGATGGAGCCTCCCAAGCCCAGGGGCAGCGAAAAGCCCAAGAAGCCCCGCCAGCGAAAACAACGGTATCCTTTCCAGAAGAATGGGGGAAAAGACTGATGTGGGCAGTCTTAAGCAATGCCAAACACCCGGAATATGGTTGGGCCACCACACCATTCCCCATTCCCAGACAGGAGTATGATCACTGTATGGAGATGCTGGCGACGCTGGAAATTGGGGACGCGGTGGGCCGGGACTGCCGGGTGGATGAGATCACCAGTGACTTCCCCATCCTGAAGCGGCTGGAAAAATCGGCGGTCAATGTGGACGAGTTGGACTATCTGACCAAGCGGCTGGACAGCTTCGACGCCGGCGAAGTCGCACAATTCCAAGCCATGGCGGTGAAGCTGGGCGTTTTCGATATGACGGACCTCATCAACTTGACCTTTTGCTGTCAGCAGGCCACAGTCATTACAGACTTCTCGGACCTGGATCGGATCGGAAAAGACCACCTCCTGACCGTCAACGGCGGATGCATGCCGATGGATGAACTGCAGCAGGCGGACGGAAGAAAGATCGCGCTGGAGCTGATCCTCCAAAAAAGCGGCTATGTGACGCCTTACGGCGTGGTTTATGACAACGGCATGAAGCTGGAACAGCTCTATGATGGCCGCCACTTCCCCGGTTACCACTATGAGCAGGATATGCTGTCGGTGGGCGTCACCTCCCGGACGGAGCCGGAGGATACGGAACACGTTACCTGGATCTCACTCCCCTCCTCCAAAGGGCAGATCAGCCGGGCGCTGAAACGCTCCGGTATTGCCCCGGAGGATATGCGGTTCCTGTTCGATGACTGTGCCTTTGCCCCAGAGATCGTGGAGGCTATGGACCTGGAGCAGGAGAGCATCTTCGACCTGAACGACCTGGCCTCGGCGATCATGGCGCTGTCTCAGGACGATCAGGATAAGCTGACCGCCGCTGTACGGATGGCAAAGCCGGAGAACGCCAGTGAAATCCTTCGTCTGGCAGAGAATCTCGACCTGTTTACATTTGTCTCGGATGTAAAAACCCCCGCGGACTACGGCAGATACATGATCCAGCAGTCCGGCCATTTTGCGTATGACGAAAATCTGGACACATTCTACGCTTATGAGCAGTACGGCCAGCAGCGGATCAAGCGGGAGAATGGCGAATTCAGCGATCTGGGCTATATCGCCTACCATGGGGCTGTACCGCTGGATGAGCTGATGACCTCCGGACAATTTCAGAAGGAGCAGGGCCCTCAGATGAGAGGCCTTACGTGATCAAACCGTATTTGTGCAGGGAATCAGCCAGCCATTTCCCCAGCAGGAATTGGGGCAAAAATGATGTAGCTATTGCGGCAGAGCTGTGGTATGCTGTGTAGCTATACCAAGGAAAACGAGGTGAAAAATCATGCAGAAGACAATCAAATCCAATCCCACCAAGTTTGAATTAAAGCCCGCCTCTTCCCATGAGGCGGGCTTTTTCTACGTCCAGCGGCAGAACCAGGTACAGGAGCAAAAGCCACTGGTCGGTAGGGCCTCCTTCGCCAGCGGTGAGCATCTGGAGTTTACAGACGCGGAGGCATACCTCCAGTGTATCCGGGAGGAGCTGCCATACCGTCAAACCACCGGCTTCCGTTACGAGACGCTGACGGACGATCCTGTTGTCCGCAAAGAGGCGGACGATATTCTGTACGACCTCTATGGCGAGGAAAATCCCCGGCCATTGAAGGACTATGACAATACGCCCCAGCAGGGGCTGACGATGGGAGGCATGTGACGTGAGTAATATCTCAAAAGAATGGCTGGACTTCCTCCGGGAGCAGTATCCTCCTGGGAGCCGGATCAAGCTCAGAGCGATGAAAGATCCCTATGCCCCGGTGGAACCGGGGACCATGGGGACGCTGGACTGTATCGACGATCTGGGCACATTCCATTGCACATTTGACAACGGCAGGACCCTGGGCGTCATCATCGGGCAGGACAGCTTCACCGTCCTGCCGCCGGAACCAATCACGCTGAAGCTGTATATGCCCCTGACCGCGGAGCTGTACCGGCGAAACGACTGGGGAGATCTGGAGGATAACAGCTCGGAGCTGGACGGACGGGCGCTGCGCCCTTACATGGGCCACATCCTGGCCGCCCTGGTCAGGAACCGGCTGCCGGAAGAAGCGGAACGGGGAATCATGCACTGGTACAGCAGAGACGACTCTGTCAACGAGAAGGTCCGATCCGTGGTATTCACCGCGGAGGAGCGGGACGGTCAACTCTGGGGCGTGGCTGAGTGTAAGGTGGCCGGTTCGCTGTCCCCAGAGGAAATGGACATCTTGAAAGACACGATTTCCGGTCAGGCCAGTGACGGCTGGGGCGAAGGCTTTGAGCAGAGGGAAATTGCCGTTGATGACGGGGAGCTGTATGTCCACCTTTGGAACTGGAATGACTGGAGCATCCAGACCGAGGCGGAGCGGTTTGGACCCAAGCTGGCGGAGGGGCTTCCGGAACTGTGCTTCTCCATATTGAAGTCTACCGGCGCGCTCATCTGCATCAAGCGGGGCGAACAGGGCTTCTATCTCTCCGACTGGAGCACCGATGACCAGGAGACAAACGCGGAGCTGGCTGATTTCAACAACGAGAAGCTGGGCGTCACCTCCGCCCAGCGGCAGGCCATGGAAGTGGGCAGTATGCTCGGCTGGGACATTCCCGGCGCCGATCCCAAAAGCTATGAAAGCCATGAGGCGCATAGGACCCCCGCCGAAGCCCAGGGCAGTGACACGGAGTTTGGGATGACGATGGGGGGAATGAGCCTTGGATAAGGTATTCCATGTGGAGCTGTACAGCAAAAATGACCTGTACTGCGAATTGGATCTTCCGGCAACCCCATATCAGCTGTTGGATGCGTTGGAGCGGATACGGGCCAGCCCCGGCGAGGAACCAAGCTGGGAGATCTGCGAGTACTACGACTTTGCATTCCTCTCTCTGCTGATAGCCCCCTCCTTCAGCTTCTATGAACTGAACGCTCTGGCACAGCGGCTGTCCGAGCTGGACCGGCGGCAAAGCATCTCCTTCGAGGGACTGGTGCAAATGGAGATCGACAAGCGGGACGGCCCTATCCGCTGCCCCCGGCTCATTGATCTGGCCTACAGTGCGGACTGCTGTCATGTGCTCCCGGAGGCATTGAACGACAGCCAGCTGGGACGCTTCTACGCGGAGAACGGTTTTATTCCCTCTGTGGAAAATGTGCCGGACTCCATTTTTGAGCTGCTGGATTTTGAGAGACTGGGCCGGGAAGCCCGTATCGGCGAGGGCGGCGTTTTTACCAGCCGGGGCTATGTCTGCCAGGACAGCGATCTGGAGGAGGTCTTTGACTCCCTGGATCTTACGCCGAAAAAGCCGGCGTATCCCATCCTGATCGAGATGCGGTGCGGAGATCGCTCCATACCGCTCCCGCTACCTGCGGCACAAGCCGATTTGGATACAGCCCTTGACGCAGTCAGGGCGGCAGGTTGGCCGGAAGTATCGATCCGCTGCCGGGACTGTCAGGTCCCAAGCCTGATGGACGCGGTGGAGAAAGCATCCGACATCGAACAGATCAACTGTCTGGCGGAGGAGCTCCTGCACATGGAGCCTGCTGAACTGTCCAAATACAAAGCCGTCCTTTCCGCCGCCGCATGCGATGATGCGGAAGAAGCAGTACTCCTGTCGAAGCAGTTGGACAATTACATTCTGGAACCGGAAACACGCTCTCCGGAGGATGTGGCTATGGGCGAGCTCCGTGTGTCTGTGGACGAGGAGACATTGCGCACGCTGCTCCCCCATGTGAAGCTGTATCCATACGGGCAGGCTTTGTTGGACCAGCGCCACAGTGCCCTCACCGACTACGGTCTGGTGGAGCGGCGGGACGGGCAGCCCATCCAGGCGCTGGCAGGCCAGCCCCAGCGGGGCGGAATGGAGATGAGCTGATGAGGAGTTTTGAAAAATTGACGCTCCTGTCCGGTGCAGATCAGGAGCGTGATTGAATGAAGGTGCGTTTGGAGACGCTGAGCGAATCAGAGTGGATCATGGATACCAAAGACATGGGAATGAAATTCAGCTGAACCATTAAAATGACTACAACAGGGGCCGTTATTCCGAAAGGGACAGCGGCCCCTTCTTTTTTTGCGCCCATTTTCGGAAAAGCGGCTCCGGAAAGGGGAAAACATTGCGGGAAGAACGACTATTGGCCTATTTGAAAGGCGCCTGCTCCGGCAGGCAGTACGTTGTCCGGGGCGCTGAGCTGGAGCAGGTGCTGGGCGTCAGCGGCACGGATCTGCGGAAGCTGGTGAACCGGCTGAGGAGGAAGGGCGTACCCATCGGCAGCAGCCGGGACGGCTACTTCTATGCCAGAACCGCCGGCGAGGTGTACAGCACCATCCGTCAGTTGCGGGGCATGGCCAGTGGATTGGAGGCGGCGATCCGGGGACTGGAGACTGCGTTGGACGGCTTTGAGCCGCCTCTGGACAGGAGCGACGGCCCGTGAACAGCTTTATGAGCTGGGTAGGCGGCAAGAAAGCTCTGCGGGAAAAAGTCGTCAGGCGCTTTCCTCTGTCTTATAAACATTACATTGAGGTATTCGGTGGAGGCGGCTGGGTGCTCTTCCACAAACCGCCCGGTCGGGATTTTGAGGTCTACAACGACTATAACAGTCTGCTTGCCAACCTCTTCCGCTGTGTACGGGACAAGCCGGATCTCCTGATCAACGCGCTGCGCTACGTGCTCAACTCCCGGGAGGATTTTGAGCGGGCGCGGCTGGGCCTGCGGAAAAAGCGGGCCACGGACATCCAGCGGGCGGCCTGGTTCTATCAGATCATCCGCCAGAGCTACGCCTCCGCTCTTACCAGCTTCGGCAGCCAGCCCCATGATCTGTGGGATGATTTTCCCCTGATCTTACAAGCCAGCCGGAGATTGAAGGACGTGGTGGTGGAGAACCAGGACTTTGAAACGCTCATCCGGCACTATGACCGGCCTGAGAGCTTTTTCTACTGTGACCCGCCTTACCATGCCACCGAGGGGTACTACCAGAACATCGGGGAGGCCGGTTTCACCGAAAAAGATCACATCCGCCTGCGAGACGCGCTGCTGTCCATCGAAGGCAAGTTCCTGCTGTCCTACAATGATGACGCCTTCATCCGGGGGCTGTATGACGCGCCCGGCATCCACATCGAGCCGGTGACCCGGCTGAACAACATCAAACAGCGATACGACCCCAGCTGCCAGTTTGCCGAACTGTTCATCGCCAACTACGACGTGCATGAGCGGGAGCGGGCTGCGGTGCAGCTCAATTTATTTGACTACAAGAGAGGAGAACTTGACGATGAAATTCAAATTCTGCCATGATCCTGAGAAGAAGACCCTGGCGATCCCCCGCGCCGCCCTCCAGCTGGCCAAGCTGGCGGAGGCGGAGGAGCTGACCATCCACACAGAATCCGGCTGCGTACTGGTGACGCGGGATGATCTGTCCGCAGGTGAGACCGTCGGCGTGATCCAACTGCTGTCCAATCTGAATGTATCTTTGATCTCCCAGTTGGCCGAAGCCAGCCGGGAGGCGTCTGATGAAACGAACCACGATATTCAGGCATACACCCATGGACTTTCCATCCCTGCAGCGCTGCTGGACCAGGCAGGCATTGCTCAGGATGAGCCGCTGGACGTCCAGGCTGAGGAGGGGCAGATCATTATCACCGCTGCCGAAGAAGATCTGAGCGATCCATTTGACGATGTGGATGACAGCATCCTTGTGATGCTTTCCAGTGCGGGTGTTGATCTGAGCGGCCTGCATATGCTGCTGGAGCAGGAGGCCGAACAGGATGAATGAAACCTACCTCTACCCCTGGTCAGCAAGAGACGCCGGAGAGCGGGGCGAGCTGGCGATGTGGCGGGCCAGCCATCAGGCCAACATCGCCTGTAAGCAGGCCATCGAAGCCGCCATCCGCCAGGATTTTGATGGGATGCGCCTCAAGCCGGACTGCGCGGAAAGCGTCATTGCGGAGTATGGCTTCAGGCGGGTGAACTTCGTGCTGGCCAACACCTTGCAGGAAAAGGACTACGACGGGCGGTTCAGTCCGGCCAACAAGGAGTGGGCCAAACAGTTCTTTGTGCCGCCGGATGATGGGCACAACCCCAGCTTCTGCGTGGAGAGCCATCCTGCGGTGCTGGATGGCTTCATTGACGAAGCGAGGCAGGCGTATCAGGCTCTGGGCCTATTCGGCCCGGAGTACTGCGCCGGAGACCGCTGGGAACTGGACTATACCGGAAAGGTGCTGGTGCTCAGCCCGGATACGCTGAAAGAGTCCTGCTGGTCCCAGCAGAACCAGCTCTGGTACGCCCATGATGGTTTTGGCTGCAGTCCTCACGCCATTGGGCGCTCCATCCGCTGCACCTGTCTGGGCGACGGAGAGATGACCCGCTGGAACCGCACGGAATTCGTGGGCGCGCTGGACGAGCGGTATCTGCCGGACTGGGCGGCGCAGAAGCTGGCAGAGCTGCGCGGCCAGGAGCAGGAACAGTCGGACTCTCCCACAATCGGCGATATGGAATTGTTGAGGTGAAAAGATGAACTATTCCTATTACACCATCGACGATCTGCGGCTGGGCTATGACCCAAAAGGGATCACCGGCTGGCGGATGTCCCGGTTCCTGAAGCTGGACGATGCGTTGGAGCACTACCGCTCCCTGCCTGCTTCCGGATCGAAGTCCATCGGCATGACCAATGGACTTCAGGTGCTGGAGCTGGTCCGCTGCCATCCCACCTCACCTCAGAATAAAGAGGGTGAAGATGTGCTGGCTTCAGACCCTCGGAAACTGCCGGACTGGGCAAAGGTCCCGGAATCTGCCTTGGCTGCAAAAGCGTGCATCACCGCACTGGG
The DNA here is from genome assembly GCF_947631165.1 of uncultured Dysosmobacter sp. Classification (GTDB taxonomy): domain Bacteria; phylum Bacillota; class Clostridia; order Oscillospirales; family Oscillospiraceae; genus Oscillibacter. The sequence continues at coordinate 1,768 of NZ_CANRKH010000029.1, read as the reverse complement.
GCTTTGCTTTTTGCTGGATGCAGGCCAGCTGGTACCCATCCCTACGGAAATGAATACCAGTAATAAACCCCTCCAGGAGTTCTTTCAAGCAGAGCCGAGGCAAAATAATAAAAGAGGAGCAGAAAAATGATGAAACGGTTATTCTCCCTATGTGCCGCAGCATGGATGCTGACCATGGCGCTGCCCATCAGCGCCTTCGCCGCCGAAACAGCGGCGGCGTGCTATCCCACTTCCGTAGCCCGCAGCGAGGACGGGGCGGAAATCCGGAAGATCTATGACCTGTCCCCCACGGACGGTCCCGCGGGCATCCCCCGCTCAGACTTTGAGCAGGACGGTTTCCGCTATACTCTGGTGGATCTTTTGAAGCAGGAGCTTCCGGAATACGAGGAGCGCCAGCACACCGAGACGGTGTCTCTGGAGAGCAAGAACAAGGATATGGCCTCGGTGCTGGCCCTGCTGCCCCAGGAGCGGGAATTCATCACGGATGACGGTCTGACGGGGATACTGACCCTCAAGCTGGATACGGTCAAGGTGGATGTGGCTGGCTACGGCAGTTCCACCAAGGAGATCTCCGCTACCCGCAGCTATCCCAACCTGGCGGGCCAGGATACCCAGTACATCCCCAAGACCATTGAGGACGGCGGCAGGACCCTGACGCTCCAGAACATCGACTGGCAGACGGATAACACCGCCACTGAGGATGGCTATGCCCTGGGGGACCGCTTTACCGCTGTGGCCACCTACACAGGCTCCGCCACCAGCAGCTATGTCAAGGGCTATACCGTCACCGCCGACTACGCCGGGACGGTCAGCCGGATCAATCTCAACAAGACCCGCTATGTGGCCATCTTCGAGGGCACGGCCATAGAGCCGGTGGTGGATATCCCAGATGCAGCGGCAGCCCCCGCTCCATTCAACTGGGCGGCAATTTTAGTGCCCTTTGGGATCGTGGCCCTGGCGGGCGCCGGCCTTGGCGCGGCGCTGTTTTACAAGCACCGGCGTGAATCTGATGAAAGTGAGGGCGAAGCGCAATGAAGAAACTGAGCATGACGCTTTTCTCTCTGTGTCTGGCTTCCGCTCTCACCGTGGGAGCCAGCGCGGCGGAACCTCTGTCCTACGACGTCGACGGCCCCGGCGACCCGGAGTATGGCAAGCCCACTTCCGTTGAGGTGGTGTACACGGCGGACGGCGGGGCCATGAAGAATGAGGACGTAAGCAAGAACGCCGCTCTCATCCCGCCCGCCTTCGGCAGCCCCAGTGCGGACGCGCTGCATACCGGGATCTATCTCACGCCCAATTTGGCTCCCAACGGGCAGCCCACAGGCGGCGCGGTGATCAACGGAACAGGCTCCGCCGTGATGATCCCCGGCAGTCCGGTCCCCAGCGCTCCCACGTCCGGCAGTTCAGGTACGGCCTCCACCGGCTATACCGAAGTGACGGATGACCTCTACTACAAGGGCGGCCATCTGGGGACGCTGAAGATCCCGGCCATTGATCTGACCGTCAAGGTCTATGAGGGCACGGGCAGCTCCACCCTGGCCAAGGGCGCGGGGCATTTCGAGGAGACGTCGATCTGGGATGGCAACGTGGCCTTGGCCGCCCACAATCGGGGCGTCAACAATCACTTCGGGAAGATCCACACCCTGGACCTGGGCGACAGGATCACCCTGACCACCAAGAACGACCTTACAGATTGTCTAAAACCGAGAGCGAAAAGGAGAAGAAAACCATGACGATCGAATTCACAGACAGAGAGTACAGACACGAA
>NZ_CANRKH010000028.1 GCF_947631165.1 uncultured Dysosmobacter sp. | reverse complement strand
GCTGGAAGCGCAGGCCGCCCTTATAGGGGCCGATGGCACCGTTGAACTGGCAGCGCCAGCCGGTGTTGGTGTGCCAGGTGCCGTCGTCGGCCATCCAGCAGACGCGGAAGGTGAACATCCGCTCCGGCTCCACCATACGGTTCAGAAGGTCCACTTTCTCATATTCCGGATGCTTTTCAATGACCGGCTCCAGAGAGGAAAAGACCTCCTCCACGGTTTGGACAAACTCGGGCTCATTGGCGTGTTTGATTTTAACATTCTCAATAACACTTGCCAAGTATGTGTTCATGGGTCCATCTCCTTCGAAAATGTATTGTCCACAGTCTGATACGGCTGACAGCGCTGTTTGGACAGTTCAGTGAAACATCTGTGATTTGGGATCGTATCGACGCAGTTACTGTTTCATCTGCTTAAGAACAGCAGAAAAGACTTCCAGCATGTTGCGGCAATCCTGCTCATAGATCTCGCCCATGTTTGCCACCTGGATCATGCCCTGCTTCGCATAGTCGCCCTTGCCGATATAGAAGGTATACCCGCGCTTCTCCATCTCCTTCAGGAAGGTATTGGCATCCACTCCGGCGGGCAGGAACACGGACGTGACGGTATTGGACATGTGGCTGTCCAGAAGGAGACGGCAGCCCATTGCGGTCAAACCCTCACGGATGATCGCAGCGCAGCGCTGATAACGGGCGATACGGCCATCTAAAGTTTCATCATCCAGAGCATTCGTTAAAGCAACATTCAAAGGCCAGAACAAATTTACATTGGGAGTATTGGGCGTCTGATGGCTGGTGATGGAACTTTGATAATGCTTATACAGGCTCAGATACACGTTCTTGCACTGGTCTGCAGTCAAGCTGCGCAGAAGTTCCTTACGGGCGCAGATATAGGCTGAGCCGGGGAAGGCGCCAAGGCACTTTCCGCCTACGGAGGCGGCGATGGCGATATTATTGTCCACGACGCGGATATGCTCGCCGGCAGCGGCGGAAACACAGTCCACAGAGAACAGCTTGCCGTATTTCTTGCAAAGAGCGCCAACCTGAGGTACAGGATTGATCATGCCCGTGCAGGTCTCATGGAACACCATCGCCACCACTGTGACCTCAGGATGAGCAGCCATCATATTTTCCACCACGCCTAAGTCAGGATACGTGGCCCAGTCAAAGGGGCAGTCTACCAGGGGGATCTGATACTTGTTGATGATCTCCAGCAGCCGCTCACCGAACATGCCGTTGCGGATCAGCATGACGGCGTCCCCTGCGCGAAACAGGGAAGAGAGGATCGTTTCGTTGGCCGAGGTGCCGGAACCGGAGACGATCACGCTGTCGTAAGAATCGTCTGCCTCAAATAAGCGCAGGATCTTGGCTTGGGTGTCCACAAACAGCGCTTCGAACTCTTTGCTTCTGTGGCAGATATCATAATGCAGAAGCGAATGGCGGACATTGTCTTTCACCATAACGGGACCCGGGCTGAACAGTTTGGTCATTGCCATAAAAATCACTCCATCTCACTGAATTCACCGCGAGCAAAGCTGCGCGGCGTGAGAGAAATGCCCGCAAAAAAAGGAAAGCGCCTTGGGCAGATCCTCTGAGCCCATCTTAGCGCTTTCCTATATTTCGTCAACAAAATACAATAAAACAGGTATAAAACAGAACTGGAATTTGTATAAATCGGAACTTTTTCACTCATTCCAGTATTTCGCGCGCTCCACGGCACGGTGCCAGTTGTAGAGAAGACTGTTCCGCTCATCCGCCCCCATTTTGGGTTCATAGCGGCGCGAGACCGACCAAAGGCGGGAGATATCGTCAATGGAGTCAAAGTCTCCGATACCTAAAGCCCCCATAAAGGCGCTGCCAAGAGCGGTGGCATTGGACACTTGAGGGATCTCTAATGCGACTCCCAGAATGTCTGCTTGGAACTGCATCAAAAAGCTGTTTGCCGTGGGACTGCCATTGCAGCGCATCGTAGTGATAGGAACTTGGGCGTCATGAGCCATGGCGTCCAGCACATCCCGCACCTGATAGGCGATCGCTTCCAGGGCGGCACGCGCGATATGGCCCTTTTGCGTGCTGCTGTTGATGCCGATCATCATTCCCGAGGCATAAGAATCCCAATAGGGGGCTGCCAGACCGGTAAAGGCAGGGACAAAATAGACGCCGCCATTGCTGCGCACACTGCCGGCTAACGTCTCGGTCTCATCAGGCGAGGCTACGATCTCCAAACCCTTCTGAAGCCATTTGACCGCTCCCCCGGCAATATATACGCCGCCATCCAGGGCGTAAGTGGTTTTGCCATTCAGGCGCCAGGCAATCGTCGGCAGCAAGCCGTGAGAAGACCGCACAACAGAATCACCGGTGTTCATCAGCATAAAGCAGCCTGTGCCGTAGGTGGCTTTGATGGAGCCTTGTTCCACACAGCCATTGCCGATGAGAGCTGCCTGCTGGTCTACCAGGATGGCGGAAACAGGTACACGCGCGCCAAAAAACGCCTCTGGGTCAGTAAAGCAATAGCGTGCGGCACTGTCCTGTATCTCCGGGAAGATCAGGTTTTCCAAACCGAAGAGAGAGATCAGCTCCTCGTCCCACCGATTTTCGTCCAAATGAAACAGCATGGTCCGTGAAGCGGTGGAGGCGTCGGTGATATGGAGCGCTCCCCGGGTGAGCTTCCAAATGATCCATGTATCCATGGTTCCAGCCATGAGCCGTTTCTTTTTTTCTGATCGACCTGTTTTCTGGATGTGGTCAAGGATCCACTTGTATTTCACGGCGCTAAAATAGCTGTCGATCATCAGGCCGGTCTTTTTGAGGACCAGATCGTTATATTCATACGCCAGCTCCTCCGCCATCCGCACGGTCCTTCGGTCCTGCCATGTGATCGCCGGATAGACGGGCAAACCCGTCTCTGGGTCCCAGATCACCACAGATTCTCCCTCGTGATTCAAACCGATGCAGAGAAGCGAGGCGGCATCCGCACCTACATTCCGCAGGGCCTGCTCAGTGGCTGAAAGGATAGAATGCCAGACATCTTCAGGGTCATGCTCCACCCAGCCGGGCTGGGGATAGAACACCGGTATCTCACAGTAGCCTCTGGATACCTCATGCCAGCTTTGGTCAAAGAGTATGGCGGTCGTGCCGATCGTACCCTGATCCAAGCCGAGATAATATCGTCCTGCCATTGCGGCTCCCTCCATTCTGCTGAAAATGCAACTCCATTGTAGTCAATCCCACCGCCAAAGTCAATGCCGCTGCCGTTTTGGCCCAGTGGAACGTACATGTTAAGGATCGGCTATGATCCAGCCCTGCGTGTGCTGGACTGCCCGGCGCCGGCCGAGCATCAAAGATCCTACGAACCCTGACGCGTATGGGCTCCATATCGATATGCCAATTGTAAATCCCGTATCATTGCACCGCAAGCTTCTTTCAAAAGGCCGGCGTTCTTCACTGTCTGGAGATCCTGCCCGAAGCCCTGCGGACAAAAGGGAATGCGATCGTTCCTTCCCTATGCGATGACCGCTTCTTAAAAAATGATAGGTATGCTGTTGGTATAGCAGGAGGTCTCATCGAAAAACCGCATATCACTGGCGGTCCGGCCCAGAAGCTTTTGATAGGCCCGGTTCATATGAGGCTGATCAAAGTACCCATGGCGGAGGGCAACTTGGATCAGAGATTTTGGCCTTGTCGTTAAAATATCGTTCAATGAGTGCTGCATCTTTTCAATCTCACAGCAGAGCTTCAGGGAACTGCCAACGTGTTCTTGAAAAACGCGGCATAGATACCGGTCGCTGCACCCTACAAGCTCTGCAAGCTTTGATACTTGTATATCTCCTCCGGCCTCTTTCATATAATCAAAACACAGCTTTATGATGGGCATTGGCCTCCAGGACGAATCAGCCATAAGCGCTTTGATATATTGGTGAATGCGCACATTTCGCTCATGAAAAGATTCGCCGGTGCGAAGCTGATTCAGAAGGAGAGCAGTCCTGCAAAAATAATTTTCTATGGAAAGGCAGCTGTTTGTCAGCAATTTCGCAGAATGATTTGACAGATATCCAGCGGTGCCGGGCTGTAATCTTACACAGAACAAGGTGTGCTGGGGCGGCAGAGATATCTTTTTTAATACTGTCGTCATTCCGCAAAAGCCGCCGCTGGCGGTATTCTGGTTGAACTTAAAGAAAAGAGAGGGGCATGGGCCTGGTATGATCGGGTAATAGAGCGTGACACGATCTCTATTTGTCAACTCATAAGAGTCGACCATCAAAAAGGACAGGTCAAATTCTTCTGGATAGATGCGGTGCTGCAATCCTGTTTCAGGACGCTCCAACAGCACCGGAACTTGTGGCGTGTTTCGTGCCATTGCTTCGCTGGTCTGCCGGTTGCTGATATAAAATGACATTCACATTCCACCTTTCCGACAAGATCCATATCAGATCGTGCTGCCCTTTGTCCGCCGTGGATCAGGGGTGTCTTTTTATATTAGAATATCGTAAGACGGCGCATAAGAAAATTCCGATTTATACAAAAATAGTAAAATTCTTCCGACAAATAAATCAATGCGCCTCTTTTTTAGAAAATCATATAAATGGCGGCTTTATGATATTTTTGACGCTCCGTACAAAGTCTATTGATATGAACATCAAAGGGGAATTGAAAAAGGATTTCAAACAGATTGTAGCACATGGATTACGACCATTACTAGAGGAAATATTTGATTCCAAAAGGCGTTGTCCAGGATCTGCAGGCAGCCAGTGTGATGGAAGATGTGGAAACGCTTCAGCAGTCCTTGCGGTTTATAAAGCGGAGCATGGAAGCGATTCCGGATGCAGCGTGTGCGATTTGACCATCTGTTTTTTTGAATATCCGCGCCAGCATCCGCCGCATTTCTTTCCTCTGAACACAGCATTGCGTGAATGCCGCAATGCTGCGCCTTTTTATTGCACGAAGGAAACCACCGGCAATGCCAGTGGTTTCCTTCTTACAAACATGGCGCCGTCTTACCAGCATGCGTGGTATCACGCACTGGAAGGACGCGCCATGTGCGGTAATTGGCTAGTTCACTCCGCTCAGCACCTTGCCCTATGCGCCGCTACCTCTGATAGCATCGGAGCACATAGGCGTCAATATGGTAGAAGTCCTTTACATGCTGGCAGATCAGCGTGTGAAGCTCGTTCAGATCTCCTTTGCGGAGCGCTTCTACAATTGGTCCATGGTGGTGGATCTGCTGGAGGCTGTCCGCGATGTCGGTGATTTGGACACTTGGATCAAATGAATCTGCTGATAGGTGGCCTGCGACGATGCAGACGAGCGTTCCCTGAAAGCGCGGAGATCGCCAGATGGAACGTGTTGCCTGCCGTGATTATTCGGGCCGGGGAAATGTGACGCAGGAGTCCCGGAGGGTATCCGACGCGCTGCTGGCGGCCTGGACCATGTGCTGGCGTCCGGCAGAGATATCAATATGCTGGTGCTGGACACGGAGGTATACTCCAACACCGGAGGCCGGCCGTCCAAATCCACGGCGGCAGGCACCATTGCAAAGTTTGCCGTGGGCGGGAAAGAGACCAAGAAAAAGGATCTGGGCATGAAGGCCATGAGCTATGGCCATGTCTATGTGGCGCAGGTGGCTATGGGCGCCGATCCGGCCCAGACACTGCGCGCCATCCGGGAAGTGGAGGCATATAACGGCCCCGCGCTGGTCACATCTGCTATTGCCCCTGCATCGAGCATGACATAAAGGCCAGTATGGGATCAAGCCAAATGGAGGAAAAGAAGGCTGTGGAGTGCGGCTGCCGGCACCTCTACCCCTACAATCCCGCGGAGGGAAGAGGGCAAAAATCCCCTCACACTGGCTTCTAAGGCTCCTGCCGGTGATTTTGCCGGGTTCCTCATGAGAGAAAACCGCTATGCGTCTTTGGAGCTGTCCTTCCCGGAAAAGGCGGAGCGGCTGTATATCAAGGTGGAGCATGACGTGCAGGAGCGCTATGAGAGCTACAAACATTTGGCGGATCAGGAACAGACGGATAGCACATCAGGATAAACAGAAAAGGAGCAGCAGGGTTTTCCCTGCTGCTCCTTTTCTATGATCTGGGACATGGAATAAGGAAATTTCTCTATTTTCGCCTGGTGGTCTCCATTACCCCAGCGGCGATATCTTCCGCCCGTATTTTAGGGGAATGGCTATCTGGGTCAGGATAGGACAGATAAACACTCATAAATTTCCGTATCAGCCCTATGAAATTTTTGCCGAAACTTTACAGCACTGCACAGGGGGGCTTGATTTGGAGACCTTCGCTCTCCTCAATATAACGCAGGAACTGATACTTGCCCTCTACGCCATCCTGCACTCTTCGATGCAGCTGCTCTGCCGGGGCAGACGTGTCGTGCTTTACCACGATATAGTACAACTCATTTGCTGCCAGCGCTTCCTCTACCGCCGCGTCGAATTCTTCATAGGTCCTCACTGTCATCGTGTACTGCACACCGGCACCTGCCGCCATTTTTGCCAGGTCCACATTTCCGCGTGTCTCCGTAGGCAGCGGCGGATTGGTATAAAGAGAATCGTAGCTCTCATTGTCCCAAACGAAAACGATCAGGTTCTTGGGCCGGCGGTTGCCGAGAACGGCCAGGCAGCCCAGATCCAGCAATTGACTGCCATCTGAATCGTGACAAATGACTCTTCTGTGGGGCAGTGCGGTTGCAAGACCGATGGCGGTTCCGCACTCCACGCCCAGCGCGCCCATGTTCAGCGACCGCACTGTAGGATAAGCGTTTTCCCACTCATCCACCATTTTTCCCAAAGAGATCACGAACAGCTCATCGCCTTTCAGCTTGCCAGCGAGCCGCTTCATGCATTCATAACGGTTCATGAAATCACGCTCCTTCCCACGATGACTGCCGTGTGATACATCGACGTCTCTGCATGCAAGACCGCATTGTGGATCGCAGGCTTCAAATCTTCGGAATGGCGGACGACTTGATATGGAATACGCAGCGCGTGCAGCACCGGCTCCATCGTGATGCCGTGATTGACGCCCCACCAGTTTTCTTCACCGAAATCTCCTCTGTATGCCATCATAATAAAGATGGGAATCTGACGCTCCAGACCGATCCGGGCCAGTGCTTCACAGGCAACACGAACGCCGGAATTTTCCATGATCATAACAGAACGCTTTCCACCGATCCACGCGCCGGCAGCGATGCATACGCCTGTTGACTCGTTGGGAACGGTTATCACCTCAAAGCGGCTGTCATTCAGCAGCATAGAATACAGGGGTTTCAGTCGAGATTCAGGAAGAAACACAACGACTTTAACGTGGGCCTCTTCCAGGGCATCCATAATTTGATTTGCATCTTCCATACTGATCATAATGCTCTCTCCCTCACATTTTTACGCCGCTGTCACGAAGCAAGGACACCAGCTTGCATGCCTCTTTGTTCGCCTGCTCGATCAGCACGGCCTCATCGACTTTCAGCAGCTTGCGGCCCTGCATGACCATATCGCCGTCTACAAATACGGTATCCACATCCGAGCCGTTGCAGGCATAGACCAGATTGGACTCCAAAATGGACGGAATCTTGCCAACTATGGGAAGCGAGTGAAGCGATTTCATGTTGACTAGAATGACGTCCGCTCGCTTTCCAACCTCCAGGGAACCGATCTCATCGGCCAGACCCAGCACATCCGCACCGCCCAGCGTAGCCATATACAGTGCGTCCTCGGCTTTCATGCAATCAGCGCTGTCATTTACAATCCGCTGCTGCAGGATAGCCGTCTTCATCTCTTCGAACAGGTCATAATTGTTGTTGGAGTTTGCGCCGTCAGTTCCCAGGCCCATTTTGATTCCGCGCTTCTTGTAGTCCACGATAGGGGCCGCACCGTCACACAGCTTCATATTGCTCACGCAGCAGTGGGCAACACGGCAATCCGTCTGCACCATCAGCTGGCGCTCTTTCTCACTGAGATGGACGCAGTGGGCCAAAACCGTGCGGTTTGTCAGGACACCCATTTTGTGCAGATACTCAATGGGCGTCATGCCGTGCATCTCCTCACAGCGCTTTACATCGTCAACAGACTCATTGGAGTGTGTCTGCATGCCGATGTGATACTGGTTGGACAGTTTGACGATACGAGCAATCAGCGCATCGCCCGCTTCGCGGAAGCTGTCGAAGCCAAACCAAAATTTGACCCGCTCATCTGGCCCCTTCGTTTTTTCCACATATTCGATGTTGAGTTCCACAGTATCTTCGCAATCGTCGAAATCCAGAATATAGGGGACGATGCGGGCACGAATACCGCTGTCCACAGCCGCGTCGTAGCATTTCCAGCAATATTTCTCTAATCCAAGGAAGGTAGTCGTGCCGGATTTCAGGCATTCCAGATAGGTCAGCAGAGCGCCGGTATAGGCTTGCTCCTCCGTCATATGACGGCTGACCGTCTCAGCGATCGCTTCATGCCAGTCGTACAGCTTCATGTCATCCCCGAAGCCGCGAACTAGGCATGAGTGCAGATGCGTATTGACCAGGCCCGGCATCACCACCATGCCGTCAGCGTTGACAGGTATGGCATCCGGATAGCAATCCTTTGCCGTTTCCACATCGCAGATATCAGCAATGCGGCCATCCTTCAGAATCAGGGCTTTGTCAGAGTAGACGTGCTTTTCGGCATCCATTGTTAAGATGACGCCGTTTTCGACCATATACGTATTCTTCTTCATCTGATTTTTCACCTCTTATACCAGTTGGCTCAGCATTGTAACGAGCTGAGGACAATATGTTACCAATAGTAAAACAGCGATATTGGCCGCTAGGAACGGGGCCATTGCCTTAAACAGTTTCATAACAGGCAAGTTTGCCATTGACGCGCCGATGTACAGACAGGTGCCCACGGGAGGCGTGGTCAGGCCAATGGTCACATTCATTACAACTACGACTCCCAGATGGATCAGGTCAATCCCCAGCGTCTTTGCTATCGGTACAAGGATCGGGGTAAGCAGGATCATACTCGCGCTGGGATCCAGAAACATCCCCATGATCAACAAGATCACATTGATGATGAACAAGACCAGGTACTTGTTATTGCCGGTACTGGCCAACAGCCAATCGCAGATTAGCTGCGGCATGCGCTCAGACGCCACCAGATAGGCAAGGATATTGCTGAAGCCGATGATCACAAAGATAGAAGCGCTCAGTACAATGGTATCCTCTAGGATAGAATAAAGGCTTTTCAGCGTAAATGTTTTGAATACAAAAAAGCCAATTATGAAAGAGTACACTACGGCGACGGCGGCAGCTTCCGTGGGGGTGCAGATGCCGGTGAGAACGCCGCCCAGGATGATGACGGGCATACCAAGCGCCAGGATGGCCTGCTTAAAGGACAGCCAAAGGTTTTTGAAGGAGAATTTGCCGGTCTTGGGATACTTTCTCACAGCGGAGAAAATGATCGCCATGACAGAGAGCACAAGGCCGATCAGGATACCGGGAACAAAGCCACCCAAAAACAACGCGCCGACACTGACTCCGGCTAAAGAGCCGTAGACGACCATTGAGATGCTTGGCGGAATGATTGGTCCCACCGTATTCGCCGCAACGGTCAGCCCCATCGCGAAGTCCTTATCATATCCCTTTTCCACCATCTCTGGAACCAACGCAACGCCCAAGGCAGCGGTATCCGCGTTTGCGGAGCCGGAGATGCCGCCCAGGAACATCGAGCAAATCACATCCGCAACGGCAAGACCGCCGCGAATATGGCCGACCAGCGCGTTGCAGAAGTTGATCAGACGCTTTGTAATGCCACCTCCGTTCATCAGATTGCCCGCCAGAACAAAGAACGGGATAGCCATCAAAGTAAAACTAGTACAGCCGCCGATGATTTTCTGAGAAAGGATAATAGACGGAACCGATCCGGACGACAGGAGAAAATATCCCACAGGTACAAGGCCCAGAATATAGGCAATGGGAATGCCCAACAGAATAAATACGGCAAATAGGACTAACAAAGCGGCCAGTATCATACTTCAGGACCCTCCTTTACTGCTTTTGGGGAAAGAAATGCGCTTAGGACCTTCTCAATAGAGAACAGTATCATAAAAATGCATCCCACTGGAATTGAGGCATAGCACCAGGATACGCTGACCTGCATTGCCGGAGAAAGCTGTTTCAGGTTCTTCATCGCATACAAAACGCCGCTTTTTACTGTGAGGACCAGCAAAAACAGAACCAAAAGCTGACCTAAAAAGGCACAGATCATCTTCAGCCATTGAGGGGCTTTTCCCAGCACATCGATATTGACCAGCGCGCTTCTCCTCCAGGCAACGGCGCCGCCCACAAAAGCGATCCACGGCATCGCGTAGGTAACGATTTCCTGCGTATATTTCAGGCTGGTATGAAATGAATAGCGCAAGACAGTTTCCGCAAAAGTCAGCAGCGTAACGACCACAAGAAGAACGATCGCAAAATCCAGGCATACCTTTTCCAATACATTGCAGCATTTGGTCAGCTGTTTCAAAATAATCACTCTCCTTATTAGAGATTGTCCTGCGCAATTTTCATCGCGCAGGACACATTGTCAGGAATAAGAGAATCAATAATCCGTCCCCATTGCCTTGATGTTATTCACGATTTCCTGGAGATGCGGATCCAGCTCAGGCAGATACTTGTCATACACGGGCTGCATGGCGTCCACGAATTCCTGCATGCTCTCGGGTTCACTGACCACAACGCCCTTTTCCTTCAGAATATCCAAGGCGCCGTTTATGCTGTCAGCATACTCGCTGTTCACGACGTCGATCGCCTCGTTTACGCCATCCTGCAAGATCTGCTTCTGATTGTCACTCAGCTTGTCCCAGGTTTGCTGGCTCACCAGGGTTATGCTGGCAAAGGGCCAGATAGGGACCAAAGACAGGTGGGACGCAACTTCGTGGTAGTTTTGGGACAACAGCGTAAGCAGATCATTTTCGACGCCGTCGATCGTACCCAGCTGCAGGGCAGTATACAGTTCGCCAAAAGACATAGACACTGTATTGGCGCCCAGCTCGGCAAAAGCCGCCAGGGCCACGGGGGAGTCCATCGTGCGCAGTTGCAGGCCCTTAAAGTCCGCAACGGTTTTACAATCCCGCACGGAGTTTAGGGGATAGCGGAACAGGAATGTGGAAAAGCCCAGACCAACGAGGTCGTGATTTTGGCAGGCATCCAGCAGATACTGGGCATCCTCAGTCTCTGCGAACGCTTCGCCATGCTCGGCAGAAACAAACAGGAATGGGAAGTTGAATGCGTTCAGCTCAGGAACGACAGCGGCAGCCTTAGAGGTGGGCATGACCAAGCTCATATCCACAATGCCTTCCTGCATCAGCTCCAGGACCTCTTCGTCCTCGCCTAAGGCATTGGCGGGGTAGATCTCGATTTGGATGGAACCATTGGATTTTTCGTCACAATACTGTTTCAGATGTTCGGCAGCCACCTGATACGGATGCTGCTTCGTGTCATCGAAAGGATGAGCCGTACCCTGCGCGTGATGGAGTTTGATCACAATTGTCTCCTCCCCGGCAGCCGATTCTCCGCTTTTGGAGGGCGTGGTGGATCCTTTGGACTGTCCGCAGGCCGTGAGAGTTAGGATAAGCGTCAGTGCTAACAACATTGCTACAATTTTTTTCATCTTATATCCTCCCATGCGTTCATTTTTGCAGTGGTTCCTTGGGATGATTTTATTGTAGCGTATCCGGCTAAAACAAAACATCGTGCAATCTCTACGTTTTTTTTCGCCTTTTTATTGGAGACTTTTATGCCCTTGAAAGCCTCCTGCTTTATTCTTTGTAAGGCTGTAAGCGCAGCGCCATATTGATCATAAAGGTGTCATCGCGGTTATCCAGGCTCATATCCAGAAGGTCCTCGATTTTCTGCAAGCGGAACAGCAAAGTATTTCTGTGGATAAATAGCTCACGGGCCGTAAGGCTGACATTTTCATGATACTGGAAATATGCCCGGATCGTTTGCAGCAGGTCTGCACCGTGCTCGGCGTCATATTGTTCGAGCTTTTGCAGCACCTTGGTATAAAGATAGTGGCGCTTGTCATCATCCATCGTTATCAGGAAAGACGGCACCTTGATTTTCTCATAGTAAATCACATCATCGATGGGTTCCTTTTTGCTCATCTTGTACAGCTGTATGGCTTCTTCGGCCTGTTTGTAGCTTATGTGGAGCCTGGATATGGGTCCACACTGTCCCACTGCAAACAGCAGTTTTCCTTTCAAATATTTCAGCTCGCTCTTAATAAAGGCGATGAACTCCCCGACCGCTTCTGTGGATTCACCACTTTTTTCGGCAAAAATCAAAACAAGGCAATTGTCGATTTGGACGAGATTCGTGTTGGTGTAGTTCATTCGAATGACTTCCTTGAGATACTCCATGTCCTTCCCTTGGAATCCATTTGCCTCATCTATGCTTTGGGGGTCCTTTTTCAAAATGATGCTCCGATATTTATAAGAGATATCCAGTCCTATGGAAGCTGCTCTGCGGAGGGCGATCTTTTCCGATTGCAGGCGGTTGGACAATTCATCCATTAGGAATGTTTCTTTCTGCGAATAAAGATTGTCGTTGTCCTGTTGTATCCTTCTTAAAAGCAGAGCGATCATTTTAGACGCATTCTGGATAGCGATCCGCTCGTTGTTGGTTATTTCCTCCCGATCGTTCCATATGGAAATATATCCCATCAGCTCATTGTGTAGTTCGATTTGGAAAATGTGGCAGTAGAACACACAGCCTCCCCTCAATGTGGCTCTCTGAACTGCCGGCGGGCCAGCTGACACCAACATCGGCAGATCGATCTGCGCTTCTGCCAACGTCATTTCCTCTTGACTCAACCCTCCGCCTGGAAATGCAAAGCTGCTGAATTGACACCAGTTCAGCTGTATGACCGACACACTGCTGCGCAGCAAGATCCCAAGCTGGCTGGTCACCTCGGTTTTATTCCCATTAAAGGCCGCTTCGGTAAAAGTATTGAACAGTCTATGGGATAATTCGAGCTCTTCCAGCCTTTTAGCATAGACTTTTTTTGTGATGTTGTTCATGACCTCCGAAATATTATAGTTATCCGGAATTTCGATCAGCGGCAAATCATACTCCTCTGCCAGATCGATCATATGCTGTGGGATCGTGCGGAAAAATCGCATGATTTTGATTGCCAGCCCCGCACAGCCCGCTTTGCTCAGGTCCAAAATGATTTGCTTTTGCACATTGATGTCATCGCGAATGCAGTAGCCGGTACTGATGATAAACTGTCCTTCTTTGACCCAATTTGCCACATCAGGACTCTCCATCATATTTAGAGAAGTAATTGGATGCTTTGCACCATTTGAGCCGCCTACCAGCTTCCAGTCTTGAAAGTATCCAAATGTGAATAGATCACTGACCCGCAGGTCCTCCTGCGAGGTATCCTTGTTCAATTGATTGGCAGAAATAAAGCGGATCGCGCCCGCGTCGATCTGCTTTTGAGATGTACCAAATTCCGTATAGTGTCTAAATTTCCGCAAATCGGCAGGCTTTTTTGCATCAATCGGAACGAACCATCTTCCGTTTATCTTCATTGCGCCAGTGATTCTGCCTTGATTACACAGCACAGTTATTCTTCTGCCGGTAATATTCCACTTGGCAGCAAGCTCATTTGCAGACGTATAATCCATCTAGAATCCCTCCTATTTATTCTTTTACAAGAATATTATAGCTGTTTATGTACAAAAACGGAATATTAATTTCTTCTTATTTCCGACTTCAACTCTAATAATATATTACGGCCTACATTTTTCATTGTCATGTCTTGTCATATCGCGGAGCAGCATTGATTACGCTGGGCGCTTATCCCGGTCTGCGGCGCATATGTACGGCCTGACGGTGAAAGCCCGTGCGGGGAGTAAGGGCAAATGCTTGCAGTGAGGGTGGCCTGTGGATCGCCGTGTGCCGCTGAAAAGGAGATATCGCAATGCTTTCTTTTTGAGGCCTGCCGTGGGCGGCTCTTTTTATAAAAACTGGGACGGCGTTTCTGTTTTCACGCCGTCCCGGTTTTTCTTATGTCAGATCGTTGTCAGCCGGTCATACCAAGCCGGCGATGGCCATGCCTGCGGCAATGAATGCCAGGGCGATGGGAGTGATCACGGTCATCACCAGCACATAGGGGTAGGACTTTTCGGTGGTGACGCCGCAGACCTGGGCCTCCATGACGAAGGTAGGACAGTGGGGCAGGGTATCCATGCCCATGGAGGCCATGCCGACCACCTTGTAGAGCGCCTCGGCGTTGACCGTGCCCAGAGACATGAACTGGTCGGCCATGGTGGAGCAGAAGATCTGGGTCCCGCTGAGGGAGGCGCCGGTGATGCCGGAGAAAACATTGGTGACGATCACGGCGGAGATGTAGGGATTCATCTTGTCAGCCATGAGCATGGCCAGGCTCATGAAGGACTCAAAGCCGGGGCAGGCTTTTACCACCGCGGCAAAGCCCATCAGGGCGGCGGTGAGCAGCAGGGGATTGACGCTGGACAGCCAGCCGTTGGCGAAGTCCTGGATGATGTGGCCCTTGAGGTACTTGTAGTTGGTGATGATAAGGACCACGATGCCGGCGGCCATAGCGGTGCAGATGCCGTCAGAGGCGCTCATGGAAGTGGCCAGGGCCAGCTTGAGGACCACGATGACCACATAGGGCAGGATGGCCAGGTGGATGGGGGGCAGTTCCTTTCCGCTGGTGTCACCGGCCATCAGCTCGGCATCGCTGGCAGAGGCCACAAAACCGATGCCCTTGGCGCGCATGCGGTTGGAGACCAAGGTGAAGTACAGCACGCCCCAGCCAAAAGCCAGGATCAGCATGGCGATAGCAATCATAGGAGCGGCGAAAGTAGTCACGCCCAGTTTTTCAGACAGAGTGATGCACAGCATGGAGGGGGCGCCGGGGGTCACTACGTTAAGGACAACCGCGCCATAGAGGAAAATGGCAGGCATGAGCAGCTTGGAGACATTGGCTTTGTGGAACATGGGAACGGCCACGGGGTAGACGGCGAAGATGATAATGAAAGCATTGACGCCGCCGTAGGCCAGCAGGAAGGTGATAATGAGCGTACCCGCCACAGTGGCCTTGGTGCCCAGGAAGCCGAAGAGGAAGTTGGCGATGGACTCAGCCGCGCCGCTCTTCTTCATCAGCTCGCTGTACGCCGATCCAATGGTGAACAGGAACAGGTAGGAGCCGAAGGTGCTGCCCAGAGAGGCGGCGTAGGCCCCGGTCAGAGTTCCCCAGAAGGGCAGGCCGCTGGTGACAATGACCACCAGAGCGCCGATCAGGGAGGCGATAAAGCCATTGAGGCCTTTGAAGGTCAGGTAGATCAGCAGGGCCACGCCAACGATCATGCCGATAACGCTAATAATGTGCATATTATCTCTCCATTCTCTTATTTGATAGATACGGGCTGGATAGGTGTTACCAGATATGGTTCTTTTCCGCCTCATCCCGGAGCCATTCCCGGAAATCGGGGTGGGCGATCTTGATCAGCTCCTTGACCCGCTGGCGGAGATTCAGGCCCCGAAGCCAGGCCACGCCGTACTCAGTGACCACGTAGTCGGTATCGTTGCGGGAAGTGGTGACTACCGCACCCTGAGCCAGGAAGGGCACGATCTTGGAATGAAGGGTCTCCTTGCCGGCGGCGTCCTTGGTAGTGAAGGTAGAGTGCATGGCGATGATGGACTTACCGCCGGGGGACATCTGCGAGCCCTGTACCGTTTCGGACTGGCCGCCGGTACCCGACCAGGGCAGGCAGCCTACTGTCTCAGAGGCGCATTGTCCGTACAGGTCCACCTCCAAAGAGGCATTGACTGAGACGAACTTGTTGTTTCTGCCGATGGTGTAAGGGTCGTTGGTGAAGGTGCAGGACTTGAAAAGCACCGCCGGATTGTCGTTGATGTAGTCGTACAGCCTCTGACTGCCCATGGTGAAGGAGCAGACCGAGTAGCCGTTGAGCAGGCCTTTCTGGGAGTTGTCCACGGCCCCGCACTCAATGAGATCCACCATGGTCTCGGTGAACATCTCAGTGTGGATGCCCAGGTGCTTTTTGACCTTGAGTTCGTTTGCTACGGCGTTGGGGATGTTGCCCACGCCCAGCTGGATAGTGGAGCCGTCCTCGACCAGGGAGGCCACATACTCGCCGATCCTCTTGTCCACGTCGGTGTAGGGGGCTAGAGGAGCGATGGGGATGGGGCGGTCGGACTCGATGAGGCCGGCCACCTCGGAGATGTGGACTTGCGTGTCGCCAAAGGTTCGGGGGAAGTTGGGATTGACCTCCAGAAGCACCACGGCTCCCTGGTCAATGAGGTCCCGCTCGTAGATGGCGCTGACTGAGAGGGACATGTAGCCGTGTTCATCCATGGGGGACACCGTGGCCAGCACCACTGGCCGCCGGTGTTCATAGGCCGCCCGGTCCAGGGCCTTGCGCAGCACGGAGGTGGAGCTTTGCGGCACCGGGCTGACCAGCTTTTTGGCGTGGGCGTCCCGAAGTCCGGCGGAGAAGAACCAGCCGTTGTGGGACAAGATCCCCGCCATTTCGGGGTCCTTCATGACGTCATAGTACTTCAGAGGCAGGCAGGTGTTCAGGATGGTGTCCTTCACGCCAGTTTTTTTCAGATACTGGAGCTGCTCCATAATGGCCTGGGGTTCTCCTGCCGCCTGTGCGGAGAACATCCAGTCCCGGTCCTGGATCAGGCCCAGCAGCTGTTCCACTGACATCTTTTTCTGCTCGTACATGGTCTGGTATGGATTCATTTGCAAAACTCCTTTCGTCTTTGACGTATCTTTTCGCATGGGGCTTGGCCGTACCCGGGTCCGGCTCCGCTGATTTTGATGGAATCATCATACAGGAAACGGCAGACAATTCCCAATATATTAAATTCATCGACATATGAGCCAAATTCATAGCGATCTTTGTTGAAATGTGCTATAATAAATTTATCTAAGGGAATAACCCAATTTCATGATCGAAGCGGAGGGAACGTCTTTGAATCTGGTGCAGTTAGAGTATTTTGCCCAGGTGGCTGAGCAAAAGAGCTTTACCCGCGCGGCAGAAAAGCTCTTTGTCAGCCAACCCGCTCTGAGCAAATCCATCCAAGCTCTGGAAAAGGAGCTGAACACCCGGCTGTTGGAACGCACCTCCCAGGGCCTGAAGGTGACCCCGGACGGCGAACTGGTCCTGCGCTATGCGAGGGAACTGGTGGACTACTATAACCGGCGCACGGCGGAGATGCGCTCCCTGCTCAATCCCCAGCGCAACGTGCTGCGCTTCGGCCTGCCCCCCTCCGCCGGTACGGTTTATTTTTCCAAGATCATTTACCAGTACGTCCGGCAGTTTCCACAGGTGGACCTGCAGATCACCGAGGTCATGTCCAAAGAGATCCATGGGATGGTGAAAAACGACCAGCTGGACCTGGGTGTTGTCATCCTGCCCTTCTCCGATCCGGATATGGAGGTCAAGCGGGTCTATGCCTCTGAGGCGATGCTGGTCGTGAATCGCGACCACCCTCTGGCCCGACGGCGGGAGGTCTGCTTCTCCGAACTCAGGGATGAGCCCTTCCTTACTGTGAGCAAGAATTATATGTATTACGACCAGGTGCTCTCCCGCTGCCAGGAGGCGGGTTTCACGCCCCATATCGTGTTTCAGACCTCTCAGTGGGACATCCTGCTGGAAATGGCGGCGGAAGGGAACGGCGTGACCATTCTGGAAAAATCGCTGGTGACCCGGATGTCTCGGGACAGGCTGCGCTGCATCCGCCTGACACAGCCGGAATTTCCCTGGGCCCTGGGGCTGATCCATCGGCGGGACAAGCCCATGTCCCCAGACGCCAAAGCCTTTTGGACGCTGTGCGCCCCGGTTTGACTGCCAGACCGCCGCAGGCCCTGGGTGGCTCTGAGGCAGATGTCTCCCTTATTATTGTTCACTCTTACATGTGCAGCAGGCGGCTGGTTTTTCGCTTGCCGTGGAACTTGAATAAAACAGACAGAAACGCACCATATTTCGATGAAATACGGTGCGTTTCTGATTGCGGGGAAACGGCTTGGGCCTGTGACTGCTCCTATCCGGATGGTGTATTTTGCTTTTGTCAAGTTCAACTGCTGACTGTCTGCGATGGCCTTTTCAGCTTTTCCTTTGCCTCGGCCCTCGTCCGTTTGCCTGTTGAAAGTGGGTGTGGGCTTCTGCTTGCCCCACTCTCGAGCGGGTCCTCTTCGCATCAATATGTGCACTGTGGCTGTGATCCTCACTGAAATGAAATATCATAGGGAGCTGTTGAGCGGATCGCATTGGAAATAAGCGGCGCAGTTTTCCTGTGCCTGCCGGAGTGCCTCTTCCGCCGGACAGATGCGCAGGACCGCTTTTTGAATTTGGGATGCTAAGATGTTCTCCAATTGCAGCTCGCTGAAATTGCTGTAATAGACGCTGTTGCCTCGCCGTTCAGCGCTGGGAAAGCTTTTACGGGCCGTGGATAGCCACGGATATATCTCATTGATGTCTCGGTTGCTGTATGCGGATCTGCAGGGCGATAGCCCGCCCAGCATAGTGAATACGGGGGCAACCAGGTCCGAATACAGCCAGGATAAAAATGCGTAGGCGGTTTTGGGATAAGCGCAGTCCCGTGTGATTCCCACTACACCGCCGCCGAGCAGCGGCCTTCCTCCGGGGACAGGCGCATATCCCAGCTTTCCAGCAATGCTGGACATCTTGAGATTCAGAATATGCGACGCGTAGTTGATGAATACCACCGTCATGGCCGCAGAGCCGTCCGCAAAGCCCTCCAGCGCGTTTTTCCAGAAATCGTACACGGTCCTGTCGGAATACGTATAGGTCTCCTGGTAGTTTCGCAGCGCACGCAGAGCTTCCGGCGTATCGATGGTAATGCGGCCCTGATGGTCCAGCAGGTTGCCGCCCTCCTCATACAGCCGCAGCATAAACTCACTGGGACTGACCGACACATTGCCCACGGCTACTGTGGATCCAAACTGTACGGGGGATGACGGATTGTGGCTGCGGGTAAAAAAGCTGGCGATCTGATTATACTCTGCAAAGGTCTTTGGGACATCCAACTCCTTTCGGACCATTTCATAGTACATCCGCTTATAAGTGGGATCTGTGAACAGGTCCCGACGGTAAAACATCAACTGCGTGCTGGGGTCATAGGGCACGCAATAACGAACGCCCCGAGACAGCGTATAATTCTCTCCCAGCTCTGGAATCGTCTGCGCCAGAAGGCCATCCCAATCAAAGGGGAGCTGATCCAGCGGGCAAAAAATGCGTTCCGCCAGCTCGTCCATCCAGGCAACGTCTATCCGGATCATATCGTACCGGCTGCGGGCAGGAGTCTGTACCACATCATATACGTCCCGCAGAGACGGGAGCACCGTCATTTCCAGATGGATGCCGGTGCTTTTTTCCAGATAGGGAAGCAGATGAGACAGTGCGGTGGTGGAAGGCGATGCCACCGTCAGCATGCGGAGACACTGCTCTGTCAATGCCGGAGCAGCGGCAGGTAAACGGAAACCGTTGTTTGAAAGGGAGAGCGCCGGCGGCAGCGGCGCCTTGTCCTCCAAGCGATCCAGCAGCAGTTTTACGATCTTATGCGCCAGCCGCTTGCGATCCAACTCGTACACCAGAGCAGAGGGATCCGTCAGGGCGGTTCTGGAGGCTACTGTGATCATCGGCGGCAGCGGATAATGGCTGGCGTAAGCGCAGGCAGATCGCAGAGCTGTCTCCCGCTGCCGGTCTGTGCAGACAAGATAATCATAGGCTGCGTCCGGGTCAAAAAATTCAAACGCCCGCAGCTCGACCTGATGGTTCGGGCAGTCCAACGCCGTCACGATCGGGTCGTTTTTGGCATAGACCGATTGAAAGCCCTGGAGAAACAAGCCCGCGTCCGGTGACGCCGGGGGTTCTGTAAAGACGCCGATCCGCTTCGCGCCTCGTTCGTGAATATAGCGAGCGATCTCTCTCCCTGCTCCTGCGGGGTCAAAGCCAGCATACATCACATCCTCATAGGTCGGTCCGCTTCTCTGTAAAAAAACGATGGGGATGTCCGCAGCTTCCTTACGATAGTGGGCCACTGCGTCCGGCAGACAAGAACTGCTGATGACCGCGCTGACCTGTGCCGTCAGTGCGTCCGCCAGCATCGCCTCTTCTGTCGTTTCCATAGAACGGGTGGAATATAGCTGCACAGCATAGCCGCGCTGGACGAACTCGCTTTGGAACACCTCGTACATGGCGGCATACTGCTCGTCTTCAATGCCTGGCAGCAATACGGCAATGGCCCGATCCCGACCGCCTTGCCGCAGGCTCTGGGCCTTGCTGTTGACTTTATAGCCCAGTTTTTCCGCAGCCTGCCACACCAGCCGGATCTTTTCCACGCTGACATTTCCACGTCCGTTGATCACATTGGAAACCGTTCCGTGAGAGACTCCAGCCTCCCGGGCAATATCCTTGATCGTAGGCATACGGCGGCCTCCTCTTTCATTTATGGTATTACTATACAATGTTCCGCCTAACTTCGCAAGAAAAAAGTCTGCAAAGCAGTGCTGTGAAAAGTGTATAAAATTTGTGTAAAGCAAATATGCATTCTGTAAAAACTTTTGGCGGCTATAGTTAATTTCACAAAAAATAAATTGACACGTTCCAAAAATGATGATATGGTAAGAACAAGAGGAGATCACATCCTCAATATTTTGTCTGATGAAAAGGAGATGTGTCACATGAAGAAGTTCCTCAGCCTGGCTCTTGCGATCATGATGATTCTGTCCTTGGCCGCCTGCGGCGGCAAGGAGGAGCCCGCTCCCGAAAAAGAACCCGAGCAGACTGAACAGCCCAGCGAGGAGGCCAAGACCGGCGGCAAGCTGGTGGCCTATTCTGCGCTGAACGAAGACAACACCATCGCCATCGCGGATCAATTCAAAAAGGACACTGGTATTGAGATCGAATACATCTCTCTGGGCGGCGGCGACGCCGTGGCCCGCGTGCAGGCTGAGATGGGCAATCCCAAGGCCGACGTTCTGGTGGGCGGCTCCGTGGACCTGTATAGCTCTCTTGCGGAGGCCGGTGCTTTTGAGGCCTATGACTCTCCCAACAATGACGATCTGGACGCTCGCTTCAACGATCCCAACCATTTCTGGCAGGGCTGGTACATGGGCGTGCTGAGCATCATCATCAATGAGGACCGCTTTGAAAAAGAGCTGGCCCCCAAGGGCGTCAAGATGCCCGAGACCTGGGATGACCTGCTGGATCCCAACTATAAGAATGTCTTTGTGTGGGCCAACCCCACCACAGCCGGCGGCGCTTACATCGCCACTGCCTGCCAGATCTTCCGCCTGGGTGAGGATGCCGCCTGGGACTACCTGAAGGAACTGGACCAAAATGTCCACCACTACTATAAGGGCGCCGCCGACGTCATCAGCCCGGTCGCCACGGGGGAGTTCATCGCTTCCATCGCCTGGGGCCATGACAGCTTCAAGACCCAGAAGGAAGGCTATCCTCTGAAGCTCATCATCCCCAAGCAGACCGCTTATGAGATCGGTGGCTCCGCCATCGTCAAGGGCGGCCCCAACACAGAAAACGCCAAGGTGTTCATCGACTGGCTGCTGACGAAGGAAGCCCAGGAGCTGAGTGTCGCTACCTCTTACCGTTATCCCGTCCGTGATGATGTGGCCGCTCCCGAGGGCCTGCCCGCTCTGAACGAGGTGGACCTGGTCGAGTATGACCGTGACGAAGCCGCTTCCATGAAGGAAGCTGTCCTCGAGAAGTTCGATGCTGAGATCATCTCGAACCGCGCCTGATCCCTGATCGTTTCCAATTTTCCAAGAAGGCGCCTGCTGTACAGGCAGGCGCCTTCTTCCTCAAACACCTGATTACCTGCGGAAGGAGTGAAGCCCATGGCTGCCGGAACCTCTGTCCGGGAATCTCTGAAAGAGATGAAGCGGCTGAAGAACGAGCCGCTGCTCCTGCTGGCCATTATTGTTATCATCTTATTTGTCGGTTTCTTTGTCGTCTATCCTGTGATCAAAGTTATTCTTTTCCCCGGCGTGGAAGATTATATGCAGCTCTTCCATAAGGCCCGCTGGTTCAAGGCTGTGAAAAACAGCCTGTTTATGACCTTGATCTCCACCATTTCCTGCACAGCGGTGGCGTTTCTATTTGCCTACGTCATTGCCCGTCTGGATGTTCCCTGCAAAAAACTGTTCCGCTTTGTGACCCTGCTCCCCATCGTTTCCCCGCCCTTTATTGTGGCGCTCAGCTATATCCTGCTCTTTGGCGTTCAGGGCATCGTTACCAAGCAGCTGTTGGGACTTCAAGTGGATATCTACGGCCGTCTCGGCCTTTGGATCGTGCAGACCGTCACCTTTTTTCCCTATGCCTACTCCGTCATTTATGGCGTGATCCGCTCCATCTCCACTAACCTGGAGTACGCGGCTTACAATATGGGCGCTACCCGCTGGCAAGTGTTCCGGGACGTGTTTTGGCCGCTGTGCCGCCCTGGCGTGGCCGGCGGCGCGCTGGTAGCGGCCATCAACGTGCTGACCGACTTCGGCAACCCGCAGATGATCGGCGGCGATCTGGCACTGCTTCCCACCGAAGCGTACATGCAGATCTCCGGCTGGTACGATATGAAGACCGCTTCCGTGCTGGCGGTGGCGCTGTTGATCCCCGCCGTGGTGCTGTTTTTGGTGCAGCGGTTCTGGGTCGGCCGGCGCTCCTATGTCACCATCACCGGCAAGGAGATCTCCTTGAATCCCTTCCCGGTCCCCAAGTGGGTCAAGTGGACGCTGTTCAGCCTCACAATGTTCATTTCCCTGTTTATCCTGCTGGTCTATGGCACGCTCTGCTACGGCGCCTTTACCAAGGCCTGGGGATACGACTGGACGCTGACGATGGAAAATATCCAGTACGTGTTCCAGAAGGGACATCAGATCTGGAACTCGATCCGCTATGCCTTCTGTGCTTCCCTGGGCGCCGCGTTCCTGGCCATGGTATTGGCGTACATCGTGCAGAAAAAACAGGTCGGTGTCAACAAGCTGCTGGACTTCCTGGGCATCCTGCCTGGAGCTATTCCCGGCATGTTCCTGGGCATCGGCTTCGTCATGGCGTTCAATACGCCTCCGCTGGAGCTGACCGGCACCTCTATCATCATGATCCTGGCGCTGTTATTCTGGAACATCCCCACCTGTTACAGCTCCGCCACGGCGGGCCTGCAGCAGATCGGCGCCTCCGTGGAGGATGCGGCTTTGAACCTGGGCGCCAACAGCTTCCGATCCTTCAAGGATGTGATCATCCCGCTGCTGAAGGCCCCCTTTATGTCCAGCTTCGTGTTGTCGTTTCTGCGGTCTGTCACCTGCTTAAGCGTTGTGATCTTCCTGTACGCGCCGGCCACCACAGTGGGAACGGTCTCCGTTATGGTGCTGGTCCAGAGCGGCCAGTGGGGCGAGGCCGCGGCCTTTACACTTGTGTTGATCACCATTGCGTTCACAGTTTTGAAATTAGCCCAGTGGATCCTCGGCAAGCAGGGCATTGAGTTGGAATTGTAAGGAGGCGCAGAGCATCATGGCTTATATCGAATTTAAAAATGTGGTCAAACGGTTCGGCGATTTCACCGCGCTGGACCATGTGTCGCTGGAGATCCCCAAGGGTGCTTTTGTGACGCTGCTGGGGCCTTCCGGCTGCGGCAAAACGACTTTGATGCGCCAACTGGCCGGTTTCTCCGAGCCGGAGGAGGGAGATGTGCTGGTAGACGGCAAGCGGATGAATGGTCTGCCGCCCTTCAAGCGCAACACGCCCCTGGTCTTTCAGGAATATGCCCTGTTTCCCCACATGACCGTCTATGAAAACATCTCTTACGGTTTGAAATTGGTCAAAGAGCCCAAAGAGGAGATCGGCCGCCGCGTGTCGGAAATGCTGGAGATGTTCAATCTGATGGGCCTGGAAAAGCGCTTTCCCCGTGAGATGTCCGGCGGCCAGCAGCAGCGGGTCGCTTTCGCCCGGGCGCTGGTAATGGGCCAGGAGATTTTGCTTCTGGACGAGCCTCTTTCCAATCTGGACGCCAAGCTGCGGGTAGACGTCCGCACGGAGCTTCGACAGATCCAGCGCAAGCTGGGGATCACCGCTATCTACGTCACCCACGATCAGGACGAGGCGCTCTCTATGTCTGATATCATCGCGGTCATGCGGCAGGGGCGGATCGAACAGATCGGCACTCCCTGGGAGATCTATTTCCGGCCTGCCAACCGCTTTGTAGCGGACTTCGTGGGTACAGTCAATTTCCTGGACGCCAAAGTTTTGACGGCCAGTGCGCATGTGCTGACGGTAGACCACTGCGGCATGGAGCTGCGTGTACCGACAGAGATTCCCGCCTCCGCCGGAGAGGAGATCACTCTGGTCGTTCGCCCCGAGTGTATCCATCTGGCAGCTGAGGGCGAAACGCTGCCCGAAGGCGCAGTGCTGAACGGTACCATCGAAAATTACAGCTTCCTTGGCCGCATGATCCGCTACTGGGTCCGTGTCGGCGAGGAAACATTTGTCATTGATGACGCAAACGTGGATTTGTCCGGTGCCCGTTCCGGTGATGTGAAACTGTGTCTGGACGCGCATAAGCTCCACATTCTGAAGGACGGTGGCGCCCATGCTGACTGTTGATTTTATCAATGTCGGTTACGGCGACGCGATCCTGATCCGGGATCTGGAAACAGATTTTTCCATGCTTGTGGACTGCGGTGATATGACCACCGGAAATCCCGGTCCGGAGTCCGCGCGGATCACGGCGTCAGATTTCTTGGAGCAAGCAGGGATCCAGCGCCTGGATCTTCTGGTATTGACACATCTTCACCGTGACCACAGCGGCGGATTGACAGAACTGCTGAAAAAGGTCCATGTCCAGGAATTTTGGACCAACTACCTGCCTGCCCGCACATATTGGGGCAAAACGGTCCGCATTCCTTCTGAGTTTTCCGCCGGAGCGCGCTGCCTCTTGGAATCCATGAATATCTATCTGAGCGCCCTGTGCAGCATGGAGCAGTCCGGAACGAAGATCCATCTGAAAAGCGTCAGGAATGAGATGCGCGGATTGAGCCGTGCTTTGCGGGCAGAGATCTATCTGGAAGATCCCACGCTGCATCAGCGTCAGGCCGATATCTGGCGGGATGTTCTGGAGGACCGCGCTGATAACGCGGAGCTGGATGAGTTGGACCGCTTTATCAACAATACAAGCATCCGTCTGCGGCTCTTCTACGGTGAAAAGACCATCGAATTGCCGGGAGACGTATATGCCGACTGTTGGGAACAGCATCAGATATCTCCCTGCACCATCGTCAAATTACCGCACCATGGCCACCGGGATTCCGTCACGCCCCGGCTGCTGGACATGCTGGCTCCCGAGTATGTCGTCATCTCCGTCTCCAACACCCGTACAGACGATTGCCCTGCCGCGTCCGTCCTGGACACTGTGCAGAAGCGGAACTGCCATCTGTACATCACAGATGCGGTGGAGCGTCCGAATTTTGTGGAATGCCGGCATCGCGCCGTGCATTTCTCCATCGATCCAGCCGGGCAGATTGCATCTCCACGTGCTGCCCATTGACAGAAATCAGTTCCTATCACAGTGTTGAGAACCGGCAGCACGCAGTTATGCTATGTGTGAATTTGTACGAAAGGAGTCTCTGCAATGAAACGAGCAGCCGCTTTTTTGACCTTGTGTGTAATTCTCTTTTCACTTTGTACGGTCCCCGTATCAGCGGAAGATGGTTCCGCTTCTGAGGTTTATCGCGATTTAGCAGAATACTGGGCTCCGACGATTTATCAGGATGTTAACGAATCTTATAATGTCCGTGCAGATTTTCCCACAAGATTTAATTATGACGGTGACTGGCGCGGGGACAACAACTGGGAAAATCTTTTGAGTTATGATGAGACTCCATCAGCCTATTTTTCTGTCCGCGAAACAATAACACACTATTTTATTGAATACGACTATTATTATCCACGGGATGATGGACCAGTCAATCTTGAAAAACACGAAAATGATTTAGAAGGATGTATTCTTGTCATTCGGAAAGATACATCTCCCTATGGATCGCTTCAATTGATGGAGACACAAGCCCACAATCATTGGTATCAGTATAGCAATGACCCTTCTATTGCATCGGGAAGCGAAAACATTGATGGCAGTATTTTGTTGGATAACCACAGACCATGTGTCTATATTTCTGCAAACGGCATTGGAACAGATGCCGGTCATGGTGTTAAAGCGTACGATGGACGGTCTGCAAATGGCGGAGACGGCATCATATTTCGTTTCACAGAAGGGCTCTCGGTCATGCCTGATGATACCTCCGGAAGTTATACGCATGCTTATGATTATGCATTAGTTCCTATGGATGAATTATGGGATCGTCGCTATGATGTGGGCGGGGCAGGCCATACCTATTATGATTGGGGGCATTTTCACGGAGATACTTATACAGACAGCTCCTGTACCCTGCCATGGATCAAAGATGACCCGGACGATGGCCCTCTATATGAAGGGATCTATTGGTCTGATCCGGCGTTCTTCATTGACACACATCTAAATGGACTCGGAGACTTTTCACATGAATACGTTTTTAATCCTTACTATACGCACAAAATCACTGTCATAGATATCATGAGTTGTGCCAATAAGGATTCTTTCAATGATGAAAGCGATATTTATATGAAAATTTCCGTGGATGGCTTAGTATATATCAATCAAAACCATTGGAAAGATAACCAGGCTCCCAAGAATGTGAAAAAGCAGGTATTCTGGGGAAAAGAACAGGCCGAATTTGGAGATGAATATTCTGAGCCATTCAATACAATCCACTTTGCTAGGCAAGATAACAGCGAAGTTAAAATCGAGGTCCTGGATAAAGATGGGACATCAGGAGATGACACGATGGGAGTCCTTGTTACTTCTCCCGCGCCTGGTGAAATCGTGACATGGACAGATCAAGCAACATCGACAGGGGAAGCGCAGGTATCCGCTGCAATAGAGACACAATAAAATACGACTATACAAGGGTTCTGCGAGAGCATTGCATCTGCCCGGATTTTGACCAAGAGCAGGAAAAACAGCGGCGGAGGCAATGAGGGATTTGACCCAAGCTGTGACTCATATAGAAATAAAACCAGAGAGAAGCAGACAGCACCGGGCGGGATTTTCCCCGTCCGGTGCTGTCTGTTTTTATCCTGCGCAATTTTCGATCGGTGGTTGATGGCATTGCCGGCAAATAGAACTGACATAAGGCAGCAAGCGAGACTATGCATCAAAAATGCATTTTTGAAAATTATTTGCGCATCCATTCCTCTGCTGTTATACTTAAATAGTAAAAATTGTAGTGGGGGGTGGAAAATCATGATCTCCGATAAATCCCCAATTGGACTTTTGCATAGCTGCCAGGCGGTGTTTGGCAGTCGGATTTTAGCTGCCCCTGCGAATAAAAATGGAATCGCCCCAATGCTGTTTGCCATTTCCGGCAAAAAGCGCTGATCACTTCGCTATTATGCAGCGGAGCCTCAAATACTTATAAGCTGACAATCATGGATGCTGGTCTGGAGTGCATTATGTTCAAGAAAAAAGAATCGCCTACGTTTCTGTCTTTGCTGCTGCGGGCAATTTTTTCAAGCATTGCCATCTCTGTTCTAATTTCTAGTCTCTATTCTACCTATATTTCGTATCATTTTGTCTTGGAAAGCCATGGGACCGCACGAATAGATATCCTCAAGCAAGTCAGTGATTCCAACGATTTGAACCGAAAACACATGGAAAGTATCATAGAGATGGTCAATATGGAGGTGTCCGCAGCGGTGTGTGAAGATGACGGCGAGGCCATCCAAGAGATCATCACAGATATCCAAAGTTTACTTGACCGGATCAACCTGAATTATTCTATTGATGTTGTGCTGCGGGACCGCCGGACATTTTCCAGTGTAAGCGGCAGTGAAACACGTTTGAAAAATCTTTTGAACAGCTATTGGTATCTGAAACAGCTATCGGGAGAAACAGGTATCAGTTGGAATTTGAATGTTCTCTCGCCGGATGATATTACCAGCTATGCCCTGGTTTGCAGCTACCCCATTGCAGACAAAGACGGCCGTGTTATCGGAACGATCATTTTGAATTCCACGCAAGATGCGCTGTTTAGAACTTATCAAAAACTTCTCAGTGAGGGAGAGCAGGTCTATATTTTGGACGAAAGCGGAATCGTTATCAGTCATTCAAACCAGAATATAGTGGGCCAGTGGCTCAAATCCATGGATGCGTTCGCCAAGGAGCCCGGATATGATTCCTATGTGATCCAGTCCTACGGTAAAAGAAAATACCTTGTATCAAATTATCATGACACCATAAGCGGCTGGACATTTGTGGAGGAGCACGATATAACCCAGATTTACAACCAGCTAATTCAAACTTCGCTGGTAAGCTTTTTAATGATCCTTATGGGTGGTTTATTGGCGTGCCTGGCAGGCTGTCAATATGCAAAAAAGGTGTCACGATCTCTCACGGATATGACGGATGCAGTGGTTCGTATCGATCCAGAGAATCTGCACCCGATCGAGACCAGTACTGCTTATCATGAGATCGGCATACTGACTATGTCCTTTAATCGGCTCATCTGCCGCATTCAGGACTTGATCCATGATATACAACTTCGTGAAGCAGAAAAACACCGGATGGAATATGATTTTCAGCAGGCGCAGCTCAGCCCGCATTTTTTGTACAATACCTTAGTAGCCATCAAAAGTCTTATCCACATCAAGCAATATGACCAAGCATGCCAAATGCTGGATAAATTTGTGGAATGCTTGGACATCCCCCATTCTGCAGACATCCAGTTTGTAACAATAGCGGAAGAACTTCATCTCATCCAAAACTATCTCTCTATTATGAATCTCAGAACAGACAAGGCTATTGCCTTTGAAAACCGGGTCCCCGTATGGGCTGAAAACATTTTGATACCCAGAATGCTGCTGCAGCCAATTATTGGAAACTCCGTGTTTCATGGATTTGCGGAGCGAGAGGATGGCTGCAAGATCACAATTTGTGCGTCTATTGAGGCGGAAACGCTTTATATTCGAATAGAAGACAACGGCGAGGGCATTGCTCCGGAACGACTGCAGCAGCTTGCGGAAAATAACTACGCATCTGTTGGGAACCACCACGGGGTCGGCATTAAAAATATCCGTAAACGGCTTAATTATATCTATGGTGAGAGTTCTTCTCTGTTCATACAGAGTGAATACGGAAAAGGAACTGTGGTGCTCTTAAAAATCGACCACTATGACAAATTGCCGCCTACTGTTCAATGTATGCGGGATCAAGGCATTCACAGAGAGACGTTGGATGGTAATACGCTGCCAAATGACACAGGAGGACGCGATGAAAATACTGATCGTAGATGACGAGCCGCTGATCGCCAGGTATATTGCGCAGTGCATCACGGATGTCTCTGCTGAGGATACCGTGGTTGACATTGCTTTATCCGGTGCAAAAGCCCTTGCAAAAGTTCAAGAGACACCGCAAGATTTGGTGTTTGCAGACATTACCATGCCGAAGATGGATGGATTGGAACTTCTGGAGACATTGAAGAGAGAATATCCAAACATGGCAGTTATGCTTCTTACATGCCACGAAGATTTTGAATATGCCCGAAAGGCGATGTATCTGCGTGCAGATGACTACATTCTCAAATCCGAGGTAAGCCCAGAATTCATGCGGAAAAAACTAGATGATTTTGCGGCAAACCAGCAGAAGGCATCAGCGCTGTCCCTGGAGCAAAGGGATGGCAGACCCCCTGTTGCGCCTGAATTCAAGGGTATTCAGGTGATTTCACGTTCAAATCCACGGGAGGTCCAACAGCTGCTTCAGGAAACTTCCTTTATTGCCGTATCTTTTTTGAATATTCAAGGCAATTTGGATATTCTCCTCCAAAACTTTCCAACAGAATTTAAAAATCCTGTCCTGTATCCACATAACGCCATTCTTCAAGTGCTGATCTTTAATATCGATTCAAGCTCAGCCGATTGCAGTTTGGAGGAAAAAGAACAATGCGCAGATCGGTATATTGCGGAGAAAAGCTGCTGCGTGGCTGGGCCGCTCGACAGGAGTCAGCTCTATTACCGTCTGGCTCAAATTCCCCGATCTATCCAGAGTACCGTACAGAAATTAGAAACGGACTTCTATGGGGGCAAACCAAGCAAAGTGCTGGCTCCACAAGAATCCCGCCGCCAGATACAGTTAATGATGATGGATATTGCATCCAGGATCGAGCGCCTTGATGTACCATCTTGCTGTGACAGAGTGCAGGATATGCTGGCTTTTGCCGCAGCAGCGCATCCTGATCTGGAAACGCTATTTGATGTTTTGCAGCACACAATGGAATTGATCTCGTATCTGGAGGCTGATCCTATTATCGCGCCGGAACTTCCGATTACGCCCACTTATTCTGAATTGCAATCCCGCGTCCTGTCACGGCTGAACACCGTTCGGAGCAGCGTTAAGCAATATTCCAAGGCGATTACCAGCGCGATCGAATATATCAAGCTGCATTACGCAGAGGAACTGACTTTGAATTTGGTAGCTGAACACGTATTCTTGAATAGGGAGTATCTGTCCCGTCACTTCAAGCAAGAAGTGGGCGTAAATTTTTCAAAATATTTGATGGATATCCGCCTTCGAGAAGCCATGCGTATGCTGCGAACCACCGCCCTGCGGACAGGAGAGATCGCTGAGCGGGTGGGTATGCCAAATGTCAGTTATTTTACGTCCGCATTCAAGAAACAATATGGAGTGTCACCCAGCAAGATCCATCGTCGGTAGAATCGCCTATCCAGTCCTGATAATTGTTGAATCCTGACAAAAAAGCTTCATATTTTTTTATGAATCGAGCTTTTAAGTCAATAAACTGATAAAAAAGGTCAACAGGATTGTGGAAATTTTTCGAAAAATCCTTTACGCTGTTAGAGTCGGGAGAAATTAGCCATTTTCTGCCGGGAGAAAACAGCCAATTTCGGCCGGACGAAAATCGCCAATTG
>NZ_CANRKH010000027.1 GCF_947631165.1 uncultured Dysosmobacter sp. | reverse complement strand
CAATTGGCGATTTTCGTCCGGCCGAAATTGGCTGTTTTCTCCCGGCAGAAAATGGCTAATTTCTCCCGACTCTAACAACGCATCCCAGCTCTGGCGCTCTCTTTCTTTTGCCAGTCAATAGTACGATTCTGACGCAGCAAATCTGTCAGCTCTTTTGTGAGGGCTATCAACTCATCGTGTTCGTAAATGTCTTTAATAGCCTGCGGTTTTGTTAAGGCGTCATAGAACGCAAGTTCCTCAGCAGTCAATCCCAGCTTTTCACCCTCTGCATTAGCTATAACAATGTCCTTAGCCAATTTCAAAAGCTCTTGGATGACTTCTTCATTGGTCAGCATCCCGTTAAGGTACCGATTCATGGCACTCTGAATTATCTCAGAGAACTTTTCTGATTTTACTATATTGGTGCGTCGGTAGATGGAAACCTGCTCTGCAATCAGCTTTTTCAGTAATTCAACAGCAAGATTTCTTTCCTTCATGTTGGCAATTTCATCAAGGAACCTTGGGTCAAACAGGGAAAACTCAGTGCCAACATCAGAGAACAGATTAATAACACCTTCACTCTTGATGCTGTGTTTCAAAAGCTCATTGATGCATTCATTCACCTCAGGAAGAGTGAACTTCTTGCCCGTGCCGCCAGACATCAGCCTGACAATCATCGTCCTGACAGACTCAAAGAATGCCGCCTCAAAGCGCGTCTTCTCGTCTACTAAGCTGCCGCAAAGCGAGAGAGCTTGTCTGAGCAGCAGAGCTTCTTTGATATAGATATTCTGCGTTTTTTCGTTGTCGGGCAGATCGTGTTCCGCAACGCTCTTACCGAGAATGAAGTTCACGCCTCCACTGATGGTCTTTGCCTTGTCAAGATCGGTCCCGATCATGAACTTGGAATAATCAAAGCCGTGGAAGAGATCGCGACATACGGACAGCTTCTCAAGGAACTTCGGATATGCCGCCTTACTGACATCGGTATCTCCATAGTTCTTCTTGTCTCTTGTGGTATAGTCGTTCATTGCTTGCTTCAAGGCAGCAGCAATGCCCACATAGTCAACGACAAGACCGCCTTCCTTATCCTTGAAGACGCGGTTTACACGGGCGATAGCTTGCATCAGATTATGTCCAGCCATCGGCTTGTAAACATACATTGTCGCAAGGGACGGGACATCGAATCCGGTCAGCCACATATCGACAACGATAGCAATTTTCATGGGAGAGCTGTTGTCCTTGAACTTTCTTGCCATATCATCCTTATGGGCTTTATTCCCGATGATTTCACGCCATTCCTCGGGATCGTTATTGCCCTGCGTCATGACCACACCGACTTTCTCAGTCCATGCGGGACGCAGTTCAAGAATGCGCTTATAAATCTTCATGGCAATCGGGCGGGAGTAGGCAACAATCATAGCCTTGCCGGTGAGGACATTTGCGCGGTAGTTTTCGTAATGGTCAAGGATGTCGTTGACCAAGGACTCAATCGTCTGATCAGCGCCAAGAATTGCCTCCATCTGACCGAGTTCCTTTTTGCTCTTTTCAATGACATACGGATCTGCATTCTGAGCCATGATGTCATATTCGGTGTCAATGAGATGCAGCGTATTTTCATCCAGCTTGAGATGAATGACACGGCTTTCATAATAGACCGGTCTTGTCGCTCCATCCTCAACCGCTTGCGTCATATCGTAGATGTCGATATAGTCACCGAACACTTCACGAGTGCTGCGATCCTTAGAAGAGATAGGAGTGCCAGTAAAGCCGATATAGGTAGCATTTGGAAGGCTGTCTCTGATAATACGAGCAGTGCCGATGATGGTCTTAGCCTCGACCTCACCGTTTTCCTTTTGCTTGACAACAACCTTTTCCGTCAAACCATACTGTCCGCGATGAGCTTCATCTGCCATGACGATGATGTTTCTCCGCTCAGAAAGAGCCTCACTGCTTTCTTCAAACTTCTGCATCGTTGTAAAAATGATACCGTTTGCTTGACGATTAGCCAGCAGTTCTTTCAGATGCTTTCTGCTTTCGGCATGTTGGGGAGTTTGTCTCAGAAAATCCTTGCAGCGCGAGAACTGCCCATAGAGCTGGTCATCCAGATCGTTTCGGTCTGTGATTACAACGATTGTGGGACTTTCCAATGCCTCTTGCAGATAATGGGCGTAGAAAACCATGGACAATGACTTCCCGCTGCCCTGAGTGTGCCAGAACACACCGCCTTTGCCATCCGTGACAGTTGCTTTCAGCGTTGATGATACTGCCTTTTTGACAGCGAAATACTGATGATAACCGGCAAGGATTTTGAAGGTGTTCTGCCCGTCAACATTGAAGCAGATAAAGTTCTTAATGATGTCAGGGAAGCGGTTCTTCTCGAACAGTCCCTCAAAGAAGGTATCAAAGGCGGCGTACTGAGTATTCTCGTAGCTGCCATCGGTTGTTTTCCACTCCATAAAGCGGTCCTCGCCGGACGTAATTGTACCAGCTTTGGATGTGGTCATGTCGCTCATAACGCAGATCGCATTATAAATGAACATGGAGGGAATCTCGTACATATAGTTCCTGAGCTGTCGGTATGCGTCGGATGCGTCCGTCTCTTCACGGGAAGGGGATTTCAGCTCGACGATAACAAGGGGCAAACCATTTACAAAGAGGATAACATCAGGACGCTTCTCAGAGTTTTCGATGAAAGTCCATTGATTCGCAACAGTAAAGTCATTATGGGCAGGATTTTTGAAGTCGATGAGATAGACGAGGGTGGAGCGTTCCTCGCCGTTTTCAAAATATTTGACCGGCACACCATTTTGCAGATAGTCCATGAAAACCATGTTTTTTTGCAGCAGAGTTCCGGTTTCAAAGTTCTTGAGCTTGTAGATCGCCTCATTCAGTGCGTCTATGGGCAAGTCCTTATTGATGCGTTGTAAAGAAGGCAGCAATACATCCTCGTATAAAGGGGTATGGTAATCACGCTCTACCGCTGGTCCGTAAACGTAGGTATAGCCCAGCCCTTCGTTAAGTAATTGGAGAACAGCGTTCTCATAATTTGATTCTGTGTAATATCCTGCCATAATTCAGCTCCTTTATTGAACATAGGCTCTCAGCCTATTACCATTATACCGCTTACACGGCGGCACGTGGTCGCATGAAGTGCGACATCCTCTTATCATTAGCCGGACAAGTTCAATTTGCTTTCTTCCCTGATAAACGATAATTTAGCGGCTTAGAGCCGGATGCCAGAGACATCAACCTCACCGGACATCAGCTTAGGAAGAAGGGCATCTCTAAGTGACGCCAGTTTGAGATTTTCAAGCGAGTTGCTTTTCATCTTCATAAATAGTGCTGAGACAATGCTTCCAAAGTTTCTCATAGCACATTTACTTGGATGTGGCACTACAAATTGACCGATCGTATCTGCTGACACGCGCTGCCGTCCACTGCTGCCATTCATATTTTTAACCGCATAGTCAACAAACGCAGGATAGCGGGCAAGGCAGTATAAGAACTCTGGCGGTACGCCTTCCTTTGGAGCAAGGACAATATACTCTGTTGATCCAAACGCTATTTCCTCATCATCAAGAAAATCAATGTAGGCAGTTTTGCCGTTTTCAAGGCAAGGTGTAATTCTGGCTAACAAGGTATCACCGTTTGTAAAACGCATTCCTCCGGTGAAAGGCTTCATTTCCCAGCCAGACGGGAATGCACCAGAGGTTGAGAGCTGCGACATATCAATACAGCGTGCCATTTTATTTTTGGAAAGCGAACGCTTCGGGTTTAGATAAGCTATCTCTGATACCAGACACTCTGAATTGTCTGCTTTCATCAAAAGCCTATCAAATAGAGCGAAGGCTTGCTGCTGTAAATTATCGTTTATCTTCTGGTTTATCTCAATTTTTTCATCAAGAGAAGAAAGCATAGCGGCAATCCTTCTCTGCGTATGCACATCAGGTAACGGGATCGTGATATTCTGAATGTTTTTTATAGGTAACTTTGCCTGAACAGCTCCGACAGTATCCCGTGATATCTCCTGCTGACCATATGAAGATTTCAGGAAGTAGTATAAGAAGTCTCGATCAATGCCAGACAGAGCAGTTATTTTGACACAGTTTTCTGTTAGGTTTGCTTGATTTAAAGTTCTGCCTACAATAGCCACAAGCCCGATTGTTCCAACTATGGATAAAACAATATCTCCATGATTTACTATGTATTTAGAAATAAACTGCTGTGTTTCGTCATCGACAAACTCATACGAGCTGTCTAATTCAAGTGTTCTCTTATTATTCAAATCTCGAACTCTAATGTAAGGATGAGAGTTTGGCGTTGAAATTAGGTTAATACCTTTGGGCAGTCTTTTCCCACCTTTAACCGACGCAACATCACTTAATTTTACCTCACTTATTTCCATCTTTCTGCTCCTATCCGATGTATTTTCTGTGTGCCAGCTTCACATTTTGTTGTTTCACCATCGCATAGTGCATGGTGGTGTCTATCTTCTGATGCCCTAAGAGCTGCTGGACTTGCTCTATGGGCATACCTTTATCTATGGCTGAGGTTGCCAGCGTCCGTCGGAACTTATGCGGATGCACCTTCGGCAAGTTAAGCCGCTTGCCAAGCTCCCGAAGCCGTGTTTCTACGCCTCCGATCATTAACCTTTCAAATGGTGCTTTCAGGGAGACGAACAGAGCCGGATTGCCGTCTGTGCGGCTTTCAAGGTAATTCTGCAAGTGTATCTTTGTTCTTGCGTCAAAGTAGACAAGCCGCTCCTTGTTGCCTTTGCCGAAGACCACACACTCACGCTCGTTGAAGTTGATGTCATCGCGGCTAAGCGCGACCATCTCTCCAACACGCATACCGGACGAGGCAAGCAAATCAATGATTGCCAAGTCTCTGACCGTTTCGCAGTTGTCCCGCATCAGTTCCAACGCCTCATCCGTGTAGGTGTCCTTGACCACCTTCGCAGTCTTGACCTTATGAATCCGCCTGACCGGACTTTTGAGGATAAAGTCCTCATCCTCAAGCCAAGAAAAGAAGCTGGACAGTATGCGCCGGATGTTATCAATCGTCACCTTGCTTGATTTGCGCTCTATCTGATAGTTAGTTAAATATTTGCGGAGGTCATCTGTGGTAATCTGCTGCGGCGTTTTTCCGATACCTGATACCATCGACTCAATCGTCTTCCAGTAATAGCTCAAGGTTTTTTCTGAGCAGCCTTCAATGCGCTTTGCAGCAATAAATGCCTCTGCAGCATCTCGTTCTTTGGGCGTACTTTGCGGTTCTTCAGCACTGATTGACAGCCCTTGCAGAGCATTTTCTAAAACGCGCCTTAGCTTCATCAGTTGCTCGTTGTTGAGAGAAGACAGCATATTGCGCTGTATCTCAGCTATCAGTTGTTCTTTCATCGTCGTTACTCCTTTACGGTAGATTAAGAGAACGACGGTCAGCGGCAGTTCCTTTTGTATTTCTCTCGCCGCCGGTGAGAGTTACTTGTATGGTAAACGATAATTTACAGCAGCAAGCAGCTGCGTTGTACTCAAATGCTTTCCCATATTCCACTGAGGACGCACTTCCTGATGGGTGGAGAGTGGGCACAGTCGGTGAAATAGTCGAAATTCACGATGCAAAACGCATTCCTCTTTCTGGCGGACAGAGAATGAAAATGGAGAAAAAGATTTATCCCTATTATGGTGCTGCATCGCTTATGGACTATGTTGACGAATACATTTTTGACGGCAAGTATCTCCTTCTCGGAGAGGATGGAACTGTCGTAGATGATGCCGGTTATCCCATCCTTCAATATGTGTGGGGCAAGTTTTGGGTAAATAACCACGCACATATCCTTACTGGTAAACTCGGCTTCAATGTTGAGAGCCTGATGCTTCTCTTTAGAAAGACCCCTGTGAAATCCATCGTTACCGGTGCGGTACAACCTAAGATCAGTCAAGCTAACTTGAAATCTATTCCGGTTGTAATTCCACCCGAAGAGGAGCTTGCCGCGTTCAACGATAACATAGACGCTCTTTTCGCGCTCATTCGTAACAACGAGGAACAGAATAAGGAACTTTCTAAACTTAGAGATACCTTGTTGCCGAAGCTGCTGTCCGGCGAGATTGATGTCTCCGACATCCGGCTCTAAGCCGCTAAATTATCGTTTATCTTATGGTTAATGTATACCTTGTGATCGATTGAATAAAGATATTCGCCAACAGCTCTTTGAATATCATAATCGGGTAAATCGATCATCAGCTCTTTCATGTCTTTTATAGTAACATGACCTAATCCTGTCGTTTGTTTATTTGATGCAATCGCTGTAAATTGAGGCTTAAGCGATTTTAGCAAGTAATACAGGTACAGCCTATGGACACCTTTGTTTGCAGTCACCTTGAATATATGTTGATTTAGCCATCCATCAGGTAGATCATACCAAAACACATCTATGGATGTTTCGGGATTTCCTGACCACGAAAAAACCATATCTCCTTTAGTCAGGTGAACAGAATCATCAAAAAGCTGCTGTGTATAAGCGGTTTGTGCTGTAATACCATTCTTCAATTCAGCAATTTTTATGATGGGCTTTCCATGCTCAGTAAAGTGGATTTGTTTGAAAGCAAGCCCATTTTTCCATTCAGCAAGCGAATAGAGCGATACGCAGTTAGATGTCATATCCAATCGCCCCCAGTCTCTCTTTGATCTCAGCCTCAAGCTCATGAGATTTTACAAAGAGTTCGGACAGTTCGGAGGTCAGACGGCTCATCTTTTCTTCAAAAGGCTCACCATCGTCTTCCTGATCTTCGATACCAACATAGCGTCCCGGAGTGAGAATGAAATCCTGCTTTGCGATATCCTGAGTAGTGACAACGGCACAGAAGCCTTTTTCGTCCTCAAGCGTTCCATCGACAAAGGCGTTGTATGTATCTGCAATTCTCTTAATATCCTCATCCGTCAGCTCACGCAACTTGCGCGTGACCATCGTACCCATCTTTCTTGCGTCGATGAACAGCGTCTTGCCCTTCTGCTTTTTGTTCTTGGAGATGAACCAAAGGGAAACGGGAATCTGCGTCGTGTAGAAAAGCTGAGTAGGCATAGCGATGATGCAGTCCACCAGGTCAGCCAGAATGATATTCTTGCGGA
Organism: uncultured Dysosmobacter sp.; assembly: GCF_947631165.1. Classification (GTDB taxonomy): domain Bacteria; phylum Bacillota; class Clostridia; order Oscillospirales; family Oscillospiraceae; genus Oscillibacter. The sequence continues at coordinate 26,401 of NZ_CANRKH010000027.1, read as the reverse complement.
TTTCACCTTCGCCGCCAGACTGAGAAGACAGAGAGCCATTTGCGAGCACCATGCCAATACGTCCATTCGGAGCAAGATGCCAGATCATATGCTGCAACCAAGCAAAGTTAGCGTTTCCGGCAGGAGGCGTACCGTATGCCCAGCGTACATCATCCAACAGCTTCTCTTGTCCCCATCCAGAGAGATTGAACGGAGGATTTGCCATAATGAAGTCAGCCTTGAGCTGAGGGTGACAGTCATTGAAGAAGGTGTCCGCGTTAAACTTCCCAAGGTCGGCCTCAATCCCACGGATGGCAAGATTCATCTGCGCCATTTTCCATGTGGTGGGGTTAGAGTCCTGACCAAAGACCGAAATCTTGTTGATGTTGCCTCCGTGGTTCTCGATGAACTTGGCCGACTGCACGAACATGCCTCCAGAGCCGCAGCAAGGATCATAAACTCGCCCATTGTAAGGCTGTAAAACCTCCACCAGAGTACGCACCACACAGGATGGTGTGTAGAATTCTCCAGCCAGTTTTCCCTCTTGCTCAGCAAATTTGGACAGGCAGTATTCGTAGGTACGGCCCAGAATGTCCTTGCTATCACCGTGCTCTACCATCTGGATATTAGTGAACAGATCCACCACATCCCCCAGGCGGCGCTTGTCCAGCTCCGGGCGAGCAAAGTTTTTGGGAAGGATGTCTTTGAGACGCTTGTTCTCCTTCTCAATGCTGCGCATGGCCTCATCAATCACCGTGCCAATCTCCGGTGTGTGGGCCGCTGCAGCGATTATGCTCCACCGGGCATTCTCCGGCACAAAGAAGATATTTTCAGCAGTGTATTCGTCCTGATCCTCCTCAAAGCCGTCGCCTTCTGCAACCAATTCGTTATACTTAGCTTCAAATCGGTCAGAAATGTACTTCAAGAAAATTAAGCCCAGCACCACAGACTTATATTCCGATGCGTCAATATTGCCGCGTAGTACGCAAGCTGCATCCCAGATTTGCTTTTCAAAACCGATATTGCTGGTGTTCGTTTCAGGCATGAAAGGTCCCTCCTACATGGTTCACGGATATTGTAGTTTTCTTTTATTTTAAGCGGTCTCTGGTCTGTTTTACTGATGTAAAACTATTTACGCAAAGCAGTATGGAAAAAGTTTACTCACCATCGGACTGGAGCCGGAACGACTGCTCAATAATTTCCATGACCTGATCGATATCTGATGTGTGCTCCATAAAGAGCTCTACATCACCATTCCCCCAGCGACCAAGGCCGGTGATATCTCTGCAGATGCCTTTAGGATCGAGAACTTCTGAAAACTTCATATTCACAGAAATACGAAGCCGTTGTTTCTGAAAAACAATATCCGCAAAGTTCGTATCCAGTTTATATGCCACATACAGTTTCTTAAATTCACGTTTTACATCAGGTGACAAGTTTTGAATGCGACGATCCAGTGTTTCAAATAATATTTTTGTGAAAGCATTAGTATCATAAGTAGCCAAGCTATACCGTTCCGCAGTTTTTTTCTCAGCGCAATAAGGCGCAAGTTCGGCCTCTGTTATCGCCGGAAACGCCCAAATCTGTTTAGCCCTGTCTGCCAGAAGTTGAGCCCGCTCCCTGATCGTTTCCTCGGTCCATTCTGTTTGCTTTACAACAAAGCCATTCAGCCGTAGAGCGCTTTCTTTGAATCCACCTTCCATATCCAGTTTTGTTAGGAAAGAATGATCGCTCATCTCAGAGTTATAGGCGGTGAGAGTCAGGTTTCCAATGGTGTGCAGATATATTTTTTGTATCTCTTTCCAGTTGGTGCCAAGCATCACTTGCCATTCAGAGCTCAAATTGCTGTTTTGTGGCATGATGTGCTCAATTGTGTAATTCTCGATTCGGATAGGGGCTTTGTTTCCAAAGTTCTCCAACTGACTCAAAATAAAGTTCCGGGACCTCATATTGTAAATATCCCTTGTTTTAAATGCCGCAGTAAATCTCTCGTCATTCGGGAACTCTTTATAACCGTCCCGCAGCACAAAATATGCTTTTATGGAGTTCAGATAATCATCGGTACGAATTTCATTTCTCAGCGTCGCAAATGTCTTGTTGAGAGAATTCGTGGGAATGTCACAGATGCTTCTTCTGAACACATAGCTGATACAAAGGCGGATAATTTCAAACAGTTCATCTTGTGTGATAATCCTCTCTGCAAAGTCATTATGTACCTTAAGTAAGAAAGGATAAGAAACCTCCATCCTCAGGTCGATGATATCCTCATAAAGTGCCTTTAGAACTGGATTTGAACTTCGCTTGAAAACAATATCTGTATAATACTTTGCATAGGTCAACAGGTCCTGACAAAGTTCTCGTATCGTGCCAAACTCACAATTCAGGTGATACAGTTTGAACTCCTCATACACACGCCCCTGCTTGGGGATACGGGTCAGTTTCATGGTCAGATAATCACGGAAAAATCTGTCCATGGCAGAATCCTGAGTATCATAGACAAACAACAACTCCATCGGCCGCCATAGATACTCATAGACATAGGTCTGTTCAAAGGGTTCCAGCCCCATCAATACATAGTTCCGTATCAAATCTGACTCAGATAGTTCTTTCCCGGTAGAATTCAGACTTTCAAAGATTGCCTGGGCATCATCTACTGCTCGGTCTAATGTAATATTGACGATTTGCAGTTTTCCGATCGATTCATAGATCTCTGCCGGAAGTAGTTCTCTGTCAGCGATTTTTCCTGCGAAAAAGCGGTAGTTATCCAGCAACTTCGATTTTGTATCTTCGGTAATAGGCTTTTTTTCCACCAGTTTTGTGAGAATATCCCGGTCGGTTTCAGTCAACAAAAGCTTATACCGTTCGTCGCCAACCTCGTACTCATTCTTTAAAAGCATATTATCGATACGGCGGGCGTTAATTGTCGTATCAATGGGATTTTGGATTGCATAGTCTCTGAGCGCAAGCAGGAGAAGGGTAAGGGTGGTCATTCTCTGCTGTCCGTCAATGATCATGTACTTCTGGACACCTGTTGGCATAGCCTGCTCCGCTATGTTGACAATTGAACCGACAAAATGGCCAACCTTTTTCTTCTTTTGCATCTCGACGATATCATTCCACAGACGCCTGCACTGCTCAATATCCCAGCTGTAGTAACGCTGATATACGGGAATTAAGAATTGCTTGTTTCCGTTTAATATCTCGTAAATATTTCCTTTCCGTGCATCCATATCCGTTTATGTATCCTTCCATGTGCATTTTCTTGAATAGAAATCATTTTCTGGGTATAGTTTCTGTGGCCCAATGCTCCTTACAAACACCGTTCTAACGCTTCAATCTCATACGCAGTCAGGCTACGATTAATCAGTTGTCGATTCCGAACGATAGCCGCAACTACTTGGTCTTCGGTCAGATCTTTTAGATGATGTCCATAACGGTCAAGTATCTTTTTAATAGCAGAACTGGGGACACCAAATTCGGTAAGAATGCGAATATTAGCGTCAGTAAATTCGTTTTCAATTGCTTCAGCTATGAATGAATAATCTCCTGCTTGAATACTTAATTCTGTAGCAATATATTTCTGTAGCGAATCAACAACATTCAACCATTTAGGGATTTTGTATTGCAGCCAGTTTTTCTGGAATCTGAAAATCGTTTCAACCGCTTCATCTGCAAGTTGTCTTGCTACTTCGGGACATTTAGTAGCAAATTGTTTCAAGGAAAAATATGCATCTATGAAATCGGGGTTTTCTTTTCTAAGATGTTCTTTTGCGTAATAGGCCACGCGGTCATCAATCATCTGTCGAATATTTTTGTTGTAAATGTAGCTGACTGTTTGCCGCGCCATCCATTTCGTCGAAATGAGCACATTCTTATCATTTCCTTCAACAAAACGCTCCTTCACCAATTCGAATATAACATAAAGATGAGCGTAGAGGTTTTTATCCCGCAAATCACTCCAAACAATATCGCTTTTACTCTTCGGATCAAGCATCATTTTTCGAATAATAGGAAGCAGTTCAAGCTGATCCCTAATTGACACAGCGTTGCGTTTCAAAATGATCTTTAATTTCTCTGGCAAGCTTTCAAAACGTTGATACCGATCCGCATTGAATGGTTTGACTTCACTTTCTTCAATGTTCACCAGCACTTCATCATCAATAGGATTTTGGGTATATGCAGGAATGTCAACAGACATCTCTTTTGCCTGGGGTGGCTTTTTCAGGTTTATTACTCGACCGATACAATGTTCCATCAAGCGACCAGCTCGTCCACGTATATTGGAATAGTCAAAGTAATCAACATCACGAGTACCGATTTTGTCGTCATAATAGATCACGTTTTTCGCAGAGGTATTAACACCCTCGATAATGGTATTGGTACAAAATAAGAATCTCAGTCTGCGGTCATTGAAATACTTAATAGTCGACGTCGTAATGTGTTTCGGCATAGAGCCATCGTGGATTCCGATTTCATTTGCGAGGCAGTGTACCAGCGACCACTCAACACTAAGATTTTCATGGATCCATTGAATCAATGGTATGCTTACATTTCGTTGAATGCCTTGTTCTTCCAGGTGCTTACAATAAGTGAATGCCAACTTTCGAGCCGTAGACGGTGATGAGCAAAAAATTAGAGATTGATCTTCTGTTTTGTCCAAAACAGAAAAAATATCTTCAAATGACACTTTACCGCCTGATTTTTTCTTTACGCTATCATAGAGATTCTCCGTTTCTGTATAGACCAGAGAATAGTCGGTCTTATAAAAGACAGCATCATACTTCTCTAAGAAACCAGGAGAAATATTATCAATATTAGGCCCCAACAAATAGAAACGGCAGGATGGATTCTTTGTTAAACGAAGAAAAGCGATGTTTAATATATTAGCTCTATTGTCTTCTCGTTGCTTGCTTAGCTTGTAAAACTCGTCGATAATAAGCAAATCAATATTGGGCATATCAGGGTATTCCAGTACTCGCTCTGCAGTCAGCAAGAAAATATTCCCCTTTTCAGTAGAAGCTTGCTGAGATGTTCTAACAATTATTTTATACTGATTTGAATAGTGTTTTAACTTTATTCGGGTTTCGTCGAGCAGTGCCAATGTCGGTTGAATAATGACAATATTCGTATATATTCCACTGGCAACAATCTCTTCAATCAATAAGCTTTTGCCGAAACTGGTGGGTGCACTTACGATTACATTTCTCTTTGAAAGAACTAAGTCGGATAGTTCTTTTTGCTTACTGTGTAAACTCTTATTGGAGATATAATCTGACTTATGGTATTCTCGCCGTATACGAGCATCAAGATCAGTCAGTGTCATCTTATATTTTTCGATATAGGGGTAGAATCCAACCGCTTCGATAAGGTCTTCCCACATAGGTTTCAGTGTGGTTGGAACACTTTCCCACACATCGATCACTTTTATCAAGTGGTTTCTTCCTGTGGCCTGAGTTTCGGGATTCCTTGAATTTAAGGCATTGGAAATAGATTGGAACAACTCGAAGTGATCTATGGGGTCTAACAAGGCAATATTATCAATTCGATGGAAAAAATCCATAACTGCCTCCTGTCAGATATTTTGCATGTGCCAGATTTTCTCAAGCATACATTTCACTAACTTTTTCTTCGCTTCAATAGGCATAAGAATCAACACGGTTTGAATCCGCTCGTGATAGAGACATGTATTGATCGAATTGTAATAATCGCGAAGTGTCGTTGTATGGGTTATAATTCCGGAATCCCTTGCTGCATCGTCAATTGCTTTTAGATAATCCATTGCAACATCGTCTTCATAAATACATAGAAGCGGTATGCGAATATATTGAAACACATCCTTTAGAAGAATAGGTTTGCTCAGTTTTTCAATCCATACTGCTCTTTCCGGATGCTCAAGCTGAGCCTCCAATCCTCGCTTGATAATGACATATTGCTCAGAAAGGTAGTCCTTAGTGACATGTTTTTTCAAGTCCTCGACAAGTTCATCAATACCACCTTTTACAACACCCTGCGTTTTCCACGCTTTATAAAACTTAGTTTCACCCAACCACAATGTTGAACCATCTTGGCTAACATGTACGGCATCAAATCCCTTCGCTTCTTGCGAAAAGGAATCTTTAAAATACATTTTCGAAATAAGCGGGATTGTGTGTTTGAATTCCTTCAAAATTATGTGCAGAATGATTTCTCCGAACACACCTTTTCTTTCATACCAACTCAAAAATGTTTTATCCCAATTCTCTTCCGGAATATCGTGTTCAAGATAATCCCTAAGTTTTTCTACCTCATAAAGCTTAAGAAGGCTTTGGGCTGCTTCTCTTTGCTTTCTTGTAATCTGATCCCTTGGGATATCTGCGTATGCAAATGCATATTCCAGAATATTCTCAGAAAACACAATGGCAAAATTATCATATGCATATTGGAGTAAGCCCTCACTGTTTACATCCGTGTTCATTAACACAGTATTTACATCGTCTTCGTCAATCTTTAAGACCAGAACTCCACTCTGACCAGTGTTGTTTACAGCTTTCATCAACAAATGCTCCCATCGCCTTACTTCACGTTTTCGTCAGGCACAATCTCCATGATATCCTCAATCTGGCAATCCAGCGCAGTGCAGATCTTCAGGAGAATCTCCGTAGTAACATGGCCGTTTCGTCCCATCTTGGTGACGGATGCCGGGCTGATGCCTGCCTTTGCGCACAGGTCCTTCTTCTTCATATCCTTGTCGATAAGCAGCTTCCAAAGCTTTTTATAACTGACAGCCATAAAACGAATTCCTCCTGATATGCAAAAATGCTCTGCCTTTTGGCAGAGCATTCGGTCCGTGCGGCTCTACGCTGCCAAGGCCTACAACACTCAACAGCGTTGTATATTATGATAGCACGTTCTATCTCAAAATGCAAGAAAATGATAAATCCACACGATTTTTAGTTTTTGACTTGTGGGATCCCCTGAGACTTAGCCAGAAGGAAGAAAAGCTGCTTATTCTTTGTATATTGCGACGCAAAAATTGAAGAGGAAGCCTTCCCACAACCGCCTTGACTTCTCCATCACAAAGCGCTACAATAGCCCCAAAAAGGAAGGCCAAAAGCTATGAATTATCATTCATTTTCCCTTTGGCAGATAGGTTGCCTGTAAGAGAGCATGTTTCCTTGACGACTCTTGCAGGCGGCCCGAACTGTCAAGGAGTGAGCACAATTGAACAGAAGCCGCAGTTACTATCGTAAGCAACGTAAGTGTGTGATTCATTGCAAGGAAAAGATCCTCCGCCAGCTTGGGGGCAAAGAGGATGTTCGTGCGTGGGCTCGCGGCGCCACAGGACGATTTTCCAAGGGGAAGATCCATTGTTCCTGCTACATGTGTCGTAGGAAGTCGTACGATGAACCTCATATCCGCGACAAGCGGGCGGCAATCAATGCCGCCGAACAACTGCTTGAAATCGAGTAACTCGTCTCACAGAAAAACGCTTCCTGGCCGGGACCAGCGATTACTGCTGTCCCTGGTCAGGAAGCGTTTTTGACCACATATTTGACCACAGTCAGAGCCGGAACACTCGGAAACAGTGGATTTAAGAGCGTCAAAGAGTAATGAAAAACGAGTGGAAACTGCCAAAAGCAATTAGAAATTGCTATAAAAAATTTAGTTCAACCGTTTGGGATGTCGAGGCCGAGAGTTCAAGTCTCTCCACTCGGACCAAGAAGCCCTCCAGTGCAAAAGTCCTGGAGGGCTTTCTTCTATTAAGTATTAAGATTTAGGTAATCTACCATGCTTTCCTGATAATTAGACATAGGTATACATTGAGTTGAAAATGTATTGAAACCCTGATATACTTATAAGTAATATGGGGGGTGCAATTGATGCCAGATATTAATATCTCGCAACTGTATTCTGAAATGCAAACTGAAATGCTGCAGACACTTCGAACGGGAGCAGCGGCATTTACACACCCTGGAACTAAAGGCGATAACACCGAAGTTAACTGGATTGAATGGTTTTGTAAATATCTCCCCTCCCGGTATAAAGTTGACAAGGCCATTATTATAGATTCAACTGGAAAATGTAGCGATCAGATTGATTTGGTAATTTATGATGCACAGTATTCCTATTTAGTGTTTCAACAGCAAGATAGCAAACTTATCCCTGCGGAAAGTGTATATGCGATATTTGAGGTTAAGCAAAATCTTAATAAGGAACACATGGAGTATGCTCAAGGAAAGGCAGAAAGTGTCCGTTCACTATTTCGTTCATCGGCCCCTATTCAACACGCAGGCGGACACTATGACCCTAAACCACTGCACGAAATCCTTGCTGGGGTGCTGACTACTAAAAGTGACTGGGCTACCCCAATAGCACCTAAAGTTACCCAATATATCAATGCAACTGATCATAACAAACGGTTGGATTTTGTGTGTTCTATTTCTGACAACACATTTGTTGTTGATAATAATATATTTATATCGCAGTATGATGCAAAACAAATTCCAGCCATTCGGTTTTGTGAAAAAAATGATTCTCTCGTCTTCTTGCTACTTAACCTTTTAAAAAGGCTGCAAGACATTGGTACTGTTCCGGCTATCGATTATACAAAATACGCAAACATAATCAAAAGCAGCCTATATAAGAGTACATAAAGGAGTATTCTGGGTTATGGCAAAACAAGCAGATTTTGATGCTTTTTTGAAAAACATCGAGCCGAGCGCAACAACGGTTTCATACATTAGTAGCATCCACACCAATTTGCGGAGCTATCTAAAAAACCACGAAAGCTACAAGGACATCCACATTGATACATTCTTGTCTGGTTCCTATGCCAAACACACTTCTATTCGCCCAGCTTCTGGAGATAAAAAGCGGGACGTCGATATCATAGTCGTAACTGCATATTCTTCTTCAAAAAGCTCCATCGATGTGTTAAATGAGCTTAGAGATGTTTTGGCTGAAAAAAGTGACTACTCCTCCGCTGAAGTTCAACACCATTCTGTCGGTATCGATATGAGTGGAATAAGCATTGATGTCGTTCCGGTAATTGTAGATGAAACTGATGATCAACTGTATTACATTGGAGACTCAGAGTTTGGCGATTGGACCTTAACTGATCCGAAAGGTCATAAAGCATGGTCTACTGAGGTTAACAAAGAAAATAATGATGAGTATAAGCACCTTGTAAAAATCTTTAAATGGTGGCGGCGCACCAATTGTCCCACTGACAGAAAATACCCTAAAGGTATTACGTTAGAAAAAATCATAGCAGATAATCTTGGCGATTGTACACTTTCCACGGAAGACTTTTTTATAGCAACCATGCAAAACATCATTTCTGCATACAAGGAAGGCTACGTTGCCCGTGGAATAAATCCAGTGATCAACGACCCCTCTGCTAAAGTCACTGAAAATGATTTGCTATCGAGTTACTCTGTAGATGATTTTTCGGCATTTATTGAAAAAATAGAAGAACATATAAATTTGCTCAATACCGAAGGCACGACAAATGATACATGGCGCACAATTCTTGGCTCAGAGTTTCCTAAGGGAGACTCCTCTAACAACAGCATTGCCCTATCAAATTTGCAAATGTGCATTACTGCTCCACATCGCCAACGCCTGATATGGCCTGTACAGCGCGGTGGTGCTGCGTTTATTGCTGTTTATGTTACAAATCCAAATGGGGTACAAATTGAATACACTAATAATGGACTTCCTTTAGAGAAGGGATGCTCCTTACTATTCAAAGCATTGACAGGCATCAAGCCCCCTTATAGTGTAAAATGGCAAATTGTTAATACAGGCATAGAAGCTCAACGGGCAAATTGTCTTCGAGGTGGTTTTGAGGACTCTGATGTTGGTACCAATGGCAGACATGAAGCGACTGCATATTCTGGTGCACACTCTGTTCAGTGCTTTATTATTAAACGTGGCATCTGCGTTGCAAAAAGCCAAGAATTTATAATTAATATTCAATAATTATTTCTCGTATTTTATCGTAATGCCTCTGAACCGTAGATCTGTTTACCCCAGCGCCTTTTGCGATTTGGCTCTTATTGGTAACCTCCGGATGGGCTTTCATATAATCCATCACGGCTCGTTCCTTTTTGCTGATACCGTCTGGGATGGGTTGCCGTTTGGCTTTGACTGCGGCGATCTCCTTTTTCATTTGAGTAATCAGTTCTGCCAGCTTGGTCTCGCACTCCTCTTTGGTTTTGCCGTAGACATCCCGGGAGTGCTTCTTGCCGTCAGGCCACACCGGGGAGTATCGTCCTTCCCAAAGGCCGGGTTTTATCTCTTTGAGGTAGCCGGTGCCGGACTTTCGCTTTTTGCCCTTATATGCCTGGAATGTTGCCATCGTCTTGGCAGTGGGCTGAACCGCTGCCTCCTGCGCTTCCGCCTTCCCTATGCCCCGGTCGATGTTGGCGGCGGCCTGCCGCTGCATCTCCTCTGTTGTGTGGGCGTAAATGTTCAGTGTAGTGGCAGAGGACACATGGCCAATGATGGTGGACAGGGTTTTGACGTCCATGCCGTTAGCCAAGGCGTTGGTGGCAAAGGTGTGGCGGAGATCGTGGAAACGCACCTGTTTACACTGGGCGTGTTCCAGGACGATGTGAAGCCGCTGACGGATGTTGGCCGGGTCGATAGGCATATCCTCCTTCACTGGGGACGGGAACAGCCAGCGAGAGTGTACTGTCTTTTTATACTCCTTCAAAGCCTGCACCACAGCGGGAGGCAAGATCACGCTCCGCACCGAGCCTTTGGTTTTCGGTTTGGAGATACTCAGTTTGCCTTTTACCCGGCAAACCTGGCGGCAGATATGAAGTTCTCCCGTGGCCATATTAAAATCATTCCATTGGAGTGCCATCAGTTCTCCTCGCCGCATTCCGGTCGCCAGTTCCAGGAGGAAGGCTTCGTAATAGCCTTCCTCCTTCGCTTGGATGAGGAACCTCTGCATCTCCTCGCGGGTCAGCACCTGCATTTCTCTGGCCTTTTTCGGTGGGAGTTTACAGCCAATGGCAGGGTTTTTCTTGATCAGTCCCTCCGCCTTGGCCTTCTCTAAGGCAGAGCGGCATTTCCCGTGACAGGCTCGAACCACCCCGTTGGACACGCCAGCCTTATCTTTCAGATTGCCGCCTTTTTTCAGTCTGGCGTAAAACTGCTGGAGGTCGTTCTGCGTCAACTTGTCCAGCGGGATGTGCCCAATCTCCGGGATCACATGGAGATAGACGTCCGTCTCATAGGCCGCCTGGGTTGACAGCCGAATGTGAGGCTTGGAGTAGGTCTGATACCAGTGATCCAACCACTCCCCGAAGGGCATATCCGGCGTGATCCTGGTCTTATTCTGCGGTGTGCGGCTTTGTATCAGGGCTTTTAGCTTTTGCTCACACTCCGCCTTGGTTTTCGCTGTGACATTTTTTGTCTTGGGATAGCCCCGGTCATCGTAGCCAACGACTATGCGGCCCTCCCAGCGGCCGTCTTTTCTCAGGCGGACTGTGCCTTGGCCGCTTTTTCGCTTTCTTGCCACGGTTTCAGCTCCTCTCCGAAGATATCGGCCATAAAATCGCCCACGATCTCAGCGGCACGCTTTTGCATATCGCCGGTCACATGGGTGTAAGTATCCAGGGTAAAGCTGGCGTTGGTGTGGCCTAAGATACTGGCAAGCGTCTTTGCGTCCACCCCTGACGCCAGCGCGTGGGTGGCGAAGGTGTGACGCAGATCGTGGAAGCGGATGGATGGCAGCCCCGCCCGCTTTAGCAGAGTTTTCATATGGTTGTAGGCTCTCCCTGGGCTCATGGGCTCCTCCGGGTGAAGGGGATTGGGAAATATCCACTCCGTCAATGCCGCTTTCTTTCTCTCCCGGAGGATATTTGCCGTGGTGGGAGGCAGGATGATCTTCCTGGTGCCCCGGTCAGTCTTGGTCTCCCCTACCACCAGTTCGCCTGCTTTCTTCACGCTTGCGGAACGTTGTACTTTTAGCGTCCCCGCCGTCTCATCAAAGTCCTCCCATTTTAGGCCGCAGATCTCGCCCCGGCGCAGGCCAATGGTCAGTTCCGTATAGAAAAAGTCCCGCCACTGTTCATCCTTCTGTACCTCAGCCATGAACGCATCCAGTTGTTCTTCATTGAGGATCTGCATCGGCTTGTAGTTGGGTTTTGGGTTGGCCACTTGATCCAGAGGATTTTGAGCAATGATATGAACAGTCTCCGCATCCTTCATGGCCAAATGGAGCATGGAATGGATCCGGTTGATCGTGGCGTCAGCCAAGCCTTGCCCGTGGATATCATCTTTCTGTACGCGTCCATGGTCTTTCAGTTGGTTGTACATCTCCTGCACATCCGCCGGGGTGATTTTAGAAATGGCCTTATCCCCCAAGATGGGCTTGATGTAATTTCTGGCATAGCCTCGATACCCACTGAGTGTGCTGGAACGGACCGTTTCCGTCTTGTATTCCTCCAACCAGCGGTCCAGCCACTCCCCCAGTGTTAAGGAGCAGTCCTCCGTCAACTCCACGTCTTGGTAGTTCTCGATGGCTCGATGGAGCTTATCCAGCAGTTCCCGCTGGGTAGCCGCGTAGACATAGCGGAAAATGGGCGGCCCGTTTTTCTTGTGGCCTACTACGATTCGGCCCTCCCATCTTCCGCTCGGCGTCTTTCGCACCATACCATCCCCGGAGGGCCTGCGTTTTGCCATGCTTGTTACCTCCCTTCTTACGATATAACAGTGCCGGAGGCCTCCCCACCAAGTGCGGAGAGAACTTTGGCATCCTGCAATTCTTTTCTGATCTCCCAGCCCAGGGCAAACCCAGCGGTAAAGTTTTCCTCGGCCACTTCCTCCCGGAGCTTCTCCTCAACGTCCAGGAGACAGCGGAGGCGGGCACCGCCGCATTCCAGTTTGGGCTTCAGCTCATTAAATATCTGCTCGATCTTGGCCAGTTCCTCGGTATGGCCTGGCGTGGGAATTAGTCCCTTTTGCAGTTCTCTCATGTGTTTCAGCATTGTGTGTGCCCCCTTTTCAGCAAGACACAATACCACACCCCGGCCCGGAAAGCCACCGGGCCGGGGCAAAGTTATCAGAACAGACACATTTTTCTGCAGGGTCTTTCTTTGGAAACACTGTATCATTTAACTCTCAAGTCATATTCTGTTTTTTGGAACACGCCGTTCTTATATACGTCCCAGGCCTCCATCTGATAGGTCCCTGGAGGGCAGGAGTTGAATACCTCGGTGAGCCGCTCCGGCTTCCAGGGCCAGAATGCCTGTGGGTTGGAGCCTTTGGGGATGGACAGTTCTATGCGGACAAACTGTGTGCCGCCCTTTCGGAGTACCGGGGCTCCGTCCCGCCATGTCTGCTCATTGGCCCCGATGGCGTTGTAGAGGGTGTAGAGCATCCGCCGGGTCTCATAGAGGTTGCGGATGAACAGATACTCCTCGCCGTTGATGTTGTAGTGCCGCACCTCCATGTCCGGCAGCACCGGCTGATTCAGCAGGGACCAGTCGCAGGTGGGAGTGGGCAATGCTCCCAGCGGGCCGTCCGCAAAGGCGTTGGCATCCCACCGGGACACATCGGTGATGGCGTACTCGTAGCCGTCATCGCAGCGCACCACGTCACCCTCCTTGGGAACATACCGGGAGCCATCTGTGGGGAGTGCTACCGTTCCTTTGGTGGTCGGAGTCTTGGCTTCTGGGCTGTAGGGTGTTGCCGTACTGATTCGCACGGAGTTGGTGACGGTGTCATAGTCCACACCGAAGTCCACCAGCCGCCCCTCATCCCGGAGCTTCACATAGTTGTGACCGCCGATGGCATAGGCTTCCAGTTCCACCCGCTGACCATCCACGAAAAATTGCTGGGTACTTCTCTTGGCCTGGAGGTACTCCTCGGCTGCGCCGGCCACCGATCCCACCATGCTGGCTCCCATGAGGACCCCTGCTGTCAATGCGATGATGCTCTGCTTCGTTTTCATATACGTTGCCTCCATTTCTCCCGCTGGGCGGGTATTTGCAAACCTAACAATAGGGCAACGGGTTTGATAAAGCCAGGGGAAAACCGCAGAGTTATCTAACCAGACATATTTTTCTGCAGAGGCTTTTCTTTGAATTGCGGCGCAATATCTGAGTCGGTCACATGGTCATCCCGCCCCAGCCCATCTGCTGCTCCTCATGGTCGTCGGGCTTGTGGCCCATGGCGATTTTCTTCTCTCTGATTTTGGCCCGCAGTTTTCTATCTACCGGCTCCAATCCCACTGGAGCCTTGGGTGGGACTGTGTCTTGACGGAAGGTCTGGGCCAGGTGGTGGAGCAGTTTGGTTGCCGCCAGGAACACCGAGGGTCTGCCAATCTGTTGAAAGTGGTCCAGGAAGAATTGGGCGAACTGGTTGCCCTGGTCAGCGGACTGGGTGAACCAGTACCAGGCCATTTCTCTGTCCTGTTGTATATCCTGTCCCATGAGGTACAGCTTGCCCAGGGTGTACTGCGCGTACTGGTTGCCGCTCTCGGCGGATGCGGTGAGGTAACCGATGGCCTTTGGTATATCCTTGGGCACGTCCTCACCCTGAAGATACAACTTCCCCAATTGATAGTCGGCGTACTGGTTCCTCTGGGCGGAGGCTTTTTCGTACCACTGCACCGCTTCCTTGATACGCTTCTCTTGTTGGAGCAGCTTTCCCAAAGCGTATTGGGAGAAGTCGTTGCCCGCCTCGGCGGACTTGCGGAGCCACGTTTCCGCTTTTTCATCGTCCGGCATCACGCCGAGACCATCCCGCCAGCACTTGCCCAGTTGATGTGCCGCCACCGTGAAGCCGGCGTCCCAGAGTTGCTCCAGGGTGTGGACGGCGTTCTCCATCTCTACCCACGAGGCATCCTCAGCATAGAGGACTTCCTTGGCCTCCTGATAGGTTGCCACCATCTGCCAGAGGGACTGGAAGGCGGGCGCATCTTCTTCCTCCTCCCAGGTCTCGTCCGCCATCTGCTCGTCCTCGAAGGTCACCGCGCCCAGGCGGATGCCCTCCGCCTCCCGGATGACCATGTTCTTGATGGCCTTGAATTCCTTTTGCTGAGAGAGCGGCAGCCACTCTCTGGGCGTGTCCTTGTAGTAGTTCTCCACCTCATCCCGCAGGTGGTTCCAGACTTCATAGCACTCCGCCACCTGCGGGAGCGCGGCCAACTCGTCCACGATCTCGTCCACCAGTTTCTTGGCCGGTTTCTTCAGGTAGCCGTAGACCTTCTTGCCCTTCGTGTCCTTGAGCGCATCGGCCAGCGCAGCCATCTTCTGCTCGATGACCGGGCTGGCGCAGAGGGAGGACTCCATCTCTTGCACCAGTTCCCGCATGGCGTCTTGGGCGGTCTGGGTGACCTCCTTGTAGGGCAGGTCCTTCTGCTGATAGAGCGACAGCATCTCGTCCCGGAAGATCTCATTGGTCAGCTTAGAGCGCATCTTCTCGATACCCTTTTCGGTGAGGTAGCCCTGCTTCGGGTCCGCCGACCAGACCATCATGTGGACGTGGGGGTGGTGCTTCTCGTCGTGGAAGGCGGCGCACCAGCGGAGGTCCTTGGGCGGGATCTTCATGGCCTCGGCCAGCTCCACCTGATGAGCGGTGAGGAGCCGCCGCCAGCTCTCCGCGGAGTCGTAGCCCAGCCGGGCAGCGTCCTCACGTTTCAGGGAGTAGATAAACGTCCAGACGGGAGCGGGGTGGTTGCTCACTTCCTCCATCGTTTTCTCCAGGTCAGTCACGGGCTCGGCAGAGAACAGACCGTGAGACCGGGGACGCTGGGCGATGTACTTCATGTACTTGTCGCCGGTCTGCACATCCTCCGTCACCATCTCCACTCCGTCACGGGTGGCGATGTACTTTGCGTAGTTCCCGGCGCCACCGCCGCCCGGTTTGATGTAGCCGCTCTTTTGGATCAGGCCCGTCATCTCACTCCAGCCCTTTCTGATACTTCAGTGCGTCCTCGAAGGAGACCTGACCGTTGGTCTCCTTGACCTCCCGGACACACCGGGCCCGGAGTCTTCTCAGCGTGTCCAGGTCAGCGCTTGAGGCGGCGGCCACCAGGTTGGCCATCACCGCATCGTCCACCGCCAGTTTGAACAGCAGCCGCCCGACGCGGTCACCCAGCGCGCCCAGCTTGCCGTCCAGTATCCCGGCGAGGACACGGGGGAGGTACTCGTCCGCTCCCTCTGTGTCCAGGTAGCCCGAGTAGAATCGGATCGCCTTCTCGATATACTCGTTCAGCGTGGAGCAGTTGTCCTCCTTGTAGTGCTTCTGCACCTCAGTCCAGGCTTCGTCGGTTAGCCAGACCGTGTGTCGGTGCTTTTCTTCGCTCATGCTCAAAAACCTCCGTTTTTTCAGAATAGCGTCAGGACAAATCCCGCAACGGCGGGACTTTCCCGCTCTTTTGGACAGGCAAGCGCCATTCGCCGACCCCAGCCCCAGAAAAAGCGCCTGCCGCTTTGCCCGTAACTGCCCCGCACTGCGGGGCGGTGTGAACGTCCCGGCGCAGAAAAGCGCCGGGGCTTTCTCCTGCCTTTCCTCCAACCGGCTCCCTTGCGCCCCTCGCAGGGCCGGGTGGGGTCTTACCCCTCTGTATAGCTGGAAGGGCCACACGGGGCCGCTGTGGGGTGACGGCGGTCGTATTCCCCTTGGAGTTCCAGGCTGCGTCTGCGTTGAGCGTCCAGTTCGGCTTGGTGGAGCTGCCGCTGGTGGTACTCATCCACCGCGCACTGAATGGGTAGGATGGTGTAGAGGAGTGTGCCGTTTCGAGGTGTGCCGTCCTCCCTTCGGACCATGGTTGGCTCCGTGTGGATGAGCTTCCTGTCCTCCAGCTCCCGCACATACTTTGCCACCGTGTTGACGCTCATCCGCACCGCCCGGCCGATCGTTTTGTAGCTGGCGTAGCACTGGTAGGTCTTGCGGTCCTCAATGTGGAGCAGATAACCGTAGACGGCGATAGCTCCCGCCGACAGCTCCAGATGATAGATCACGTTGGGCAGTGGAAAGTAGTTCTTGATGGGATCCCGCCGGGGCCAGCCGATCATGGCTGCGTGTTGTCTCACTGACTACCACCTCCCGTGTGCTCCTCCACCCACTGGATGAACTTCTCCTTGGGCACTACCATGCGGTTGCCGATTTTCAGGACTGGAAATCCCGGCTCATGCATCAGCTCGTAGCTGCTGCTGGGCGACACCCCAGCACCTTGGAGACCGACTCGGCGTTGAGGAACAGGGGCAGGTCGTCGTAGGAGTTATACTTGGACTCTTTCATTGGTTGCTCACGTCCTTTCGTTTTGGGGTTGACAATCTGCTTGTCGTAGTGTATAGTCTATCCGTGAGTAGACTATAACATGAGCCAGAATAGTTGTCAATAGCCATATAAAAATAAATCGTCTATTCAGGAGGACGCGACATGAGTTTCCCAAAACTGACCTTCCCGCTGACTGTAGCCTTTGCCAGCGCGGGATACTGGATCGGCGACCAAGGGCCGTTCAAATACGGCGCCGGGGTGACGGCGTTTTTCATTGGCGAGGACATCGGGGAGGTTGCGGACGACGGCATCCCGCTGATGCGGGAGCTGGAGCAGCAGCTCCGCACCTTTGGCGGCCATCTCCAGCCCTACGTCCGGGAGGAGCCGGTGGACGCGGATCTGTTCCTCCAGCCTGAGAGGACCGCCGCCGACTGCGACCTGTGCTTTGCGTTCCACCCCGTCGAGGGCGATGCGGGCGACATGGTAGAACGGTACGTCTTTTCCTCTCTGCGGGACTTTCTCTATGTGGAGCTGGGCAAGGCCATCCTCCGAGGCAACGCGCCGCGCCAGTGCCGCCTGTGTGGACGCTGGTTCCTCCATGAGCAGGGCGACCGGGCCATGTACTGTGAGCGCCTCGCTCCCGGTGAGGAACACAGGACCTGCCGGGAGGCCGGGGCCAGGGCTGTGTTTGAGAAAAAGCTCCAGGAGGACGACGCCTGGAAGCTCTACAAGCGGGCGTACAAAAAATACTACGCCCGTGTGATGAAGGGCAACATGAGCCGGGAGGAGTTCAACGCTTGGGTGGAGGTTGCCGCCGCCCGGAGGGACACCACGCTCTTGCTTCTGGAGGGCACAAAGAGCGCGGAGGAAAAGGCGGAGCTGATCGAACGGCTGCGGGAGGAACTAAATAAGGCATAGAGCAAGGCCGCAGACGGTTACAAACCGCCTGCGGCCTACTTCTTTGATAAGGCGTATCACAACAAAGGCAGTTTATTAAGGGCTTGTTACAATAGGATCGCCGTTCAAATAATTGGCAGCAAAGCACCCCTCACCTTTGTCCGGTGGTATAGATGAGGGGTGGATCATTCTTTCATTGGTTGCACTATCTTCCCATTGGCGTAACGGTTGACGTCCTGAACGCAAATAGGCATCGGTCCCCTCCCCTGGCTTTTCGTCTACCAAATCAGCGGGATCAATTTGTACCTGACCTTCTTTTTGTATTCCCGGTAACCCTCCAACTGCTCCTCCAGTACCTGTTCCTCGTTTTGGATCCGCTTGACCAGGATCCAAGGGTAAATCAGAAAGATCAGAAAGGAGAGCGGAGACCCCAGGACAAGGGGCGTGGATAAAAACAGCAACAATGTAGCCAGATACATGGGGTGCCGGACAACACCGTACAGCCCGGTGTCCACCACCTTCTGTCCCGTCTGGACCTCCACAGTCCTGGACAGGTATTCGTTTTCCCGCATGACCCGGGCATACAGGGCATAGCCGGCAAGAAAGACGGCGGCAGAGAACACCGCCGTCCATTTCGGCATGACCAGCCAGGAAAAGCGGGCGTTCAGCCCGCACAGGATGAAGCCGGCCAAAAACATCACGCCGCTGAGGAGCACGATCCGCTTTTGTTCCGGCTCGGTCTCCTTTGTTTGGAGGCGTTTTTGCAGCAGCTCGGGGTCTTTCATCAACAGGAAAACGCCCAGCACGAGCATGGGGACAAATAAAATGCCCAGAAACAGCCAGCCGTTCCAATATTTAAGCGTTCCGGCGCTCAGAAAGAGCAGCAGGGCGACCGCGGCCAGGCCCGCAAGATATTTTGTGAGTGCCTGTACCAATAATTCTTTGTTCATGCCCTTCCCCCATTTCACTTTATCACATTCTGCCTGATTTTCCCGTCTATGTCAACATCAGCCAGACCAACTTGGAACCCACATGTGCTCCGGCGTGGCCCATCATAGCGTACTGGATGCCGTACCTGCGGTAGAGCCAGCCGAAAGCCAGACCCAGGCCGCCGTTGAGCAGGAAACAGCGGACCACCACCAAGGGCGTGAGGGCGCCAAACATGGCGACGGTGGCGGGCAGATGTCCCGCCGCGAACAGCAGGGCGCAAAGGATGTTGGCTGCGATGAAAACGCCCTGGGGGATCTCCTCTCTATTACAATTTCTGAAAAACAGCTTCCAGATCAGGAACGCCACAAGGGACATCAGGAACAGGCGGAGTAGGACTTCCTCGATGATCCCACCGTAGAGGGTGGAGGACAGCCAGTTGTCCAGCCGCCGGGTGAGAAGGCCGCTTTCGTAGCTCTCCCGCACCTGGGGCAACCACCGGCCAAAGGTCCAGTAGTCCAGAGAGAAAAACGCTCCGCAACCCAGGGTGACCCACAGGGTGGGGAGCAGCTTGTCCTTTTTCAGCCCTAACGGGCGCATCAGGCCCACGGCACGGGAGAGGACATAACCCACCGCACCGCAGACGAAGGCCAGCATGGCGCTCTGAATGGCAGTCAGGAAGTACAACGGCATAGCGCCGCCCGCCTGGGCCAGCACGCTCTGGTGCAGCTCCTCCGGGAAGGAGGCCAGGGAGTAACTGCCGGTACACCACCCGCCCACGGCGGCAAAGGGCAGCAGGCACAGGGCAAACAGAACAGGGGCTTTCCAGGCCCGGTTTCTCTGATTCATTTCCGTGTTCCTCGCTTTCTCTCTTTCTTCTCCGGGAGCTCCGGCTCCATGGCGGTAAACAGCGCCGCCAGAAAGTCCCGGTCATCCACGTTCTCCACCAGCAGCATATCCTTTCCACCCTCGTAGGGCGGCTCATAGCGGGCGTCCGGCATCATGCGGATGGCGGCGGGTATCGGCTTGACCAGCAACCGGTTGTCGCACAGGTAGGCCGCCGTCTTTCCCCGGTAGTAGATCATGTACTCGCCAAAGGCTTGTCGGTAGGCGATCTCCGGCAATCCCGACAGCTGCTCCAAAATAAAATTCAGATAATCCTTACTGGTCGCCATAAAGTGTCCCTCTTTTCCAGTCACTCGTTCTTCTTTTTTTGCAAATCACACTGATACTATCGGCCCCTATGTTTTTCCTTTCGTTTCTCTTGTTTCAAATCAAACCGGCGCTGCTTTTCCGCTTCCTTTTCGGCCTTGCTGATCTGCCGATGTTGGAGCTTCGTTTCCTCCCGCTGCAATTGCAACGCCTGCTGTGATCTTGTGCTGATCCCGGTTTCAGCCAGTTGCTTTCTCACTTCCCGCTGTACTCGTTTCGGATTCTTTTTTGCTTACTTCTCCACAGCGGCAACGGCAGGGCTGAATTTCAGGTCATAGTAGTGCCGCAGTAGGAACGCATAAACCTCATAGTCCTTTGGCTCAGCGCCGAACGTGATCTTGGAAACGGACAATTTTCCATCCTCGATCCGTTCGACCGCACCAACCCAGAACGGTTTTTCAAAAAACACCGTCAGCTTACTGTGATCGATATCCATAGAAAGCACTCCTCCCAAATCTACCGAAGCAAAGAACGGACGACCCGGGAGGGAAGGTTACTTACCCCATCGTCACGATGGGGCGGCCGGGCTACCTACCGGCTCTGGCATATCCTCGGGGGATATGCGTTGCGTTTTTATCCTTGCCATTTTGAATTTTGTTCTTTATCCAACCTTCATTTTTTGTTTTCCTCACGTTCGTCCAGGGCATCCTTGACCGCTTTCTTGACCACAACATAGAGAACGGCGGTCAGGACCACAAGAATAAACCCATATTTGATGATGATTGCGATGATTTCCATAATGATTTCTCCTAATTGCTATGATTTTTCGATATGTACCTCTGCCGCGCCAGGGCCCAAACCGCCGCAAGAAGGGCAAACACCGCCGTCATGACCACATAGAACCAGACGTCGGCCTGGATGAAGCAGTAAGTGAGGTTGAAGCACAGGTGGATCCAGATGGCGTAGGCCAGGTTATTGTGCTTCTCCAGCACACAGCACATGATGATGTTGAGGGCGGTCATGACCACCACGTTGGAAATGATGTACACCACCATGCTCCAGCCGGTGAAGTCCGAGTCCACAAACCAGAGCACGGTGTGCCAGAAGGCCCAGATGACGCCTCCCGTTATCGCGCCCTTCCAGAAGCCCAGGCGCTTTTCCAGCTCCGGGCGGAGGTACCCCCGCCAGCCCGCTTCCTCCCCGGTGGGGCCGGACAGGAGGGAGAGAATCACCGTCAGGGGGATGGGGTATGATCCCCGGCTGAACAGCGGCGCGAGGTCCTTGCCCTGGGCGCTGTGCAGCAGACCGGTGAGCAGAGCGGAGATCACCATGCCGCCCGCCACGGCCACGGCCAGCAGAGCCAGCAGGCCGGGGCGCAGTCTGCCGGAAAAGGCGTTTTTGTAAAAATCCCGGACGGTGATTCCGGGCAGAAGGCGCTTGAACATCACCAGCAGAACAATAGTGGGCGACCAGGCGCAGAGGTTGGACAGCCACCGCATCACCAGGGGCGGGGCGTGAAAGGCCATGGAGGCGGCGCCGCAAAGGCCCAGCACCATAGCCCAGAAGATCAGGTAGGCGGTGATGACATACTTTGTAGATGCTTTCATCTCTCGCCGCCCCCTTCCCGCAGCTCCGAGCCGGGGCGCAGGACCAGGGAGGACAAAATCAACGCGCCCAGCGCCACAGCGGCCGGTATAAGCATGACAATGATCTTTTTGTACATTTTCATTTCTCCCCTTTATCCTTATTCATTGCAGACATGACTGCAATCGCCGCAAAAAAGCAGCATGCGGCCACCGGATAAGCGGGTTTATGTCCGCAAATCGCAGCGATGCAAAAAACGATCCCTCCCGCGAAAAGGACAATGTCTACTATTTTCAAAATCATATTATTCTTTTTCATCGCTACAGCCTTCTGTCTGTAAACCCTCAAACAGTTCCGCCCCGTGGCGGAGCACCAGGGAAAAGAGAATCAGGGCAATGCCCAGCGCCAGCGTGACACCGTTGCCACGGTCGCTGGGATGGCTCATGGCAAAGCACTCGCAGACCACCGCGGAGACAATCGCCGCCACCAGGGGCATCACGATGGTCTTGATGCCCAGGCTTTTGACCTGCTCGGCGCCTGCCAACGTGAAAGGCGTCCCGTCTGCCAACTCCTGCTTTAAGTAACGGTGGGTGAAGAAAAACAGAAGGCCGTCCGTCAAAGCGAATACGAAGTCACCCAGCAGGATACCGATCATCTGCTCAAGCCCGGCGGCCTGGGTCAGCTTCAGCGCGTCCCTTTCGGAAATGCCTATGACGTTGCCGCCGTTGCGCCACGCGGCGGCGCACAGCACACCCGCCAGGGAGAGCCCCGCCCAAATGAAGGACAGGATCATGGCGATCATGGCCAGGGTCTTGAATACCTTATAGGTCTTTTGGATGGTTTCTAACGTTTTCATGGGAATACTTCCTTTCTCTTTCAATCGTTTTTCAGCCCGCGGTAGAACGCCACCGCCCCGTCCCGCTCTGCCTGGTCGGGGTGGCCCTTGTTGATGCCGCCGATGAGCTTAAAGGGCCCGTAGGTATCGAACCCCTTGCAGCCGTAACTGCCCAGCACCGTACAGCCCCGGGCCTTGACGGCGTCGGCGAGCTGCTCTGAAAAGTCCCGGCTGTTTTTTCCGCAGGTATAGAGGAAAAAGACCTCCTTGCCCGCCGGGATGCTCTGGGCCGCCTCGGTGATGGCGGGATAGAGCTTGCCGAAGGCGACGCCGGAGGCAAAGCCGACGCGGCCGTACCCCTCCCAGGGGATCGGGCCCCGGCCGACCTCGAGCAGGTCTACGTCCGGCTCGGCGGCGGCAATGGCGTCGCACAGCTTCCTGGTGTTTCCGTGGTGGGTGGATCCGCAGATGATCAGCGTCTTCATGGGGATACTTCCTTTCTGTTTCAAATCAAACTGGGTTAGGGTCCCGGGGGATGATGACCGCCGCGATGATGTAGGCGATAATGCCGCTGCCGCCCAGGGCGCAGAAGAGCACCCACAGCAGCCGCACCACGGTGGGATCCATGCCGAAATACTCCGCGATGCCACCGCACACGCCGTCGAGCATCTTGTTTTGATTGGACTTATAAAGCCGTTTTCCCATGTTGAACACCATACCTTTCTTTGACTGTTTCAGAAAAACGCAGAGCCGCCCGAAGGCGAAGCTCTGCGTCTAAGCGTCTGGCTTTTCTGGTTTATCTTGATTTCCATTTTCAACCGTTTCCCGGTGAAGTGCGGATGCAGGTCGGTTTTTCTCTGCAAGCTGGAATTTGCAGCATTTTTGATGCCCTCTCCAAAATACAGGTTTCATCCCTGCCTCCATAAATACAATTTCCCGGTTGTTATTAACTCTCCCCCGCCGCATTCATACGGTATGTCTTTTACATATTGAAACCCCAGTTTTTCCAAGACTCGGGCAGAGGCCTTGTTCTCCTCGGCGCATGACGTCACGCACTCCTTCATCCCCAGCGCCTCCGCGCCATATCTCATCACCCGCTTCATCGCCTCTGTGACGTATCCCCTGCCCCAGTATTTCTTTCCAAGGTTATAGGAAATGTCAAAGTGTCCTTCCTCTTCATTCCAAAAAAGCAAGCAGGTCCCAATGACCTCTTTTCTGTCCTTGGTAACAATGACCCAGCGGTTCCACCGGTCGTTTCCCAGGTTCTCCAGCTCAAAGCGCACGAAATTCCTGGCCTCATTTATGTCGTCGCTTGCCTTCCACCACATGTATCTGGACACATCCGGGTCCCGCATCCAGCACATGAAGATGGGAAAGACATCCTCGCTCCGGACCGTTCTGAGCACCAGCCGTTCTGTTTTTAAATCAGGGGTCATATCCTTCCCTCCCAAAATCCCGGTCAAAGTTCCCAATAAAAAGATAACCGCCTAACACCGCGTTGAATATCACGGCTGCAAATGTACTGAAGCGTTCAAATAGCCCAAACACAGCTTTGGGCATGACGCCGGTCCCCACGGCCCCCAACAGCATCAGCGCCAGGCAGAGGACCGCCCACACCGACAATACATGATGGGCCCCTTTTCTTGCGCCCAACGCGATCAGTACCAGGGAGGCAATCGAAAAAATGACCACCAGGACCGTCACGAGCAAATGCATGATATTTTGCGGATCTGCCCCATCCGCTCCTGCTACCCACGGAAACAGTTCATATCCCACGGTGCACACCCATTCCATGGCGCAGAAAAGATAGACGCCAAGGCGCAGTAGCCTCTCCTTTACGTGCTCCATCGACACGCACACCGCCATAATGGATACGATGCCGCAGGGGGCAAACAGGGCGTTCAGCCGGCTTGCCAGCGCTGCGGACGGCGCGCCCACCGCCGACAGGTCGCTCACCGCCATGCTCAGCCAATCATAGCCCGGATAGGCCAAGGGAGAAAAAACGACCATCGCGGCATAGGAAAGCAGGCTGATCACTCCGAACAGTCCCAGTCTGGAAAGTTTCATTTTTGCATCTCCTTACATCCACAGTTTCATGACAGCGCCTTTTTCGGGCAGGCCTTTACGCACTCCATACATAAAATGCACTCGGTCCCGTTGAGGCGTTTCCGGGAATTGTTCGTCACTTCCACATTCATTGGGCAGACCTTTTCGCACGTTCCGCAGGATACGCACTTGTCCTTGTTGCACTTGACCCGGATGGCGGAGAAATAGCTCATGGGCTTCAGGAATACGGTGATGGGACAGATGTATTTGCAAAAGGCCCGATTATCCTTGAAGCAGAAAGCCAAAAGGATCCCCACGGCATAATACAAAAGGTTGCCGACAAGAAAACTCCAGAACATGATCCGTTCAAGCCCTCCGACCCGCGCGAGAAAAAGGCCCGCCACAAACAGGAGGGAAAGCGCAAATACGATGTAACGAATGAAACCCAACTTTTTGCGCGGCGCCTGCGGGACTTTATAAGGCAGAAAATCCAGCACCATGGCTGTCCAGCAGGCATACAATCACCGTCACGATATGCCACAGGCCAAACAGCAGCGATTGGATCAGATTGCCTTGTCTTTCCGTGAAGGCCGTTTTTGCCATCTGAAATAGGAACCCCCGAAACAATCCCTCCTCTGCCCATACATTTACGATATTTCCCATGATGCATATCACGACCGCCGCAAAGGACGCCCCACCGATGTTCTGATCTTTCAGGGCGAAATTCGTAATGAAAAACTGAATATTCGCCGCTTTCCCCATTGCGGAGAGAACAAGGTATTCCGTCAAATAGGACAGGAAGAATGTACTTACCCCCAAGAGCAGACCCAAACCCGCACTTTTCAGAATCCCGCTTTTGCGAAAGCCTATCTCCTTCCAATTCAGCCCTAATCGCGGCAAAACGATCAGGAGAACCGCAAGGATGAACAGCTTGCAGATGATGTTTTCCGCCAGAATCGTCTGGTCGGTCTTAACCACAAGAAATTCGATGTCCTTCACAACAGCGCAAGGCAGGAAGACTGCCAATACGATTGCAAGCGTTTTCTTTCTGCTGATCGGCATCATACCTTGATTCATGTTCAAGCCCCTTTTTGACCGTTTGCAAAACGCATTTGACGGTTACTTCTGCCCAGGTAGCGGTTCACTTGCCGCTGATATTCCCGGTAAGGTGTGCCGAAGGCGGATACCAAAAAGGGTTCTTCCACCTTTACAATCTGGAGATGGAGCATCCCGATGGCAAAGGCGGATGCCGCCAACAGGGCCGAGTTGAAGAACATCAGCAGGATTCCAATATATACAAGGTCGAAACCAAGGAAGGCCGGGTTCCGGCTGATTTGGTAAATGCCGCTTGTAACCAATTCCGTCCGCTCCTGTTCGGAAACGCCGGCCCGCCAGCTGTCCCGCATGGTAAGGACGGAGAGAAGAAAGACCGCCGCGCCGCCATGGTCGGCCCTCCGGCCGCATCCGCGTTCGGCGCTGTGATGGCGAACCGCAAACTTGAATTTGTTACTCCGTCCCATGCACAGCTATCTCCAGATAACTGACGATTTTAGGCTGTTCTGCAACTTCTGAACCATAATATCTTCCTTTATACCAAAGCTTAAATCCACCATCAATATACGCAATGCAACATCTTGGCATACAGATATCTTTGCCTCTTGGATAAACCATTTTAGGGGCGTATTGAATACCGTAATAGTCTAAAGTTTCCATTATCTTAGACCATGAACCTTCCGCTTTTCCCATTACCTGCAGAAC
>NZ_CANRKH010000026.1 GCF_947631165.1 uncultured Dysosmobacter sp. | reverse complement strand
GCCCTTTGGATCAGGTTCCCGCTCTCAAAATCCGCGCCCCGGGCCCTCTGAGCGGACATGATCTTGTCCGTCTCCTCCATCAGGATCGGGATGAACCGCAGGGCGATGGACATCATCATGGCCAGCTCGTGGACCGGCACACGGAACCGCTTCAGCCCGTTCAGCAGATTTTCCAGGCCGTCGGTCAGGCTGATGGGGCTGGTGGTATAGGTCATCAGGAAGGTGCCCATGATGAGCAGCATGATGCGCAC
Organism: uncultured Dysosmobacter sp.; assembly: GCF_947631165.1. Classification (GTDB taxonomy): domain Bacteria; phylum Bacillota; class Clostridia; order Oscillospirales; family Oscillospiraceae; genus Oscillibacter. The sequence continues at coordinate 39,308 of NZ_CANRKH010000026.1, read as the reverse complement.
CACCATGAAAATGGCGTTGCGGAGGCCGGTATCGGAGATGTGCAGAAAGCCCCATTCCAGAATGTACCGCTCCCCCGGCGTGAAGAACAGATTCAGAACGCCGGTGAAAATGATAATGAACAGCACCGGCTTCAAGCCCCGCACCAGCTGTTTGACGCCCACCTTGGAGATGCGGACGCACACTGCCAGGCAGAGGGCAATGATGCCATAGGTCACCACGCCCTTGGCGCAGAACAGAGCGATGATGTACAAAACCACCATCAAAATTTTCGTCCGGGGGTCCAGCTTATGGGCCAGGGTATTTCCCGGGAAATACTGGCCCAGCGTGATATCCTTCAGCATACGGCGCCGCCTTTCCGCAGCGCCAGCAGTTGCCGCTCCAGTGCCTCCACCGTGTAAACGGCGGGGTCGATGTCCACACCGCGGGCCTTCAGCGCCATGGCCACCCTGGTCACCTGGGGAACGTCCAGTCCGGCGGTGATCAGCTCGTCCGCCCGGGCAAAGACCTCTGCCGGGGTCCCGCTCATCAGGATCCTTGCGCTCTTCAGCACCAGAATGCGCTCTACGTTCTGGGCGATCTCGTCCATGCTGTGACTCACCAGGATGATCGTGTTGCCCTTGTTGCGGTGGTAGTCCCGGATGTTGGCCATCAGGTTCTCCCGGCCTGCCGGGTCCAGACCCGCCGTCGGCTCGTCTAAAATCAGCACCTCCGGTTCCATGGCCAGCACGCCCGCCAGGGCGACCCGGCGCTTCTGGCCGCCGGAAAGCTCAAAGGGGGATTTGTCCAGCTGCTCGTCCCGAATGCCCACCAATCGGGCAGCCTCCCGGACACAGCGGTCCAGCTCCTCCCCTGTCTTGCCCTGGTTGGCAGGGCCGAAGGCGATGTCCTTATACACCGTCTCCTCAAACAGCTGATATTCCGGATACTGGAACACCAGGCCAACCCGGAACCGCACATCCCGGATCTTTTTCGGCTCCGCCCAGATGTCCTTTCCTCCCAGCAGGATCTGTCCGCTGGTGGGCCTCAGCAGACCGTTCAAATGCTGGATCAGGGTCGATTTGCCCGACCCGGTGTGGCCGATGATGCCCAGGAACTCCCCTTCCCGCACGTCAAAGCTCATATCCTCCACCGCGCTGCGCTGAAAGGGTGTTCCGATGCCATAGGTATGGGTCAGATTCTTGATCTGCAAAATAGGTTCCAAATCGCTTCGTTCCTCTCAGTCAGTTTATCCCAGTGCCGCCGTGATGGCGTCGGCGCATTCCTCCACGGTCAGTGCGTCCAAAGGCACATCCAGTCCGTCCTTCCGCAGACGGTCCAACAGGTCCACGGTGTCCGGCGCGGTGAGGCCCATGGCCCGCAGCTCCTCCAAACGGGTAAAGACCTCCTTGGGCGTACCGTCCATAGCGACCCGGCCGTCATCCATGACGATGACCCGGTCCGCCTCCTCCGCCTCGTTCATGTGGTGGGTGATAAGGATGACGGTAATGCCCTTCTCCCGGTTCAGCCGGTGGATAGTGGACAGCACCTCCTTTCGCCCAATGGGGTCCAGCATGGCGGTGGCCTCGTCCAGCACGATGCACGCCGGCTCCATGGCGATAACGCCGGCAATGGCGATGCGCTGCTTCTGACCGCCGGAGAGCAGATGGGGCGCATGGGTCACAAATTCGCTCATGCCCACCGCCGCCAAGGCGTCGTCCACCTTTTTGCGGATCTCCGCCGTGGGAACACCCAGATTCTCCGGGGCAAAGGCCACATCCTCCTCCACCACGTTGGCGACGATCTGGTTGTCCGGATTCTGGAATACCATACCAACCCGCTGGCGGATGGCCAGCAGAAGGCTTTCATCCAGGGTATCCATCCCCTCTACGTATACCTTGCCGCCAGCGGGCAGCAGCACCGCGTTGAAGGTCTTGGCCAGCGTGGATTTGCCGGAGCCATTGTGGCCCAACACCACCACAAAGCTGCCCTTTTCCACCGCCAGGTCCACGCCCCGCAGGGCATAGACCGGCTCCCCTCCCTCATCCGCCGGATAAGTGAACCGCAGGCTCTCGGTCTCGATCATAGTTGACATAACTTTTCTCACTTCACGTAACAGATTTCTCTTGCACCTGGAAGCGACCCGCGAAGGCCGGGGCCGCGCGCTCCAGCAGCCACCACAGCCAATAGCCGCAGAGAACGCCCAGGGCATTGAACAGCAGGTCGTCGATATCAAAGGCCCGGTCGATGCAAAGCTGCCAGCACTCAATGAAGGCTGTGACGCATAGTCCCAGTACCAGCACCCGCTTCCAGGTAAAGCCCCGCCACAGCAGGGCGGCGAAAAAGCCGAAGGGGATGAACATGATGATATTCCCCAGCAGGATGAATATCGTAAAACGGGTCTGGTGTCCCAGTTCTAAAGTGGCAAAAAGATTTAGGTTGACGCTGCCCAGAGAGAAGAACGGTCCCAGAGGAACGCCATAGATCAGGTTCACCAGCGGATTGACCCAGTCGGAGGGCAGCAGCGTCAGCGCCGCCATACCGCCGCTGAACAGGTACAGCAGCAGAAGGACCGCCTCCCGCCGGAGAGGGCTTGACAGTCCCCTTCCCGCCAACCGCCGCATACGGAAGGGCCGCAGGAGAAAAAACAGCGCCAAGGCCAGAATGGCTCCCGGAAGCATGGCCTGGATATACCGCCATGTCATTGCCGCGTAAAACGCAAGATCCATCGCTGCCTCCCTATTCCGAAAACCACCGTCCCGTAGCCCCGCAGGGCAGGGCCAGACCGGTCTCCGTCACCGGCAGCCCCAGCTCGTCCCAGGTGCACTTGCCGCCATACTTGGAGGCCACCAAAATGTTCAGCAGATAGCCCAACACCGAGGGAGCAAGGCCCGTGGTGTAGGAGTTGATGAGAACGAACAAGGGCTTGTCCGACAGGACCCCGGCGCACAGCTTCACGAAGGGATACAGGTTCTCCTCCAGCTTCCACACCTCGCCGCCGGGGCCGCGGCCATAGCTGGGCGGATCCATGATGATGGCGTCGTAGGTTTTTCCTCTCCGAATCTCCCGCTCCACAAACTTGGCGCAGTCGTCGATGATCCAGCGGATGGGGGCGTTCTCCAGGCCGGAGAGCCTGGCGTTCTCCCTGGCCCAGGCCACCATGCCGCGGGCCGCGTCCACATGGCAGACAGAGGCTCCCGCCTTGGCGCAGGCCGCGGTGGCGCCGCCGGTATAGGCAAACAGGTTCAGGACCCGAATGGGCCGTCCGGCAGAGCGGATCTTGTCCATAACGAAGTCCCAGTTCACCGCCTGTTCCGGAAACAGGCCCGTGTGCTTGAAGTTCATGGGCTTCACCTGAAAGATCAGTTCACCGTAATGGACCTTCCAGCTCTCCGGCAGGGCCTTTTTCTCCCAGTGGCCGCCGCCGGTCTGGCTGCGGAGATAGCGGGCGTTGGCCCGTTTCCAGGCGGGATTCTGGCGTGGCGTCTCCCAGATGGCCTGGGGGTCAGGCCGCACCAGGAACTGCTTGTCCCAGCGCTCCAGCTTCTCTCCCCCACCGCAGTCCAGAAGCTCATAGTCCTGCCATTTGTCCGCGATCCACATAAAAGGCGTCCTCCGTATCTCCATAAAAATACAGTATATTATACTCCCCAAGGCCCTTGTTCGTCAATTCCATTTCCGACGGGAAATCGGAAAAAGAGGACTGTCTCCGACAGTCCTCTTCTATCAGACCATATTCAGAAGTTCCTGGGCAAATTTCCGGGTCTGCCGCTTCCTTTCCGGGACCATGGATACGCGTCATTGCCCATACAGCGCTCAACGCACAGATACTCGAATACCACCGAAGGCTTACAGCACCGCCGCTCTGGCCGCTTTCGCCGGGGCGGCAGTCTTTCTCTCCGCTGCGGTCCGCTCCTCCGCCGGGGCGGGGGCCGTCCGCTCCGCCAGACGCTCCCGGCCCACCGCCAACATCAGCTTGATGCGGTTCTCCTGGTTGACCCGGGTCGCGCTGGGGTCGTAGTCGATGGGGGTGATGTTGGCCTCTGGGTACAGTTCCCGCAGCTTGTTGATCATGCCCTTGCCACAGATGTGGTTGGGCAGGCAGCCAAAGGGCTGGGCGCAGATGATGTTCTCATAGCCCGCCCGGATCAGTTCCGCCATCTCAGCGGTGAGGAGCCAACCCTCCCCCATCTTGTCGCCCTTGCTGATGAGGCCCTCAGTGAGCTTGGTCAGCTCGCTGAAAGGCAGGGGCGCGTGATAGCCATTGTCCTTCAGTGCCTTGATGATGACCTTCTCCATAGTGCCGATATAGCCCAGGATCAGGTCGGAAACATGCTTTTCCAAAAAGCTGCCGCCGTAGAGCCGGGCAGTCTCGCCGGGATTATAGGCGCAGTACTGCACAAAGCCCATCAATCCCGGCAGATTCACCTCGCAGTCCTGGGTCGCCAGAAACTCCTCCAGATCGTTGTTGCCTAGTGGCGAGTATTTCACATAGATCTCGCCCACCACGCCCACCTTGACCTTCGGGACCCGGTGGACGGGGATAGCAGCGAACTCCGCCGCGATCTGGGGCATGGCGGTCTTCATCTCATGCTGGGAGAAGCCCCTTCCCTCCCGGACCCAGCCGCAGATATCATCCAGCCACTTCTCCTGAAGGGCCAGCGCGTCGCCAGGATGGGTCTCATAGGGGGCAGTCTGGGCCTTCAGCGTCACCAGCAGGTCGCCGTAGTAAATGGCGGCCAGGGCCATCCGCATGAAGGTCAAGTCCATGGGCAGGCTGTTGCCCTTTTCCAGGCCGGAGAAATTCAGGCTCAGCACCGGGATCTGACCGTAGCCCGCCTTTTCCAGAGCCTTGCGCAGCAGGAAGATATAGTTGGAGGCCCGGCAGCCGCCGCCGGTCTGGGTGATGATGAGGGCGGTGTGGTCCAGGTCATATCTGCCAGAGTTCAGGGCGTCCAAGAACTGGCCGATGACCAGCAGGGCAGGATAGCAGGTGTCGTTATGGACATATTTCAGTCCCAGCTCGCTGACCTGACTGCCGCAGTTGCCCAGCAGCTCCACCTTGTAGCCCTTGTGCTCCATGGCCGCCGCCAGGATGCGGAACTGAACGGGAGCCATGTTGGGAATGAGGATCGTGTGGGTCTTTTTCATATCCTCGGTAAAAACAGGGTAATTCAGTTCCATACGTCACACCTCCCTCGCGTTTTTCTCGTCCTGCTCGTCCAGAGCGGCAAACAGGCTCCGCAGGCGGATACGTACCGCGCCCAGGTTCGTGATCTCGTCGATCTTCAATTGGGTATACAGCTTTCCGCCGGCCTGCAAAATTTCCCGGGTCTCGTCGGAGGTGATGGCGTCCACGCCGCAGCCGAAGCTGACCAGGTGCACCAGGTCCATATCAGGTTGGGAGCAGCAGTACTTTGCCGCCGCGTACAGGCGGGAGTGATAGGTCCACTGGTTCAGCACCGTGGTGGGGAATTTCTCCACCCGGTCAGAGATGGAATCCTCCGTCACCACCGCCGCGCCGAAGCGGGTTATCAGGGTATCGATGCCGTGGTTCACCTCTGGATCCACGTGATAGGGCCGTCCCGCCAGCACAATGATGCGGCGCCCCTCCGCCCGGGCCTGGTCGATGATGCGCGCACCTTCTTTCCGGATCAGCGCCATATGGTTGGCGTACTCGGCATAGGCCGCGTCCGCCGCCTGCTGGATCTCCTTTTTAGAAATATCCGGGAAATACCGCCGCAGGATGGCGAAGATCTTCTTGTTGAAGTCCTTGGGCCGGTGGATGCCCACATAGTCATAGATGAATTTGGTATCCTTGATCTCTGGGCAGTTGCCAGCGATGACCTCCGGGTAATAGGCCACCACAGGACAGTTGTAGTTGTTCTGCCCCAGGCCCTCGTCGATGTTATAGGTCATGCAGGGATAGAAGATGGCGTCCAGCCCCAGCTTGCTCAGGAAGTGGATGTGTCCATGGGCCAGCTTTGCCGGGAAGCAGGCGGTGTCGCTGGGGATGGTCCCCTGCCCCTTCAAATACAAGTCCCGGCTGGAAAAAGGGCTGTGATACACTGCAAAGCCCAGCTTGGTGAAGAAGGTGTGCCAGAAGGGCAGCAACTCCCAGAAGTTCAAGCACAGGGGCAGGCCGATCTTGCCCCGCTTGCCGGGAACGGGCTTGTAGCTCAGGATCAGCTTCCGCTTATAGGCGTACAAGTTCCGTTCGCCGGTGTCCTCCCTGCCGGTGACGGGCCGGTCGCAGCGGTTGCCGCTGATGAAAGTGCCGCCGTCGGCAAAGGTGTTGATGGTCAGCTGGCAGTTGTTGCCGCAGCGGCCGCAGACCTCGCTGCGGGTCTCCTGGCGGAAATTCGCCAGGGCATCCCGGTCCAGCAGCGTACTGGTCTGGCCGTGGGCGGCACGGCCCATGCCGTACAGCGCCGCGCCGTAAGCGCCCATCAATCCCGCAATGTCGGGCCGGATGACCTCCACGCCCATCTCCTTCTCAAAGGCCCGGAGGACCGCCTCGTTATAGAACGTGCCGCCCTGGACCACGATGTTCCGGCCCAGCTCCTCGGGAGAGGCGGCCCGAATGACCTTGTAAATGGCGTTTTTCACCACGGAGATGGAGAGGCCCGCGGAGATATTCTCAATGGTGGCCCCGTCCTTCTGGGCCTGCTTCACGCTGGAGTTCATGAAAACGGTGCAGCGGCTGCCCAGGTCCACGGGCCGGTCGGCAAACAGGCCCAGCTTGGCGAACTCCTTCACGTCATAGCCCAGCGCCTGGGCAAAGGTCTGCAGGAAGCTGCCGCAGCCGGAGGAGCACGCCTCGTTCAGGAAGATATTGCTGATGGCCCCGTCCTCGATCTTGAAGCACTTCATGTCCTGGCCGCCGATATCGATGATGAAGTCCACATTGGGCAGGAAATGCCGGGCGGCGGTAAAGTGAGCCACGGTCTCCACCACACCGTAATCCGCGTGGAAGGCGTTTTTCGCCAGGTCCTCACCGTAGCCGGTGGTGGTAACGGAGGCCACGTGCAGCGCCGGATGCTGGTCATACAGCGTTTGCAGCACCTCCCGGATCAGCGGCACGGGATTGCCCAGATTGGGCCGGTAATCCGTGAACAGGAGCCGGGCCTCCTCGTCGATGACCGCCATTTTCACCGTGGTGGAGCCGGAGTCGATGCCGATGTGCACCGGAGCGGCGTAGTCCGCGCCAAAGGGCACGCGGGGCACCGCCGCCTTGGCGTGGCGGGCCCGGAACGCCTCATATTCCTCCTGATCCTTAAACAGGGCGGGCTGGCTGCGGTAGGTCTCCGACGCGCCGCGGTGTTGGAGCCGGTCCGCCACTTCCTCCAGGTCAAATACCTGATCGGAATAAAACGCCGCGCCCATGGCCACGAACAGCAGGCTGTTCTCCGGGCAGGTGCCGGTGACGCCCAGGGTCCTGTCAAAGCTGTCCCGCAAACACTTGGAGAAGGTCAGCGGTCCGCCCAGGTACAAAACGTTTCCCTGGATGGGCCGTCCCTGGGCCAGCCCCGCAATGGTCTGGTTCACCACCGCCTGGTAGATGCTGGCGGAGATGTCCTCCGCCTTGGCACCCTGGTTGATGAGGGGCTGCACGTCGCTTTTGGCGAACACGCCGCAGCGGGAGGCGATGGTATACGTCTTTTCCGCTTTCTGCGCGGCGGCGTCCATATCGTCGGCGCTCATTTTCAAAAGGGTCGCCATCTGGTCGATGAAAGCGCCGGTGCCGCCAGCACAGGAACCGTTCATACGGACCTCAGTGCCGCCGGTGAGGAACAAAATTTTCGCGTCCTCGCCGCCCAGCTCGATGATGCAGTCCGTACCGGCAGCCAGACGGTTCGCCGCCACCCGGGTCGCGAACACCTCCTGCACGAAAGGCACCTCCACGCTCTCCGCCATGCCCATGCCCGCGGAGCCGGAAATAGCCAGCTCCGCCTGTCCGCCGGGGACATACCGCTCCGCGACCCGGCGGAGCAGCTCCTCGGACTTTTCCAAGATATGGCTGAAATGCCGCTCATATGTACTGTAAATGATGTTGTCCGCGTCGTCCAGAACTACACATTTGATGGTGGTGGACCCAACGTCCAAACCAACTTTCACTGAATTTTCCTCCTTCAGGTAAACGGTTACTCCGCCTGCTTCAGCGAATAACCACAGGATACCACATTAGTTCGTATCATACTCTTTTTCGACAAAATGTGCAATCGGAATTATCTCACTAAACTGTAAAGAAACTGTTAAAAAATCCAAAGCCCGCCGCTCTTGCCTTTTCCCGGTTTTATGATATACTCTATACTTGTCCCTATCAAAATAGAATCGAGGCCGTATCCATGAACACCGTTTTGCTCCACACCTGCTGCGCCCCCTGCTCCCTCTCCTGCATCGACCCGCTTCGGGCCGAGGGCATCGAGCCGGTGGCCCTCTGGTACAATCCCAATATCCATCCCTGGAAGGAATACGAGGCCCGACGGGACTGCCTGCTGGCGTACGCCCCCACCATCAACATGAAGGTCCGGGTGCTGGAGGACTACGGCCTGCGGGAATTCGTGCGCCATGTGGCGGACGACATCGACCACCGCTGCGCCTACTGCTATGAGCACCGCATCGAGGGCACGGCCCGATATGCCGCGGAGCACGGCTTTGCCGCCTTCACCACCACGCTGCTGGCCAGCGTGTATCAGGACCATGAGGGCATTGTCCGGGCCGCTGAAAAATACGCGGCCCGATACGGCGTGGAGTTTCTCTACCGGGACTTCCGCCCCAATTTCCGGGCAGGCAATCAAAAAGCCCGAGAGCTGGGCTTTTACATGCAGAAGTACTGCGGCTGCGTCTTTTCCGAGCAGGACCGCTACCAGAAGAAGATCGACCGGGACAAGGCGAAGTTCGCCGAGGACTGAGAACACGATACCAAAGTCCTGCCCGGCTGTCCAGCATCAACGGACCATTGGCCGGACAGCGGGGACAAACGGTCAAATGAGCATACTTATGAAGAAGCGGACCGCCAAAAGGCGGTCCGCTTCCCAATTTAAGGTGTGTTTTCCAATTCCAGCAAACAGCGCGCCTCCCGTTCCCATTTCGTCTCGCCGCTATAGCCCAGAAAGCGGCGGAGACGGCGGACACTCTCCAACGTCGTCCGCAGATAAGGCAGTTCCATCTCCACGGCCCGCTGGTCCCCCGCTCCTGGTGATTCCAGATCCCCCGGACCCGCAGTTTCAGATACCAGTAGAGGATGTCTGTGATGTCGCTCCACGGTACCTCCTCCTGTATGCGGTATGTTCTCATGCGATCACCTCAGCTATACTCTAGCATCTTCTATTGGGATTTTCAATAGTTTTTCTAATAGATTTTCTGTTATTTATTTTCAACAGAAAATCTATTATATTCAGTATGAGGTGATGGTGCATGAAATTTGGGAGCGACAAAATCTCCAAGCGTGAAGAATCTGTCACTAAATCCATCTATATCAAGCGTTCTCTGGTCAACCAAATCGAAAAGATCGCCGCTGAGAACCATACCAGCTTCAACAATGTCGTGATCTCCATGATCGAGAGCTGTTTAAAAGACGAATAGCACCAAAAAGGACCGCCTGACCGGCGGTCCTTTTGTGTTCAGTTCTTCAAACTCTGCATGGGCGCGGGAATGCGTCCGCCCCGGGCGATGAAAGCCGCGCTGGACTCCGGATGCACCGGCATCACCGGCGCGCTGCCCAGCAATCCGCCCATCTCGATGGTGTCCCCCACGGCCTTTCCCGGTGCGGGCAGGATGCGCACGGCGGTGGTCTTGCTGTTCACCATGCCGATGGCCGCCTCGTCGGCGATGATGGCGGCGATGGTCTCCGCCGGGGTGTCGCCAGGGACGGCGATCATGTCCAGGCCCACGGAGCACACGCAGGTCATGGCCTCCAGCTTGTCCAGGCACAGCGTTCCCCGCCGGGCGGCGGCGATCATGCCCTCGTCCTCGCTGACGGGGATGAACGCGCCGGAGAGACCCCCCACGCTGGAGGACGCCATCACGCCGCCCTTCTTCACCGCGTCGTTCAGCAGCGCCAGAGCCGCCGTGGTGCCGTGGGTCCCGCAGACCTCCAGGCCCATTTCCTCCAAAATTCTGGCCACACTGTCGCCCACGGCAGGGGTGGGAGCCAGGCTCAGGTCCACGATGCCGAAGGGGGTGTCCAGGCGGCGGCTGGCCTCCTGAGCCACCAGCTGGCCCATACGGGTTACTCGGAAGGCTGTCTTTTTGATGGTCTCCGCCACCACGTCAAAGGGCTGGCCCTTCACGCTTTGAAGAGCGTGGTGCACCACGCCGGGGCCGGAGACGCCCACGTTGATGACCCGCTCCGCCTCGCCCACGCCGTGGAAGGCGCCGGCCATGAAGGGATTGTCCTCCACGGCGTTGCAGAACACCACCAGCTTGGCGCAGCCCAGGCCGTCCCGGTCCTCGGTGGCCTTGGCGGTGTCTCTGACAATGCGGCCCATCAGGGCCACGGCGTCCATATTGATGCCGGCCTTGGTGGACCCCACATTGACGGAGGAGCACACCAGCTCCGTCCGGGCCAGAGCCTCTGGAATGGAGCGGATCAGCCGCTCATCCGCCCTGGTCATGCCCTTCTGCACCAGGGCGGAGTAGCCACCGATGAAATTCACGCCGCAGGTGCGGGCCGCCCGGTCCAGCGCCAGGGCGAAGGGTACAAAGTCCTCCGTCTCGCTGGCTCCGGCCACCAGGGCCATGGGCGTCACAGAAATGCGTTTGTTCACGATGGGAATGCCGAACTCCCGCTCGATGTCCTCGCCGGTCCTGACCAGCTTTTCGGCGCAGCGGGTTATTTTGTCATAAATTTTTTCACAGGCCCGCTTGGGGTCTGGATCGCAGCAGCTCAGCAGGGAGATGCCCATGGTGATGGTGCGGATGTCCAGGTGCTGCTGGTCGATCATCTCAATGGTGGAAAGGATATCCTTTTGATTGAGCATAAATTGCCTCCATAGTTCATCCCGCAGACGCAGGGATAGTGCATTCATTTTCGCCAGGGCGTGTACCTGGCGAAAATACTTTGACCTGAGCGCCCTGAGCGCGTTCACCAGCGATCGATATCACCGGTGGGCGGAATTTAAAGAGGGTCCCCTCTTTCATTCAGATACGGTGCATGGCGTCGAAGATCTCCTGCCGTTGGATGCGGATGGAAATGCCCATCCTCTCCCCCAGCTGCTCCAGCAGGACCCGCAGATCTCCCAGGGGGACCTTGGCGTGCTCCACATCCACGGCCATCACCATGGTGAAGGAACCTTGCAGGATGGTCTGGGAGATATCCAGGATGTTGATATTGTTCTCGGCCAGCAGGGCGCAGACGGCGGCGATGATGCCCACCTTGTCCTGTCCGACCACGGTGACGATGGCGTTCATAAGCTTCCTCCTTATTCTAAGCGGGATATATTGTAGCAAAGACCTTTGCAAATGTAAAGGCAAAGGGCGCTTTTCGCGCCCTTCCGCCTATATCATACTGTTTCGTAATAAAAAACTTTAAAGAAGTTTTTTATTACGGCGCATCGCGCCGCCGCGCCCTACGTCGCGCAGGAAAAGTATGGACGTTCATCACAAGCGGCTTCGCCGCCGGGGCCGCTTATGCGGCCCTAATAAAACAATTACATCGTTTTATTCCTGATTCGTATCAGATCTCGTCAAAGAACTTGGCGTGGATGGCCTTCACCGCCCGGTTCACGTCGTTCTCGTCCAGCAGGACGGAGACGCGGATCTCAGATGTGTTGATCATCTGGATGTTGATGCCCGCCTCATACAGGGCCTCGAACATCTTGGCAGCCACGCCGCAGTTGCTCATCAGGCCAACGCCCACGATGGACACCTTGCCGATGTGCTCGTCAGACTCGATGTGGTCGAAGCGCAGCGCCTCTTTGTGCTCGTTCAGGATGTCCTCGGCTTCCGCCAGGTCCTTCTTGTGGAGGGTAAAGGTGATGTCCTTGGTCTCTTCCCGGCCAATGGACTGCAGGATCACATCCACATTCATGTTGTGCTTGCTCAGCAGGTCAAAGACCTGGAAGGCGACGCCGGGGTTATGCTGCAGGCCCACCAGGGCCACGCGGGCGATGCTGGTGTCCTTGGCGACACCGGCGATGTTAGTCTTTTCCACTTTGGTGACCTCCTTAACTTTCGTGCCAGGCTTCCGCTCCAGGCTGGACACGACTTCCAAATTCACTCTGAACTTCTTTGCCAGTTCCACGCTGCGGTTGTGGAGCACCTGCGCACCCTGAGACGCCAGCTCCAGCATCTCGTCATAGGTGATCTCCTCCAGTTTGCGGGCGTTGGGCACGATGCGGGGATCGGTGGTGTATACGCCGTCCACATCGGTATAGATCTGGCACAGCTCCGCCCGGAAGGCAGCCGCCAGCGCCACGGCGCTGGTATCGGAGCCGCCCCGGCCCAGAGTCGTCACATCGCCGTTGCGGTCCACGCCCTGGAAACCGGTAACGATGACGATGCGGTGCTGATCCAACTCCGACTGGATGCGCTCGGAATCGATCTTCTTGATGCGGGCATCGGAATGGACGCTTGTGGACTGAATGCCCACCTGCCAGGCCGTCAGAGACACACAGGGCAGGCCCATGCTCTCCAGGGCCATGGCGCACAGGGCCACGGAGATCTGCTCGCCGGTGGAGAGGAGCATATCCATCTCCCGCTTGGATGCCCGGGGATTGATCTCCTCCGCCTTGGCGATGAGGTCGTCGGTGGTGTCGCCCTGAGCGGACAGCACCACGATCACGTCGTTGCCCGCCAGGTAGGTCTCCGCGATGATGCCGGCGACATTCCGGATGCGCTGGGCATCCTTCACGGAGCTGCCGCCGAATTTCTGTACGATCAAACTCATAGTCGCGTTTCCTTCTTTGCTTCAGAATTGGGTCCAGTCCATCATATGAGGCTGGAGGGTATTTGGAGCGGGTCTCACAAGACCCGCATGCAGGCCAGCACGTTCAGGCACCGGGCCTGCTGCATGGCGTCCTGTCCGCTGATGCGGTCCGTCAGGAAGGCGGTCTCGCCGTCCTCGCTGAGGACCTCCACCTGGCCAAAGGCCATGGCCGCGTCGGTCAGGCTGCCCTCGATGCGGAAATAGTAGCGGGTGTGCAGCTCCTGGGGGTCCTCAAAACCGGAGGTATCAGAGGACCAGCCGATCTCGTCCCGCCGGGGGCTGGCCTGGAGGCACTCCATCACATCCGCCACACAGGCGGAGGCGGTGGGCAGCTCTCCCGCACCCTTGCCGTAGAACATCACCTCGCCGGTGGCGTTGCCCCGGATCATCACGGCGTTGAACACATCCTCCACGTTGGCGATGGGATTGTCCTCTGGGATCAGATGGGGCGCTACATAGGCGGTGCGCCCGCCGCCGGGCAGCCGGACCGCCCGGCCCAGCAGCTTGACGCGGTAGCCAGCCCGGTGAGCGATCTTCACATCCCGCAGAGACAGCTTGGAGATGCCCTCCATAGGGACGCCTGACGGGTCCACCTGATGGCCGAAGGCCAGATCCGCCAGGATGCAGATCTTGCGCCCAGCATCGATTCCCTCCACGTCGGCGGTGGGGTCCGCCTCGGCATAGCCCTTGGCCTGAGCCTCCCGCAGAGCGTCGGAGAAAAAGGCGCCGGTGCGGACCATGCGGGTGAGGATATAGTTGGTAGTGCCGTTCAGAATACCGTACACCTCGTCGATGCGGTTGGCGGCCATGCACTGGGTCAGGGGATGCAGGATGGGGATGCCGCCGCCCACGCTGGCCTCGAACAGGTAGCTGACGTTTTTCTTCTTGGCCAGCTCCAGCAGCTCGCAGCCCTTTTCCGCCACCAGCTGCTTGTTGGCGGTGACCACATGCTTGCCCGCCAGCAGCGCCCGCCTGGTATAGTCATAGGCCGCCTCCACACCGCCGATAGTCTCCACCACCACGCGGATGTCATCGTCCTCCTCGATCTTCGTAAAATCGTCTGTCATCAGCTGGCGGTAAGGCCCATCCTTGAAGCGGCGCACCAGGATACGCTTCACCTGCAAGGGTTCCCCCAGCTTCCGCTCGATCTGCTTGGCATTTTCCGCCACCACCTTGGCCACGCCGGTGCCGACGGTCCCAAGGCCCATAATCGCAATCTGTATCATATCGTCAACCCGCCAAAATCTCAAATTTAATGACCCCGGCCAGCGCCGTCACGTCTGACAGGAGCTGCTCCAGGGATTCCTCCATCTCGCTGGTCTCAGCGGAGATAGTCACCGCCGCGCAGCCATTGGTGGGGATGCTCTGATTGATGGTGAGGATATTGGCCCCAGAGACGGCAAACACCGACAGGACCCGGCTCAGTACGCCCGCTGTGTCCTTCAGCATGGCCTGAAAAGTGATGATGTGCTCCGATTTCATGTCGTTGAAGGGCTGCACGGAATCCTTGTACTTATAAAACGCACTGCGGCTGATCCCCGCCAGCTTGGTCGCGGAGCCCACGGTCTCCGCCTCGCCGGTCTGCATCATCCGCTTGGCCTCTGCCACCTTTACAAAAATCTCCGGCAGTGCGTCCGCCGCCACGATGTAATATTTGATCGTTTTTGCCATTCCGTCCGCCTCCTGTGGTCATTTGTCCTTTGACCTGCTCATACTACTACATTTTCGCCTCCGGCGCAACCAAAAAGCCCAAATTTCTTTTGGGGAAAATGGGGAAACTTCCGCCAGGATGTCCGCTCCACGTGGGCAAATTGCCGATAAGGAAAGACAGAGGGCCGCATAACTTTCACGGCAAAAGTGAACGGGGGCCTGACGCCCCCGTTCCAAATCAATTCTCCGCCTGATAGACGGCCTTCATGCCCTTGTAAGTCTCCCAGCAGTCCAGCTTGCCCACTACCTCGAAGGGAGCGTGCATGCTCAGCACCGGCACACCGGCATCCAGTGTGGTGATGTTGCGGTTGGCCATATACATGGCCACGGTGCCGCCGCCGCCAGCGTCCACCTTGCCCAGTTCCGCGATCTGCCAGATCACGTCCGCGCCGTCAAACAGGCGGCGGACATAGGCCACCGTCTCCGCGTCGGCGTCGCTGGCGCCGGACTTGCCCCGGGCGCCGGTGTATTTGCACAGGCCGATGCCATAATTGAGATAGGCAGCGTTGCGCTTTTCGTACACATCCGCGTAATCGGGGTCATAGGCCGCCGTCACGTCGGCGCTGAGGCAGAAGGACTTCTCGAAGCAGGCCCGGACAGGCACGTCCTGAGCGGCGCACAGGTCCTCCATAAAGGTATCGAAGGCGGCGGACTGCATCCCTGTCACGCCGTCGGAACCGATCTCCTCCTTGTCCGCCAGTACGCACACAGCGGTCTTGGCGGGGGTCTCCTCCAGGTCCAGCAGGGCCTTCAGCGCGGCATAGGCGCACACCCGGTCGTCGTGGCCGTAGGCGCCGATCATGGACCGGTCCAGTCCGATATCGCAGGCGTTCACCGCCGGGACGGCCTCCAGCTCGGCAGAGGTGAAGTCGTCCTCGGTGATGCCGTACTTCTCGTTCAGCAGCTTCATCACCGCCAGCTTCACCCGGCCGGTCTCCTCCTCGTCTCCGATGGGGCGGCTGCCCAGCAGCAGGTTCAGCGTCTCGCCGGGGATGGCGCTGGCCAGGGGCTTTTTCGCCTGCTCCTGGCCCAGGTGCGGCAGCAGGTCGGTGATGACCAGCCTGGGGTCTCCCTCGTCGGCGCCGATATTCACCACAGCGCTTCTCCCATCCTTCAGCGCCGCCACGCCGTGCAGCTCCAGCGGGATGGTGACCCACTGATACTTGCGGATGCCGCCGTAATAATGGGTCTTGAAATAGGCCAGCTCGCTCTCCTCGTACAGGGGATTGGGCTTCAGGTCCAGCCGGGGGGAGTCGATATGGGCTGCGGCGATCTGCGCGCCCTCCGTCAGGCTCTTCCGCCCGATGTGGGCCAGCATCACCGCCTTGCCCCGGTTGCAGACATACACCTTGTCTCCCGCCTTCAGCTCCATGCCCCGGACATAGGGCCGGTAGCCCTTTTCCTCCGCCAGCCGGACGCTCTCGGCGGCGCAGAGCCGCTCCGTCTTTCCGGCGTCCAGAAAGGCCATATACCGGGCGCAGTAGTCCTCCACGGCCGCCGTTTCTGCCGCCGCCAATCTGTCATATCCGTTCTTCCGGTTGGAGAGCAGCTTTTCCTTCAGTTCCTTGGTCTCAGACTTATCCATTGGTCATTCCTCCTGATCGGTCCGGCGCGCCTTACTGCGCGCCCCGCCGTTTTTCCTCCCGAATGGTCTCCAGCAGCCGGACAAAGAACCGCCGGGCCGCCTCCTGAAACTCCGCGGGAGTCTCTGCGCTGTTGTTCAGCTCGCAGTCGCACTTGCTGCGATAGTATTCATCCGGCTTCTGAGCGGAGATCCGCAGCCGGGCATACTGCTCGGAGATGTTGTCCCGGGCCATGATGCGCCGGACCCGCAGCTCCGCCGGGGCCGTCACCGCGATGGTGCGGTCACACAGCCGGTCCAGGCCGCTCTCCAGCAGATTGATGGCGTCGATAGCGTACAGGCCGTCTCCGGTGTGCTGGATCTGCCGCTCCAGCTCCGGGATCAAAAAGCGGAACACGATGCCGTTCAGCCGGGTCAGCCGCTCCTTCTTTGCAAAGACCTCCTGGCCCAGCTTCTTACGGTCCAAGGTGCCGTCGGCCCGGAACACGCCGGGGAAGCTGGCGTTGATGGCGTTCCGCAGGTCCTCGTTCTCCGCCAGCATCTGGTGGTACACGGCGTCGCAGTCGATGATGGTGCCGCCCAGATCCCGGATGGCCGCCAGGGCACTGGTCTTTCCCGCGCCGGTGCAGCCGGTCAGTCCCAGGATGATCCGCAGGCTGTCCGCCTCCACGATGTGGAAACCAGCGGCCTTTTTCAGCCGGTTCCCCACCGCCAGCCCCAGGCCCCGGCTGTCGGGACATTGGGCGAAGATCTCTGTTACGCCGCTGCCGTCAAAGGTCCGCAGGGCGTCGAACACCCGCTGGGCCTGGGCCAGCTTGTCGCCGCTGGGACCCAGCTTATGGACCTCTTGCCGGGAAAACAAATGGGCATACTCGTCAAAGCAGATCACGCCGGAGGTCGGGCCGGCCCGCCGCTGGATCTCCTGGGCAGAGGCCTCCGGTGCGCCGGTGACCACGGTGACGGGGGCTTTGGGAGCATAGTGGCGGTATTTCATGCCGGGTGCTCGGGGCTTCTCCCCCTCCGCCAGGGTCCCGGTCACTGCCTTGTCCACGGAGATGGGGCCGATCAGCTGCTCAATGGCTTCCACCGGCAGCCCGCCGGGACGCAGAAGCCGGGGCGGATCACAGGTCAGGTCCAGGATCGTGGATTCCACGCCTACCGCGCAGGGGCCGCCGTCCACCACGCCCTCGATCTTGTCGCCCATGTCCTCCAGCACGGACTGGGCCGTGGTGCAGCTGGGCCGGCCGGAGGTATTGGCGCTGGGGGCGGCGATGGGGATGCCCGCCTCCCGGATGATGGCCAGGGTAACAGGGTGGTTGGGACACCGTATAGCCACAGTATCCAGCCCCGCCGTAGTCGCACCGGGCACCACGTCCGTCCGGCATTTCAGGATCATGGTCAGGGGGCCGGGCCAGAATTTCCGGGCCAGCACATAGGCCATGGGCGGGATGTCCCGGCAGTACCGGGGCAGCCACTGGGGGCCTGTGACATGGAGGATCAGGGGATTGTCCTGGGGCCGTCCCTTGGCCTCAAAAATGCGCTTTACAGCCTGCTCGTCCAGGCCATTGGCCGCCAGACCGTAGACCGTCTCCGTGGGGATGCCCACCAGACCGCCTTCCCGCAGGATCTTGGCCGCCGCGGAGATCTTCTCCTCGATCTCCTTCTGCTGTCCCTTGGTATCCCGCAAATCATAATATATCGTCTGCATATTCTTCGCCTCTATCTCTTTCGCCGGGCCTTTGCCCGCTGTCTCCTCTATTTCTGCAGCACATCGTCAGCCATACCGCTCCGCACAGCGCCATCAGCAGCACCGGCAGCAGAAACACCGCGCATGTCAGCGCCACAGACGCCGTCTCTTCCGCCCGCATATTCTCTGCCGCGTATCTCCCCTGATCCAGGCAGACACTGGTAAGAACCGCCTCTGCCGCACCAAGAACAGCCGTGACCAGCCAAGCCAGTGCGCAGCCGGACAGGCGCATCCATCTTTTCACGCCTGCTCTCCCCCGCTCTTCAGCTTTTCCGCCTGCTCCGCCGTAGCCAAACCGTCGATGATCTCATCTAGTTCGCCGTCCATCACCGCATCCAGCTTATAAAGCGTCAAGCCGATGCGGTGATCCGTCACCCGGCCCTGGGGAAAGTTATAGGTGCGGATGCGCTGGCTGCGGTCGCCGCTCCCCACCTGGTCCCGGCGCTCCGCCGCCTCCGCGGCGGCCTGCTTTTCCCGCTCCGCCTCGTACAAGCGGGACGCCAGCAGCCGCATGGCCTTGTCCCGGTTTTGGAACTGGCTCCTCTCCTGCTGGCACTCCACCACCATACCGGTGGGCTTGTGGATCAGCCGCACGGCGGAGGAGGTCTTGTTCACATGCTGGCCCCCGGCGCCGCTGGCCCGATAGACCTGCATCTCGATATCTGCCGGGTCCAGGGCCACGTCCACTTCCCCAGCGCTCCGCAGCACCGCCACAGTGGCGGCGCTGGTCTGGATGCGGCCGTTGGCCTCCGTCACCGGGACCCGCTGGACCCGGTGTACGCCGCTCTCGAATTTCAGCCGGGAATAGACGCCCTGGCCCTCCACAAGAGCCTCGCACTCCTTCACGCCGCCCAGCTCCGTCTCGCTCAGGTTCACCAGCTCCAGCTTCCAGCCTCGGCTCTGGGCGTACATGGTGTACATCCGCAGCAGGTCCGCCGCAAACAGCGCCGCCTCCTCACCGCCGGTGCCGGCCCGGATCTCCAGGATCACGTCCCGGTCGTCATCCGGGTCTCGGGGCAGCAGCAGAACAGTCAGCTCCTCTTGGAGCCGCTCCAGCTCCGCCTTGGCGGCGGTCAGCTCCTCCTGGGCCATCTCCCGCAGCTCCGGGTCCCGCAGCAGCTCCTCCGCCTCCGTCCGGCGGTACTCCGCCTGCCGGCAGGCCTGATAGGTCTCCACAACAGGCCCCAGCTCCTTCAGCTCCCGGTTGACGCGCCGCAGGCGGTCCGCGTCGCCATAGACGCCCGGGTCCGCCAATTGGGCCTCCAGATCCTCATATCGCAGGACCAATTCCTTTAGTTTATCCAGCAAAGTATCGCTCCTCTCTCATACTGTTTCCTGATAAACAACTTTAAAAAAGTTTTTATTGCGGCGCATTGCACCGCCGCGCCTACGTCGCGCAGGAAAAGTATGGACTTTCATCACAGGCGGCTTCGCCGCCGGGGCCGCTTATGCGGCCCCCATAAAACAAGAAAATTGTTTTATGCGTGATTCGTATCAAAACTTGAAAGGAAGCGCCCTATTTCCGGCCCAGAAAATCCCGTACCTGCCGCAAAAACTCCTCCTGCCAGAAGGCATAGCCCACGGAACCGCTCCGCAGGGAGACCGCGGCCTGATGCCCGCAGACGGCATACAGGTCCATCTGCTCAAAGACCTCCTCGTTTTTGTCCTCACTGCCCCGGGTTATCACATAGGCGGCGTTCTGCAGATCCTTGCCGTACCGCTTCAGGAAATCCCGGATCACGGAACTGCACCGCCCTGCCCACACCGGGGTCCCCACGACCACCAGCCGGTAATCCTTCATAGCCCGGGGCGTCTCAAAGGACTGGACGGGCGGTGTGGTCCGCCGCATGGCGTCCAAGCCGCAGCGGAGCCAGCCCATAAAGCCGCTCCGGTTCACGCTGTCCCGCAGCTCCACCAGGTCGGCGTCCAGCGCCTGGGCGATCTCCCCCATGGCCCGCTTGGTCTTTCCCGTCCGGGAGTAATAGATGCACAATACGTCACTCATATCCTGATACCTCAATCAAATACCAAAGTCTTGCCAAGAGCGAAGAACTCCCGGACATAATAATTGGCCGTCAGCCACCACCAGGGCGTTTCCGCCGGGATGTCGATCACCGTCAGATCCGCCCGCTGGGCAATGAGATGCGCCCGGAAGCAGTGGAAATCGCTGGTGACCACCGCAATCACAGCGCTGTCCAGGTCCACGCTCCGCTCCTGGAGCAGCACCTTGGAAAAGGCGAAATTCTCCGCCGTACTGACGGAGTGGTCCTCCAGCAGCAGCCGGTCCGCCGGAACGCCCGCGGCTTTCAGCGCCCGGCTCATGGCCTCCGCCTCAGAAATGTCCTCCCCCGGTCCCTGGCCGCCGGACAGCACCACCGGGATATCCGGATGACGCTCCAGATACGCTTCCGCCGCGTCGATGCGGCTCTGGAGGATCAGGGAGGGCGTCTCACCGTTGACCCCTGCCCCCAGCACGATCACCGCGTCCGCCGGGATCGCGGTGTTGTCCCTTTCGCCGCGAGAGAGCAGCAGACCCTCCACCGTCAAAAACAAGAACAGCCCCACGGCCAGCACGCCGCAGAGGATCCGCTGACACAGCATTCCCGTCTGGGAATCGTCCGCCCAGCGCCCCAGGAACACCGCCGCCCCGCAAAGTCCTGCCAGCGCCAAAGCCAGCAGGCCGGAGAACCGCACGCCCGGGAGCACGGCGAGACATACCACGGCCACCGCCAGCAGCAGGACAGCCAAGCCCCACAGGACCGGCTCCCGAAACCGCCTCCGCCCCCGGTAGTTGGAAACGTGCGCGCAGCTCTGGTGCCTAGCCCGCTTTCGCTTTCCCCGATATCCCATAGCAAGTCCCTCTTTCTCTGTTACTCGCCCGCCTCCAGGCTCAGACTCTCCCACTTCTCATACAGCGCGTCCAGCTCCGCCTGGACCGCCTCCTTCTCCCCCATCAGCTCGTTCAGGCGCTCATAGTCGCAGGCGGCGGCCTCCATGTCCCCATCCAGCGCCGCAAGGCTCTCCTCCGTTTTGGCGATATCCCGCTCACAGATGGTCAATTGCCTGCGCGCCGCCTGTTGGACCTTGTTGCCCCGCTGGGAGCGGTCTATAATGCTCTTCTCCTTTACAGGCTTTGGAACTTCTGCCTTTTCCGCTTCCTCTTGGGCTTTCACCTGCCGGTACTGGGCAAAACCCATGGGATAGTCGGTGATCGTCTCCCCTGCCAGCTCCCAGATGCGGGTCGCAAAGCGGTTGATGAAGTAACGATCGTGGCTGACGAACAGCAGGGTCCCGTCGTAGGACTCCACAGCCTCCTCGATCCACTCTCTCGAGGCGATATCCAGGTGGTTGGTCGGCTCGTCCAGGATCAGGAAGTTGATCTCGTCGTCCATCAGCATGCACAGCCGCAGGCGGCTCTGCTCGCCGCCAGACAGGACCGACACCGGCTTCAGTACGTCCTCTCCCCGGAAATCATAGGCCGCCAGCCGGTTCCGAGCGGACTGGGCCGACAGCCCCCGCTTGGCCGCCATCATGTTTTCCACCAGATTCCAGTCCGGATGGTCAAAATGGATGATCTGGGGCAGATAGGCCAATCTGGTCTGGGGGCCCAGCCTGATGCGCCCGCCATCCGGATACAGCTCCCCAACGATCATTTTGATAAGGGTCGATTTTCCTGTTCCGTTGTCGCCGATCAGGGCGATCCGCTCGCCGCCCTCCACCTTCAGGCTGATGCCGTCGAACAGATGCTTGTCCCCATAGGACTTGGCCAGCTCCCGGATGCCCAGCACCTCGTCCCCGTGGAACTCGGCGGTGGAAAACCGGGCGTCCATTTTTTTCGCTTTGGTGGGTTTGGCGGTGGTCCGCATCCGCTCGATGCGCCTTTCCATGGAAATAGCGCGGCGATAAGTCTTGTCCATGCCCTGAAAGGCCCACAGCCGCAGCTGTTCCGCCGCCTTTTCCAGCTGCTGGATCTTGGCCTGCTCCTTTTCGTACTGCTTCATCCGCTCCTGGAACCGGCGCTCCTTCTCCACGGCGTAAAAGCTGTAATTGCCGCTGTAAAACTCCGCCTTTCCATCCTGGATCTCGATGACCCGGGTCACGACCCGGTCCAGGAAGTACCGGTCGTGAGAGATGACCACCACCGTGCCCCGGAAGCGGCGGATATACTCCTCCAGCCATTCAGTGGCGTGGAGGTCCAAGTGGTTGGTAGGCTCGTCCAGCAGCAGGATGTCCGTGTCCTCCAGAATCAGGCGGCCCAGGTTCACCCGGGTCTTTTCGCCGCCGGAGAGGCTGTCGAACAGCTGGCGGCGCTGCTCGTCCGAAATGGAGAGTCCGCTGGCGATCTTATTTACCGCCACGTCGGTGTCATAGCCGCCAAACACCTCGAACCGCTCGCTCAGCGCGCCATAGCGCCGCAGAAGGGCGGGATCGCTGTCCCCCGCCGCCATCCGGGCTGCCAGCGCCTCCATCTCCCCCGCCAGCTCGTGGAGCCGGCTGAAAGCAGAGCGGAGCACATCCTCCACGGTATAGCCTGCCGGATATACCGGGATCTGGGAGATCAGACCCAGGCGGCGCCCCTGGCCCACAGTCACCTGGCCCTCGTCAAAATCCAGCTCTCCCGTCAGTATTTTGAACAGTGTGGTCTTGCCAGCGCCGTTACGGCCCAGCAGTCCCACCCGCTCTCCCTGGTCGATCTGGAAGGTAAGGCCGTCCAGCACGTTGCGGCCCACCTCGAAGGATTTGACCAGGCTGTTTACCTGAATATCAATCATACGTTTCTTTCAACTGGTCCACCAGCTGGCCGAAGCGCATGGCATGGGACGCTTTTACAAGCATGACCGTCCCTGGCGCCAGCTGCTGCTTCAGCTCCGCGATGGCCTCCTCTTTCGTTGCGAAATGCAGCACGTCGCCGCCGCTCTGGGCAGCGCCGTCGGCGATCTTTACGGCCTTCTCCCCAATGGCCGCCACAAAATCAATGCCCAGCATGGAAGCCAGAGCGCCCATGTTGTAGTGGGCCTGCTCCGTCAGCTCACCCAGCTCACCCATATCGCCCAGCACCGCGACCCGGCGGTCGCAGGGCGTTTTGGCCAGCACTTCCAGCGCCGCCGTCACAGACTGGGGATTGGCGTTGTAGCAATCGTCCAGCACGATGCGGCCGCCCGGTAGCCGCACTACCCGCATCCGGGAGCCGGACGGCTCGTAAGCCGCCACCCCCCGAATGATCTCATCCCGGCTGAGGCCCAGCTCCTCGCCCACCGCCACAGCGAGAGACGCGGCGTAGGCCATGTGCTCTCCCGGTGCAGGGACGGTCAGGGCATAGCTGTCCCGCGCGGTGGTCACCGTGCAGGTGATGCCTTCCACACCGTGGTCCAGGATATCGGTAATGTGGACCTGGCAGTGTCCGGAGCCGGTCTGTCCGCAGCGGATGGTCCGGAATGGAACTTCCACAGTATCCAGCAGGGCGTCGTCTCCATTGAGCACCGCCGCGCCGCCGTCCTTCAAATGCTCAAAGATCTCGCACTTGGCCTTTAAAATGCCCTCCCGGCTGCCCAGATATTCGATGTGGGCATCGCCGATGTTGGAGATGACGGCAATATCCGGCCGCACCATGGCCCCCAGATACGCGATCTCCCCGAAGTGGTTCATGCCGGTCTCGATCACCGCCGCCTGATGCTCCGGCGCAAGGCCCAGCAACGTCAGAGGCACGCCGATGTCATTGTTGAAATTCTCCGGCGTTTTCAGCACCTTCAGCTTCGCCCCCAGCACGGCGGCGATCATTTCTTTCGTGGTGGTCTTGCCCACGCTGCCGGTGATCTGTACCACGGGGATGTGGAATTTGTCCCGATAGGCGGCAGCCAGGTCCCGCAGGGCCAGCCGGGTATCGTCTACCTTGATGTAGAACTTATCTGGCCGGAGGTCTGCCGGCAGTTTGGCGCACAGACACCCAGCCGCGCCGGTGTCCAGGGCCGCGTCAATGAAGTCGTGGCCGTCGAACTTCTCTCCGACCCAGGGCAGAAAGAGGCAGCCCGGGATGATCTTCCGGCTGTCAGTGCACACGGCAGAAACAGCAGGCACATCCTCCCGGGGATTCCACCAGATACCGCCCACGGCGGCTGTGATCTCTCTTACGGTCATGGGCTGCATCTTATCAACCTCTTCTCTTCAGACGATAGGACTGCTGCACGATCTCCTCGCACAGCTCGTTGTATGTCATGCCCACGGCGGCCGCCTCCTTGGGCACGAAGCTGGCAGACGTCATGCCGGGCAGGGAGTTGACCTCCAGGCACCAGAAGTTCCCGTCCCTGTCCAGGATCATGTCCGTCCGTGAGTAGACCTCCAGCCCCAGGCAGCGGTGTGTCCGCAGGGCCAGCTGTCCGGCGGTCTCCATCTGTTCCGGCGTCAGCTCCGCCGGACAGATCTCCCGGGCGCCGCCATTTTCGCCGCTCTGGTACTTGGATATGTAGTCAAATGCGCCATTGGCGGGGATGGTCTCGGCCGCCGGCAGCCATCGGTCCCCCAGCACCGCTACCGTCAGCTCCCGTCCATAGAGCTTCTTCTCCCAGATAATGTGGCTGCCCTGGGCCAGCAGGTCCCGCAGGGCCTGGGCCAGTTCCTCCTTGGTGTCCGGCAGGGCCACGCCGATGGAGGACCCGCCGTTGACCACCTTCACCGCGCAGGGCACTTCCAGCTCCTCCGTCAGTCGGGGGATGTCTGCCTCTGTATAATGGGGGATATCCCGCCAGGGGGCGTTGGGAATGCCGGAGCGGTCCATCATCACCTTAGTGATGGATTTGTCCATGGCCATACCGCTGCCCAAGTATCCGGCGCCGGTGTAGGGCACGCCCAGCAGGTCCAGCGCCGCCTGGATGCGGCCATCCTCGCCGTCCTGGCCGTGAAGTCCCAAAAACACGATGTCCGCCAGCCGGCACAGCTCCAGCACATGGGGGCCGATATGGCTGGGTGTCTGGTCCCTCCGGCTCCGGCGCACCGCTTCCAGATCCGGCGCCGATGCCTGTACCCGCGTCTGAGGGCACAGGCCGTCCGGTGCGTCAAACAGGGTCTCCAGATCCTCCGGGACTTCCTCCAATCCCAAAAACATGTCCACAAAAATGGCTCGGTGTCCATTCTCCCGCAGCGCCCGGCACACGCCGGCCCCCGACACCAGGGACACGTCCCGCTCCGTGGAGATGCCCCCTGCCAACACAACGATCTTCATACCGCTCGATCCTCTCTATTTTTGAACTGCATGGAAATGTACATACGAATACTATTATAATCTTTTATATTTTAGCACAAATCCTTCTCGAATACAACTGATAAAAACAAAAGTCTCTTTTGGGGCAGACCATGGCAGGAAGTTGCGCCATAGTTGGTTGTTGCAACCCGGCTTTTCTGCTAGACTGTACCCATCTTGAAGGAGGTAACGATCTATGGCTGTATCCATCATCATAGGGCTTCTCTCCCTGATCCCCCTGGGCCTGTTCCTCTGGCTCCTGATCCTGGCCATCCGCGCCCTGCGGAAATATCTGCGGAGCAGGGACGTTCGGACGGAACATTCCGCAGAGGCCCGCTCCCTGGGCGAAGCCATCAAGGCACACCGGACCCGCTGCAAAATGACCCAGGAGTTCATGGCCGAGTCCATCGGCGTCAGCCGGCAGGCGGTCTCCAAATGGGAGGTAGGCGCCGCGGACCCCAGCACCGCCAATCTCTTCGCCCTGGCCAAGCTCTTCGGCATTCCCCCTGAAGAACTGCTGCGGGGCGTGAAGTAAATGAAAACAGCCGCCCGGCGGGCGGCTGTTTTTGCGTTCTCAGTGGAGCCAGCCAAACAGGCCTCCAGAGTCCTTCTCCCCCTCCAGCAGGGTCCTGGCGGCACAGAGCATCTGAGCGGCGTCGGCCCGGGTCACTACCTGCTCCATGTCGGCGCTGCCAAAGCTGCCGGCGGCCAGCACACTGACTGCCTCCATGTTTCCCACGGCCTGGGCCGCCCAGGAGGGGACCTCCTCCCGGTCCGCGTACCACACGTCCAGCTCTACATCCCCCAGATCCAGCGTCCGGTCCAGCACCGCTGCGGCCTCATTGAAGGTGATGGCGTCCTCCCCCTGGAAAGCCGCTCCCTCCGGAGTCGTCTTGCCTTGGACGATGCCCTCCGACACACCGGCGGCGGCATAAGCCTTGGCCCAGACCGGGATGCTGGCGTCATCGCAGAATCCGGTCATCGTCACGTCGGTGACCTCCCGGCCCGCCGTTTCCAGCACCATAGCCAGGAATTCACTCCGGGACACCGGTTTATCCGGCTCAAAGCAGTACCGCTCTCCGATCTTTGTTCCGGTGAAGATGCCCGCTTCCGCCAGCTCCTGAGCGGCGGCAGCGGCGGCGCTGTTCCCGGTGTCGGCATAGGTCACGCCGGAGCGGGTCTTTTCAATGGTCACAGTGACGGTGGCTGGCTGCGATACCCGTCCCCCGCTGTCGGTGGCGGTATAGGTGAAGCTGTCGCCGCCGGTGAGTCCCTCGTCCGGGGTATAAGTGAAGTTGGCGCCGTCCACAGTGACGGTGCCCTTCCGAGGCTGGTCCGCCACCGCAAAGGTCATGTCCTCTCCCTCACTGTCGCTGGCCTGGAACTGGGCCTGATAGGGAATGCCCCGATAGGTCCGGATCTCGATCTCTCTGGCGACAGGCGCCCCCTCCTCCGGCTCCGCCTGCTTCTTCCCAAACAGGGCCGACGCGCTGCTGCTGGACACCAGCGCCGCCGCCAGCGCCAGGGCGGTCGCCCGTTTCATCAAGATGTTTTTCAAAGCTTGTTCCTCCTGTATCAATTAGTACAGGCGTAGTGTTTTCTCCTCCGTCAAAAATATGCAGAAAAAACAGCCGGGAGCATCCCGGCTGTTTTCCTCTCTATCGCTTCCCTCGGTAGCCCCGCATGGCGGGCGAGCGCTTTTTGATGGCGGACACCATCCCCATGGCGGCGTACAGCGTCAGCAGCGAGGAGCCGCCGTAGCTGAAAAAGGGCAGGGTGATGCCTATGGTAGGCATCACGAACAGGCACATGCCGATATTGATGACCGTCTGATATATCAGCATCGCCGCCACGCCCACGCAGACGTAACACTGGAAGGGCGTCTGACTGCGCTTTGCCACGATCAGTATACGAATGATAATGGCCGCCAGCAGCAACATGATCACCAGACATCCCACCAATCCCAATTCCTCGCCGCAGACGGAAAAGATAAAATCCGTCCACCGCATGGGCAGGCCGTAGCTGCTCTGGCTCTGGGTCCCGTTCATGTACCCTTGGCCGAACAGGCCGCCGGAGCCGATGGCCAGCAGACTGCGGCCCTGCTGCCAGCCCACGCCTTCGGCGTCATAGCTGTGGTCGAACAGCACCTTGAACCGCTCCACCATGTATGCCACGCTCTTGGGGACCTTCTCCACCATGTCCAGCACTACCACGCCGGCCACGCCCACGCCGATCCCCGCAAACAGCAGCGTGAACCACCGCAGTGCAATGCCTGCTGCGAAAGCCATGCACAGAAAAATGAAGAAAAAGGTCAGCGCGTTGCCCATGTCGTGGGAGATGACCACATACCACCCCATCAGCAGCAGCGTATGCGCCGCCACGGCAAACGCGGAGGAAAAGGACTTCAGGTCCCGTTTTTCCTCCCGCAGCCATGCCAGCTGCTTGGCCAGCAGCAGGGTAAAGGTGATCTTCACCACCTCCGCCGGTCCGATCTGGAAAGGGATGCCGGGAAATTTCAGCCACGCCTGGTTGCCGACGGTGGTACCGCCCACGCCAAAGGGCGTCCGCAGCAGGCCGATGAACACCACGTTGAACACCACCAGCCACTTCCACCTTTTCACCAGGATCTCCACATCCACCATGGACATGAAGATATAGGCGCAGATGCCCAGCCCCATGGCGATCCCCTGCTTGCCCACATACCGGGCCATGTCCGCGAAGCCCTTGTACCGGGTCGCGCTGGCGATCAGGGCTATTCCATACAGGGACGAGACACAGCAAAGCCCCAGCAGCACCACATCGGCCTGCTGGAAAAAGTCCGTCAGGATCGCTTTCAATCGCTTCAGCATAAGCGGGTCTCCGTTTCTAAACCAGTGCTTCCCTCTCCGGGGCCTCCCCCGCAGGGGAAGTCTCTCCGGCGGGCATTCGCCGCACAACTGCATATTAGTATACCACAAAGAGAAAGTGGTGTATAGTCAATGAACTTGAAAAATTGCAAACGTTTTTTCATCTGGGTTCCGCCTGCCGTACGCAAAAAGCGTGGGGCCATTGACTATGAAATCCAAATCAAGGCCGCAAACCTCGGCCTGTCACAGCGCAGGCGCTGTGACACTTGAAAAGCGGCTTTACCGCTTTTCAAGTGATTTGATGATAAACGGCGCAAATTTCTTTTTACACTTCGTTCAAATTGTGATATACTGAATGGCGGCAATTTTTGACACGCAGAAGGGCGGTGCCTTTTTTGGAATATACAGTTCGCAGTGAGCGGGAGACGGAGGACCTGGGCGCCCGGCTAGCCGCCGTGCTGTCCCCCGGCGCAGTAGTGGCCTTTCAGGGGGGGCTAGGCATGGGCAAGACCGCCTTTGCCAGGGGCCTGGCCCGGGGCCTGGGCTATCCCGGCCGGGTCACCAGCCCCACCTTTACCATCGTCAACGAGTATGAAGGCGGCCGCCTGCCCCTCTTCCACTTTGACATGTACCGCCTGCCGGATGCCGGCGCTTTGTTCGACATCGGCTGGGAGGATTATCTGGAGCGGGGCGGCGTCTGCGCCGTGGAGTGGAGCGAGCGGGCCGCGGACGCCCTGCCGCCCGACGCCGTCCGGATCACTCTGGCCCGCTGTCCCCAGGGGGACGACTGGCGGACCATCACCATTGAAGGAGCGGACCTGCCATGAAGATACTCGCGCTGGAAACCTCGGCCAAGGCCGTCTCCGCCGCCGTGACGGAAAACGGCAGGCTCCTCTGCTCCGGCTACCAGGACACCGGCCTCACCCACAGCCGCACCTTGATGCCTATTGTAGAGCATATTTTGAAAAACGCCGGCCTCACGGTCCAGGACTGTGACGCCGTGGCCGTGGCGGCTGGTCCCGGCTCCTTCACCGGCATCCGCATCGGCGTCTCCGCTGCCAAGGGTCTGGCCTTTGCCGCGGACAAGCCCGCCGTGGGCGTATCGACCCTGGCCGCCATGGCCCGAAACGTGGCTTTCTTCGGCGGTCTCATCGTCTGCGCCATGGACGCCCGCCGGAACCAGATCTACAATGCCCTGTTTGAGGCGCAGGACGGCGTGCCGGTCCGTCTGATCCCTGACCGGGCCATCTCTCTGGAGGACCTGGCGGAGGAGCTGCGGGCCGATCCCCGTCCTAAGACCGTGGTGGGCGACGGCGGAGCGCTCACCGCCGCCTTCCTGACGGAGGCTGGTATCCCCTGCCGCCTAGCCCCGCCGCATCTGGTGATGCAGAACGCCGCCGGCGTTGCCCTGGAGGCCGAGCTTCTGGCCGCCGCCGGCGGACTGGTATCTCCTCAGGAGCTGGAACCCGTCTATCTCCGCCCTCCCCAGGCCCAGCGCCTGCAGGAACGGACCAAATAAAAAGATTTTTTTAGATAAAGGAGAAAACGATCATGAGCGGTAAAGTACATGTGATGGACCATCCCCTGGTAGCCCACAAGCTGAGCATCATGCGGGACAAGAACACCAGCGTCAAGGATTTCCGGGAGCTGGTCTCCGAGATCGGCATGCTCATCACCTATGAGGCGACCCGGGACCTGCCGATGACCACCAAGGAGATCGAGACCCCCCTGTGCAAGATGAACGCCCCGACCCTGAAGGGCAAGAAGTTCGCCGTGGTGCCCATCCTGCGGGCGGGCCTGGGCCTGGTGGACGGCGTGCTGCGGATGGTCCCCAGCGCCCGTGTAGGCCACATCGGCATGTTCCGGGACGAGGAGACGCTGGAACCGCATGTCTATTTCTGCAAAATGCCCAAGGATGTGGCCGAGCGGGACATCCTGATCGTGGACCCCATGCTGGCTACCGGCGGCAGCGCCGACGCCGCTATCTCCGAGATGAAGAAGCGGGGCTGCCAGCACATCAAGCTGATGGTCTTGGTGGCCGCCCCCGAGGGCATCGACTGCATCCAGAAGGCCCATCCCGACGTGGATATCTTCTGCGGCGCGGTAGACGACCATCTGAACGAGCACGGTTACATCGTTCCTGGCCTGGGCGACGCGGGAGACCGGATCTTCGGGACGAAGTGATTCCCCCGAATGATCCGGCGGCGGCAAAGCCTCTGGAGCGTCCCCGCAGCGGTTTCTGCCAAAAAAACTGGAGCGGAATATCCGCTCCAGCTTTTTACGCATACAGGAACCAGACCAGCAGGTATCCCACCGTTACCGCCGTCAGGGTAAAGGGTACGCCGATGCGCATGAACTGCCCGGTACTCACCTCGCAGCCCGCTTTCCGCAGGATACCTCCGGCGGCGATATTGGCGGAAGCCCCCACCGGAGTCAGGTTGCCTCCCAGCGTGGCCCCGGTCAGCAGGCCGAAGCACAGCACCGCCTGGTCGATCCCCAGGGACGCGGCCACACCTCCCACCACCGGCAGCATGGCGGCGGTGTAGGGAATGTTGTCGATAAAGGCGGAGGCCAGCACTGAGAACCAGACGATGAGGGTATAGGTCCAAAACAGACTGCCGCCGCCCATGTGAGCGATGATCTGGCTGATATCGCTGATGATACCGGCCCGCTTGACGCCCTCGATCACCAAAAACAGACCCGCCAGCAGCAGAAGTGTCATATAATCGATGCTCTTGATGGTCTCCGCCGCGCCGCAGCGGTCCTTCCGAGCCTCCGCCGCCAAGCCCATCAAGAAGAAGGCCATGCAGATGACGCCGTTGGTGATGTCCGGCTTCTCCGGCAGGAAGGACGCCAGGATCAGCGCCGCCACCGTGCCCAGCAGCAGGACCGTGGGCAGCCGGTCCGTCACCGGGGTCAGACGGGTTCCGTGGAGCCTGCCCGTCTCCTGGCGGAACAGCAGCAGGATCACAGGGATCGTGGCCACGGCCCCCGCCTGCACGACCCAGAACATGCCTGGCCTGCCCTGATAAGCGAAAAAGTCCAGAAAATCCAGCCCCATGTGGCCCCCCAGCAGGATGGAGGTGGTGTCCCCCACCAGCGTGGCCGCCCCCTGCAGATTAGAGGACACCGCAATGGCCAGGACCAGAGGCACCGGGGAGATATCCTGCCGCCTGGCGATGGCCAGAGCCACCGGAGCCAGCATCAGCACTGTGGCCACATTGTCCACGAAGGCCGATACCAGCCCAGCAAACAGCACCAGCGCCACGATCAGCAGCTTTACATTAGGCAGCAGCCGCACCAGGTAGTCTGACAGCCGGTTCGGCATATTCGAGCGGATGAACAGGTCCACGGTGCCCATAATACCCGCCAGCATCAGCAGCACATTCCAATCGATGGCGGTGGCCGCCGCCTCCCAAGGCACGACGCCCAGAGCCACGAACACTGCCGCCCCGGCCAGCGCCACCCAGGCCCGGTATTTTGGCAGCAGCAGCAACAGGGCGTAGACGCCAATGAATATCACCAAAGCGAGAGTCTTGAACATAGGTCACTCCTCCTGAACATCGGTGAGGCCGCGAAAAAAGCGACACCTTCACCGTGAGATACGGCAAAAGTCTCGCTTCCAAGCACATGGCCCGAGCCTGACGGCTGAGCTGACGGACCATATGGCGCCTCAGCGGCGCTAGCTACTCCCTTTTACAGTTACAGGATATCAGACGGACGGCGCCCCCGTCAAGTTAAAAATGTGTGAAGCCGCTTGCCTGTCCGGAAAAAACAGGGTATACTGTTCTTGCCCGCGGAGGGTGCGGAGCGGCCCGGCATTTCAGAGAGCCGCTCCCGATCCACTGCAGGGATCCAACTCACAAAGGAGACACGCTCCATGAAACTGGAAACCATCAATGTCGGCCGCGTCGTCAATGCCCACGGCGTCCGGGGCGAGGTCCGCGTGCAGCCCCGAGACGGCGATCCATCCCTTCTCACCAAGTGCAAGACCTTCTATATCGACGGCCAGCCTGTCGCCCCCACCGCCAGCCATGTCCATAAAAATCTGGTTCTGATGAAGTTCCCCGGCGTGGACGACATGAACGCCGCTCTAGCCTGTAAAGGAAAAAGCCTATACATCAGGAGAGAGGACGCCCACCTGCCTGACGGCGCTTATTTTGACGACGAGCTGCTGGGCATGGAGGTCCACGACGCCGCTACCGGTGCCTTTTTGGGAGAACTGACCGCCGTAGACAGCTATCCCGCCCACAAGGTCTATACCGTCAAGGGCGTGAAGGAGTATCTCATCCCCGCCGTGAAGGATGTTTTCATCAAATCCGTGGATCTGGACGAAAACCGGATGGAGGTCCACGTGTGGGAAGGGATGGCGTCCGATGAACATTGATATCATGACCCTCTTCCCCGACTCCGTGGACGCCATGCTGAATGTCAGCATCCTGGGACGTGCCCAGGAGCGGGGCCATATCGCCATCCGCACCCACCAGATCCGGACATACACCACCAATAAGCAGATGCAGGTAGACGACTATCCCTACGGCGGAGGCCGGGGAGCCGTCATGCAGGCGGATCCCCTATACCGCTGCTGGATGCATATCGTAGAGACCCACGGCCCCGGCCACACCATTTTCATGTCCCCCTGCGGCAGGACCTTCACTCAAGCAGTGGCCCGGGAGCTGAAGGAGCGGTACGATCACTTGATCCTGGTCTGCGGCCACTACGAGGGCGTGGATCAGCGCTTCATTGATGAGTGCGTAGATGAGGAGATTTCGATGGGTGACTTTGTCCTCACCGGCGGTGAGATCCCTGCTATGGCAGTGGCAGACGCAGTGTGCCGCATGGTCCCCGGTGTACTGCCGGATGCGGAGTGTTTTGAAGAGGAGTCCCACTGGAATGGCTTGCTGGAGTATCCCCAGTATTCCCGCCCTGCTGTCTGGCATGACCGCGCCGTGCCGGAGGTCCTGCTCTCCGGCGACCACGGCAAGGTGGCCGATTGGCGGAAAAAGGAGAGCTACAAGCGCACCATGCGCCGCCGCCCGGACATGTTCGCCAAATTTGACGAAGCTCAGCTGACCACCAAAGCAGAAAAAAAGGTCCTCCAGCAGGCCAAGGACGAACTGGCCGCAGAGGACGCCGAAGAATCGAAGGCGCAGCATCCAAATTGAAGTCCCGTACAATGCGTTATGCAAATTCATGTGAAATTTGCTCTGATCCTTTCACATATGAGCAGTTTTTTTCGTATGCACAAAGCGAAATCAGCAGATGCAAAAAACGCCGCGAACCCTTGACGCACAACAAAAAACCTCGGAACCCTTGCAGTTCCGAGGTTTTTCGTTTGGCAGCGGGTGAAGGATTCGAACGCCCGGAAAAACACCCACACCCATTGAAAATACTAGGCTCCTTTTGCCGTTAGCATTTTTGTTAGCGTTTCAGGTAATCTAACTTACCTTACCACCGGCTCCATTCTTTCGCACATGTGCCCGATTCGGGCACGATTCACCGCACCACTGTCTCCATCCCCGCGGCCTGGAGCTTCCTGTCGAAGCCGCCGCCCCGGTAGACGAACACCAGCGTCCGCACCTGCTCATGGGTCAGGTCGATGACGTCGCCGTTGCCCTCCGGGTCGCTGCCGTCGCCCTGGATGATCCCGGCGGTCATCAGCTGCCCGATGACGGGCCGGAACTTCTCCGGAATATCCTTCAGATATTTGTAAACCATTTTCGTGTCCTCCTTTTCTGCCGGCTCTACCGGCGTGTTGAACAGCGTCTGCTCTGCTGCCCGGCGGCGCATCAGGCCCAACAGGATCTTACCTCCGGCCCTGTTATATCTAGCCATGGCCTCGCGGATCTGAGGCAGTGTACGGCCCTTGCAGAGGGTCCGCAGGCTGCCCACGCCGCAGTTAAAGGTGAAGGAGATCAGAGCGTCCCGCTGGTTGGCGTTGAGCTGCGCCGTCAGAGGGCAGTTAGCGGGATCATCCACCGCGTCAGCGTATCGCTGGCAGTCCGCTACCAGCAGGGCGTCCGCCTGGGCCTGGGTGATGACCTGCCCCTCCTGGACGTCCGGGCCGTAGTGGCCCCAGCCGATGGTCCAGTACTTCTCTGTCGGCACGGCCTTGTACGCCTTCAGGCGGCAGCCCTCAAACTTCTGGATCAGCGCCAGTCCTGCGGTGCCGATGGGTCGTTTGCTCACAGCGTTCACATCCTCTCGCTTCACGGTATGCGGAGGCGCTTCACGCCTCCACCTCCGGCAGGCCCGCCACGCTGGTCAGCATGGACAGCACGCCCGCCAGGGCGGAAGCGGAGGCCACCATGAGCCAGTTGACCTCCCCCAGCACCGCGGCGGTGCCGATGGTGGCAACAGCGGTCTGGGCCACGGTCTTGACGGCCCGGACGCCCGCCGCCTTCAGCCAATTCTTCCAATGCTCGTTCATATCTGTATCCTCCTTCAGTTGAACTGGACCTTCGCGGCCTTCACGGCCTGGCCGTCCTCGTTGTACCAGACGTCAAAGACGCCCTTCTTCGTCCGCTGCCGCAGGGACTTCCCCGCCGCCTCGGGGTGCCGGGTCCGCCAGTCGATGTCCTTCTGCACGGCCTCGTCCTCGCCGGCATAGGGATTCTCCTCCACCAGCTCCCGGCCCTGGACATAGTACCAGCGGCCCGCCATGCAGACCATGGCCTTTTGCTCGCCCATGTCGCAGTTGACCAGGGTCCCGTGGTTGACCCGGACTTTATCCAGGGTCCCGGTGCCGGAATCCAGCAGGCCGAAGCCGTTGGCCTGGTCAGGATAGCAGCCGATGGTGGTGGCCCGCAGCTCCTCCTCCGTCAGCACGTTTTTCCCCGGCTCCAGGTGGATGCCGGACCCGGCCAGGGCCTCGTTGGTCTCCTCCAGGCTCGCCTTGCCGGTGGTATACTTGGTGATGATCTCTCTGATGTTTTCCATAGTGTCTTTCCTTTCTTTTCCTCTGTGTTGATCGGTACAGGTGTTGATATCTGCACAGGCGAAAAAACGCCCCGCCTGATCTGCACTTGACAAATCTCGGCGGAGCGGTATAATGAAAGTACAAGGGCGCTGCGACAAGCGGTTAGCCCAGTCAGTTAAGGTTGACTAGAGCAACGAAACCGTCACTCAAAGGAAACCGTCACCTGCCGGGGTGGCGGTTTCTGCCTTTGATACGAATCGTCACTGTATATCCGAGGATATGTAGTGTTATCGTAATTGGCATAGCCTCACCTCCTTTCGGAGGATGTGGCCAACCGCCTGCCGTCTTGTTCAGCGCCCAGGGTCCCTCGTCGGCACAAAGTCCGCTTCATGCACTTCCGGCTTTGCCGAAAGCGCACACCGCTTCCTTGTGCCTCCTCTCCCCACGAAACAAGTTTTGCGGGGACCCCATAAACGGGGAAT
This sequence comes from uncultured Dysosmobacter sp., assembly GCF_947631165.1. Classification (GTDB taxonomy): domain Bacteria; phylum Bacillota; class Clostridia; order Oscillospirales; family Oscillospiraceae; genus Oscillibacter. Next base: position 3,880 of record NZ_CANRKH010000026.1, on the reverse strand, counting down.
ACGAGGTACGCTTTCATCATACCATGGAACGCCGCTTTTTGTCAATTTGCGTCTGCCGCCCGCCCGGGCGGCTTTTTCATGCCCTCACAGCCCCACGCGCGCCAGGAAAAAGCCCATGAGGGCCGCCACCACAAAGTAGATGGCCTTTTCCACCACGAATTTCCAGCGCTTTCCCGGCTCCGCCTCCAGCGCCTCCACCTTGCCGGTGAGCTTGTCCACGCTGACGGACATGGCGTCCTGCTTGGTCGCCATCACCTCCACCGCCGTGGCCAGCCGGGTCACTGCCTGGGTGTTCTCCTCCACGCTGTTCATCCGGTGTTTGAGGGACTTGATCTCGTGCTCGTGGTCCTCCAGCCGGACCGCCACTTCCTCATTGGTCATTGGCAAAACCTCCTAAATCAGCCGGTATCGGGGCCGCTTCCCGCCGCAGAACCAATGATCCAGCCAGTCAAAGGCTACGATCACAGGCCCTGCCAGCAAGCACCACAGTGCCGCGTACTGCGGGCACACCTGCCCCAGGATGCTGCCCCACAGGCCGGAGTAGTCCCAGATCCCCAGCCCAAGCCAGAGGTTGAGGACCAGCCCCGCCAGCAGCTCGGCAGCCGTGATGACCATCCCGCCGAAAAGGGCCTGTTCCCACAGGGGCAGCTCCCAGGGCATATGCTCGTTGGCAAGGTCCAGGGGGATGCACAGCAGTGCCGCCAGCAGGATCATGGTCCAGTGGGTGTGTCCCCGCCAGACCAGCTCCAGCAGGCCGTACAGCGCCCCGCCCAACGCCCAGCGCAGGGCATGGCCCAGCATGTTATGACGCATAGCCGCCCTCCATGGCCCCCAGGACGGCCGCCATGTTGGCCGCCAGATCCTCCGGGAGGGCCGCGCCGTATGAAATGGCCTGCACCTCCTCCGCCGTCTCACAGCGCCGGACCCAGGCGTTGAGATGGTTGCAGTAGGTGGTGTGGTACAGCTTGTGGGCCGTGGCGGCATTGCCCATGATGAGGATGTCTGCCGCCGGATAGACGGCGCACAGCTCCCCGTCCAGGTGGTAGGGATAGCCCGCCGCGCCCTGCTGGACAGCGCCCACCGCCGCGCTCAGGTTGATCTGGTCCTCGTCGGTGAGGCGGATGCGGCCCGTGGAGCCGTCCGTAAGGGTCACGCCGCACCCGGCCACGATGGCGTCGTTGCAGGCGGCGGACAGCTCCGCCAGCTTGGCCGATTTGACGGCGGTGAGATCTGCTGCTCCCTGGGCCTCGCAGTATGCCTGATAGGCTTCCTCATCCCAGGCGCAGGCGGTGACCACGCCGCCCTCCACAGTGAGGGAGACAAAGCCAGCAAACCGCTTGTCTGCCGGGTAAAAGACCGGTGTGAACCGCTCCGGGAACTCCGCCCAGCCCTCCGGCGGCGTGGCCCCGGACCAGCTCTGCAGAGGCGGATACGGGAATGGGGATGTGATGTTGATGATTTTCATAGGTGAGCCTCCTTATTGCGTGATGGCGAAATAAAAATATTGCTGCCCGGATACATTAAGTTGATAGCCTGGACCAGCTGAGCTCGACGCGGCAACGGTGCTGTGCCATGCAATAGAATTGCCATCCTGAGAAAAACGGATATTTGAGCCGCTTGAATCAACATAGACCTGGGTTTCTTTCACCGAGGGCAGCCATATAACACCGTCCCTGAATCCCCCGGATGATGGCTGCAATCCACGATCTGCCGTATAAACGGCCAAAAGCGACACATTCCTATCAAAGGTCAAAATATTCGGATGATCCGCACCAAACGTCCCCGTTCCCCAATAGGAGCCGATCTCAATTTTGGGCGTACCTGCACCATTTCCAAGTACATCGGTAAGAACCTGATGAATAGGTGTATATGCCTGTTCCGGGAAATAGTTTCCGCCTTCATCGGCATAGATGGTATACGTAAAATCATTTGGTAATGTGAAAGCAGGCGCAATCGATTCGCTATTCGCGCAATTGGTAGCGCCGTTGCCAGATTGAGAAACATAATAAACTTGTGGATATGTAGAACCTGGGGTCCTTGTCCAACAATCATTTGATGGCATTACTGTGGATGCGATAGAGAGAGCAATACCATCACCCAGGCTTTTATAGCCATATTCAGACGCCGAAAGGATAAATACTCCACGTAAAATATTAAAAATTTCATCAGAAGAATATTTTTTTACCTTTATCGTCGTGGTCCCGATTGCTTCCCTGACATCTGCCCGTATTTGCGGCTTGTAAGTTTCCTCCAAATAAACATCGGGCTTACTTCCAAGATAATATGTGCTATCTGCCGTTTCGGAATTATAGGCCCCTCCATTAATGCCTGATTTGGCCACCAGCAGCGTTCGCCCAGTCCCGTTTAGCTCCGGCTCATAATCTTTTGCCGCAATCCAATATTCAATGACAGAATCCCCGACTGGGATACGTGCAGTATCGCCGACGGCAAGCGAGGAAATATCCATGGTGACTTCCTGATAAACTGGCTCATGTCCGACAGTTTTTAAAAGCGCTGCCTTAGAGAGCGCCGCCAGCACCTCATCCGGCACGGCATCCGTTCCCAGCCCGTACAGCGCAGCCGTGGTGTCTTTCAGAAGATTATTTTCCAGGCTGCGTGATGCAGCATTAAAATCCTCATGTTTAATGAAATCATTGCTGTCAAAAATGGGTAGTTTCAATCTTTCTGTTCTTTCCACTGTAATGACCTCCTCCTATTCTTCTGTATTTTGCTTTTTGTGGATGCAGAACTTCGATTCAAATTCCGCCCACGTTGCTGGATTGTCCTCAAACCACTGCCAGATCAGCTCCACGCTCTCCACATCGGCCCAGGTGAGGCCGGAAATGACAAAACGCAGGTGGGCTGGTTTGATCTGCTCTACAATAGAGCGGACCTCTTCCACATTGATGTCTGCCAGAGTGTTGGTCCCTCTCAGAAATTCCAGGGAAAAGCTGTAGTCACCGTTGACGATGATCCGCGCCTCATAGCCGGTGATGGATTATGCCAGTCCCCGCACCATCTCCGCCGTGGTGTTGCCGCTGGCCACCAGCTTCTGCTTGATGGCTGACCGGCGGGCCGCCTGGGAAAGAGAGGCGTCTGTCTGGATGCCTACCTGCTGTTCCCAGAGGCGCAGGCCCCAGGTCGCCGTATCCACAAAAAACTGGTCGATGACGTCTTCCAGCGCGGCCTTGGCCTCCAGGCTGGCGTCCGCCAGCGTTTCGATGATCGCCTTGCTCTGCTCGCAGGCGTAATGGTAGGCGGGTACACGTTCCCGCTCCGGCAGGGTCTCTCTCATGCTCTCGCCTCCTCAGGTAATGGTGATGGTTCCCACCACAGGAGCATCCCCGGCGTTGATGGTCACGGCGGCAGAGGCCCCGTCTACGGTATAGGCACTGTAATCCGCTACGCCTGGACACTGCAGCAGGCAGGCCAGAAAACGGCTGAAAGGAATCGTGACGGTCGTTCCGAATGGCTGACTGGACAGCAGTTCGTTGACCGCTGCTTCCAGCTGATCCCCGACCCGGTCAGCAGTGTATCCTTCCACCAGGGTCACAGATGCGGTCAGCGGGATCTCCCGCTCTGCCACGCTGACCTGCGAGACGCCGGTGATGTATGGATTCACCAGCAGCGTCTCCCGGACGATCCGGATAGCCTTAGACTGCCGGATCTCCTCAGCGTAAGACTGACCCAGCAGTGCGGAAAAGTCCGGCCCATAGTCGGAGCTGTAAACGTCGTGGGCAAACCGCTCCGTATGCAGTGCGTTCCAGGCCCAGATCAGGACCGCCCGCTGCCCGGTCACAAAGACCGGCGAGCCGTCCCGCCAGACCGGCTGATTGGCGGTAAAATCCCAATCCGTCTCCCGGCAGAGGGGCAGGCCCTC
>NZ_CANRKH010000025.1 GCF_947631165.1 uncultured Dysosmobacter sp. | reverse complement strand
CCTCTTCGGCCGGTCCCGTCTGGTGCTTCCTTTTCGTTACATTGTTTAATTTACAAGGTACACGCCGTTTTCGGCGGTAATTGGTACTGTACCACAAAATCTTCGGCTTGTCAACACTTTACTCGAGAAATTTCTTCCCGTTCCAGTGTTTCGCCGCCATGTCTTTGTATCGGACAGCTTTGCTAGAATACCAAAGGAACCGCCAAAAGTCAACCCTTATTTTCCAGCTTTGTGAATTTTTTCCGCTGCTTTTACATTTTTCCCAAATTATGGCCAATTTTCCCCGTCTTGCGCTAATATTATTAATACTAGATATCAATTGTACTTATTTCTTTTTGTGCTTTTTGCCATCCTCTTTCGTCGTTTTTACTGATGCCGCTCTTTCTATTCTGAATGTTTTCTCCGGTCAAAAAAGAGACGGGAGCTTCCTCCCGTCTCCAGCTCACCGCAGCAGCACCGGCTGGAGCTGCTGGCCACGCAGCGCAGCGTCCACGGTCTCCGGGATCATGGTAAAATCCGCCATCAGAGAGCATGGTTTCTGCATAGCGTTGTCCTGACCAAATGGCACGAAATAGTAGTTTTTTCGCACCAGCAGCTCTCCGATATTTTTCGCTCCGGCAGACAATCCGTCATTGCTGGCCATGGCGATCACCACCGGCCGGCCGTTCCGCAGATGGGATTTAGCCGCCATGGTAACGCTAGTGTCCGTAATGCCGGCCGCCAGCTTGGCAATGGTGTTTCCGGTGGCCGGTGCAATGACCAGCACATCCAACAGTCCCTTGGGGCCAATAGGCTCCACCTCCGGCAGGCCGCACAGCACCTCATGGCCTGTCAGTTCCTTCAGCTGCTCCAACAGCACCTTGGAAGTCCCAAAGCGGGTATCTGTGGATGCTGTATTTTCAGAGGCAATAGGGATCACTGTCCGGTAAATACCGGTTAATCTCTTTAGCGCTTTCAGTACCTGCTCATGGGTACAGAAGGACCCGCATACCGCAAATCCGACCCGTTCATCTCTCACGCTGGGTCACCTCGTTCTTCCAATAAAATATGATAGACCGCATCTCGAATGGCCTCCGCCGCGGTACACGGCACCATTCGCCCTGGCAGGGACCTGGCCCAGACGCAAGGCAGTCCCAGGCGCTCTGCCGCCGTCAGGTCGATGCCCTGTATGGAAGCTAGCTCCACGCAGAAGCAGTCCTTCGGCAGCTGCGCCAGCAGCGGGCCATTCAGGACTGGTGCGGGGACGGTGTTGAATACCGCGCCGAAATCGGAGAGGGTGCCGTCCAGATGGGCAATGTCCAGGGAGCGCAGGCCATATGCCCGAATCCAGGCCCGGTCCTCCGGCTTGCGGGCCGCGGCTGTCACCTTGGCGCCCAGTCCGTGGAGCCGATGGCTCAATAGCTTTCCGATGCGGCCAAAGCCCAGTACCAGGCAATCCATCCCCAGCAGCGTACGGTCCAGGCGCTCCATAGCCACCTGCACAGCCGCTTCCGCCGTGGCGGCGGCGTTGGCTACCATCAGCTCCTCCCGGAGGAAATAGTCCTCCAGAGTCAGGCCGAAGGAAGCCGCTTCCTGTTGCTGCCGGGGCTGCACCTGCCCCGCCAGGACCCGCTGACCGGGCCGCAGGTAGCGGAAAAGCTCCACGGCAGTCACCGCCTCCTGACAATTCAGCAAGCCGTCCCCCCTGCAAAGCGGCAGGGGCAGGATCACAGCCTCCGCCGACGATGCCAGCTCCAAAGAGCCGCCCGGTCTCCAAGGCTCCAGGCCATAAGTATAAACTGTATTTCCATCGGTTTCCAACAATCCGGCCAACTCCGCCTGCCGCCGGTCACCGCCAATAATGCCAAAGCACGTATTCATCCAGCACGCCCCCTCGTTTTATGGTATGGGGAAATCCCTCTGCTGGTGATTGTCTTTTTCCTGGGCCTGTGATAGGATAGTAGACACCTAAATATCCGAAAGGAAGCCCGCCTATGAGATACCCCTATCTGCTGTTCGACGCGGACGATACGCTGTTCGATTTCTCTCAGGCCTCCGCCAGGGCCTTCTCCATCATGTGCCGCGCCCATGACATCCCGGACACCCCGGAGATCCGGCAGCTGTACCGTGAGATCAATGAGGTGCTGTGGACCGCCTTTGATCAGGGCGAGGTCACGAAGGAATTCGTGACCTTGGAACGCTATGTCCGCTTTCTGCGGGCACTGGGGCTGGAGCGGGATCCCGCCCAGTGCAACCGGGATTATCTGACAGCCCTAGGGCAGGTGGTATTCCCGCTGCCCCACGCCGAGGAGGTCTGCCGCACTCTGGCGGAGCGGGGACACCGGCTGTACATCGTCACCAACGCCGTAGCCTCCGTGCAGCGGAGCCGCCTGCGGAACTGCCCCTTCGGCCACCTGTTCGCCGGTGCCTTCATCTCCGAAGAGGCAGGCGCCTCCAAGCCGAGCCGGGCCTATTACGACTACGTTCGGACCCAGCTCCACGCCATCACGGCGGAAAACACCCTGGTCATCGGCGATTCTCTGTCCACCGATATCCAAGGCGCCAACAACGCCGGACTCCCCTGCTGCTGGTTCAATCCCAAAGGAAAGCCCCGACCGACGGGCCTGCGCATCGACTATGAGATCCGGGATCTGCGAAGACTATTGGATATTGTATAAAAGGGATCCCACTGGAACACGAATTTCGTCACAGGGTCTATTTCTTGCTCCCGTTATAAGCTGCCCTCCGTTCCTAGAGGGCAGCTCTTTTACAATGTACGTTCTGCCGAAGACCCGTTGCTTTTTATTTTCTACAAGATCGTAGTAAATAATGCTTGACTTTACTACAACCATGTAGTAATATGATATTGTACTACATGCATGTAGTTTATGGGGGTGTATATTTCATGACACGATTTCAAAGCCTGTCTGACTCCGAGATGGAGATCATGAAGGTGATCTGGGAGATGGCCGGCCCCGTCACCACGTCCCAACTGCTGGAGCTGTTTGCCTATAAGGGCTGGAAAGTGCAGACCCTTTCCACCTTTTTGACCCGTCTGACGGAAAAGGGCGTACTGCGGGCAGAAAAGCGGGGCAAGAACAAGCTCTACTCCCCAGCCCTGACCCAGGCAGACTACCACAAGCAGGAAGCGAAATACGTTATCGATTCCATGTACCATGGCTCCCTGCTGGATTTCCTGGCGGCATTTTACGGCGGCCAGGGAATCAGCAAGACCGAACTGGAGGAATTGAAGCACTGGTTTGAACAGGAGGCCCAGCATGATTGACGGGCTGCTTCGCACCGCTCTGCCCGGCAGCGCCGTGGTGCTGGCCTGGCTGGCGGCGGACGCGCTGCTGGAAAAGCGGCTGCCTGCCCTGTGGCACTACCGGGTCCTGAAGCTGGCGCTGTTTTTGTTTCTGGTGCCGGTGTGGCCTCTGGCGGCCCTAACGGCAAAGCTGGCGGCAAGACCGGCTCCCGCCGTTCCCGTGGCTATACCGGAGCTGCTGCCGGTCCCTCAGCTCCCGGTGACGGTCCTGCCCGCGGTTCCGACCGTCCCGACGCCTGAGATTGCCCCAGTGGCCCTGTCCGTGGACCTGATGCAGGTCCTGACGGTAGTCTGGGCCGTGGGCGCGGCGGCGGTGCTGGGATACAAGCTGTGGGCGTACATCCGGTTCCGCCGGCGCTTTCTGGCGCAGAACCGTCCCGTCTCCGCTCCGGAGACTCAGGAGGTCTTTGCGGCCTGCAGAGACCATTTAGGCCTCAAGAGGGCTGTCGCGCTGCGGGAAAACCCCATAGCGTCCACGCCCCTGTCCACAGGCCTGCTGCGGCCCACGGTGGTCCTGCCCGTCCTGCCCCTCAGCCGGGAAGAGCTACGCTATCTCTTCCTTCACGAGCTGACCCATGTCCAAAAGCGGGACCTGTGGATCCGCTTTTTCTCCATGCTGGCCGCGGTCATCCACTGGTATGACCCGCTGGTCCACCTGCTGAACAGGCGGATCAAAGAATTCAGCGAGCAGAGCTGCGACGAGCGGGTCTCCGCTCCCTTGGGCCGAAGCGAACGGTTCGCCTATGGCAGCATTCTGCTGAAGCTGGCCGCCGGCACGGCGGCAGGCCCCTGTGAGTGGGCCGTGTCCCTGTCCGCCAAAGACACCATAGAAAGGAGATTGATCCGTGTGATGCGATCTGAAAAACTGAAAGGCAGAAAACGGCTGCTGGCCCTGGCGCTGGCGGCGGTCATCCTGTCCTGCGGCACCGCGGCGGCTTTTGCCGCCAGAGGTCCGCTGGTCCAGCGGGAGACCGGACCCCAAACCATCCAGAATGTCCGAAACGAAAACGATGCCCCACAGGGGCCGCTTCCAGAGCGTGAACTGCAAAAGGATACGGTGGAGCCGCCGTCGGATACCGGCGCAGCGGTCCGGACGCCGGCAAGACCCGCGGCCTCTGAAAAGACAAACGCGGCACGGCCCGGCGAAGCTGCTAAAGCCACGGCACTCTATCCCGACGCCGTCCGGGGCAACACAGACCTGATCCTGGCCCGAGGCGGCACGCTGCTGCCTGACGATGACCCGGCAGCGTATCGCGGTGTAAACAGCGTTGTCTATAAGGCGTTCATCGGCAAAGACGGTTATTCGTATCTTGAGTACATGGTTGGCAACAAGGAGGCCCTGCTGGCGAAGCACTCCAGCGCGTCTGTGGAACAATGGCTGTCCCAGCTGGTCAATGGAGACTATCCCAAAAATAAAAACGGCGAGAGCTATGGTCTCGACTCTCTGGCAAATTATGTCGGCTACCATCCGGACTTGTATGGTGTCACAGACCCTGACAGCGGTCTTTCCGGCTATGTCCGCCGGACCGATGAACCCGGCTATGACATCGAAGCTGCTATACAGACACCAGAAGATGCTGTGGCCTATATGGAATGGAAAAAAGCAAATCCCGGCCCCTACCAGCTTCCCATGTATGACGCCAACGGCAATGTGATCGGCCAGTGGACGTATGGCGGAAGCGGCGGTGGAATCGACACCAGCAGTATGACCATTGAAGAGGCCAAGGCCATTTTGGCCTCCGGGGCCGAATAGGCAGTCATCAAAAAAGGACCTGGCCTAGGGCCAGGTCCTTTTTTTGTTATCCCAAATAGCTCAGCAGCCGCCCGATCTCCATGGCCGCCAGCGCCCGGACGCCGTCAAAATCCACATAGGGATTGTAGACCGCCTCCAGTTTGTCGTGGTTGGCCTTGGCGTCTTTCAGGGCCGCGACGCCCTCCTCCCGCAGCAGAGCCGCCATTCGGGTCTGGAACCGCAGGCGGGACTTGCCCTCCGGCTCCGCCATGGCGTCCAGCCGGATGCGGCGGAAGGGCTTGTTGCCGTAGTCCATCCCAGGCCGGGAGGTGACGAATGCCAGCCCCAGTCCGGGGATCAGCAGATGCTCCAGCCGTTCCGGTTCCTCCGGGGCGGCACAGGCGATGGTGTCCCAGCCGTTGGCCGCCGCCGCATCATGGAGCCGCGCCAGATACCGCCCTGCCAGCTCCCAGCTATCGGCAAACTCATAGACCCGGGGACACAGCGCGTCCACGCTGTCGAACCGCCAAATATATCCCTTGTGGGTCAGGCTGCCCAAAAACCGCCGGGTCGTTCTGCCCCGCTGCCCTCCCGACCGCCGCAGCTCCCGCTGGATCACACCGCTGACCCGCCGCTCCGCCCGCCGGACGTCGAAGGTCCTTCCCACCTCCGCCACGGCGTCCAGCTCCACCTGCCGGGCCGCCTTCAGGCAGTGGTAGGCCCGTACATAGGCATTCTGATAGGCGTGGGTGTGGGCCTTCACCTCGTCAGCGGCTGCCTTGGCGGCGGTCAGGTCATAAAAGCGCCCCAGATCCACATACCGGTCCACCGCCGCCGGATACCGGGGCTCCAGCACATGGGAGATGTTGCTTAAGGACACCTACTTTCTTTTAAAAAAAGCAGGCAAAGAAAACGTAAAACTATTTTCTATCAGAATTTCCAATAGATCTTGATTTTTTGCTGACCGGCATCCGAGTCTCGCTCGCCGATCTCGATCTTTTCAATCAATGAGACTGCCAGTTCCCTGGGCAGCGTATCCAGTTTCAGAAGCTCCTTCGCTTTTTCCATCAGATCCTGCTGCCGCCGCGGCTGCTCTTGTTCCGCCAATTCTTCATCGATCTGCGCCAGACGCTGCTCCCATCGGTTTTTCTCCGCAAGAAAGTCCTGATTCAGCTCCACAAACTGCCCCTCACTCAAAACACCGGAAACCCTATCCAGATATAGATTTTTAAGTGCGGCGCTTCGCTTTTCCAACTGAGCGGCCAACAATTTTTGTTCCTGCCGCAGAGCATCCCTTCGGGTATCCTGGCGTGTTGGAAGCTTCAGTTCCTCCAGTACGTAGTAAGTCTGGATATAATGACGCAGACGTTCCAGCACCAATTCGATCAGCCGGTCCAGGCGGATGGAATGACGAGTGCAGAGCTTTTGCGCTCCGCTGTCAGCATACAGTTTGCAGCGCAGGTAATACACCTGTCTTGGCCCCTTCTTCCCGTTAGAGGTCTTGCTCATAGTACTCCCGCAGTCCATGCACCGCACAAGACCCGCCAGGGGATGCACGATGCCGGTGCCATCCTCCCGGGATCGGATATCCAGATTCCGCTGAACGGTTTCGAAGGTCTCCCTGTCGATGATAGCCTCATGGGTTCCCTCCACACGAAACCAGCGTTCCCGCGGCATGGTGATCATGGTCTTGGACTTGTAGCTGACCTTTTTCGTCCGCCCCTGTACCATGACGCCGGTGTAGATCTCGTTTCGGAGGATCCGCCATACTGTGTTCTTGTTCCAAAGGCCGAAATCCCGCTTACAGAAGTGGTTGCTGTCCCAGCCCCGCTCCGCCTTGTACCGGGTTGGATTGACCACTCCCCGGTCATTGAGCATGTGGGCAATGCCCTGCTTTCCGTGACCTTCCAGGGACCAGCGGAAGATCTGCCGCACCACCTCCGCCGCCTCCGGATCTATGATGAGATGGCCCTTCTTTTCAGGGTCTTTCTGGTAGCCGTAAATGGGAAATCCGCCGATATATTGGCCCTGCCGCCGCTTCATGTCAAAGACCATACGGATGTTCTCCGACAAGTCCTCCAGATACCACTCGTTGATGAGGCCGTTGATCTGGCGGGCTTTCTTGTTTCCCTTGATCTCCGTGTCGGCGCTGTCCGCGATGGCAATGAACCGGATGCCCCAGATGGGAAACAGGCCGTGGATGTATTTCTCCACCAGTTCCATATCACGGGTAAAACGGGACTGGCTCTTGCAGAGGATGATTTGAAACTTCTTCTCTTTGGCCGCTTCGATCATCCTGTTGAAGTCAGGCCGCAGGCTGTCAGCGCCGGAGTAGTCCTCGTCGCAGTAGATGTGGTAGATGTCCCACCCGCGCTCCACGGCATAGTTGATCAGCAGGGATTTCTGGTTCTGGATACTCTCGGATTCCCGTTGCTGCTTATCTTCATCCTCCTTGCTCAGTCGTGTATAGATTGCGCAAAGGATGTGCCACCCCTCCCCAAGGGCATAACCGCTCATCTCGACTCAGCGCAAGAGCAGCTGCCCGTCAAGAAATCATTCAAAATCCCTGCGCCGAAAAGACGCGGCGCAGGAACCATTGGACAGTTCTTTTGTGAGCCAATCGGTCACAGCTCGCCGGATCATGCTATCAATCTGCTCCTCATCATAAGAATGGCGCTGTTCGCTTAGAATCAATGCTAAATTTTTGTTTTTCATAAAATCGCCTCCGGTGAAACTTATGATGAGATCAGAGCACATATGAAAAAGTGCCCGGATCGGTCACGCGCTTCAAAAGGCCAAAATGTTCGTTGCAAACATTTCATCTAAAAATCACAGCATAAGGCCGCCCCTCACTCGACAATGCCCATCCGCCCACTGTATATTACGATCCGTATATTTGCAGGATTTCGGTCATTTTCAAAAGGGTGTTTTTGTCGGAGCAGCGGTATTTTTGGCGGAGGTGAAAAAATACCGCCGCAATATTTGCCGATTTTTTTCGCTGTGTTTTCGACAAAAATCGTATGGTTTTTCCGTTGCGCTCCGAACTTCGCCGGTCATCCCGCTTTTTCGATAGCAACATAACAGATTTTATAATCTCCTTCTACAAAGAGTTATTCACATTTTCCACAGCGTTTTCCACAGGTATCTTTTTCTTCTCCCCCACGGTTTACCGAGGAAAATACCATTTACTTACATCCCACCAACTTCGTTTTTTCAAAAAAAATTTTCCCGTTCAAAATTTACATAATACTTTTATGACTTGCAAGGACTGGGCAGCTCAGAAAAATCTTTAGCTGGCGGACATTTTTTGCTGAAAAAGTCGACCTTTCCGCTTCAAAAAGCAAGCTCCCATCCGATTCATGCAAAATCGCAGCGGTGATATGCAGGCACAGGATGAATTATACAGAGTCTGTATGCCGCCAGCTTGCGAAAAACCGGCGCGGCAGAAGCCGCGCCGGTCTCGTTCAATCGCCGATGTCACGGGTCGCGTAGGCATTCAGGTCCATGCCCGCCGTGTGGCCCGCCAGATATTCGTAGTATCCCTGAGCGCCGATCATGGCGCCGTTGTCGCCGCAGAGCTTCAGCGGCGGCAGATACAGCCTGCAGCCTGCCGTGGCACAGGCACGCTCCAGATCCCCCCGGATGATGGAGTTGGCCGCCACGCCGCCGGCGGCACAGACGGCTTTCCGTCCCGTCTGCCGGAGCGCCTCCAGAACGCGGGGCACCAGGGTGTCGCTGACGGCCTGGGCAAAGTCCCGGGCCAGGGCCGCCCGGTCCAGGGGCTCGCCCACCTGCTCGGCGTGGTGGGCCAGATTCACCACCGCCGTTTTCAGGCCGGAAAAGCTCATGTCCAGCGGAACACCGTCCACATGGGCGTGGGGAAGCTGATACACGCCGCCCTGAGACCCCTGGGCCAGCTCGTCCAAAGGCTTTCCGCCAGGATAGGGCAGGCCCAAGACCCGGGCCGCCTTATCGAAGCACTCCCCCGCCGCATCGTCCCGGGTCGCTCCCAGGATCACCATGTCGGTATAGTCCCGCACATCCACGATCAGCGTGTTGCCGCCGGAGATGGCCAGCGCCAGGAAGGGCGGCTCCAGCTCCGGAAAAGCCAGGTAATTGGCGGCGATGTGGCCCCGGACATGATGGACCGGGATCAGCGGCACGCCCAGGCCGAAGGCAACGGATTTGGCGAAGCTCAGCCCCACCAGCACCGCGCCGATGAGGCCGGGAGCGTAGGTCACCGCCACAGCATCGATATCCTCCCGGTCACAGCCAGCGTCCGCCAGCGCTTTCTCCGTCAGGGCGGCGATGACCTCCACATGCTTTCGGGAGGCGATCTCCGGCACCACGCCGCCGTACAGGGCGTGGATATCCACCTGAGAGGCGATGGCGTCCGCCAGGACCCGCCGCCCATCCTCCACCACCGCTACGGCGGTCTCGTCACAGGACGACTCAAAGGCCAGTATCTTCATGTCGTTTTCCTTCTTTCTCTCACTGCTCCCAGGGGACCTTGGGTCCAGGCCGGCTGCCCGGCACAAAGGGGATGCGCACATATTTTGCAAATTTCTCCGGCGGGAAGGTGTTCTGATAAACAAAGCGGTGCTCCGTCATCAGCGCCTTTTCGTCCACCGGCCCCTCCGCCAGATACAGAGTTTTATAATGGACGCCGAACATCTCCGTGTCATATCCGGCGGTGCGCATACCGTTCCGGGCGTAAAAGCCCAGCCGCCGCTCCGCCATAGCAGGGTCCGGCGCGTCCTCCGGCGCCTCGCTCTCGCCGAAGATCACCGTATCCCGCTCCCGCTCATGGAGCTTTTGCAGTATCACCGCTCCCAGCCCCGCGTTGCGGTGCCGGGACGGTACGCACAGATAGTCCAGCAGTGCCCAACCGGGATGCCCCAGCCACAGAAAACACTCTCCCACGATGTCGTCGCCGTCGAAGAGACACCAGGGCCGGTACCATCCGTCCCGCCACATCTGTTTCATATTAGCCAGCGGCTTCAGCTCCGCCGCCGGAAACGCCTCCCGCAGGTCCGCGTCATAGACCGTCCGCAGCTGCTCAGGAGACGGGATCCGCAGTTCCATACGTATCGAACTCCTTCGTCATGATGATAGCGTCCTCCTTGGGATGCTCATAATAGTTTTTCCGCCGCCCCGCGCTGCGGAAGCCCCGGCTGCCGTAGAGGGCGATGGCGTCGTAATTGGAGGCCCGGACCTCCAGCGTCAGGAATGCCAAATGGTTCCCCTGGGCAAAGTCCAGAAACACCTGCAAAAGCTTTCCCGCGATGCCCTTCCGCCGGCACTCCGGACGCACCGCCACGTTGGTGATATAGCCCTCGTCCAGCACCACCTGCAATCCGGCGTAGCCCACCACCCGGTCCGTGTCGTCCAGGGCCACCAGAAAGGCAGACAGGGCGTTGTCCAGTTCCTCCGCCAGCATATTCCGAGACCAGGGCGCGGAAAAACAGATGCGCTCCAGCTCCGCCACCTCATCCAGATGGTCCGCATTCATGGGAACGATGCGTACATGCATTTGTTGACTCGTCATCATGTATCCTCTCTTTTCAGCGATTGACTTCGGTGCCGCAAGTGGATGCCGATATGGCCGACCCCCAGCACCGCAACAGCCGGCAGCATCCAAACCACTCTGCCATAGATGCCCAGCAGACTGGCGGTAAAGTCCCTCATGGTCCGCTCACTGCAAAAATAGCGGACCCACCAGATCTCATACAGGCCCATCAGAAGCACCGCCCCCGCCAGCCACCAGGACCAGGCCGTCCAGGGCCGCCAGTTGAAGCCCTGGAACACCAGGGCCATACAGGTGACCATAGCCTGTCCGATCCGTTCCAGACACAGCAGCAGGCAGTTTTCACCGGACGGGTCATAATCCACGGGCCTGCGCCGGGTCCAAAACAGATTGGGAAGCAGCAGCGCCAGCAGGAACAGCGCCCCCACGTAGGAAAAGCCGAGCTGTCCCATCATCCGTTCTCCCCGCATCTGGTATACAGCGCCACGCCGCAGATGATGACCGCGCCGCCCAGAAGGACCCACACCCCCGGCCGCTCCCCAAACAGCGCCAGCCCCCAGAGGGAGGCAAACACCGGCTCCAGCAGCTTCACCGTGGAGATGAAGGCCGGAGGCAGATATTTCAGGCCCCAGCTGAACACGCTGTGGCCCAGCAGGGTGCAGAACACCGCCAGGCCAAGGCCCGTTCCCAGGTTCACCAGACCATAGCCAGCCAGCGGCGTACCGCTCAGCAGAGCAATGGCCAGCAGGGTCCCCGACGCCGAACCGTATACCAGAGCAGTATACACCGCGGTAGAGATGCTCTTGCGGCACACCGCGCCGATCATGGTGTACACCGCCACGCACAGCGCCCCGGCCAGGGCAATCAGATCCCCCCGCACCGCATCGGCCCCGGCGGCGCTGTCCACCATGGCGATCATGACGCTGCCGCCGAAGGCCAGCGCCACCGCCAGCCACGCCCTGCCGGAGAGCTTTTTGCGAAAGAGCAGCACCGTTCCCAGGGCCACGAACAGCGCCTCCGTGTCCACCAGCACCACTGCCGAGGCGATGGAGGTCCATTGCAGGGCTTCAAAATAGGCGGCAAAATGCAGCCCCAGGAACGCTCCGCTGACAAGACACAGCAAAATCTCCCGCCGGGACAGTGCCCGCAGCTCCGCCCGGTGCCGCAGCAGGACATACGGCGCCAGCAGCGCTGCGGAAAACGCCATCCGGTACAGCGCCACAATCAGGGATGGTGCCGTGGACCACCGGACGAACACAGCGGACAGGGATGCCCCCGCCACGCCCAGAATCACCAGCAGCCGTTTCACAGTCCCAGTTCCTCCGCCGCCCTTTCCGCGCACCAGTCCCGGGCATCCTCCAGGATGCCCTGTTTTCCGTCCATCCGCAGAAATCCGCCGTCTTCGCCCCGAGCCAGCGCCGCGGTGATCTCCCGGGCGGCCTCCTCATAGGCTCCCTCGCACAGCAGGCACAGCACGATATTCAGCGTCCGCCCGCTGTTGGCCGGTTCCGTCTCCACCGCCCGGCGAAAATCCGCCAGCGTGGGAAAGGGATGCTCCTCCACCAGCGCCTCCGCCTGGTCCAGCAAAGCGTCCACCGCCTCTTTCAGGATCTCCGGCCCCGGCAGCGGCGTTTTCCAGCGGTCCAGGGTATACACAGGCGCGGTGAATGCGCCGTTGACATGGAAGCTGAAGGGCATTTTCGCCGCCTCTTCCCTCATATGGAACACATCCCAATACATCTCGTCCAGCACCACAGGCTTACAGCAGAGCCAGGCCTTCAAAGCCTTCCCCCTGTCGGCCCACGACAGGTCCGGGAACAACTCGTACAGCATCCCATTCCGCACCTGGTATTGGATGCCCGAGATGGACTTCCACCCCCGCCGCTTCCCCACGCTCCGGCACGCCGTCTCGAAGGGCTTCTTCAATTCCCGCAGGTATCTCTGTTCCTCTCTCGTCATCTCAAATTCCTAATTTCTAACTCCTAATTTCTAATCGCCTTCAGCCCTTGGCCTCCAGCCAGTTCCTGCCCCAGTGGGCCTCCGCCGTCAGAGGAACGGACAGGGACACGACACGCTCCATCTCCTCCGCCAGCAGCCTGCCTACCCGCTCCGCCTCATCCTCCGGACACTCCACGATCAGCTCGTCGTGGACCTGGAGCACCAGCCGGGCCTGGAGCTGTTCCGCCTTCAGCCGCCGCCAGACAGCGATCATAGCCAGCTTCATCACGTCCGCCGCCGTGCCCTGGATGGGCATGTTCAGCGCGACCCGCTCACCGAAGGAGCGCATGTTGAAGTTGGAGGACTTCAGCTCCGGCAGCTCCCGCCGCCGGTGGAACAGCGTCTCCACATAGCCGGTCTCACGGGCAGTCTCCACCACGCTGTCCATGTATTTCCGCACACCGGGGAAGGTGGCGAAATACGCCTCCATATAGTCCTTGGCCTCTGCCACAGTGACGCCGATATCCTGGGACAGAGAAAAGGCGGAGATGCCGTACACGATGCCGAAATTCACTGCTTTGGCCCGGCGGCGCATCTCGTGGGACACCTCCTCCGGCGGCACGTGGAACACCTGGGCCGCCGTGGCGGTGTGGATGTCCCCGCCAGAGGTGAACGCCGCCCGCATGGCCTCATCCCCGGAGATATGGGCCAGCAGCCGCAGCTCGATCTGGGAGTAGTCCGCGTCCACCAGCACACAGCCGGGGGCCGGCACGAACATCCGCCGGATCTCGCTGCCGAGGTCGGTGCGGGTGGGAATGTTCTGCAGGTTCGGTTCCGTGGAACTGAGCCGCCCAGTGGCCGTCACCGTCATCTGGAACCGGGTCCGCACCCGGCCATCGGGATCCATAGCCTTCAAAAGGCCGTCGGCGTAAGTGGATTTCAGCTTGGCAAACTGGCGGTATTCCAGCACCGCCCCCACGATGGGGGCCTCATAGCGCAGCTTTTCCAGCACGTCGGCGTTGGTGGACCAGCCGGTCTTGGTCTTTTTGCCGTGGGGCAGTCCCAGCCTGCCGAACAGGATCTCCCCCAGCTGCTTGGGGGAGTTGATGTTGAAGCGCTCCCCCGCCATGTCGTAGATCTGCTTTTCCAGCTCCGCCGCCCGCCGGGACAGCAGGTCCCCGAAGGATGCCAGTGCCCGGGCGTCGACCCGGCAGCCCGCCAGCTCCATCTCCGCCAGCACCCGGCACAGGGGCAGCTCGGCAGTCTCAAACAGCTCCCACAGGTCCAGCTCCCTGAGCTTTTCAGACAGAAGTCCGTACAGCGCGTCCACTGCGGCGGCGTAGCTGTCGAAGGCCGCCTCCGCCTGGACGGCATTCCCCAGCATGGAAAAGGCGTCCGGCTCCAGATAGAGGGGCTTGGGCAGCTCCGTATTGTAATAGGAGACGAACAGCCGCCCCAGGTCATAGCTCCCTGCCGTGGCATCCAGCAGGTACGCCGCCAGTGCCGTGTCGAACACGAAGCCGCCGGCGGGCAGGCCGTTCTCCAGCAGCACCCGCATCAGGTCCTTCACATTGTGGGAGACCTTTTTGATATCTTCAGAAAACAACGCCCTTAAAAGGCTGTTCCAGTCTCCCTGGAATTTCTCAAAAAACAGCTCAGCCGTCAGTCCGGCGTCCTCCCCGGTGCGGCAGACCACGGATACGCCCATCAGATCCGGCAGCGCCAGCAGGGACACATGGTCCGCATGCCGCCAAAGGGCCAGCAGCTTGTCGGCCCCGGCCTGATCTGTCACCTGTTCCACGGTCATGGGAACCGCCGCTCTCTCCGCCGCTGGCTGCTCCGCCGCTGTCAGACCGAACTTCTCAATCAGCTTGGTGAACTCCAGCTTTAAAAACAGGGGGTATGCCGCCTCGCCCGGTTCCCGGCAAAGGTTGTCCTCCGGCTGGAAATCCAGGGGCGCGTCGGTGGAAATGGTGGCCAGCCAGTAGGAGTGGCGGGCGCTCTCCTCCCCTTCCGCCAGCTTTTTTACCAAGCCGGGCTTGGCGCCCACATTGGGGGCGGAGCAAATATCCGGCATATGGTCATACAGATGATCGATCGTATGGTACAGCTGGACCAGGCTCATGGCGGTCTTTTCCCCCACGCCCTTCACGCCGGGGATGTTGTCGGAGGAATCCCCCATCAGGGCCTTCAGGTCGATCATGTGGATGGGGTCGAAGCCGTACTGCTCCCGGAAGGTCTCCGGGGTCATATCTCTGGTGGTGGTCTGCCCCATGCGGGTCGATACCAGCTTCACCTTGGTGTGGTCGGTGATGAGCTGCAGGCTGTCCTTGTCACCTGTCACCACCACGCAGTCCCAGCCCGCCGCCTCGCACTTGCGGGAAATGGTGCCCAGCAGGTCGTCGGCCTCCCAGCCCGCCAGCTCGTATCGGGGGATGTTCAGGGCGTCCAGGACCTCCTTCAGCACCGGCATCTGGACCCGCAGCTCCTCTGGCATGGGCTTCCGGGTCGCTTTGTAGGCAGCGTCCGCCGTGTGGCGGAAGGTGGGGGCATGGACGTCGAAAGTGACGCACACCGCGTCCGGCCGCTCCTCGTCCTGCAGCCGCAGGAGTGTCGTCAAAAAGCCGAACACTGCGTGGGTATACAGTCCGTCCCGGGTCGTCAGGGGCCGGATGCCGTAATAGGCCCGGTTGATAATGGAATTGCCGTCGATAGCCATGAGCTTTTTCATGGATGTTCCTCCCACATATGGATCATTCTGCAATCTTTATCAGTATACCCCATTTTGAACCGCTGTGCAACGAAAACGTGGACAGTAAGGCCCAAATATGGCCTCCATCCCTCCGGCAACCGATTCTTGCATAGACTTTTGCCGCCGAAACTGTTATCATGTTATCAGAAAGCCATACAGTCAACAGGAGGCGGAGCTATGACAGTGGGCGAGCAGATCAGGACACAGCGCAAACAGGCCGGATTTTCCCAGGAGCAGGTGGCGGAGCGGCTGGGCATGACCCGGCAGGCCGTGACCAAATGGGAAGCCGGTCAGTCAGTCCCCAGCTCGGAGAATCTCATTGCCCTGGCGGCGCTGTTCCAGATCTCCCTGGATACATTGGTCGCCAACGATGTGCCGCGCTGCGCACCGGAGAAAAAGCCGTCCAATCCCATCCTGCGTTCCAATCTGACCATGCTGGCCATCGCCTGCCAGGCAGGGGCGCTCCATGCCTGCACACAGATCTCCTATACCCTGGATCCTGCCACCGGCACGAAGGTACCGGACCACGGCCTATTTCTGTTCAAAGCCGCGGTCCTGCTGCTGTGCTCCATCTGGATGGCGTCGAATCTTCGGTTTGAGCCAGACCCGGTGCGCCGGCGGAAAAACAGCCAGATCGAACTGCTGTACTGCCTGGCCCAGCTGACCGCCGCTCTCCTGACCTACCGTTTCGGCCTGGGCCTGGTGGGACTGCTGGCGGCCATCGCGCTCCTTCTGATATATATCCTGTTCGTCAATCCCAGGTATATGGGACGGAAATTCACGAAATAAGCAGGGACCTGGAACGCGCCGGGGCGGGAGCACAGCTCCCGCCCCGCTTTTTTCTCCACTCCCTGGGCAGACGCCGCCTCCTGCCGTGATACTCAAAACAGATCTCGACATTTTGCCGCGCTTGTGCTATTCTTTTAAAAAAATAACGATAGGAGGTATCCGCATGCGGGAAAAACAGCTCCGGCTGGTGCTGGCCTTCCACACCACCGCCGAAGCCATGGCCACGGAAAAGCTCTGCCATGACCACGGCCTGAAAGGCAGGCTGATCTCTGTTCCCCGGAGCGTCACCTCCGACTGCGGCATCGCCTGGTCGGCCCCGCTCTGTCTGCGGGACACGCTGGAAGCAATGCTGGCGGAGCATGGTGTCCAGACCGCCGGGTCCTATGAGGTGATGCTCTGAGGGAGGAAACCGTCTCCCGCCCTCAGCGGACAGCGGGTATCGTTATTCTTTTTAAAAAACAGTGATAGGAGTGTGTGTATGAACAAACAAAACTGGCTTCGGGAACACGGTCTCATCCTGCTGACCGGCGTGGTGGTGGGCATCGCCGCGCTGGCGCTGACCGCCCTGGGCAATCCCAAGAACATGGGCTTCTGCATCGCCTGCTTCGAGCGGGACATCGCCGGCGCCCTGGGCTTCCACAGCGCCGCCAAGGTGCAGTACATCCGTCCGGAGATCATCGGCATCGTGCTGGGCGCCATGGTAGCGGCTCTGGCAGCCAAGGAATTCAAGGCCAAGGCCGGGTCCTCCCCCGCCTGCCGCTTCGTGGTGGGCCTGTTCGTCATGATCGGCGCGCTGGTCTTTCTGGGCTGCCCCCTGCGGATGGTCATCCGCCTGGGCGGCGGCGACCTCACCGCTGTGGCGGGCCTGCTGGGCTTCCTGGCGGGCATTCTGGTGGGCGTGGTATTTTTGAAAAAGGGCTTTTCCCTGGGCAGGGCCTATCCCGTCCCCACCGGCGAGGGCTTCATGTTCCCCGGCGTGATGGCGGTGCTCCTGGTGCTGCTGGCGGTTTTTCCGGCCCTTCTGAAATTTTCTGAGGAGGGGCCCGGCTCCATGCATGCGCCGCTGGCCGTCTCTCTGATCGCCGGTCTGGCGGTGGGCGTCATGGCCCAGCGGAGCCGCCTATGCATGGCCGGCGGCCTGCGGGACGTGTTTCTGCTGCGGGACTTCAACCTGCTGCTGGGCTTCCTGGCTATCTGGATCACCGTCACCATCGGTAATCTGATTTTAGGGAACTACAACCTCTCTGCCGTCTCTCAACCCATCGCCCACAGCCAGTACCTCTGGTCCTTCCTGGGCATGGCGCTGGCGGGCTGGGGCTCCATCCTGCTGGGCGGCTGCCCTCTGCGGCAGCTCATCCTGGCCGGCGAGGGCAGCGGCGACGCCGCCGTCACCGTGCTGGGCATGATCGTGGGCGCCGCCGTGGCCCACAACTTCGGTCTGGCGGGCAATGCCGACAGCGTGGTGGACGGCGTTTACAAGGTGGGCGGCACCAGCCCTGCCGGCATGGCCGCCGTGGTCTTTGGCTTTCTGGTGCTGCTGGCCGTCACCGTGACCCATCTTCCCAGAAAGGAGGCCGCGCAATGATCGACACCAGAGGTCTCTCCTGCCCCATTCCCGTGGTAATGGTGCAGAAAGCGCTGAAAAATGGCGCACCCGCTTCTCTGGAAGTTCTGGCGGACGCTCAGGTGGCAGTGGAAAACATCACGCGCTTCGCCCGCTCCCAGGGCTATCAAGTGGCCGTTGCCGAGGATGGCTCCGACTTCACGCTGACGCTGACAAAATGATCAAAAAGGACTTCGGGGCTTTCCCGAAGTCCTTTTGTTTCTGCCCGTATCTCCTGATTTTTACTCCCAGAACAGCTCATCCAAGGTCTTGCCCAAGGTCCGGCAGATGGCCACGCACAGCCTGATGGTGGGATTGTAATCCCCCTTTTCGATGGCGTTGATGGTCTGGCGGGAGACGCCTACGGCGTCTGCCAGCTGCTGCTGGCTCATGTCCATGGCTGCCCGGGCGGATTTCAAGCGCAGGTTTTTCATGGCTCCTCATCCTCCCGCCCGGCGGCCCGCCGCCTGTACAGAAACACTGCCAGAGTCAGCAGGACCGACCCGCTGATGACTATCAGCACGGCGGAAAGATTCAGCATCCCGTCCACCAGCAGGCCCTCTTTCCGTAAAGAGAACACGCCGTAAAGAAGTCCTCCCAGGCCGCACAGGCCCCACATGGTCACGACCTCCCACGGCTTTTCGTACAGCCGCAGATAGGCGTCCTTCCAGATAGCCGTCACAGCAAACACCGTGACGCCCAGGTCCAGACAAAAGAAGCCCCCCGCCTCCGTTCCGATCCAGGGAAACAGGGTCAGCACCGTGTCAAGGAGGCACACGCAGACCGCCAGAGTCAAAAAACCGTATTTGTAGGCCAAGCCCCGGGCCTGTTCCTGCCGCTCGTCATAGGCCGCCTTCGGCCCCCGCTCCCGCTGCCAGAAATAGCAGGCCAGGCCCAGCCACGCGATAAGGAGCACCGCTATCAGGAGCAGTCCATTCATTCCCCGTCCTCCTCCGTCTCCCGGCGGGTCAAGCACCGCAGGGCGTAGAGCCCTAGGATCACCAGCAGCAGCGCCCCCAGCAGCAGATTGGCGGCTCGAAAGGTCAGCACGCCATCCTCCACCACACGTCCGCTCATCAGGCTGCTCATGCCGATGCTCAGATTACACACGCTCAGCACCGCGAACAGCGCCGCCACCTTCCAGGGTGTCTCGTAAAGGCCCAGATAGGCGTCCTTCCAGATGGCGGCCGCCGCAAACACCAGCGTCCCTGCACAAATGCAGAGGGTCATGCCCGCCATTAGGTCGCACCAGTGGAAACCCGCCGCGTCCACACTGCCCAGCGCAAGCATCACTGCCGCCAGGGTCAGAAAGCCGTATTGATACGCCTTGCCCCGTGCCCGCTCCTGCCGCTCGTCAAAGTGCATGTCCAGCACCTTTTTCTTGAACAGCACCATCAAAAGCACCAAGCCCGCCGTGACGCCCGCGGCCAGACCCAGCAGGAATCCAAAACGATATTCCATAAAACATCCTCCTTTGCTCCGTCTCTCTCGTCTCTGCCGCGCTGCTCACCAGCGGCGAAAAGGCCGCGGCGATCACGCCCGCATCCAAATAAGATCTTTTGTTTTTTGCCTGATGGGCGGGGGCTTTGATGGTCATATTGTAATTTATCTATTTCTTTTTGTCAAGTATATTTTACTTATCAAGGCAAAAGCTCGCCGCCGGACTATTCCGGCGGCGAAGTGCGATCAACTGTAAATGCTGTTGGGCCCCACCAGGCTGGCGTCATAGCCCGCCTGATGCAGCGCCTCCAGGATGGCAGTCTTATGCTCGTGGCCAAAGGCCTCCAGAGTCACCCGCAGCTCCACACGGCTCTGGCGGTTGATGTTGACGAACTGGTTGTGCTCCAGCTTGATGATGTTGCCGTTCTCCCGGGCCACGACCTCCGCCACCCGCAGCAGCTCGCCGGGGCGGTCCGGCAGCATGACGGAGAAGGTGAACACCCGTCCCCGGCTGATGAGACCGTGCTGCACCAGGCTGGACATGGTAATAACGTCCATATTGCCGCCGGAGAGGATGGAGACCACATTCTTGCCCTTACAGTCCAGGTGCTTCAGCGCCGCAACAGACAGCAATCCCGCGTTCTCCACGATCATCTTGTGGTTCTCCATGATGTCCAGGAAAGCCTCCACCAGTTCGCTGTCCTCAATGGTCATGAATTCGTCGATGTTCTGCTGGATGTAGGGGAACACCACATCTCCCGGCGTCCGCACCGCCACGCCGTCGGCAATGGTGACGGCGGAGGGCAACGTCACCACATGGCCCGCCTCGATGGAGGCCTTCATGGAGGCGGCCCCTGTAGGCTCCACGCCGATGACCTTCACATGGGGATTCAGCAGCTTCGCCAGGGTCGAGACGCCCGCCGCCAGTCCGCCGCCGCCGATGGGCACCAGAATGATGTCCACATCCGGCAGGGCCTGGAAGATCTCATAGGCAATGGTTCCCTGGCCGCAGGCGATGTCCAGGTCGTTGAAGGGCGGGATATAGGTCATGCCCCGCTCCGCCGCCAGATGCATGGCGTGCTCCGCCGCGTCATCAAACACGGCGCCGTGGAGAATGACCTCCGCGCCGTACTCCTTGGTGTGGTTGACCTTCATCAGCGGCGTGGTGGTGGGCATCACCACCGTGGCCTTGACCCCCGCCACCTGGGCGGCATAGGCCACGCCCTGGGCGTGGTTTCCGGCGGAGGCGGTGATGAGGCCGTGGGCCTTCTGCTCCTCCGTCAGCTTGGTGGTCTTATAGTAAGCGCCCCGGATCTTATAGGCTCCGGTGACCTGCAGATTCTCAGGCTTCATGTACACCTGGTTCCCGCAAAGCTCGGAGAAGTATTTGCTGTAAACCAGGTTGGTTTTGGAGATGACGCCCTGCAATACGCCGCGGGCCTCCTTAAATTGATCCAGTGTGAGCATGGGCAGTATCCTCTTTATTCGGTATTTCAGTCCCCTGGCTGGGAAGTTGATTGGATACTATCATAACAAAATCTTGAAAAATGTCAATGCTCTGTTGACAATATTCTGTGTTTTTCCCGCATCGCAGAAAAATACGTCATCCCAGATCCATTTCATACAACGCCCGGCTGTTTTTACGGCCCTATCAGCGCCGCTCCCGGATCTGCCGGTACAGGCACTGCAACCCCTCGGACAAACCGCCCACCTGATCGATCAGTCCCAGCCGGACGGCCTCCTCGCCGTAGATCACGCTGCCCACGTCGGCGGCCATGTCGTCTTTTTTCAGCATCAGGGCTTGGAATTCCTCCCCGCTGATGTGGCTGTGGCCGGAGACAAAGGCCACGATCCGCTCCTGGAGCCTCTGGAAATAGGAGTAGGTCTGGGGAGCCGCGATGACGGTACCGCTCATGCGGACCGGGTGGATGGTCATGGCGGCGCTGGGTACGGCGAAGCTCCGTTTGGCCGCCACCGCCAGCGGCACGCCGATGGAGTGGCTGCCCCCCAGCACGATGGAGACCGTGGGCTTGGTCATCCCGGCGATCAGCTCCGCGATGGCAAGGCCCGCCTCCACGTCGCCGCCCACAGTGTTCAGCAAAAACAGGACCCCGTCCACCTCTTCGCTCTCCTCCAGCTTGGCCAGCAGGGGCAGGACATGCTCATACTTGGTGGTCTTGGCGCTGCCCCCGGCGGCATTGTGGCCCTCGATCTGGCCGATGATGGTCAGGCAGTACACCGTTCCGTGGGGCGTCCGGGTCAGGGCGGAGCCAAAGTCCAGGATGCCCTGGGCAGTCTCCTTGCTTTCGGAGCTGTTCTCCTGCTCCGGCTGAATCGGTTTGGTGTTTTCAGTCATCATATTCCTCTCTTTCCCCTTTATCCACTGGGAGTATTGTCTGCACTTTTATGAAAAGTACACACAGGGCGGCCTTTCTTTTTTCCATCAGGTATGGTATCATGTTGTTGTATTTTGAAATGCTGGCAGAATAAGGAGGCGTTCCCATTGGAACAGAACAAGCAGCGCATCGTGGTGAAGGTCGGCACTTCCACCCTCACCCATGACTCCGGCAGCCTGGACCTGAGAAGCATGGAGCATCTGGTGCGGGTCCTGGCGGACCTCAGCGGCGCGGGCCACGAGGTGATTTTGGTGACTTCCGGCGCCATCGCCGTGGGAACCGCCCGCCTGGGACTGGTAGAGCGGCCCAGAGAGCTGCGGATGAAGCAAGCGGCCGCCGCCGTGGGCCAGTGCCGCATGATGCACATCTATGACAAGCTCTTTTCCGAGTACAACCGCTCCATGGCCCAGATCCTGCTGACTGGAGACGACGTGGAGGCCCCGGACCGGGCAAAGCATCTCCGCAGCACCTTCTCCGCCCTGCTGGAAATGGGCGTCATCCCGGTGGTCAACGAGAACGACTCTGTGTCCTCCGCCGAGATCGAGACCGGCCACCATAAGGTGCTGGGCGACAACGACACTCTTTCCGCCATCGTGGCGGAGCTGTGCCGGGCAGACCTGCTGGTGCTGCTCAGCGACATCGACGGCCTCTACGATGCCGACCCCAAGACCTGCCCGGGCGCCAAGCTGCTGCACCGTGTCACGGAGCTGACGCCGGACATCCTGGAGATGGCCGGCGGCGCCGGCACCTGGCGAGGCACTGGCGGCATGGCCACCAAGCTCTCCGCCGCCCGCATCGCCATGGCCGCGGGGTGCGACATGGTCATCACCAATGGAGCGCGGATGGAGGACCTCTACGGCATCGTAGAGGGACAGGACATCGGGACGCGGTTCCTTACAGATAAAAGATAAAAGATACTTTATCTCTTGTCTTCTTGCTTCTATCTCTTATTTTTCATCTCTTATCTCAAAACGGGGGGTATTTTTATGACCGCATTGCAGCAGCAGGGCGCTGCGGCGAAGGCCGCCAGCTACACCCTGGCCACCGCTGGCACCGCCAAAAAAAATCAGGCTCTGGAAGCTATTGCAAACATTCTCACGGAGCGGCAGGCCGAATGGCTCTCCGCCAACGCCGAGGATATCGCCGCCGCCCGGGAGGCGGGCATGGCTCCCGCCATGCTGGACCGGCTGACCCTCACTCCGGAGCGGGTGGCGGGCATCGTTGCCGCCGTCCGCCAGGTGACCGCTCTCCCCGACCCCATCGGCCGGGCCGACAAGACGGAGACCCGGCCCAACGGCCTCATCATCAGCCGCCGCCGGGTCCCGCTGGGCGTCATTGCCATCATCTTCGAGTCCCGGCCCAACGTCACCGTGGACGCGACGGCCCTGTGCCTGAAATCCGGCAACGTGTGCATCCTCCGCGGCGGCAAGGAGGCCATCCGCTCCAACCGCTGCGTAACGGCCCTGATGCGCCAGGCCCTGGCCTCCGTGGGCCTGCCGGAGGACTGTGTCTCTCTGGTGCAGGACACCAGCCATGAGACCGCGGGCGAGCTGATGCATCTGGACGGCTATGTGGACGTGCTGATCCCCCGGGGCGGCGCGGGACTGATCCGGGCCGTGGCGAAGGAGGCCAGCGTTCCCGTCATCCGCACCGGCGAGGGCGTGTGCCACATCTATGTGGACGATGAGGCGGACCTGGACATGGCCGCCAAAATCCTGTTCAACGCCAAGTGCTCCCGTCCCTCGGTGTGCAACGCTGTGGAGTGCGTGCTGGTCCACCGGGACGTCGCGGCGGACTTCTGGAAGCGGGCTCTGCCTCTGCTGGATGAAAAGGGCGTGGAGCTGCGGGCCGACGAAGAAGCCCTGGCCGTTCTCGGGACCCGCGCCCTTCCCGCCGCGGAGAGCGACTGGGACGCGGAGTATGACGACTACATCCTGGCCGTCCGCACCGTGGGCGGCATGGACGAGGCCGTGGATTTCATCAATGCCCACGGCACCGGCCACTCCGAGGCCATTCTGACGAAAAACTACTTCAAGGCCCAGCGCTTCCTGGACCGTGTGGACGCGGCGGCGGTGTATGTCAACGCCTCCACCCGCTTCACCGACGGCGGCGAGTTCGGCCTGGGAGCCGAGATCGGCATCTCGACCCAGAAGATGCACGCCAGAGGCCCCATGGGCCTGGAGGAGCTGACCAGCTGCAAATACGTCGTCTACGGTGAGGGACAGGTGCGGTAAAATTGACAATTGGGAATGAGAAATACAAAATTTGGGAGAGTGGGGAGGAACAACAATGCCTGATTGGTTGATCGACCTTCTCATAGGACTGGGGCTGAGCGGCATCGCCTTCCATTGGAAAAAGCCACTGGCTCTCCGGGCCTCGCTGATCGCCGCCTTTCTGGCGCTGACCGCGCTGAGCTGGCTGAGAGTCGCCCCGGCCCGACCCGTTTTGATCGTCCTGGGCGTCATCTGTTTCTCAGTCTTCCTCTGGAAGCTTGGGAGGCAGCCGGGACGGGCCAACACATTTGTCCTGCTGGTCTTCGCGGTGTAGTTCACCGCCCCGGCCGCAATTGTGCTGTTCCGGCTGCTGGTCCAGAACGCCTATCCCCGGGGGAGCGGACCGTGGCAGGAAAGGCTGTTTTTCTGTGCCGCCGCCCTGCCCATGGGCGTCTGCTCCGCCGCATCTTAATTTCCGTCTTCGAAATAACAAACGGGGCCGAAAGCCCCCAAAGGAAGGATGATCTTATGAAAACATTGGGTTTTATCGGCACCGGCAATATGGGCGGTGCTTTGGCCCGGGCGGCCCGCAAGCGCCTTTCCGGCGATCGAATTCTTCTGGCCAACCGCACGGCGGAAAAAGCGGCCGCCCTGGCGGCGGAGCTGGGCTGCCGGACGGCGGACAACACCGCCGTGGCGGAACAGGCGGACTGCATCTTCCTAGGCGTCAAGCCCCAGATGATGGCAGACCTGCTGGCGGAGATCGGCCCCATTCTGGCGAAGCGCCAAAGCCGCTTCGTACTGGTGACCATGGCGGCTGGCCTGACCATTGTCCGCATCCAGGAGCTGGCAGGCGGCCAGTATCCCGTCATCCGCGTCATGCCCAACACCCCCGCCTCCATTGGGGAGGGCATGATCCTCTACGCCTGCGGCAAGGGCGTGACAAAAGAGGAGGAGAGCGCGTTCCTGGACGCCATGGCCGGCGCGGGCCGCTTCTCTCCCCTGCCGGAGCGCCTGATCGACGCCGGCTCCGCCGTGTCCGGCTGCGGTCCCGCCTTTGTGGACCTCTTCATCGAGGCTCTGGCGGATGGCGGCGTGGCCTGCGGCTTGCCCCGGGCGGCGGCGCTGGAATACGCCGCCCAGATGGTGGCCGGCTCCGCCCGGCTGGTGCTGGAGAGCGAACAGCACCCCGGCGCGCTGAAGGACGCCGTCTGCTCCCCCGGCGGCACCACCATCCAGGGCGTCCGTGTGCTGGAGGAAGCGGGCTTCCGGGGCGCGGTGATGGATGCCGTCATCGCGGCGTATGAGAAAAATGCAGATCTGAAATGACCCATCATCCCCATCTGTATCTATGCGATACTACTTATCATAAACGAACGGAGGGACCAACATGCGTACACTGTTCAAAGGCGGCTCCGTGGTCTCCGGCAGCGGAGCGAAGCGGGCCGATCTGGTGATCGAAAACGAAAAAGTCACGGACCTGGGCCGGAACCTGAAGGGTGATTTCGACCGGGTCGTGGATGTCACTGGCTGCCTGCTGTTCCCCGGCTTCATCGACGCCCACACCCACTTCGATCTGGACGTCTGCAACACCACCACCGCCGATGACTTCTACACCGGCAGCCGGGCGGCCCTGCGGGGCGGCACCACCACAATTATTGACTTCGCCTGCCCCAACAAGGGCGAATCTCTGCACTACGGTCTGGACCTGTGGCACAAAAAGGCCGACGGCCGCACCTTCTGCGACTATGGCTTCCACATGACCATCGACGACTGGAACGAGTCCATCCGGGCGGAGCTGCCGGACATGTTCGCCAGGGGCGTGTCCTCCTTCAAGATGTATATGACCTATCCCGCCATGATGGTGGGGGACCGGGATATGTACTGGGCTTTGAAGGAGCTGAAAACGCTGGGCGGCATCTGCGGCGTCCACTGCGAGAACGCCGGAGTCATCGACGGCATGATCGCCGAGCGGAAAAATGCCGGCCAGCTCTCCCCCGCCTGTCATCCCCTGACCCGCCCTCCCTATCTGGAGGCCGAGGCCGTCTCCCGTCTGCTGCGCATTGCCCAGGCGGCGGAGGCCCCGGTGGTCATCGTCCACCTGACCAATCAGGAGGCGCTGAATGAGGTCCGCCACGCCCGGGACCGGGGCCAGAAGGTCTTTGTGGAGACCTGCCCCCAGTACCTGCTGCTGGACGACAGCGTGTATTTCAATGAGGACTACTCCCAGGCCGCCCGCTATGTCTGCGCGCCGCCCATCCGGGAAAAGGGCCAGCAGGAGGCTCTGTGGAAGGCCCTGCGCCGGGGCGACATCCAGACCATCTCCACCGATCACTGCTCCTTCACCCTGACCCAGAAGGACATGGGCCAGGAGGACTTCACCAAGATCCCTGGCGGTCTCCCCGGCGTAGAGACCCGGGGCGAGCTGATCTATTCCTACGGCGTGGCCAAAAAGCGCGTCAGCCTGGGCCGCATGGTCCGCGCCCTCAGTGAGAATCCCGCCAAGCTGTACGGCCTCTTCCCCCGGAAGGGCCAGCTCCGCCTCGGCAGCGACGCGGACATCGTGGTCTACGACCCTGGTGCCAGCCACGTCATCCGGGCCGACGACTACGTAGCCAACGTGGACTACAATCCCTACGAGGGCTTTGTCACCGTGGGCGGCATCCGGCAGGTGTGGCTCCGGGGCAGTCTGGCCGTGGAGGACGGCAGGGTTCTGGACGAGACTCCTCAGGGCCGTTACATGGCCCGTGGAAAGTGCTCCCTGTGAAACAAGCCCCCGGCCACCGGCCGGGGGCTTTGCCGTCGCCGCCTCACGGCGTCTGTCAGTCGGCAGCCAACAAAATGACTGCCCTGGATCTAGCCCAAAAGCCAGATCCAGGGCAGTTTTGCCTGATGCCGCCGCAAGGCGCGGCGCCAACGAGCTGTTGGCCGCAGAAAATCAAAAAGAAGAGAGAGTAGAATGAAAGGAGGTAATACGGCTATCAGGCTAGCATACCCTCAGTAGACAAAGGGCAATACGGTTTTTCGGGGCATCTTGAGCGGCTGACTGCGTTATCCTCGTTGCCGGGCGTCAGCCCGGCGGCCTCGGCTGCCTTGCCGGCCACTAAATCTGCTCCCGAAAAACTCTAAAGACCTGCCAGCGAGAAAAAACCGGCGCTGGCAAGGAAGAGGACGACGGTGGGCCAACGCCCACCTGGGACGATGACGCAGCCAGCGTTGATTTTAGCCGCTGGCAGGCGTATTGCCCTTTGTCTACTGAGGGTAGGGATGCAAGTGAAATATCAGGACGGTGCGCCGGCGGATCGCACAGAACCGATCCCGCGGCGCTGAACACGTTGTTGGTGCCAGCTGAAGAAAAGAGCGATCTGTGAAGCGCCGCTCTATCATATTTTCATGATACCGTCCCTGTACATTGCTGTTTCAGTGACCACCAAACCGATCGGGCGGTCCAGCGGTCCTGTGGGGATCGAACGCTGCAGCAGCGCCTCCGGACATACGAGCGCCGCCGGACCGGTATACACGGCCAGATAGCGGTCATAATATCCGCCTCCGTGGCCCAGCCGGTTGCCTTGCCGGTCACAGGCCACACAGGGGATCACCGCAAATTCGATCTCCGCGGGAGCCAGCCGGGGGCACTCCGGTCCTGGCTCCAAAATACCATAGCTGCCGGGTCTCAAGTCGTCCATTCCCCGAATGAGGCGGGCTTCCATACGGCCAGGCGCCGTGCACAGGGGAACCGTCAGACGCTTTCCAGCCTCCATCGTTCGACGGAGAAACGGCAGCGTATCGATCTCTGTTGCCATGCTGACAAATCCCAAAACAGTCCGCGCCTGCCGGTATTCCGGACATCCGTCCAGCCGCGCCGCAATCTTCTCACCGGCATCCCGCAAATACTTCGGTGAAAACGCGGCGATCTGCCGCCGGACCGCTCTGCGGAGCGCTTGTTTCTCTTCGTCCAGCATGATCGTTCCTCCTGCTATTTTTCAAAAAACGCCCGAACGATGCCCATCTGGTACAGGGAGCCAAAAATACACAGCGGCTGCTCTGGCTCCAGGCTGGCCAGAGCCAGCTCCAGGCCAGCTTCCACGCTGTCCGCCGCATGTACGGGACCGGAAAAGCTCTGCTGGATCTGTTCTCTCAACGCCTGCGCCGAAAGCGCCCGCTCACTGGGAGGCGGCACTGTGATAAATGCGGCGGCATAGGGCGTGACCATTTGCATCATGTCCGCATAATCCTTGTCCGCCATAACGCCGGTCAGAAACAGGCACTTTTTCCCAGGCAGATACTGCTCCAAGCACCGGACCAGCTCCGCCACGCCATTGGGGTTGTGGGCGCCGTCCGCCAGGACCAGCGGCTTTGTCCGCAGCACCTCAAACCGGCCGGGCCAGGCCGCGGTCTCCAATCCATGCCGGACCGCAGTTTCCGAGATATTCCAACCCCGGCGGCGCAGCGCATCCACTGTATCCAGTGCCACCGCGGCATTTTGACACTGGTATGCCCCCAGCAGCCGAAGCCGCAGATCCTTCCGTTCCCGGTAATCGATCCGCTGCCCGGAAAGATCCGCGGAGAGCTGACGCAGCTGAGAAACGTCTGTAACGCACATCTGGTTTCCATGCGCAAGCGCCCGAACCACAGTCTCCGCC
The DNA here is from genome assembly GCF_947631165.1 of uncultured Dysosmobacter sp. Classification (GTDB taxonomy): domain Bacteria; phylum Bacillota; class Clostridia; order Oscillospirales; family Oscillospiraceae; genus Oscillibacter. The sequence goes on along the minus strand of NZ_CANRKH010000025.1, from coordinate 12,900 downwards.
TCCGGACACTGCCCGCTGAGCACCACATCCGCTCCCGGCTTGATGATCCCCGCTTTCTCCGCGGCGATCTTTTCTATGGTATCGCCCAGATATTCTGTGTGCTCCAGACCGATGTTGGTAATGACCGCCGCCTCCGGGGCGGGGATCACATTGGTGCTGTCCAAACGGCCCCCTAATCCCACCTCCAGCACCACGATATCACAGTGCCTTTTCTGGAAGTACAGCAGCGCCATTGCCGTGAAGCGCTCAAATTCTGTCGGGACCGCGTTCATCTGCTCCACCGCCGGTTTTACACGCTCCGCCATGGCGCACAGATCTTCGTCGGAGATATCCCTGCCGTTGATTTTGATACGTTCGTTGTAGCGCCGCAGATGTGGAGAGGTGAACAGTCCCACCGTATAGCCCGCCGCCTGCAGGATCGCGGACAGCATCGCCGCCGTGGAGCCCTTGCCGTTGGTCCCTGTGATATGGACATAACGCAGATCCTTCTGCGGATCTCCCAGCCGGCGCATCAGGCCGGTGATGCGCTCCAAGCCCGGCCGGCAGCCCAGCCAGTTGACGGACTGGATAAATGTCATGGTTTCTTCCAATGTCATCGCTGCTCTCCTTATGCCTCACGCAGGTGGAATATCTGACGCAGGAGCTTGATCACGCCCGGCAGGACCGATCCGTAAGCCACGGCTTTCGCAACGCAGATCACGAGCCGCAGGCCCAGCACACCGGTAATGAAGGTAGGGGTGTAATAGCCATAGACATGGCTGTCGATATAGAGGGCGGCTGTATTCAAAATCGTGATCAGCAGTTCATTGAGTACCACCAGAACGACCGTTTGCCTGCTGGTGAGTGAAAAGCCCTTCTCCCTGGCACACCAGCCCACCGACAGTCCGCAAAGCACATAGGGCAGGATCCACAACAGCGTGGTCGCGGTAACGCCGTATCGGAGCAGCTGATAGAGCAGCGTCCCGACGCCGCCGATCAGCATACCGTCAACAGGGCCGAACAGCAGCGCGCCGATATGTACGGGCAGGCTTTCAAATGTAAACTTCAGGTTCCCGAAGTTCAGGGCCAGACAGCCCAGCACCGCGCACATCGCGGCGAGCATGGCATCCATGGTCAGTTGTCTCGTTTTCATAAAAAATCCCCTTTCGTGACAGTTGCCACGAAAGGGGATTTCTCCTTAGGTGGCAGCGGACGCGGGCACAGCAACGCAGGATCGAGATCCTTTCGTCCGGCGGCAACATCCCATCCGTCGGCACTTGACGCGCTGGCCCTACTCTGTCAATTGACCTTTTACATGTATTTTATAGTCGCCGGAACTCCGCATACCACGGATCATCCCAGCGTTTTTTCCGCGGCTTCGATGACATGCTTCGCAAGGACGGCAGTCGTCACAGAGCCCACGCCGGCGGGGACCGGCGTGATGGCCCGTACCACAGGCTCCGCCGCCTCAAACTTCACGTCGCCGCACAGATTCCCATCTGCGTCCACATTGATCCCGACATCCAGAACGATCTGTCCTTCGCTGATAAACCGCTCATCTACCAGTCCGGCCTTGCCGGCCGCCGCGATCAGAATCTCTGCCTCCCGGCAGACGGCGGGCATATCCACCGTCTTGGTGTGGCACATGGTCACTGTTGCATCACGGCTTTGCAGCAGCATGGACACCGGCTTGCCGATGACCAGACTGCGTCCAATAACAGCTACCCGCTTGCCCTTCAGCGAAACGCCGTAATGATCCAGCAATTCGATACAGGCCTGGGCGGTACAGGGCGGATATCCGGCCCCTCTGCCGGAAAACACCGCGCTCAGGGCCGCGGGGGTGATACAGTCCACATCCTTCTCTGGCGCCAGCAGATCGCAGGCGGCCCATTCATCATCCCTGTTCGGCAGAGGGCGAAGCATCAGGCACCCATGGATGCCCGTGTCCTCATTGACCTGCCGGATCGTATCCAGCAGCTCCTCACGGGAACAGTCTGCGGACAGATGCATCTGCCGCACCGCGACGCCGATTTTCCCGCAGCGGCTGATCGCGCCGCGCTCATAGGCGATGTCATCCGGCCGCTCTCCCAAGCGCAAAATGGCCAGCGTCGGCTCCACGCCCCTTTCCAGCAGCTGCCGCGCTCTTTCAGCCAGGTGTTCTGTCATAGCGGCCGCCACAGGGGCGCCCTTCCATATCTCCGCCATGTTCATCCTCCATTCCTCAGCCGCCGCGCCACTTCATCCGCCACGTGCCTTGCCCGCGGAAGGTATTCCGCCAGCAGCGTGTCGGCCTGCACGTCCAGCAGCGCCGCTTCCTCTCGGTCCCGCAGCGTTCCTGTATTGACAAAAATATTCATGCTGGCGCTCTCCAGCGCCGCTCCGCAGCACAAGGCGCCGCAGCCCACATCGGATACCAGCGTTACGCTGCCCTTTTCCAGCATTTCTTCCAGCAGTTCGATCGCCTTGCAAATGGCGCACATCATCTCCAGAGGCGCCTGACATGCCGATCTCGTGGCGTTTTCCAGCGTCACTTCCCGCGTTGGGTCATCCTTGGAGATCGAATAGGCCCGGGACAGCGGCTCAAACGCCTCAGCATCCTTGTCCACCAGCTCCAGCAGCTCTGCCTGGACCTTCTCTGCCTGCTTCAGGGCTGACCGGATGTCTGCTTCCACAGCAGCGTATTTCTTGCGCCCCACGGTCAGATTTCCCACCATGGAGCACAATGCTGTGCCAAGAGCGCCGACCAGCGCCGCCGCGCCGCCGCCGCCGGGAACGGGAGCCTTGGAGGCCAGCACCGCGGCAAAATCCGCGCAGCTCTTCTCAACAAGCTTTTCTTTCATAAAACGATTCCTTCCCTTTCCTGCGGAAATGTGCTGCCCTGCCGGTCAAAACAGGCCCGTAATCTTTCCGTTCTCATTCACGTCGATCTTCTCCGCGGCAGGCGCCTTCGGCAGACCCGGCATAGTCATGATGTCGCCGGTCAGGGCCACGATGAAGCCCGCTCCGGCGGAGACCTTCAAATTGCGGACGGTAACAGTGAAGCCTTTCGGCGCGCCCAGCAGCGAGGCATCGTCCGAGAAGGAGTACTGGGTCTTGGCCATGCAAATGGGCAAATCGCTGAAGCCCAGCTCCGTCAGCTGCTTGGCCTGCTTCTTGGCATTGGCGGTCAACTGAACGCCGTCGGCGTGATAGACCCGCTTGCAGATGGTCTCCAGCTTCTCTTCGATAGATGCCTCCAAGGGATAGGTGAAGCTGAAATCGTTGGGCTGCCCGCAAAGGCGGACGACCTCCTCGGCCAGCGCCTTGCCGCCTTCGCCGCCCTTGGCCCAGACCTCGCTGAGGGCCACGTTCACACCCAGCTCGCTGCACTTCTCCTCCACCAGGTCCAGCTCAGCCTTGGTGTCGGTGGGGAAGGCATTGATGGCCACTACGCAGGGCAGGCCGAACACGTTCTTCACATTGTCCACATGCTGCAGCAGATTGGGCAAGCCCTTCTTCAGCGCCTCCAGATTCTCATTGTTCAGCTCCGCCTTCGGCACGCCGCCGTGATACTTCAGGGCGCGGACAGTGGCCACGATCACAACAGCGGAGGGATGCAGTCCAGCCATGCGGCACTTGATGTCAATAAATTTCTCCGCGCCCAGATCCGCGGCAAAGCCCGCCTCGGTAACGGCGTAGTCGCCGACTTTTAGAGCCATGCGGGTCGCGGTGACGGAGTTGCAGCCATGGGCGATGTTGGCAAAGGGCCCGCCATGGATAAAAGCAGGCGTATGCTCCAAGGTCTGTACCAGATTGGGCTTCAGCGCATCCTTCAGCAATGCCGCCATGGCTCCCTCCGCCTTCAGGTCATGGGCGGTGACGGGCTTGCCGTCGTAGGTGTAGGCTACGATCATCCGGGCCAGCCGGGCTTTGAGATCCGTGATGTCAGACGCCAGACACAGCACCGCCATGATCTCACTGGCTACCGTGATCTCGAATCCATCCTCCCGGGGCACACCCTGCATCCTGCCGCCCAGGCCGTCCACGATATGGCGAAGCTGGCGGTCGTTCATGTCCACAGCGCGCTTCCAGGTGATCTGCTTCACGTCGATGCCCAGGGCGTTGCCCTGCTGGATATGATTGTCCAGCATAGCGGCCAGCAGATTGTTGGCCGCGCCAATGGCGTGGAAATCGCCGGTGAAATGGAGGTTGATGTCCTCCATAGGCACCACCTGCGCATAGCCGCCGCCGGCAGCGCCGCCCTTCACGCCGAACACAGGGCCGAGAGAAGGCTCCCGCAGCGCTACAACAGCATTTTTGCCGATCTTTCGAAGCGCGTCTGCCAAACCCACGGATGTGGTCGTCTTGCCTTCCCCTGCGGGGGTCGGCGTGATCGCAGTGACCAGGATCAGCTTGCCGTCCGGCTCACTGCTCTCTTTCAGCAGGCGATAGTCCACCTTTGCCTTATAATTGCCATACATCTCAATGTACTTCTCATCAATATTGCAGGACTTTGCGATGTCTGTGATCTTCAGCGGATTCGCCTGCTGCGCGATTTCGATGTCGGATAGCATATGTATTTCACTCCTTTGATTGAAAACTGTCAAGGATCAAGTCTCAGGTTTCTGATAAAGGCCGTCATTCTTTACCGGATCTGATAAATTTATCATAATGCAGAAAACATCTTTTGTGAAATATTTCTTTCCTGGCAAATTATAACTTTCAAGTTATGATCGGCCCTTTTGTATTCCCGAGCAAACGCTGCCGCGGCATCAAAAAGCGGCCATTCCAAAGCTTCGTTCCGGAATGACCGCTGAAAGAGCAGTACTCATATCGTATGGCTGTCTCCAGCCAATGCCGGGATCACTCACAGCACGACAGTCTTAGCTTTTTCCTGGATCTCTGTCCAAAACTGTCTCCCGATCTTCGTCAGCGGGGTGTCATTCATGCAGTTCATCGTCAAATACCAGGCCGGGCTGTCGCCGTCTATATTGAAAAATGTAAGCTCGTCCAACTTCGTCAGGTCCTCTGTCATGAATTGCGCGAGCATCGAGACTCCGTCGCTTTTGGGGGACAACAGGTAACTGACGATCGCGTTGGAATTCGGGATCTCTATGATCTTCTTGGGCGATATCCCGTTGCCTTGCAGATAATCAGCCATAACATGATATAGATAATAGTTTTTGGACAGCGTCAGGAAACGCATCTTTTCGATTTGAAGCAGATCTGTTCCCCTCAGCACAAGAGGAAACTCCGCGGTCCCTGTCCTGCCGTGTGCTAATACGCTGTCGCGATTACACGCGAGAGACAGTGTTTCCTTCTGCAAGATATAGCGATTAAAGCGCGGATCATGCCGGTCCATCGTGTGGAAAAACGCGATGTCCACTTCGCCCATGGCCAGCAGTTCCAGAACAGACAGGGAGGTTCCCTCCTTGATGATGATCTTAACATCCGGATGGTTGTAAGCAAAGTTCTGGACAAGCTTTCCAAAGATCATCGGCGTGAGCTGCGTCGGAATGCCGACGGACAGGGCCTGATTCTGCTGCAGCTTATACTCCTCCAGCCGCGCTTCAAACCGGTTTTCCACATCGACGCTCTCTTTGACATATTCCAGGTAAATTTCCCCTGCCTTCGTCAAGCGCAGCGGCGTATAATTGCGCTCCAGCAATTTCACGCCGAATTTTTTCTCAAGACGATTGATATACTGGGACAATGATGGCTGTGACACCCGCAGCAGCTGGGCTGCCACTGTAATGTTCCTGGTCTCAGCTATCGTAATAAAATAAGCTTTTCTATCCGCCATCATATGCATCCATCCCCTTCATTCAAAACATTCCCGCTTCAAGCAGCAGGCTGAGGACGCCTCTGAAAAGGCGCCTGAAAAAGGACATCTTTCACGCCATATTTATGCTTCCTCGGGACCCTCTCTTATTTACTTTTTTAACAGCGTATCAGAAAATTCAGCGTAATACAACTCTTAAATACGCTGCCACCAATAAAGTTTGAAAACGTGCAATAATCACGTTGCCCAAACAAGCCATCCGGGCAACGTGATTATGCATGCATCATCTATTTGCGATCAATTTCAATCTTTTCTCGGGGAAACTTCTTTTATGAAGTTCACAACTGCCGCCACGGCAATAATGAGCATGCCGAGCGCGCATCCGAAGGGCAGGATCCACGCCGGGGTCGAACTTGTGGACTGCGTTGTTCCATCCGCAATATACTGAACGACCATCTGGAACACATAGTAGCCCATCAATCCAAAGAACGCGGCATTCACCACTGCCAGGACGATATTCAATATCCGATGGGCGGTCTTATGGTTTTTCAGCGCGTTATCAACGATCTCCAGGCGCATGCAATCGCCGTGGCAGAACATCAGCGCCGCTCCAATGAAATAGCCATAGATCATGATCGTGCGGAGCAGCTCGTCAGACCAGGACATGGGAACCTTCAGCACAAACCGGCAGAACGCGTTGGCGGTAATGACCAGGATGCCCACCAGGCCGATCACTCCCAAAGCTTGTTCAGCAAAAACATCTAACTTTTTGAGGACGTTTTTCACGTGTAACATTCCTCTCTCAAAAATTTGCTTTTAACGCAGGGAAGCAACGAACTCCTGGACCATCGTCAGATACTCATCGCTGCCCATGGCCTTGTTAAAGATCTGATAGACAGGATCGCAGAGGGCGGCGAAGGCGGCCGTATCGGGATTTTCCTCGATCTCCACGCCAGCATCCCGCAGGGTCTGCAGGCATTCCTCCTCACCGGCGGCGTTCAGCTCACGTGCGTAATCACGGGCCTCCTCAGAAGCCTTCTGGATCGCGGCCTGCTGGTTCTCGCTCAGAGAATCCCACTTTGCTCGGTTGATGAAGAAGGGCATGGGGGTATAGGCATGATAAGTCATAGACAGGTACTTCTGCACTTCCTGCATCTTGTAGGAGGTGATGGAGGACAGGGTGTTCTCCTGCGCGTCGACTGTGTGGTTCTGCAGAGCGGTGAATACCTCGCCCATATCCAGAGCCATGGGGATGGCGCCGAAGGCTTCCCAAGTGGCCTGCTGCGTCTCAGAAACAACGGTGCGGATCTTCAGGCCCTTCATGTCGTCGGGTGTGATGATCGGATTGCGGCTGTTGGTCACATGGCGCATACCGCTCTCCCAGTAGCACAGCATCTTCAGATCCGTGGAGTCAAACAGATCAGCGATCTCCTTGCCGGCCTCGCCGTCCAGAGTCTGGTGCGCCTCATCATAGGAACCGAACACATAGGGCAGCTCAAAGACCTGAATGGCAGGAACATAACCGGCAAAATAAGAAGTACCGGTAGAGACGATATCGATGGTGCCCTGCGCGGTGCTCTCAACGCACGCGGAGACATTGCCCAGCTCCGTGTTGAAGAAGCAGTCGATCGTAACAGAACCATCAGAATACGTATTGCACAGCTCCGCGAACTTCTTCAGAGCCACGCCGCTGGGGCTGTCCTCGGTCAGGCCGGCCACGATGGCGGTCAGCTCCACCGGTTCGTCGCCGGTCTGGGCGGGTTCCTTGGTCTCGGTATCGGTCTTGGGATCTTCCGTCTTCTCAGTAGTTTTTCCGCCGCACGCGGCCAGGGACAGTGTCATTGCGATCGCGAGGATCATAGCGAGAAACTTTTTCATAACTTACCTCCAATTTTCCACTGTTGATTGTTTTTGATATATACGACCTGTCAGAGCAAGCTGGGCAGGAACGTCGTAATGCCGGGAATGAACGCGACAAGGATAAAGCCGATCAGCGTTACAATGATAAACGGCTTGACCGCGGCAATCACCTTGTGGATGGGTCGGTTGCCGACCTGCGCGCCCATAAACAGATTGAGCCCCATGGGCGGCGTGATCAGGCCGATGCAGGTCCCGCTGACCATCAATCCGCCCAGATGGACCAGGGAAATGCCATACTGCATCGCCATGGGAGCCAAGATCGGCGTCATGATGGTAGTGATGGGAACGGAGTCGATGAAGCAGCCCAGGATCAGAAGGATCACCATCGCGCAGACCAGGAACAGCACCTTGCTGTCTGTGATGGACAGCAGAGCGGCCGCCGCCTTAGAGGCGATACGCTCACGGGTCAGGACCCATGAAAACGCGCCGGACGCGCCGACGATCAGCATGATGTTGCCGGTGCTCTTCATCGCCTTGCCCAGGCAGGACATCAACTGGCGGAAATTCATTTCTCTGTAAATGAACAGGCCCACGATAATGGAGTAGAAGCACGCCACGCCGGACGCCTCAGTCGCGGTGCAGATGCCGGAATAGATCCCGCCCAGAATGATGACCGGCGCCAGCAAAGCCCAGAAAGAATCACAAAACGCCCTGCAGACATTTTTGAACGAGAATTTACCAACGCCCTTGTAGCCCCGGCGGTGGCAGATAACGATCGCCAGGATGCACACCATGCCGGCCTGCAATATGCCAGGGCCGACGCCGGCCATCAGCATCGTACTGACAGACTGATTGGCATAGACCGCGTACAGCACCATAACGATGCTGGGCGGGATCAGCGGACCAAAAATGCCGGACGTCGCCTGCAGCGCACAGGCAAAATCACTGTCGTAGCCATTCTCGACCATCATCGGGATCATGATGCCGCCGACAGCCGCGCAGGCCGCGACGCCGGAGCCGGTCATTGCGGCAAAGAAAACGCTCGCCAAAACAACGACCAGCGCCAGGCCTCCGGTAAAATGTCCAACAAGCGCTTGGCAGAACGAGACGATCCGCTTGGAAATGCCGCCGGTCTCCATCAGAGCGCCGGCCATGATGAAAAACGGGACCGCCAACAATGTATACGTGTTTACACTTGCTAGGATCTGCTGTGTGACGATGATGGGGGAGACATTGGCAAAAAACGCGATATACAGCAATGCGGATCCACCCAGAGCCAATGCGATCGGAAGCCCAATCAGTATAAACAGGAAAAAGGATGCGAACAAAACTGCAACACCCATATGAGCATTCCTCCAGTTTCAAAATTTTACGCTCCAACGAACGCTGCCGCAGCACACGAAACGGCTTCAGGAGCTATTGTGGTTTTCATAGGCCCATTTGCCTCTGAAAACACTTTTGGAGTTCAATACAGCTTGGGGATCTCGACCGCTTTATTAAAGCTGTTTTCGGGACCCGGGAAAGCGCCGCTCAGCGTTTCTTCATGGAAGAGATTCAGACCGCCGACCATTGCCTGACGGATCTCGGCAAAATGCTTCACAAACTTCGGCTTGAAGCCGCTGTACATTCCCAGCAAATCCTGGGTCACCAAAACCTGGCAATCCACATACGGACCGGCGCCAATACCCAGAACGGGAACGGATACCGCCTCCGTGACCGCCTTTGCCACAACGCTGGGAACACACTCGATCACGATCGCCACCACGCCGGCGGCTTCCAGCGCCTTTGCGTCCTCGATCAGCTTCTTGGCGCCCTCAGGCGTTCCGCCCTGGACCTTGAAGCCGCCCACGGAGCTTGCGGTCTGCGGCGTCAAGCCAATGTGTCCGACCACAGGCACGCCCGCTTCAACGACTCTCTTGATCGTGGGAGCCAGGGATGCGCCGCCTTCCATCTTGATGCAGTCGCAGCCGGTCTCCATCAGCATGCGGCTCGTATTAGCGATTGCCTGCTCTACGCTGACGTTGTAGGAACCGAAGGGCATATCGCCGATGACCATCGTGTCCGGCGCGCCTCTGACGACTGGCTTTGTGAAATTGATCATTTCGTCCATTGTCATTCCCACCGTAGAATCACGGCCCAGCATGACCATTGCCGCGGAGTCGCCCACCAGGATGATCTCGGTCTCGCTCTCATTGACGATGGATGCAGTCGTGTAATCATAAGCGGTGACAAATGTATACTTCTTTCCCTCTTCTTTAAACTTCTTAAAATCTGGAATTTTCATTTTCTGCTTGGGCATAATGATCCTCCTAAATTCTTAAATAAAACGACTCATATCATAGCTTTTATGTAACTTGGTCCTGACGGCTTAGACCAAATAACCCATTTGTATAATTTCCACACAAAAAAACTTTTTTCGAGTTTTCTTTTACATTATAGTATGTAATCATGCAGGAAGTAAAATACGTTTTCTGTACAAAATCATAATGCTATAGTTATGATTTTGAAGCCGCATTTTTGCGAAACACTGCTTGATCCGCTTTCCGCAGATCATCCGCTCGTGAAAAATGAAGGTACGGATCTATGTCTGCCAGCTTTTCCCCACCGCGTTTGCGCCGCATGATATTCCGTTTAGCCCTCTTTGCCTCGCTGTTTTCGCCCCAATTTTTCGGGTAGTGAGTCAGACTCCAGGGAATAGGCAAAGCGGCAGGGAGAGGCCGATTCAAACTTTGCGCTGGTACAAACAAAGAAAGGTCCATTGGCTTTATATGAAAAAAGTACGTCTTATCAAAGAAAGAAACGTCCAAAACCCTTTCAGGATACCGACAGCCCAAACACAGAAATGGGTGGCCCGACGGAAATTGACCCAGTAGCCTACCGAAATGATAACGGCCAGGGCATAAAACTGCGTCAAATAGTGTTTCCCACCCGCCCGTTTTGGGCTTTGTGGTGCATACGCAGAACATTGTACGCCATAGCCAGCAGAATCCATTCTGTGCCAACCTTCATTTTCCCGCGAAGATGGAACCTGCGGAAATTGAGGTCAGCCTTTGTGTAAGTAAATAGGATCTTCCTTCACGCCCATAAACGTTGCGTCTCGGTCCGTCTTGCAGGATCCGGACCTGACACATGGCAAGATGCATTGACCGAAATCTTGCGATCGTATTGTGATCTGGCGGCGCCGCGCCCTCCAAACTTGGTACTTTCCAGTCCTGCTGTATGGCCTTCCTGCGTTTTGTTTCTATTCACACACAAATAATACGCCAGCGGCCGGCACTATGAAAGTGCCGGCCGCTGCATTTTTTCAGCTGCTCTTTTGATACCATAAAACAATGAAATTGTTTTTTGGGGGCCGCATAAGCGGCCCCGCCGGCAAAGCCGCCTGTGATGAAAGTCCATACTTTTCCTGCGCGGCGTAGGCGCGGCGGCGCAATGCGCCGCAATCAAAAACTTTTTAAAGTTTTTGATCAGAAAACAGTATGAGACAGCCCCAAAGTGTTTTACAGATACTTTTTCAGAGCTGAGCCGAGCGCCTCAAAGTTGATGGGTTTGGCCAGATGCTCGTTCATACCGGCAGCCTTGGCGGCTTGAATGTCCTCTACAAAGGCATTGGCAGTCATAGCAAGGATGGGGACTCGCAGCGCATCCGGGCGTTTCAGCGCACGGATAGCCGCAGCAGCGTCGTAGCCATTCATGATGGGCATTTGAATGTCCATCAGGATCAGGCTGTAATAGCCGGCCTCGGAGGCTGAGAACAGATCTACGGCGATCTGACCGTTTTCAGCCTCCTCAACGGTAAGCCCAGCCATCTCCAAGACCTCTCGCGCGATTTCCCGGTTCAGGTCATTGTCCTCAACCAGAAGGACCCGGCGCCCGGAGAAGTCTTTTTGCAAAAGTGGTTCCAGCGGGGAGGCCTGATTGGGATCTTCCGGTGCCGCGTTCATCAGGGATTTAAACGTCCGGATCAGCCCGGATTTGAATACAGGCTTGCTGAGGAACGCATCTACGCCGGCGGCTCGTGCTTCCAGCTCAATATCGGACCAATCATAGGCCGAGAGAATAATAATGGGAAGCGTGTCGCCGACCAAACGCTTAATAGCCCTGGCGGTGTCCAGACCGTCCATGCCGGGCATTTTCCAGTCCAGAATGGCAGCGTAGAACGGGAGCGCCGTATTCAGCGCGCGCTGGACCGCTGAAACGGCATCCTGACCGGAGGTGCAGCCTTCACTGCGCATTCCGATCTCATCGAGCATGGTGCAGAGGGATTGGCAGGCACAGTCATCGTCGTCTACCACCAGCACCGAAAGGTCCGCCAGTTCTGACGTATCAATGTCCTGCGCATCCTGGAACCTCAGGTAAATGGTTACGGTGAATTTTGATCCCTTGCCCAGCTGACTTTCCACGGTTATGTTACCGTTCATCATATGTACGATGTTCTGGGCAATGGCCATACCCAGACCGGTGCCCTGTATCTTGCTGGTACGCAGATCCTCCGCCCGGCTGAACGGCTCAAAAATGTGCGTCAAATACTCCTCAGACATTCCAATGCCGTTGTCCTCGACGATGAATTCATAGCAGCCCGTGGAGCTTGTGGGCAACACCTGCTCCCGTACGGTGAGGCTGATCTCGCCGCCATCGGGAGTGTATTTGACTGCGTTGCTCACGAGGTTCAGAAATACCTGTTGGATGCGCAGGCTGTCGCCGATCACATTCTCATGCTGAATGTCCTGAATGTGGACCTGGAGGCGGTGTTTGTGGGCTTGAATCTGGGGCTGGATCATCAGGAGCATACTGTTAAGCAGATCGGACAGACTGAATTCCTCCGCAGCCAGGCTGATGGTGCCGGATTCGATCTTGCTCATATCCAGAACTTCGTTGATGAGGCCCAGCAGATGCCGGCTGGAGGCGGAGATCTTGCTGAGGGCGTCCCGCACACGGTCAGGATTTTCGGCATGGGCGGCCGCAATGGCGGTCATACCGATGATGGCGTTCATGGGGGTGCGAATGTCATGGGACATTTTTGACATAAAGTCGGACTTGGCAGCGCTGGCCCGGTTGGCGGCCTCCAAAGCGTCCTGCAGAAGCTGCTTCTGTGTCTGCTCCTCGTGGACAGCTTCATCCACGCAGCGGATGCCCAGAACCATCGCGTGCTCCTGCCCGCTCTCACTTACGTCCACAAAGTGCATCTCAAAGAACTCCTGATTCCGGTGGTTCGGAAGGATGCGATAGCGGACAGTAAAGCCCTTTTCTTCCTGGAACCGGCAGATGACCGCCTGGGGATCACACAGTTCCAGCAGAGG
>NZ_CANRKH010000024.1 GCF_947631165.1 uncultured Dysosmobacter sp. | reverse complement strand
GCCATCATTTCAGCGTTTAGCTGTTATTCAGGCGGTGTTCTTGAGAAAATGACGCATAGCGAATATCCGTGGCAAAATGCGAGAGCGGGACTGCTGCCGGATGACCGGGGCTTTACAGAAATTGACCGCATGGATATCCATACCTACTTCACTAAAATCGTTGAAACGTATCATATTATCAATCCCTGTGATATTAAGAATTACAGTACATCCATGTATGCAAAGGTCATTTAGATAGTAAATTTGTTGTTGACCATTCCATACGCATTCACTCTATTTTTTGTTACAAAACATTAAAACTACCCCCGTCTCTATTGAGGCGGGGGTAGTTTCTGTGCCTGAAAAAGTCGCATTCTTTAGCAGCGCGCAGCTGATATGGCTTTTTCAGGCATATTAACACTTGCTCACTATCTTTCCGTACATCTGCTTTTTCACATCGTCATACCGTTGTATGATCAGCATTACATGGTCGCCTACAACAAAGTCGGAATCCTCATGCTGGTAGGAGTAATTGCACATGCACACGGTATCATCCGGCAGGTTGCAGAACACGCCTCCGCCATATTTGCCGGCGATCATTGCCAGCCGTTACGCATCTACGGGATGATAAGACCTTGTATTTGTGCATTTTAGTGGATTCGATCATCTGCTTGATATCTGTCTTAAACAGCAACGAGCCGTGGTGAACAATGCAATCTTCCAGTCGATACTGAGCATTTCCGGAAAACTTTTTTCCGTTAATAGTCAGATCATTTCAGCCATTAAATTCTGCCCGGATGCCTAATTCTTTCAGAACCCCAATCACTGGGACAATATACTGCTGGAATTCGATTTGCGTTGTCTCTCAGTGCTGAATAAAAGAGAATTGCCAACCGCCCAGGTCTGTGTAAATGGTTCCGCCGTCACTCATACGGCGGACAATGCGGATACCATGTTTGTCGGCATACCTCGCAGTTGAGAGTAAGGCTTTTGTTCTTTGCCCTTTTGAACCTGTTGGTAATACCAGTATAGATAGTTCCTTGATATAATCAGGGCATCCGCTGTTCTGACTTTATTTTTGGGATGAAATTCTATGGGGGCAAACATTTTTATCCAAATTTTTCCCACTGCACACAATGACCAGAAAACCATCCGCATTGTAGATGAGGACATTACTTACTTTATCAATATTTATAGGAAATCTATAATCAGAACCAAAAGCATCTGCTAATCTGAAAGAATTGCAAATTAGCAAATGCTTTTGGTTTATCGTTCAATTGTACTCGCAGAGGATACCACGGCTGTGTCAGGATTAATTAAAATAATAGGAACTCCCTTGCTCTCTGCATAATGAACTGTTTGACCGGTTCCGCTGCGGATAGAGCGTTCATTGTCATACACGGCCAGCAGGCAATCGGCGTGATCTACCATATAGTAATTGCGACGCTTGTAGCAGACGGCTGGAAGTTCTGCCGCTGTTCCTACTGTTACAGTCAAAGTGCTGTGGTTGATCAGAAACTTCAAGCGATTTCTGCTGCGATCATCCCACGCTGTATCGTGTCCTTCAAAGGGCAGAGCTACTACCAGTTCAATATCGCCGTATTTTGACTGTTCTTTCATACGAAGCAAAATTTCCCCTGCCCACATATCTACCCCCAAGGCCCCTCCAACATAGAATCTGCGGACTCCATAATCATATAAGAGAGCAAACTGTTCTTGCATTCTCCTTTTCAGGCGCTTGCAGCCATTATTATTCTCCTTATATTTCCACTTGAACCTAGTGGGTCGATGTCCAGTAATGGCACAGGATAAGCATTTCTTCATGGTTCATACCTCACAAAACACGACAAAATTATATTCAGATTATATATTGACGCTTATAAGGCGTCAATAATGCTTTTGCCATTATTTTAACTCTTACTGCCTTCGGATAAACTAATTCTGTAAGGCGGTGATCATGTTGGAGTGGGACTTTGACTTCTCCGAGTGGATGGAGAATCTATCCTATGCGATTGGATATTATCGAAAGAAAAAGGGATACTCACAGGAGCAGTTGGCAGAAATCCTCGGGATCAGCAGGCAGCACCTTGCGTCAGTGGAAGCACCTGGTATGAGCCATGGGATATCACTGGACCTTCTTTTTCGTATTGCCACCGTCCTGGAATTGGAACCATACCAACTTTTAAAATTCAGGCTTGAGAAATAAAAATCACCGGGGATACCATGGGCCTATGCCCACGGTATCCCCGGCTTTTTGCGTTACGATGATCTACGCTGCTTTTTGAAATCGAATGTTTCGAGACCTGGCTTGGAGCTCTTGTGCGAGGAACTTCAGGGTAGCGAATTCATCATCCAGCCCGTCCAGCTCCCGGCGGAGCACCTTTTCATAGTGACGCTTCTTCTCCTCCAGGCCCTGGATCTTCAACACCCAGCGTTCCATGACAGCCGGACTCTGGCAGCCGGATTGGATGAAGTAGTCCGCCCGCTCCTGATACTCGGCGATCTCTTTCTTCACCGCCGCGTAAAATTCCTCCGTCATCTTGCCCCGCTGTTTTTCATCATCAATGATGTAAAAGCTGTTGACCATCAGCGGCGTCCCGCTGCGGTTGAGGCCGCTCAAGGTACGGATTGCCTCCATGTCCATGGCCTCTACGATCTCTCTGACGCCCAGCGTTTGGATTGCGTCTCGCAGGCCGCCCAAAGCGTTGACGCCGCCGATACTGACAAGCAGGGCGTCGTTGCTCAGGAAACTGGCCACATCCCCTTTAAGCGGCCCCTCGGTCAGAAAGGCACGCCTGCTAGCCGTATTTCCGGTAATATGGACCCACGAATAGCTGCGGGTCCCGTTTGGCATTCCCCGGCTGGAGAGCCAGCGGTATTTCCGCTCCGGAGCGTTTTCACTGTCCAAGCGAATCTTCAGCCCCTGGATCATTTCGTCCTTGTTCCGGACGGGGATCAGGACTCCGTTGGGGCCACTCACGGTCCATTCACCATAGCTGGTGCGGAATCCGGGCAGTCCGCCCGGAGCAGGGCGGCGAGAAGCCGCCGCCCCCGTTCCGTCTCCGGCATACTGCGATACTGGTTGCGGGCGATGCGTTCTTCGGACAGGCCTCGTTCCATAAGGTTGTCCTGGTGCTTTGGCAGCAGCGTCAGATGCTCCAGCATATCTGTATACATCTGATGCCGCAGTTCCAAGGCAATGGGCTGCCACTCCTGCTTTTGTGGAACCGGCTGCTGGGGCATCAGGTAGACCTTGCCCTCTCGCAGCAATTCCTGATATGCCCTCTTATTGCTGATACCGAACTGGCATACAGCGACATGCTGTTTCCATGAGCGCTGCAGAGGTTGCAGCGGTATTGGTCGGTATCCGTGTTCAGGCTCAAATGAAATTTCCCCGGACCGTGGTCGCCGCAGAAGGGACAGCTCGCCTCGACTTCCGTTTGCCGGAGCGTTCGGGAGTCGAGGACAAGCCCACACCGTCTGGCCGCGTCCACAATGGGGATTTTGTTATAAATCTTTGCGGCCAGAGGGGATCATCCCCTGCTCAGGCAGCCTGCCGCATGGCTCCCACAATGGGGCCGGCAGGCCGTACCTGCAATTCCGCTCCTTTGACGCACTTTGCCATAATGAGCTGCCCGGTGGGCCGCACATTGGCCAGATCGTCAATAGACTCCATGTTATCCACAAACACAGGGTAATTGCGGCCGGTGAGCCGCTTCATCAGCTCGGATACTTCCATCCCGGCGCAGATCTTTTCCGAGAGGGAGAGCCGGTCATACCGGCGGCCCCCATAGGTGAATTTGAAAGTATCCCTGCACTCGCCGGTGGTCTTTACCACATCGTAAAGGGAAATCTCCACCTTGTTCATCTTCAGCTGGGAGAAGGTCCGTTCCTATCCTGTGGGATTTGAAGAAACCTACCGCATGTATCCTATGGACTTTGAGGAATACCTCTGGGCCAATGGCGTTCAGCCCTCGACAATCTCATATCTAAAAGATTGCTGCGAACATTTGAAGCCTGCGTCCCCATCGGTCCACGACACCATGCTCAAACTGTTTTGCAGCTATATTGTCGTAGGCGGTATGCCGGATGTGGTGCAGACCTATGCTGATACCCATGATATCGGCAAAGTGATTGCCTGACAGGATGACATTTTGGAACTGTACCGTTTGGATATCGCCCAATATGCCGCAGGCAGCGACAAGCCGAAAATTCAGGCCATTTTTGACAGTATTCCCGCCCAGCTCAACAACAAAAACCGCAGGTTCATTCTCCATGATCTGGATGCGAATGGCCGCCAGCTGCGATACTCCAACAGCTTTGCATGGCTCTTCAATGCGGGAGTTGCGCTGCCTGCTACAATGTATCCTCGCCGGAGGCCCCACTTCAGCTCAATGAAAAACACAGTCTGTTCAAGCTGTTCATGGGGGATGCAGGCCTTTTGTGTGCAGCTTGCCTGGAAAATATCCAGTTTGGGATCTTGCAGGGAGATTTGGAAATCAACATGGGCAGCATCCTGGAGAACGTGATCGCACAGCAACTTAAAAGCAACGGCCTCCAGCTGCACTACTTTGACGCCAAGAAATACGGCGAACTTGATTTCGTTGTGCAAAATGGCCTTCGCATCGAATTGGTGGAAGTCAAGTCCGGAAACGACTGCAAAAAGCACTCAGCACTGAATAAAATCCGCAGGGTGGAAGCGTGGAATATCCAGAGATCCTATGTGTTCTGCAAGGGCAATACCGAGCTGGAGAATGGCGTGATCTACTTGCCTTGATATCAGATTATGTTCTTGAAGCCAGACGAAGCGCCAAAGGACCTGATCTATAAAGTTGATTTGAGCCAGCTGCCCTGAGCCAGCGGCTACCGCTTCGCCGCCACGAACCAGCGGCCCTTCTCAAACCACAGATAGGACTCTTTTCCCTGGATGCGGCAGGTATAACGGTCACCTACGCCGCCCACGCTCTGACAGGCGGCCCGGCGCACATCCAGAATCTTATCTACTGGGTACTTGTGTTCCTCATCGAACTCAATGAGAACGGGCCGCATTTTCCCTGCGGTGTCGAAGCGTACCACTACCGGCACATATTGTTTTTTCCGCTCTTCCATCCTCATGATCCTCCAAAATAGCCTACTGGATGGACGGTGTGGCCGTCCTTGGGATTGATCCGCCCCAACTGCGGATCAGTGAGCATCAGCGCCCGCTGGACGCTCATGTAGCCATGCCGCTGCCGCAGCGTGTCCACCGCCCGGTCGATCTGCTCCCATTTGTTCCGCTTAACATCGCTTTCGTAAAGGGACAGCTGCACGCCGCTGTCCGCCTCCACCAGCCCCGCACTCCGGACGCCGATGCTGCGGACGGGAAGCCCCCAATGATAGTGTGCCCGGAACAGCTCAAAGGCGGTCTGGGCGATCTCCGTGCTGGAGCAGGTGGGGACCTGGAGCTTTCGCTGCCGGGTAAAGGTGTGAAGCACCGTGTCCCGGACAGACACCTCCACCACCGTACACCGTGACGCCAGCTCCCGCATCCGGGCGGCCACGCTCTCCGCCAGCAGGAGCAGCATCAGCTTAACATCATCGTCGCAAATCAAGTCTCTGGGTGTGGTGGCGCTGTTGCCCACGGACTTCACATTGGGGATATGGTCTGATTTCTGCACGGGGGAAATGTCCCTGCCATTGGCGAACATGTGCAGGACGGCTCCCATTTTCCCCAGACAGCGGGTCAACACCTCTACTGGGCACTCCGCCAGCCGTCCGATGGTGCTGATCCCGATGGCGCGCAGCTTTTTCGAGGTGGCCGGTCCCACATACAAAAGGTCTTCCACTGGCAGCGGGTAAACGAGTTCCTGATAGTTGTCCTTCCCGATTTGGGTTATGGCGTCCGGTTTCCTGTAGTCGCTGCCCAGCTTGGCTGTGATCTTGTTGTCGGCCACGCCGATACTCAGCGTGATGCCCAGCTCAAACTTGACCCGCCGGCTGATCTCCCTGGCAATCGCCATGGGTGAGCCATACAGCCCCACGCTGCCCGTCACGTCCAGCCAGTTTTCATCCAGGCCGAAAGGCTCGATCTGATCCGTGTAGTCCTCGTAAATCTCCCGGGCCAGTTTGCTGATGCGGATATACTCACCCATATCCGGCGGCAGCACCACTAGATCCGGGCAATACTGCTTCGCCTGCCAGATGGCCATGCCGGTTTTCACGCCGCGGGGCTTTGCGATATAGTTGGCGGTCAGCACGATCCCGTGCCGCTCCTCCTGGCTCCCGCAGACAGCCAGCGGCTTGTTTCTCAATTCCGGGCGCCGTTGGGCCTCCACAGAGGCGTAAAAGGCGTTGAAGTCACAGTGCAAGATATGGCGTTCCATCGTCACACCTCCTCACCCGCATACTAGAACATATGTTCTCATCAGTCAAGTGGAAATTTATTCCTGGGGGCTATCCGCCTCGTTTCTTTTTGTCAAATATGCTATACTATATTTGATCACTATAGGAACGCCATCACAAGGAGGGTGACTAAGATGTGCGGCCGCTACCAGTTCATCGCAGACCAGTGCGCCGAAATTCTGCAAATCGTACACGAAGTGGAGCGTCGGTGCGGTGCCAATGCTTGGAAACCGGGGGAGATCCGGCCCACCGCTCTGGCTCCTGTACTTCTTTCCTCTGATGGGAAAATATACCCGGAGCTGCAAAGCTGGGGCTACCAGACGCCCGGCTCCCTGGTCATCAACGCCAGAGCGGAGACCGCGGCGGAAAAGCCCATGTTCCGCGGCAGCGTAGTATCCCGCCGCTGTGTTGTCCCCACCACCGGCTTCTATGAATGGGACCGGGACAAGCGGAAGTTCCTTTTTACCCTGCCGGGCCAGGACGCACTCTATATGGCGGGGCTGTATGACCTGCGGGGCGGCAAGCCCTGTTACTGCGTTCTGACCACAGCGGCCAATGAATCCATGGAGGCAGTCCACCATCGGATGCCGCTGGTGCTTCGCAGGGAGCAGATCACCTCTTGGTTGAACGATCCCCTGGCCGCCGCTGATATACTCCACCTTCAGCCGCCGCAGCTTGATAAGGCCGCTGCTGACGCACAGCTTCGGCTGTGGTAAAAGGCACAGGCATCAGCTTGCTTGAAAAACTTTGCAAAACATCGACTATGTTTATAGCACTTAGCAGGAGGATTTTCTATGGGCCTATGCATTTATACCGGCGCAGACGACAGCAAAGCTGAATTCAGTGAAGCTGAACATATTTTTCCGAAATGTATCAGAGGAACCAATACACTTCCTCCCGGTTCTGTATCAGACCATGCTGAAATCGCACGTGCCTATGGGCGATCAAAATTTTGGGAAAGATGATGCAATAAAATTCGCTTCCCGCACATTCCTTAATTGACAGGAGTTCGTGGAGATGCTGACAGCTGCAATCGAAACAATAAAACATAGCGGACCGGAGCAGGAAATGTTGGAACAGTTACTGGAACGAGTGGCCTTGGGCGATACGGAAGCCCTTGGGGCGCTGTATGGGAAAACCCGGGGAGCGGTATACGGTTTGGCGCTCTCCATTTTGAAAAGCGCCCACGATGCCCAGGATGTCACCCAGGATACCTTTGTAAAGGTCTGGGAAGCCGCAGGGAGCTACAGAAGCCAGGGCTCCCCCATGGCTTGGATCCTGACCATTGCCCGGAACTTGGCCAGGACGCGGCTTAGACAGTCCGTTCGTTTCAAGGAGCTCACCGAGGCGGAGTGGGAAGCGATCCCCGCCGGAGCTTCCGCCGTTACGGCCGAGGATCGAGCTGTGCTCCAGGAGGCTTTGGCCATATTGGGGGATGCGGAACGGCAGATCGTACTGCTGCACGCGTCCTCTGGGCTGAAGCACCGGGAGATCGCCGCCCTGCTGGAGATGCCTCTTCCCACCGTCCTGTCAAAATATCACCGCGCGCTGAAAAAGATGAGAATTCAGTTGGAAGGAGAGAAAAGCCAATGACGGATCGGGACCTGGAACAGAAGCTGCAGGATGCGCTGGAACACACCGCGCCCGATGATTTTGGAGATGTTCTCTCCCGCCGCGGGACGGAAAAGAGGAATGTGATCCATATGACAAACATGACAGCCAATACCTGCGAGAAGAAAAAGAGATCCTGGCCGCGCGGACTGATTGCGGCCTGCCTGACCCTGGCGCTGTTGGGCGCGGGAACCGGAGGCGGCATGTGGTACCGGGCCAACTGGTCCGTGGCCAGCATCATCTCTCTGGACGTGAATCCAAGCATCGAACTACAGGTGAATCAGAATGAAAAGGTCCTCTCCTGCACCGCCCGCAATGAGGACGCCGCCACTGTTCTCTCGGATATGGACGGCGGACAGGATCTGGAGGGCACCAAGCTGGATGTGGCGGTAAATGCCATCGTGGGCGCTCTGGTGCGGCATGGATATCTGGACAGTCTCTCCTCGGCCATCCTGATCTCAGTGGAGGACAACAATACCAGCCGGGCGGCCCAGCTTCAGCAGCAAATCACTGCCACTGTGGACGGTATCCTGCAAACCTCCTCCAGCCAGGCGGCGGTGTACAGCCAGAATATGGCTATGAACGCCGGTTTGGACGCTCAGGCCCGGGCCAACAATATCTCCAGCGGAAAGGCGGCCCTGGTCAATCAGGTCATTGCCCTAAACCGTTCTCTGAAATTTGAGGAGTTGGCAAAGCTCTCGGTCGAGGAATTACGGGACCTCATGGAGATCGGCGCGCCGGGAATGCCTATCGGCAGAGAAGCTGCCGTATCAAATGCCAGAAACTACGCCGGGACGCTGACGCAAAACGCCGATGTGCTCAAAGAGGTGGATTCAGATCTGGACGATGCTCTGCCCCATTATGAGGTGGAGCTGATCATCAGCGGCAGGGAGTACGATTATAAAGTGGATGCGTTTACCGGCGAGGTGCTCAGCGGCACAGCCGATGTGCTGGAGACGCTTTCCCCCACGCCTTCCGGCAGCTTGCCCGTGCCGCCCCAGCCTGTTGTCACTGACATCGGACAGGACGCGGCCAAGGCGGCGGCCCTGGCCCATGCCGGTGCGGCGGAGAACAATGTCACCTGGCTGAAAGTACAGAAGGATTGGGATGATGGCCGGACAGAGTATGAGTTGGAGTTTATTTACGGCAGCACAGAGTATGAGTACACCATTGACGCGGCAAATGGCACGATTCTAAAATATGAAACAGAGAAGCTCCGGCAGCCCGATCCTTCCAGCGGCGGCACCACTGATATCGGACAGGATGCGGCCAAGGCGGCGGCCCTGGCCCATGCCGGGATCGCAGAGAGCCAGATAACCCATTTGGAGGTGGAGCAGGACTGGGACGACGGACGTCTGGAGTATGAGGTGGAATTCAAATCCGGCGGCTATGAATATGAGTATACTATCGACGCCGCAACTGGCGCGGTGCTGGAGCACGAAAAGGATTGGGATGATTGAGAGGCGCCGCTGCGGCAGCAGACGCAAACGGTCCCCGGAAGCCTGGTAAATACCATCTGAACAGGCTTGGCTAAATTGATCAAGCAAAAATCGGCTATATCCACTGTAATTGTGGATGTGGCCGGTTTTTGCTAGCTGCTCTCATGTGAAATGGCCTAAAAATGCGCCTGATAATTTATAGAGAAACATTAAAGCTACCCCCACCTCAACATCCTCCGGGTCTTTTTCTTGTTTCTCCGGCAGAAGAGCCAGCTGGAAACCGTTGTTTGTGCAATGGCATTCAACTTGGAAGCACCGGAAAACCATGCGAGGTTAGAGTTAAAGCCATATGGATACCCGCAGGCCAGTACGGTCTCACATTCATATTGGAAGTTGTGCTTTCTGAAGCCTTGATCAGCGCAGACCTGCGCCGCCTCCATCAGCGCCTCGTTGACGGCCAGCTCGTCCACGCCATTCTCACGGCGCACTTGATTGATCCGCTGGATCATCTCCTGGCGGACAGCCTCCAGATCACCAACTGCAGCCCCCAACTCCGAAGCGGCTTCCACGGGCGGTTCCCCGGCGTAGTCCGCGGTGCTGTCGACCCGGACGCCGTCCTGCCAGTACACATTGAAGCCCACTTCCTTGCCGATATCCCAAAGCTTGACGAAATTATTGCCGTTGATGTTGTAGGCCTTCATCTGTACCTGCCGGCCGTCCACATAGATGGGCTGCCAGGTGGGCGAGGCCGCGACCCCCGCGGCAGCGGCGCCGCCTAATAAAGCTGCGCCGAGAGCCATGCCTGTGCAGAAGGTCAATGCTGTTTTCACCCCACGTTTCTTCAAAGCTTTCTTCATGGAATTACGCCCCCTTTCGGTATAGTGTGGTCATCACACTTGCGGTCATCTGACGGCTGATTTCATCATAGGTACATTGCTCAAATTCATAAATGCCCAGCCGCTCAACTTGTTCTGCTGTTTCCACAGGAAGGTCAACGGCGATATCCATTCGGATTTTAACACTGTCATCCTTTTTCCTGTGGTCAAATTGCTGTATTATACCGAGCCCTTCCT
This sequence comes from uncultured Dysosmobacter sp., assembly GCF_947631165.1. Taxonomy (GTDB): domain Bacteria; phylum Bacillota; class Clostridia; order Oscillospirales; family Oscillospiraceae; genus Oscillibacter. Next base: position 31,252 of record NZ_CANRKH010000024.1, on the reverse strand, counting down.
TCTGTTAAAATATGATCTTATGATCTCCGGAGTATCTTGGGCATAATACAGGATCAATCCACTGCCAAAGGATTATTTGATTTCCACACGGCGCTAAAATATCTGGACATTGTAAAATACTGCAAACCGTTGCTGCCAATGGATTCAACCGCATTTCCCGACCGCCTGGACGCAGATCCGTTTATCCGGCTGATTGGCGAGGCATGTTGTTAATGTGATGCGGTTGTCCAATGTCGCCTGAAGATAGCTCCAGTCAGAGCTGGAAATTGTTTTGACCCTTGCAACCGCATAGGTCCGTGTGCCATAAACGATGGTATATGTAATGGTATCGCCCTTATCAAGATTCTTGATGGAACCGATCACATATTTCGCACCCCGGTTATGGCCGCAGATTCCCACATTTCCATCCCAGGCAGATGTCGAACTGTAATGCCCCAGGCCCTTGGACATGCTTGTATTGGTCTCCCCTTCCCAGACCTTCATATTGATACCCAAAGATGGAATCTTCACGGTACCGATACTGCCGTCCTTGCGCTCCATATCTTCGACGCTGGTATGCGCAGGCTTGGAAACCGGCAAGGATGGCGTTTGCAGTTCTGGTGCTGATATATAGAATCCACCCTCACTGGTGATACCGTACCCCGCACCGCCGGTGGATGAAACCGCGCTCTGTTGCAGCCCCGGCAGCACGGCTTTTTCCATGATTCCTGCCTGTGTCTTAGAAAAAGAGCCGTAGATGAGTTCCGGGATCTGATAATCCACCACGTTGGGACCGCCATAGCGATATTGGGATCCGTAGACCCTTCGTAGGCGGTAGAGGGATAATAATCCGTCAATTCATCTGTTTCAAATGAGTAGCATAACGCATGGGCGCTGACTGGCAGCATGGTAATTGCCGCAGCCGTCAGGGCCAAGGAAAGCAGTCCTTTTATGTTTCTCATTCTTCTTGTTCCTCCTCTTCGTCGTAATGACCCGCCGACTGCTCCTGTTCCGTTTGAAGCTGTTCGAGCTGTCTCCGGGAGCGCATCAGGAAAACCGCAAGGATCACAATCACTGCCAGGCCTGCCGCAGCCAGTACGTAAGGCAGGACCGCTGAAATGATCCCGCCGGATCGAAACGCTGCGCCCCACTTTTCGCCGTCGGCTTCTTCGCCCAGGCAGGTCAGCGTGTAAGTAACGCTCTCCACATCGTCCCGGGTAATCTCACCCATATACTCCGCTGTGGTAATGTAACCGGTAGCCGCACTGTAATAGGACTTTCCTGTATAAGTGACCACAGCCTGATAAGAGGATGGTGCCAGAGTCTCACCCACCAGATCGGTACCAATGACCTGCCAATCCACATGTGCAAGGTCCAGTGTGATGCCTTTTTTGACGGTGGTGGCAGGAACATAGGACATATCGTTGCGGTCCACCGGTCCAATGACCTTGGTTTCTGATAGTGTGGAGCTTCTGCTGGCATATCCGGCGGCCTCCGTGTGGATGCTGGTGTGATCCAGCGCCAGAGTCCCCTTGAAGGTTCCATCGTCATATGACATGGTGGGAGACAGTTTTTCCAGAATATCTGATAAATCATTTTTCGCCGTCTCCACTGTGACCGTCTCTGTCTGCCGCTTGATCTCCTTTGCATGGTTTTCTTCTTTCACGATATCCGCGAAGGTATACAGATAACCTTCCAGTTCAAACGGCTTTTCGACCAGTTCCTGCGGATCTGTTTCTGGAGAAACGGTGTAGGTCTTAACGACCTGCTGACTTCCGTTCAGGTTCTGGACAACTGTTCTGGTAGGAACCTCCAAAGAGAAGGCGTTGACAGAGAGGAGCAGAGCCAGCGCCGGACAGAGGATCAGTCTCTTTATCTTCATTTTGATTTCACCCCTTTCCAACCAATGCGCTCGACGGAGACCGCCGATGCAGCGGCAGCAAGTTCCAATACCATCTTCATTTCGATTCCTCCCTGATTTTGAATTCTACTTCTGCTGCGCCATGCGTGGAATCCAACGAATCGCGCAGGCAAATACGGGGTTGAAAAAGGTGGGCTGCAACAATATACTCACGCTGTTTGACACGACATATACTAAAGTTTTCGCCCGGTTTGAAAACGATGACAGGATTCAGTCCTATTCAGATATTGCTACGTATCTTACCGAAGTCGATGAAGCGGTTCTTGAAAAACCTATGACAGTTTTGCTGAAAATCTGGGGCCGCTCCTGTGTGGAAGAGCTTACACGTTTTACTGTGAGAACTTGAGAAAAACAGTGTAGCGTCAACTGACGGCTTGAATAGCTGAACCATTTACGGCGCAAAAGCGCACAGCCAAAAGCCTTTTATCGCACAGCGCCAGCTCAGAAATTCCCTGTTTAGCACGAATCTCCACCTGTGGCGAGACTTCTCAGCCGAACAGGGAATTTCTGAGCCGGCGGCTGCGATCTGCTTCGCTGGATCCGCAGTCGGATAGGACGGAGGATGCGAGGAAAAGATTTATCTCGTCTTGCTATAAAAGGAAGAGGCAGGCATAGCCTGTCTCTTCCTTTTGGTCCTTGTTCTCTTTTGCGCCTGATAAAACAAACCACTTCAACGAGTCCCTCTACTAATCCAGAAGGCCCGGAGGATATCATCCTCCGGGCCCTTCTGCTCATTCCTCTGGCGGCAGAGCCAGTTGGAAGCTCTCCCAGGTGTGTCCCGCCGACTCGATATCCGCCCATGTATACGCAGCCTTCTCGCACTCCGCCCAAGTCAGGTATCGGAAGAAAAATTCTACCTCCAGATGGCACGGCAGGATATCCAAGATGATCTTTTCGATCTGCCCGAACTCCTCCGGAACTCCCGCCACCTCTGGGAAGATCACCCGCAGCATGCCATTGCCCAGCTCCAGCGCGCGAGCCTTGATGCCGCAGCCCCGGATGGTCCGGTCAATAGCCTTTGGTGTCAGGCTGTCTCCATCGATCTGCAAAAGGGCCGCGATAGCCGCCCGCCGCTCCGTCGCCGTGACGGCCGCCGGGCGGCGGGCAAACAGCGCCTCCCTGCGGTCCAGGCCCTCATGCTCCGCTGTGGCAGTGAGCGCCTCCCGCTCCGTCAGTTCCAGCTGTTGGCTGACCTGGTCCAGTCCCGCGCCCAGGGCGTGAAGTTCCGCACCGCTGATGGAGCCTGCGCTCAGATCATAGACGCCCAGCGGTGCCAGCAGGTCCCGCAGATATCCTTCGTACATCTCACGCCTCCATCTCCGTCACCTGCAGCCGTCCCAATACCGGCAGCACCGTGTCGCTCGCCGCCAGGTCCGCCGCGGGAGAGAAAAAACGGTAATTCTCCACGCCCTCCAGCGCGTATATGCGGCTGCCCAGCTCCGCCAGCCGCACCGGCTTGCCCAACAGCCGTCCGCTGAAGAAATTGGTGAGGGTCCCCTCTGCCAGCGCCAGGACCCGACCGGCGTCGGCGCCGGGCTTCACCGCCACCGCTACCTCCACATCCACTGCCTGCACGCCGGGAGCTTTCACCTCCACATCCACAGCGATCTCCCGCTTCTCCTGCAGCTCCGCTTGAAGTCCCGTCAGCGTTTCCGCCGCCGGCAGGCCGTTTTCAGCCGCAATGTAAACGTCCACGGTGCCGATACCTCGGGCCCGGCCCACCGCCCGGGCCGCCGCCACACCGGGATATTCCATGGCCGTCTGCTCATACCAGGCGGCGTTTGCTCCGTTGGGCAGCCGCTGATAGCTCTCCAGGATGCGCTTGCGAAAGGCCGCGTCATCCTCTGCGTCCCGCCCTCCGGAAAAGGCCCCAGGATTGACGCAGCCGGTCACCGCCACAGGACAGCCTGTCAGGATCGTCACTGTTCCCGGCACCACATTGCCGCCGCTGCCCGCCTCCACTGCCTCCGCTGGAGCTTCAGCAAACAGGCTGCCAGTGGCCAGCACCACGCTCTCAGTGGTCTGGAACCGGGTCTCCTCCGCTGTCATGCACACCGTCCCAGCCGGAATAGTCTGGTCCATCGCCGGCGCCGTCTCCACAGTGAAGCGCAGCGTTCCCACCGCCTTAGCCGCCGGGGTCCTGGTCAGGCCCCGCATGGTTCCATGGTAATCCAGATAAACGCCCTGGGCCGTCTGCGGAAAGCTTTGGTCCAGGACCCAGTCTGCCTGGATGCCCAACGCCTGGATCTCCGCCGCCGCTGCCCAAAGCCGTACCGCCAGGTCGCAGCCCGTTTCCGGCAGAAAGCCGGCCCGCTCCGCAAAGGCCCCCAGCATGGTCTGATAGATCTCCTCGATACTTCTCAACCGTTGTCCCCCTCACATTGAAAGCTCCAGCGTCACGGCCATCGGTTTTTCCTCATAGATGAGCGATGCCGTCAGCACCGCGCTGCCGGCAGATTCCGCCAGCTCCACCTGTTCCACCGTCAGTCCCGTCTCCTCCGCCAGCGCTTCCGCCACATACTGCTTGGCCGCCGCCTGCCGCTCCGCTGGGACGACCTGTCCCAGCTGCCACAAGCGGCTGCCCAGAGTCTCCCAAAAGGGAAAGCTCCCCCGCCGGGCGGTGAGGCGAAACAGGACCCGCCGCAGCAAAGCCTCCCGGCCGCCGGCGCTCTGCAGGCCGCCCACACCGTCAGGCACATAATCCCCATTCCGCAGCTCCAGTTCCATCAAACGCCTCCTCCGCAGTCGCAAGGCTCATAATACAGCCCATTCACGATCAGCGCACCCTGGATATCCACCGTCCCCCGAAGCTGGATGGTCCCGTCCCGTTTCAAATAGACGCTGTTCTCTCCCGGGCCGTACAGAAAGACCTCCCCCGGCTCCATGCCCCGGGGGATCTCCCGCTGCTTCATACCGCTGACGCACTGCTCCTCGCCGCCGGGACCGCCTTTGATGACCAGCACCGCCGCGCCGTTTTCCGGCAGCCACACATAGCCGCCGGGACCATATACCGGCAGCGCCCGCACCTCGCCCCGGGTCACCACGCCCACGCTGTCCCCGGCAATGGTGGTCACGCCCAGATCCGCGTCCGCCGTAGGAACAGCGGGCTTCATCTGCTTGGATACCCACATGCTATACACTCTCCTTCAACGTCAGCGTGGCCGTGGCGCCTCCCCGCTGAGAAAACACGCTCTCCTCCTCCGCGACCCGGAACATGCCCCGCAGCCCCATGCGGCGCAGCTCCAGAGATACCCGGTCGCCTGGAAAAGCCGGAAAGCTTCCCGGCAGAGTCAACGTCACTATCTTTTCATCCTCTCTGGACCTTTGGATCTGATATTCCCCGGTATACCGCATCGCCGCCCATGTGCTCTGTCCCGGCGTGTAGATCACCCGGCGGCACTGGCCGCCCTTGGCGATCATATCCCTGTTTTTCACCGAGTAGGACACGTTTCGGGTCTTGTCGATGACCAACGCCTCCGTCAGCACGCCATAATGGTCCTCCCGCAGCGTACAGGCCAGCACCGGATCTTCGTCCCCGATGGTCAGATAGGTGCCGGACGCCCGCTCCGGCGCCGCGATCAGCTTTCCGGTGCGGGAGAACCGGGGCGAAAAGCCGCCATAGGTCCGGCAGAAGCCGTCCAGCACCTTCCACTGGCTGATGCCGGCGGCGGCAGTGAACACGTTCCCTGCACGCACGTCAGCCACCTCCTGGCAGGCGATGCCGTAAGGCGTCACATGGCACCTTATGATCTCCGCCAGGGTCGCGTCCTGATAGGTGACGGGCCGGGTCTCGTTGTCCAGCAGCCGGGCGGCATATCCCCGTCCGCTGATGGTCGCTGTCAGGCCCTCCGTCCCCAGCTCCACCGTGTACTCGTCCACGGTCCCCCGCAGCACGGTCTCTCCCTCCCAAATGGCGGCAAAGCCTGCCGCCCGCTCCAGCACTGGCCTCATGTCCGGCTGGTACAGAACGGTCATGGCATAGCTGTCGCAGGGCACCGTTCCCGTGTGGATGACTTGCCACTCCACCGGCTCCGGCAGGTCAAAGACCTGATGCTCGCTGGTATAGATCCGTCCCGTCATGGAATATTCACCCTGTTGCCCGGATAGATCAGATTCGGGTTCTTGATCTGCGGATTCGCTGCGATCAGCGCCGTTAACGTCACGCCATACCGTTTGGCGACGCCCCACAGGGTATCTCCCTTCTTCACCGTATAGACCTCCATCTCTTTCGCGCTCTCCGTCCGGTCCCCGGTCTGGCTTCCCCGTCCGTCGTCGCTCTCCGTCAATCCTCCCGCGTAGCCGTCCCAATCCTCCCAGAACTCAAAGCTGTAGCGCACATAGTCCGGCGCCGGCTCCTCCGTCACCTGCAAAGAGACGAAATAGACCCGCTCCGCCTGCCACACCGGATGGATCAATACCCCCGGTCCCGTCTCCCGAAACACCGCTGCCAGCCGCCGGAACTCCTCATAGGCGTCTTTGCCCACAAATTCGCCCTCGCCCCGCAGGACCCGGTAGGTCCCGCCCAGATCCTGCAGCACACACCGGCCAAAAGGCACCTGATGGGCCGCCATCCGCCGCCGGTACTCCACCGTATACACCTCCGGGTTGTGGGGCCAGGTGTACTCCTTAAATCGCATAGGCGCCAGCTGCACGCCCACGCCCCCTTTCTCACTGGTTTCATCGTCGGCACAGTTGAAAAGAATCCTCTGGATTCTTTTCCCTGCAACGCTGCTGTGCAGCGCTGCATGCTGCATATGCGGTCCTCTGTGCCTGACTTCATAGGAAACGCATCCGCGCCTTGCGCGCCGGCGGACCATTGGTCCGCCGGTTGAAAAGGAGCAAAAGCCCTTTTTCAACTGCGCTGACTATACCGGAAGCGCTCCGCTTCCGCTGATGGCGCTCCGCCGCGCCTCAGTACAGGGTAAATCCGCCATCATACCGCCGGGCATCCCTTTGAAAGGCTCTGGAGACCGCCTGTGCGCTGACAGCGCCGTCCCCATGGGACGCCAGAAAGACTGCCGGCTCCGCCGCTGTCCGGGCGGGTACGGCCCCCGTCTCTCTGCCTAGGACCGCCGCCTGCCGGACAGTCCCCGCGCCGTCGGCGCCGCGGCTGCGCTTCTGCCGTTCCCGGACTTCCATCGTGCGTTCTGTCCCTTTCGCCTCTGTACCGGCGGCTTGCCGCCGGTGCGCCATCTCCCGCCAGGGGCGCGCGGTGGTATCCGTCGGAGCCAAGGACAGCGCTTCATCCTCCGGCCGGTCCCAGGCCGCCCCACCGATCTCCGCTGGTCTCGGAGCCTCTGCCCGATCCGTGCCGCCGTGTCCGCCAACTTCCGCCGTCTCCTCCGGCTCTTCTCCGCGCCCGCCGATCATCAGCGCCGCCAAGGCTCTGTGCTGCCGCAGCAGCTCCTCCCATGCGTAATCCACCCTTTACTCCTTCCGCAGCGTGTCGAACCGGGCTTCGTCAAAGGCCGGATTTTCCCCGGCAGCGGGAGGCTGCCCCCCCGCCGCCAGCCGCCGCAGCAATCCTTCCATCTCCATGCCCGTCAGCTCCTCCAGCACCTGTTCCCCGTTCTCAAACACCGGCGCTCCCTGAAAAAAGCAGGTCTCCGCCAGCACCGCTCCGTTGCATCGGAGCGTCCGCTCCAGCGCGTCCTCGCCCGCCTCCCTGGCTTCGCGCCAAAGGGTCAGCAGCCGTCCGGCGGTCAGGGGCCGCAGCTCTTCGATCGCTCTCATGCCGTGGTCTCAATGCGCTTGGCAGCCACCACCGTCACCTTTTCCGCCACCATGGCGTTCAGATGGCCTTCTTCCTGGATTGCGCTCCACTGGCAGCCGCTGTAAATGATCTTCCTGTCCGGCTTGCAGATCACCAGGGAAAAATCCTGCAAATCGTAGAAGTTGATGCCATCGGACGCCGCCTCCTCGGTGGCGTACAGTCTGGTCAGCTCCAGGGTATACTGCTTCTGTCCCTCGATAGTGGCCACCGGCTCGCTCTCTCCAAAGGCCTCCACGCTTCTGGAGGACTTGCTGGCCCTGGCCGTATAGCTCTGGACCACCGCCACCTTTTTGCCCTCCAGCTCCAGATAGATATCCGCGCTGGTGGGAAATCCTCTCGCTTCCATAAGCCCCTCCTGTTAAACCGTGATATGCACGGTCAGATAGATCTGGTTCAGTCCATGGGCCACTGCAAAGCCGAACTCCACCAGGCACACCGTGGGGTCGTCGTCAGAGGCCCGCACCGTCACGTCGCCGTAGCCGTCGATGATCTCCGCCGCCAGCTTCTTCTCCAGCTCCACGATCACCTGAGAGCGGATGGCACTGCGCCCGCGGGCAGTGTTTTTCGCCCTGGCGAATTTGCTCCTCAGGGCTGTCCGCACCGCCGGGATGATGTCGTCCACGATGAGGATGGTGGTCAGCTCCCGCCAGGTGGTATCCGCTGCGCCGCCGGTCATGGTCCGGGTGGTAATGCCCCGCACCGGGGAGATCACGCCTCCCACGCTCTCCAGGGGCGTCACGCCGCCCCGTACCAGCAGATCCACGTCGTTGTCGCCGTAGTCCTCCCGCAGGCCGCCCAATCCCAAAAGCTCCGCGCCGTTCAGCGGGACCGCCGGATCCCGTCCGGCGGCGATGACTCCCGCCACAGCCGCCGCCGTGAACACGCCCGGCAAAGCTTCTCCCGCCGCATCCAGTCCGTCAGGTCCCACCAGCACCATCCGCTCGCTGTTCAGGGCCTTGGCTCGCTCCACCAGCTGGGCAGCAGAATCGCTGTTGCCCCCCACCACGGCGATGCGTTCTCTGCGGGCGGCGGAAGCTGTCTCCACCGCCGTTCTCAGCGCCTGCTGTACCGTCAGGTCCGCACTGTCGCACACCACCACCTGCATGTCCTTTTTCCCCAGGGCTTCAAAAGCCGCCTGGTAATCCGTCAGTCCGCCTTCCTCTGCAACCCGGACCGCCACCACTGTGGACGCTCCGTTGGCAAACAGCAGCCGCAGGATCGTGCTCATTCCCTGTGTGGTGTCCTCGCCGAAGATTGCTGCACCGGCGGCATATCCGGTCAGCGTCACCGCCTCGCCCACTGTACCCCGGACCGCCTTGGCCGCCACGCCCACGGTCCTGCCGCCCTGTCCGGCGGACACCACCGCCGACGCGTCATAGGACGAGTAGACCCCCGGTCTCTCATGCTTGCTCTCGTTCAATTTCGGATGACTCCTTTCAAAATAAAGTCCAAAAAGGTCTCGCCGTCCTCACCTGTCTGGGCAGTGAACACCGCCTGACACCGCAGCGCGCCCCGCCGCAGAAACATCCCGGTGCTTTTCTCCCAGGCAATGGCCTCCCAGCGCAGCTCCCCAGGCCGGATGCCGCTGGGCAGGCCGCTCAGCAGCACGGCGGAGGCCGTCTCACAGCCCGTTTCGCAGTCTGCAGCCCGCCCCGCCCGGATCTCCAGGCTGATATCGCCCTCCAGCTGCTTGCCGTATACCTCCCGCCAGATCCCGGCCGCCTCGTCATAGACCTCTCCCAGATAATCGCAGAATCCCACGGCCCTGCCCTCCGCCGCGCCCACGCTCACCGCCGCCACCGCGCCGGGATACCGCTCGGCCCGCTGGTCGGGAAAGGCCGCCAGCGCCGGAAGCCCGGCTGCTGCCAGAGCGGTAGTCACCGCGTCCCGCACCTGCGTCAATTCCTTCATGCCGTCTCCTTTTCCCGCTCCAGGGACGCCCACCAGTACAGCACTGTCCCACCGATAGCCCAGGCCCGGCAGCTCCGGACCCGAAACCTCATGCCGTTCCACGCCAGCGTGTCCCCTGTCTCCAGCTCCGCCGTGCCCAGATACAGCCACAGCCGCCCATCCAGCCATCCGATCCCAGGAAAGTCCTCCGCCGTCCGCTCATTCTGCACAGTCACCGGCTGCAAAAACGCCTGCGCCGTCCGCTGCTGCCGCTCCAGCGTCACCGTCTGGCCGTACCGCTCCAGCACGGCCTCGATCCATTTCTTCATCCCCGCACGCCTCGCAGGCTGATATCTCCAGCCTCCACATAGGGGGCCATCAGCCGCTCCGCCGCCTGCCGCAGGGCCAATCCTGTTCCTGCGGACGTTTCCCGCAGCCGGACGGACACCTGTCCCGCCGTAAAGGACTCCACGTCCTGTACCCCGCAGCCCACCGCCAGATCTGCCGCCGCAGTATAGGCCGCCGCGCAGCAAAAAGCGTCGCCGCAGTCCTCCGCCGTCACTCCCTGCCGCAGCCGCAGTCGCCACCGCTCCGCCGCCAGTGCGCACAGCGTTCCCAGCAGCGTCTCGTCCGCCTGTTCCCCGGCGATAGCTCGCGCCAGGATCTGGATACGCTCCTCCATATCACCCGCTCCTCTCCGCCTTTTCTCCGGCGGCGGGGCTTTCCGCCCCGCCGCTCATGTGGACCGCCGTCACACCGTCAGCACCTTGCTGGCCTCCGGGAACAGCTTGGCAAAGCCGGAGATGGAGGTGATGGCCGCCCGCTCCAGCTGGCGGTCGATCAGCTTGTCATACTCCACGGCGATCTCGCTGCCGCAGATCTGCTCCAGCGCGTAATTCTTATCCAGGCCGATGATGGTGCCCGCACCCAGGGCGCTGGTGCGCAGCAGCTTGGCGCCCAGGGGATTGCTCAGCGCGCCGGTACCTTGGAAATTCAGCCCCGTCAAGGGATTCTGGAATTCCGGCAGCTTCAGCATGGCCAGCATCATGTCGCCGCTCACCAGCAGGGTGTTCATTGAATAGGGGTCAAACTGGCTCCAGAAGTCCAGCAGCGCCTCATAGCTCAGCGCGCCCTTGGTGCCGGAGATGGGCTTGGTCCCTATCGCATACTTCACCGCGGCGTTGTCGTTGCCGTCACCGTCCTGGATCACCTTCACCGCGTCCTCCAGATGCATCCGGCCAATGTACGCGCCGATCTGCCGCAGCGTCACGGAAAACAGATCCAGCCGCTGAAAGCGGATGGCCTCATAGGAAGCCACCAGCATGCGGCCCCGCTTGTGCAGGCGCACCAGGTTTTCCTGGGTCTGAATAGTGGTCTGGGGGATCTCGGCGCCCTCCTCGACCCGCAGCAGCCGCTTCTTGTCCTCGCCGGGCACTGAAGCGATAGAGCGGTAGTCCATGCCGTCGAATCGAGTCACCGTAGCGGTGATCTCCGGCAGGATGCTGCCCTCCTCCATGCCCTGGCGAACCACCCGGGACACGAACTCCGGGAACAGCACGGCAGAATCCGTGGTATGGAAGAACTTCTCCACCATGTCGCTGCCCGGTCCCTTCACCCTGATGTCAAATCGCTTCAGCTGACGCTGGAAGGCATCCAGCCCCTCCAGGGCTGTCCCCTTGTAGTGCTCGCTGGGATCCAGCTCCTCCAGCGTCTGGGCAAAGGTGCGGCCGCTGCGGCCATACATGCCCTTCTCCAGCTTGACGGTCTCAAAATGATATGCCACCTTTTCTCCTCCTCACAATTCTTTCCGGCCCTGTGTCACAGCGCAAAGGTCACAGTGCCGCCGCTCTCGTCCACATCCACCACCAGATAGGTCCGTCCGGCGGCGTCCGCCTGTACGCCGCCCTGGCCATTGGCGGACAGTCCGCTCCAGCCCACCGCGGGCGCCGTGCCGGTATATCCGGCGGTCACCATGCCGCCCAGCGCCACGGCGCAGGCGATGCCATCCCTGCCTACGGACAGCACCTGCCCGCAGAAGCTGTCACCGGCGGCGCAGCCGCTCACCACGCCGCTGCCGCTGACCTTCACCATTTGGCCTTCGGCCGTCTGACTGCAGGCAAAGGTCGCCGCCCACTGGCCGATCCCCTCGTAAGAAACCTTCATCTTTGTCCTCCTTCTATGTTGTTGTCCCTCTTTGCGGATTACCAGCCAAACACAGCTGCATTCCTTGCCCCGGGCAGCGCCGCCGTGTTTTGACCCGTCTCCGTGTCAGACAAGGAACACCGTTTCATCGCCCCGCGCCTCTGCGGGCCTTGCCCGCAGCTGGGGCGCCGCCGGGAACCGCCGGGCGGCCTGGGCCCCATAGGCCCGCTTCAGCTCCAGCAGCTCCGGCTCCTCCAGCCGGTCCGCCGCCTTGGCGAACACATGGCCGTCCAGGCCGTCATCCGCCAGCATGGCCAGACGAACCACCTCCCGCCGCAGCTCCGTCAGATATCTCCGTCCCAGGGCCGCCTGTTTTTCCAGCACCGCCATGTCGCCTCGCTCCTGGCCGAATCGTTTCAGGATCCCTGCCCCCCGCTGGGCAGGCACTGCCACAAAGGACCACTCATAGGCGTCCACCGGGTCCCGCAGCTCCGTGAAACACATCCGCCCGTCGTATATCTGTCCCTTGACGTGCTGGCAGCTTCCGGCCTCCGCGCCGCAGATGGAACACACGCTCCGCCCCATACTGACACCCACACTCACCTCTTTTTTGATGCCGCCCTCGATCTCAGCGATCAGCTCCCGGTTCTTCTCTGTCCGCAGCAGATAGGCCCAGCCCTTCAGCCAGCAATACGCATCCCCCGCCGCCGTCGTCACAGCCGGTTCCTGCACCACCTCAGTCCGATAGAGGCGGGCCGTCTGCCCCTGAGCGGACCACTGGTGGTCAAATATGCCGCTCTTGCCCAAAAACAGCTCTCCCAGCCGCTCCATGGCCGCCGTGTCGAACCGTTCCAGATCCCGGTCTACCTCGTTGTCACACAGCCGCACGGAAAAGGCATATACCTGCTCCGCCGTCAGCTCCGTCTTGGCGAACCGGTTGATATCTGCCAGCTCTTCCCGGATATCCATTACACGCACCCCTTCTCAATTCCATATTTCATCTTGTAAGCTTTTCCGCCCCGCCGGGGCCTCTTTCACCGCTGTTTCTCCATGGCGTCGTTTTCCAATCTTAGCCTTCTCGCCTGCTCCTGATAAAGCGCCGCTTTGGCCTCCTCCACCTGGTCCTGCAAATTGATGTCGTCCCAGACGATCTCAAAGCCGCAGGTAAATCCATGCATCCGCAGCCACAGCCTGCATATCCGCTCCAGCACTGGTGTCAGGCCCCGGCGGATGGCGGTGATCTCCGTGGTCAGCAGGTCCGCCTGCTGGGCGCTCATCCGCTCAGTAGAACTCCAGCTCAGGCCCAGCATAAAGGGCGGGATGCCGGTCTTTGCCACGATCTGTTCCATGATCTGCCGCACCGGCACCTGGCTGTCCAGGATGGGTGCGTCGCCGCCGATGACCCGGATATCCACGCCGCCCACGGCCACAAAGTCCCGCACACTGCCATTTCGGGTCTCCCGCATGGCCCGGGACCACTCCTCCGCCAGCTGGCGGCTCCGCTCTGCCGCGCTCACGCCGTCGCCGCCCTGGCAGGTCACGGAAAACCGCACATTGCCGCACCGCTCCCAGTTGACGCCCACGGTGTTGTAGATTTTCATCAGGATATCCGCCAAAAAGGGCAGCGACCGCAGCATGGATACGCCGTAGGGGCTTCCCGTCTCCGGGTTGAGGGGCGTAAACAGCAGCAGCTCCTGATAGGGCAGCGCCGCCATCCGCCCCTGCTCATCGGGTCCGCAAATGGTAAAGGTCAGGGGTGTCTCCCTCTCTTGGATCTCAATATCCTCCACTCTGCCGCACAGCAGCGCCCCGATGTCCCGGTTTCCCGCCGCCGGCACGATCTCGCCCACCGCCCGGCCGCACACCAGCAGGGAGTCCACATAGCTGTCCAGAAAGGCGTTGACGCCAAACTGTCCCCGTCCCACCGGCACTGTCCGCAAAAATTCCCGCAGCGCCGTCTCCGCCGCCGGGTCTCCGCAGCTTGCCGTCACGCCGCCCACCATGCGGATGATCTTGCAGACAGCGGCGTCCACCACCGGCACCGCCTCCCGGACAGCCCGGTAAAGCCGTGTCTCTCCATTCCGCAGCGGCACATAGTCCCCCAGCATCCCAAAGGGATGGTGCTCACAGTCACGCAGCTGCACCGCCGCCGGAAGCGCCGCCTCCTTCTCCTTCTTGAACCACTTCACCTTCATGCTCCCTCCCATCATTTTCCGCTGCTCCGCTCGCTCATGGCCGCCGTTCTACCGCTACTGCCGCGAAGCCGCTCCGCTCGCCCCTCACCACATCCACCGCGAAATATCTCATCTCATCCATGGCGTGGTCATGCTCCTTCCGGGGCGAATCCCTTCCGTGCTCCTCATCCCAGCAGTAGAGGCTCATCTCCCGCAGGCAGTCTCCGCAGCTTCGGCAGATCACGATCCTCCCCGTCCGCAGCAGATCCGCTGTGATCCGGATGCCGTCCGTCACGGCATTGTCCGCCTTTACCACAGGAAAGCCCCGCCGCCGCAGGACTTCGATGAAGCTGGCCGCCGACGGGTCCACGATGACCCGCCGGATGGTCCGGCCCTCCGCCAGCCGTTCCAGTTCGTCGGCATACTCTCCGTCGGTCCGCTGCGCACCCTCCCGGCGGGAATCGTAGTAGTACTCCTTGACCCGGTACCAGACGCCGTCCTTCCGTCCCCAAAGGCCAAAGGAAGCCGGATTCACCGTGCCATAATCCACCGAGATCCGCCATTCCTGAAACGGCCCCGCCGGCGCTTCCGCCGCGTCTCGCTCCGGGTCAAAGAAGTCATATACCAGTCCCTGGGCGGCGGTCCACTCTCCCAGCACGAACCGCCGGTAAAACACGCCGGAATACGCCCGCTGGTATCTGGCCCGGATGCGGTCCGTCAGCGCCGGATTGTCCTCCATGGTGAAGTGCAGATGCAGCGCCCGCCGCTCCTTCGCCTTCAGGATCCACTCCCGGTAAAACCAGTGCTGCGGCCCCTCCGGGTTGCAGTTGAACCACAGCCGGCTCCCCGGCACGCTGCACCGGGCAATGGCCTGCTCCACAAAGGACCGGGGCATCAGCGCCGCCTCGTCCAGCAGGACTCCCGCCAGAGTGCTGCCCTGGATCAGCGACGCGCTGGATTCGTCCCGGCCGCCAAAGAGCAGAAACTGGTTCTCATGACCCATGTACCGCACCACTATCACATTTTCCGCCCGCCGCTCTCTCACCGTCATGCCCAACCGCCGCAGGTGTGGAATCAGCTCCGTCAACAGGTTTCTCCGCAGAGCGCCGATGGTCTTGCCGCACAGACCGAACTGCCTGCCGGTAAACACGGTCTGCGCCCATATGAAAAAGGACATCCCCATGGAAAAAGTCTTTCCGCTGCGGATCGCTCCGTCGCAGATGATGGCCTCCCACCGTTCCAGCTTCCACCAGGACATCACCCACATCTGCTTGTCGGAAAAGCCTGCCATCTCATTCATCGTCCCAATGGTCCCCCATGCGCCCAGCCGCTTCCTCCAAGGCCCGGCAAAGCTCCTCCGCGCCGCCGCCCCGCTCCTCCAGCAGCCCCCACAGGGTCTCCAGCGCCCGCACCCGGTCCACCAGCTTCACCTCCACGCCCTTTTCCGTCACCTTGAATTCCGCCACGGCGGACAGCTCCAGCTTCTCCGCCTCCACTGCGTCAGGTGCCAGCGCCAGCCGCACTGCGTCGTTGGCCCGCCCAAAGGCCAGCTGTGCCAGCCGCCGGATCACGTCCTCCCGCCGCACCTGCTCCGCCGCGCTGGTCCGCATCTCATCCAGGGCTGTCCGCACCGCGCCGCTCCCCAATGCTCTGTATCCGTCCCGCCGTCCACTCTCCGCCGCCGCCTGCTCTGCGTCCATGGTGCGGAGAAACGCCTGGCAGAATGACCGTCTCCGTTCGCTCAAAACCTACGCTCCTTTCCTCGTTCCACACGTTCCTCCCGCGCCCCCGGTTTTGCCCTCCGCCGTGCAATGCTCCAAAATTATTCGAAAAAAACGCGCCGGCTGACCGCCAGCGCGCCTCCTCCCGATCCATATCTGAATATGCCGCATATGCCGCCGTTCAGCCGCCGTCAATAATTTTAGCGGCAAATTAACAGTTCGTCTGGTATACTATTCACGAACAGCGGATCATCTGCTATAATATTCTCAGGGGACAAAGGGCAATGGGCCTGCCGGCGGCCGGGATCAACACCGCCGACCGCTCAAAGTGCTTCGAAAAGCCGCCCCTTGTTTACTGAAGATCCCCGTGTCCGATCCCCCCAAGGAAAGGAGCCTGCCGCTTTGCGTTCTTCCAAATTTTCCCTCTCCCGCCTGCTTCCCTTTTCCGGGCGGGATCTGCTGATCACCGGCGTCATCATGTCCTGCGCGGTAGGGCTGTGCATCCTGCTCCGCATGTTGGACAGCGTGGAGGGCTTTGCCTCCCCTGTTTTCGTGCTGGCGGTGCTGCTGATCTCCCGCCTGACCACCGGCTATCTCTTCGGTCTTATCGCCTCGGTGCTGGGCGTTATCTGCGTCAACTTCATCTTTACCTTCCCCTATTGGGCCTTTGACCTCACCATTTCCGGTTATCCGCTGACTTTCTTCACCTTTCTCATGGTCTCCATCATCACCAGCACCCTCACCACCCAGTCCAAGCAGAGGGACCGTCTGCGGGCGGAGAACGAGAAGGAAAAAATGCGGGCCAATCTGCTCCGCTCCGTCTCCCACGATATCCGGACTCCCCTCACCTCCATCATAGGTGCCACCTCCGCTCTGCTGGAAAATCCCGGTCTCTCCACCGCGGAGCAGCGGGAACTGCTGGAGGATGCCCGGGATGACGCCCAGTGGCTGATCCAGGTGGTGGAGAACCTGCTGTCTATCACCCGCATCGGCGACGAGCAGGCCCACATCACCAAGGGCCCTGAGGCCGCCGAGGAGGTCATCGCCGGCGTGATCCCCAAATTCCGCCGCCGTTACCCCCAGCTCACCGTTTCCGTCGAGGTGCCGGACACGCTGCTGCTGGTCCCCATGGACCCCATCCTGATCAGCCAAGTCCTCTCCAACCTGCTGGAAAATGCCGCCATCCATGGCAAGACCGCCACTCACGTCCATCTGTCGGTCCAGCCGGAGGGAAATTTTGCCCGCTTTTCCGTGCGGGACAACGGGGCGGGCATCCCGGAAAAGGTCCTGCCGACCCTGTTTGACGGGACTCTCAAGCACAACGAGACCTCCTCCGGCGACGGCAAGCGCAACATGGGCCTCGGCCTGTCGGTGTGCCTGGCCATCGTCCGCGCCCACGGCGGCACGCTGGAGGCTCAAAACCTGCCGGAAGGCGCGGAATTCTCCTTCACCCTGCCCCTGGAAGGATGACCCGGCTCACACTGCCCCGCCGCATAGTATTTCATCATTAGGAGGCTCTGCCATGAACATTCGTGAAAAGATCCTTGTGGTGGAAGATGAAAAAAGCATCTCCCACTTCATTTCCACTGTGCTCAACAACAACGGATACGAGACCATGCAGGCCCGCTCCGGCAGTGAGGCCCAGTCCATGATCTCCTCGCACTGTCCGGACCTGATCATTCTGGACCTGGGCCTGCCCGATATGGACGGTCTGGACATTCTCCGCCAGCTGCGGGAGTGGTCCAGCCTTCCGGTGGTAGTGGTCTCCGCCCGCTCCCACGAGCGGGACAAGGTGACGGCCCTGGACCTGGGAGCCGACGACTATCTCACCAAGCCCTTCGGCACTGCTGAGCTGCTTGCCCGGGTCCGCACCGCCATCCGCCATACCCGCACCGCCAGCGGCAACGATGAGATCGCCCAAAAGGGCACCTACACCGTGGGAGACCTGACCATCGATTACAATAAGCACCAGGCCCTGGTCCGGGGCGAGAACGTCAAACTGACCCTCAGCGAATTCCGCATCGTGGCCCTCCTGGGCAAATACGCCGGCAAGGTCCTGACCTATGATTTTATCATCAAGGAGTTGTGGGGGCCCCGCGCCGGCGGCGACAACCAGATCCTCCGGGTCAACATGGCCAATATCCGCCGCAAGATCGAAAAGAATCCCGCCGAACCGGAATACCTTTTTACCGAAGTGGGCGTGGGCTATCGCCTGGCGGAAGGCGGCTGATCCATACATAACACAGCGGCCGGACCTTCTCAGGTCCGGCCGCTCCATATTCCAAGCGCTTCCTTAACTATCTCTTCTCTCCGCCTATCCCCGTGTGATGATCAGCCCTGCTACCACGCCAGCCACCGCCGCCACCGCTGGAACGCGGCTCCGCCAAAGCTCCTCCGCCTCCGGCAGCAGCTCGCCGAACACCACATACAGCATAGCCCCGGCGGCAAAGCTCAATGTTGTCGTCAGCGCCAGGGGTCCCATAGTCCCCAGGCCATACCCCAGCGCCGCCCCAAGCACTGTGGGCACTCCCGCCAGGGCGGCCAGCGCGGCGGCCCACCTCCGCTTTCGGCCTCCGGCCACCAGGGGCGCCGCCACCGCCATTCCCTCCGGGACGTTATGCAGTCCGATGACCGCAGCCATGGCCCAGCCACCGCCGCCTCCGGCGAAGGACGCTCCGATGGCCATTCCCTCCGGCAGGTTGTGCAGGGCGATAGCCGCCCCCATCACCAGTCCCGCCAGCAGCAGCCTGCTCTCCTGTCGCCGTCTTCGCTCCAGCAGATATCCCAGCCCTGCCGTCACGCCGTATCCCGCCAGGATGCCCGCCGCCACGGGAAACAGCCGTCCCGGCGCCGCAGCCTCTGCCAGCAGGTCGAAGCACACCACTGCCACCATGACCCCGGCGGCAAAGCTCAGCAGCAGGCTCACCGTCCGCTCAGACTCCCGCCGGAACAGCCCTCCGGCGACGCCGCCCAGTCCCGTGCCGCCTACGCCAGCCAGAAATGTGACCCAAAAGACCTCCCCCGCCATAAAGCGCCTCCCAACAAGCAAGGGCAGGAAGCCCCGCCGGCCTCCTGCCCGTTTTTTCTCCCTCGCGCGGATGTCCTATCCTATTCCGCCGTTCCGCGGGACAGAACACCGCCCGCTCCGCTCTTTTCCGTTACATACCGCTCCACATACCGCATAAAATTCCGTGTCACCGGGGAGGCGGTCCGCACCTGCGGCACTCCCATGCCCAGCACCCGCTCCTGGGACGGGTCCATGGGCAGCGCCGCGGCCCTGTGGCTGTAATTCCGCAGCAGCAGTTCCGACAGTATGGAGACCCCCAGCCCCTCCGTCACCATATTGATGATGGCATAATCGCTGCAGGCGGAAAATAGGATGTGGGGCCACCGCTCCAACTTGTTCAGGATGAACCGCACCTCGCCGTCATAATCCGGCATAGGCATGATGAACTCCTCCGCTGCCAGCTCCTCCAGAGCTACCGAGCGCTGTCCTGCCAGCCGGTGGCCCGGCGGCACCAAGGCAAGCATCCGGTCCCGGCACAGTGGGACCCACTCAAAATTCTTTCCTTCGCCGCCGGCATAGATGCACAGCTCCGCCTGCCGCTCCTCCATCAGCTTCTCAATGGCTCCGGAGCCCATCTCAATGATCTGGATCTCCACCTTGGGGTAATCCTTCTGAAAGTCCCGGATGATCTCAGGTAGCCAATAGGTAGCCACACTGGGATAAGCGGCGATGCGGATGCGTCCGGTGTCCGCCCCTTTGATCTTGGCGATATACTGCTCCAGCGTCTCGCTACTGTTCAGCAGCTGGCGGATCACCGGCAGCAGCATCTCACCCTCGCTGTTGGGCTGGATACCAGCGGAGGTCCGCACCATCAGGGAAAAGCCGATCTCCTCTTCCAGCGACTGCATCATGTGGCTGATGCCGGACTGGGTGTAGCCCAATTCCTCCGCCGCCTTGGACAGGCTCCCCAGCTCCACCGCCCGCACAAACGCCTCGAATTTCCGAATATTCATGGCGATCCCTCCCGGACCCACATTTCTCATCTATATCATATCTCATGCCCCCGATGAAGGCAAGCCATTTTTCGCATATCTCTTCCCCATTCCGCATAGAGTGGAGGAAACCGTCTCATACTATTCAGTCAAGGGGTGATCGTTCCATGATGATCCATGTGGTCCGCTCCGGCGAGACCGTCGCCTCCATCGCCGCCTACTATGGTGTGGACCCCGCCCGCCTGGCCGCCGACAACGCCGTTCCCTCCGGCGGCGCCCTGGCGGTGGGGCAAACGCTTGTGGTCCGTTTTCCCCGGCAGGTCCACGCCGTCCGTCCCGGCGACACGCTGTCCTCTATCGCCAATGTCTATGGCGTCACCGTCCGTCAGCTCTGGCGGAACAACTGGCAGTTGGGCGGCGGCACGGCTCTGGTCCCCGGCCAGGACCTGGTCGTCTCCTATTTTGACCAAAAGCTGGGGGCCGCCGCCTTCAACGGCTACGCCTATCCCTACATCGACAACGGCCTGCTGGCGGCTCAGCTGCCCTATCTCACCTATCTGGCCCCCTTCACCTACGGGCTCACCGCCTCCGGCGGCCTGCTGCCGCTGGAGGACGATGCCATGCTCTCCGCCGCTCGCCAGCGGGGCGTCCAGCCGGTGATGCACCTCTCCACCCTGACGGGATCCGGTCAGTTTGACGTGCGCCTTGCGGAGCTGGTCCTGACGGACGCCCCGCTGCAGGGCCAGCTGGTGGAGGAAGTGCTGCGGACTCTGCTCCAAAAGGGTTATGGCGGTCTGGACGTAGACTTTGAGTACCTCCCCGGTTATCTGGCCCAGGCCTACGCGGACTTCCTTGCCCGCCTCCAGCGGCTGCTCCACGCCCAAGGCCGCTTCCTCTGGGCGGCTCTGGCCCCCAAGACCTCCGCCACCCAGCCGGGCCTTCTGTATGAAGGCCACGACTACGCCGCTGTCTCCGCCGCCGTAGACAGCGTCCTTCTGATGACCTACGAATGGGGCTATACTGCCGGGCCGCCCATGGCCGTTGCCCCCCTGCCCAACGTCCGGGCAGTGCTGGATTACGCCGTTACGGAGATCCCAGCGGAAAAGATCTTCCTGGGCGTTCCCAACTATGGCTACGACTGGCCCCTTCCTTTTGTTCAGGGCGTCACCCGGGCGCAGTCCATCTCCAACCAGCGGGCCATCGAGCTGGCGGTGGAGCACAGCATCGCCATCCAGTACGACGAAACGGCCCAATCCCCCTTTTTCCACTATACCGACGCTGGCGGCACTGTCCACGAGGTCTGGTTCGAGGATGCCCGCAGCATGGCCGCCAAACTGCGTCTCATCGCGGAATACGGTTTCCGGGGCGCGGGCTTCTGGAACCTGATGCGCCCCTTCTCCCAGACCTGGCTGGTGCTGGATTCCCTGTACGATGTCGATTGATCGAAAATTTTTCGTGGGTTTTTGCTCTCCCGGTTGTATAATGAGATAAAAGGCACCAAAGGAGAGACCACCTATGAAGATCGATTTCCACCGCCTGTTGGCCGCCGTCCTGGCCGTTTTGACGCTTTTGGCCGCCTGGCTCCTGTACAAGGGGGACTTCTGGACGCTCCGCACAGAGGCGCAGAAGCTGGAGGCCATCCGCGAATATGCCTCCGCCGACGCGCCAAGCGACGGCAGTCTGCGCGCCGTTCTCCATCCGGTGCTCCTCCACGACAAAACGCTGGGTGACCGCCGCGTTCTCACCTTTACCGACAGTGAGATCGACGGCCTCCTGGGCTATATCCAGTTCCGCCGGGGCGCTTTGGGCGGCTGGCAGCCTCTGAACGCCTCCTACGGCGGAGGCGCAGCCCTGCGGAGCTTCACGCTGAAGGACCGGGATATTCGGATCGTCTTTGCCGCTGACTGTCCGCCGGAGATCGCCCATTACAAGGTCCAGGCCAATCTGGAAAACGACGGTACGCTGATGGCGGAAGGCGATGTGACAGAGCCAAGCTTTTTCCATGTCTACGAGACGGACCGGAATTATTTCCCGGACATCCACCTCTATGACGCCGACGGAAACGAATTGGACCACTGGACCTACCTGGCCTCCGACGATTCCGTCCCATCCCCCGGCATCGGTTCCGCCGAGATCAACATGGTCTACGTGTTCTGTGTGATGCTGCTGGGCCTGGGCTGGATCATTGCCAAATATTTTTGGGACGCCGGCGCTCCGCCGAAAAACAAACAGGAGACCGCCTGACCGGCGGTCTCTTTCCATGTTCGGCAGCTTTCCAGCCATGGGAGCGCTCTTCTTTTTCCCTCTGGTCCCACCGCGCCGCAGAGAGCAACTGCGATCCCAAGGTCTGCAAAACGGCAGCCTCGCTGTTGGACCGCCGGAAGGGACCTGCATAAAAAACGAAAGCCCGTGCCGATGGCACGGACCTTCGCTCAATCCTCTTCCGCCTTCCGCCTCACCATCCGGCACAGCGGAATGAGCACGCCGCCGCAGGTATTTCCGGCGGTCATCACCAGCATATAGAGCAGCGCCCTGCCGCCCCACACGTTGGCGGCGGAGAAATAGAACATGTTGGCCACACAGTGCTCAAAGCCACACAGAATGAACACCGTGACCCCCAGGAAAATGCCGATGTACTTCCCCACCTCATGGGGATTCTTCTGAAAGCCGTCCACCGCGATAAACATCAATATGTTGCAGAAAATCGATAATATGAAGATGGAGAGCAGGTTATCGTCCAGCTTTGCCTGACACATGGCCGCCGCTTTCTCCGTGATCCCGGCGATGCGGGTCAGCCGGATGCCGTAGCCCACCAGCCCGGTCCCCACCAGATTCCCCAGCCACACCGACAGTACAAAGCCCGTGTAGCTTCGAGGCCGCTCAAAGATATAGCCCACCTTTCCGGTGAACAGGTTGAAACCAAAGGTGCAAATGGCAAACAGGCCCAGGCAGAAAAACACTGCGCCCACCACCTTGTTCTCGCAGGAGAGGAACACTGTCCCCCCAATGCCGATGCAGATACCGCCCAAGACAGAATCCAAAAATGAAGCGATCCGCTTGTTCATGTGAAGTCCTCCTCTCATAGTCCATTTACGATCCGGTCAGGGCGCTGCCCAGCCATCAGTCGCCCCAGGTTTCCAAACAGCATTTGGTAGACTCGGTAAAACGACGTCTCGGTGATCCCCGCCTGATGGGGACACAGCACCAGCGTGTCCGGCATCTCCGCCGCCAGCCGCACCAGGGGATGGTCCGCCGGGACAGGCTCCGGGGCGTAGGCATCCAGCGCCGCTCCCGCCAGATGGCCGGAGCGCAGGGCCGCGCACAGCGCCTCGTCGTCGATGATGGCCCCCCGGGCGGTGTTCACCAAAAAGCTCCCGGGCTTCATCCGGGTCAAAAAATCCCGGTCCACCATATGGATGCTCTCCGCCGTGGCGGGCAGGTGCAGGCTCACGATGTCACACCGGGCCGTCAGCTCCTCCAGGGGCAGATACGCTGCCCCAAGGGCCTGCTCCACCGTCTCGTCCCGCCGATGACGGGCGTAATAATATACTTGGCTGCCGTTGGCCCGCAGCCGCTTCGCCGTGGCCTGGCCGATGGCTCCGAAGCCCACCAGCCCCACAGCGGCGGAGGCCAGGTCCCTCGGCACATTGCCTTCCAGTGTTCGCACCGCCTGGCCCTGCTGTCCGGCCCGCACCATCCGGTCGCCCCACAGGGTCCGGCGCAGCAGCATGGACATCATCATCACCGCCATCTCCGCCACTGGCCCGGCATTGCACCCGGCATTATTGCACACGTAAATGCCCCGCTTCCGGGCCGCCTCCAGGTCGATGCGGTCAAAGCCCACGCCCTCGCTGTGGATCATCTTCAAATTGGGCATCCGGGCGATCAGGCTCTCCCGGATCCAAGTCACCGGCAGCACAAACAGCGCTTCCGCATCGCCGCCGGCAGCCAGCCATTCCTCTTCTGGTGCCTCCCGGTCGCAGAAGATCAGCTCCGCCGCCTGGTAGGCCGGGTCCTCCTTGGGCGCAAAGCGCGCATACCGTCTTGGATCGCTCAGCGCAAGTACTTTCATGGTATCTTCCTCTTTTCTTCCAAATACATATCAGCCCAGTGCCAGCCCTGTGTGGGCCAGCGCCCGGAACAGGCAGGCGGACACCAGGCCCGTCACTGCCCCCGTCAGCAGGGATACCCCCAGCAACACCGGCAGATAATACAGAGGAGCTGTGTTTCCCAGCGTCAAAATGGCCGCCGCCACCTGGCCGCAGTTGTGGGCCGCCGCCCCGCCGATGGACACGCCGTATACAGAGAGTCCCCGCAGCCGGGACAAGCCGATCATCATCAGCATGGCGGCGGTGCCCCCCAGCAGGGAGAACAGCAGCGCACTCATATTTCCGGCAAACACCGCACCCAGCAGGCACCGCCCCAGCAGGATCAGCAGCGCCTGTCCCGGTCCCAGGGCGTACAGGGCAAACACCGTCACGATATTGGCCAGTCCCAGCTTCACGCCCGGCAGAGGAATGAGGACCGGAAAAAGGCCCTCCATATAGCTCAAAGCCAGCGCCATGCAGGTCAGTAAAGCGCACAGTGTCAATTGCTTCGTCGTCAGCTTCATACCAACTTCCTTATCCGATCACCACATCCGGGGCATTCCCGTCCACCGGCCCGCCGGTCAGTTGGATGATGATCCGTCCCGGCAGGCACACGATGCTCTGTCCGCTCCGGGTTATGGTCCCGGTGCGGACGCAGTCCTGCGTGGGGCAGTCCGCCTCCAGAACAGTGACCCCCTCCGGCCTGAATCCCACTGTCAGCGTATATCCGTTCCCGGAATAGTCCCGTTCTCCAACGGCTTCGTCTAATACAACACGCTCCACTTCCCGGCCGTCCACAGACACCACCGCCGTCAAGGTCTCCGCCGTGGTCTCCCGACCCCAGAGCATCAGGCCACAGCCCAGTGCCAGCAGCGCCACCGCCAGGACCACCAGGGCGTCCCAGGCGCCGGGCCGCAGCTTAGGAGACCGTCTCATAGGCATACCCGCTGGTCTCGTCTGGCGCGAAGCAGTCCGTCAGGCCGTCAGTTGACACCACCCGTCCATCTTCCGTCACCAGCACCAGCTCAAAGCCGGAGCCGCTGGTCCGCCAGAAGTCCAGAGCCTTTTCCTCCCCCATAACAAACAGCGCCGTGGACAGTGCGTCGCACAGGGTTCCATTGCTCTCGCCCTGTTCCCAGTCCGCCACCACAGTAACAGAGGTCAGCCCACTGTCCGCCGGACATCCCGTAGCCGGGTCGATGATGTGGTGATAAGTCTTGCCATCCTCTTCAAAATACCGCTGATAGCCGCCGGAAGTCACGGCAAAAGCGTTGGTCAGATTCAAAAAGCCTGCGTAACCATCGGCCACATCCACCCGGGCCGGGTCCTGGATGCCTATGCGCCAAGGCGTGCCGTCGGGCCGGTCGCCCCAGACCAGCACATTGCCCCCCAGGCTGATAGTGGCCCGGGGAATGTTGTTTTCCTCCAGGATCTTGGCGATCGCATCGGTGACATAGCCCTTGGCGATGCCGCCCAGGTCGATCTCCACGCCCTCGTCGTGGGACGCCGCCAAACTCTGCCCCTCAGACAGATGAAACTTGTCCCAGCCCACGTTTTTCAGCAGACCGTTCAGTTCCGTCCGGGAGGGGACACGGAAGCTGTCCTCCGTAAAGCCCCAGGCGGAGGACACCGGTGCCAGGGTACAGTCAAAGGTCCCATCCGTTATTTTGCTGTAAAGCTGTGCCGCCTCCAGCAGCGTCCGGGTATCCTCCGACACTGTCACCTCTTCCCCCGCCGGAGCGGCGTTCAGCCGAGATACGTCGCTGTCCGGCTCCGTCCGTGACAGCAATCCCTCCAACCGCCGCACTTCGTCCTCTGCCGCGTAGGCGGCGTGGGTGCTTTTCTCTCCATAAACACTGAAGATCATCACCGTATCCATGGCGATGACCTGGATGCTCTCCTGGGCTTCGTCCGGGTCGGCGGGCGTCATGGCGCAGCCGCTCAATCCCAGCGTCAGCGCCGCCATCAGGGCTGCCATCAAACGTTTCATATATCCTGCATCCCTCTTTCGTAAAAGTCGCATAATAAAGTAGTATATCATGTCTTTCTTTACTTCTCAATCCCCGATCCATCCGGAAATGAAAAACTTCAAAAAGCCTTCCCAGTTGCCCTTGCAAATGGAGGCAAAGTCTGCTATACTATTAAGGAATGTCGGCGCTTCTCTTTTTGCTGCCGGTCCTTCTACGAAATAAGAAACAACCCTGGAGGTCTTTATATATGCCAAAGAATCCCAAAAACGGTAGATCCAAGCCTGTCAAGCGGGACGAGCCTATGACCGGCACCATGAAGTTTTTCCTGGTCTGCTGTGTGGCAGAGCTGTATCTCCTGCTGATCCGCCGTTTCTATATCAACGCCGATTCCGAATTGCAGCGGATCGCCTGGTTTGATACGTATCTTTGGGTCCTGGCCGGCGCCGGGGCGGTCATCCTGGCCGTTGGCGTGGCGCTGAGCCTGCTGTGGCGGGCCGACAAGCGCAAACGGGTCCTGGGCTGGGGCGTGACCGGCGTGGGACTGTTCGCGGCAGCCGC
This sequence comes from uncultured Dysosmobacter sp., assembly GCF_947631165.1. Taxonomy (GTDB): domain Bacteria; phylum Bacillota; class Clostridia; order Oscillospirales; family Oscillospiraceae; genus Oscillibacter. The sequence goes on along the minus strand of NZ_CANRKH010000024.1, from coordinate 5,037 downwards.
CGCCCTTCTGGTCCGCTGGAACATGTCCACCCTGACCCTCCTGGTCGTGGTGGTCCCCGTGGTCATGCTGCTAGGCATTCTCTGGAGCCTGTATGACCGGGAGTGCGCCCTGTCCCTGACCATCCTGGGCGTCTCTCTCATCGTCCTGTGGGTCTGCCGCCGCGTGCTGAGCAGCGTATATCTGGGCCTTTATGTGAAGATCGCCGCCGCGGTCTACCTCGTTCTTCTGGCCGCCGTGGTCTATCTGACCAAAAACGGCAAGCTGGGCAGGCTGCTCCCCCCCAAGGCCGACCCCCTGCCCGTCTACGTGGCCTGCGGCCTCTCCATCGCAGCCATCGCCGTGGCCCTGGTCAGCAGCACCATCGCATACTACGCCATGTGGGCTTTGGCCATGGTGGTATTTGGACTGGCTGTGTACTACACGGTCAAACAGCTTTAACGATTGATTCCAAAAAACCGGGACCGTCTGTGACGGTCCCGGTTTTTCATGTTCAGCGGCAGCTCATTGCCAGTAAAGCCCCAGGGCCTTTTTGTGCGGCTCCGTAAAGGCCCCCAGTTTAATGTCCACGCCGATCTCAAAGGCCCGGTCCCAAGGAAAACGGTAGTTGGCCAGCTGGATGCCGCCCCAGCCAACTTCCTCATAGGGTTCCAGAGATGCGATCATATTGCTCCGTTCCAGATTGCGGATCACCTCTGCCGATGCGGCGGCCATGCCGCTCTCCAGCCGGGCCAGAATGGCCTCCCGGTCGATGTCCGGGACCCAGAAGTTGTTGGGGTCGCCCCCCAGGTCATTGCGGATATGGGCCAACAGGTCCTCCCGTACCACATGCTTATAGCAGAAGTCCTTGATGACGCTGTCCGCCAGGGTCCTGGCCCAAGCCCGGTCCATCGCGTCCGTGTTCGCCCCGCCCTTCAAAACGGCGTAGCGGGCAAGCCCGTGACTCAGCGCCGTGCCAGTGACAATGGCCATGTCCAAAAAACCGGCGTAGCTCAGCAGATATCCCAGTTCCGCCTCTTTTGTCAGTGCCTCCTGAAGGGCATTGCCATAAGCACCGTTGCTGGCATCGATCAGGATGACCGGCACATGCTGGTTCCGAAATGTCCCCAGCCACTCCACCAGGTTGGTGCATGCGTTCTTTTTGAATCTGTCCCTTTCCGCCTGGGTCAGTTTCGCCGCTTCCCAAGCTGCCGTATCCGGCTGGGTCAGCACCAGAAGCTCCACATCCGCCGCGCCGCTCCCGCCGGAGAGCTGATACGCGCCGAAAAAGTCCAAATGTTCCTCCACGATCTCCTTCAGCGGCTTGTAGTCATAATCGCAGGCAGGCTGGTCCTCCGTCCCGCCGTAGTAGGAAATGCCCACATGGACCGGCCTGTCCCCCCAGGCATTCTCCTCTAGATACAGCTTCGCCGCCGCCTTGAAGGCCAGGTCGTCCACACCGGACAGCAGGGCGTCCTCCTCCCTCAAACGGCTCCGCAGGTAGGCGATCTCGTTTTTCTGGATGGAATCCTCCTCGGAAGAATCATCGATGCCGATCAGCACATGGAAATTTTCCGCGCCGCTGTCCCGCACCAGTGATATCACCTCGTCCGCCAGGGCCAGCTTCCGCTGCCGGACAGTCAGATATTCCTCGACCTGCACCTCTGTCAGGCCGAACGCCGCCGGGTCCAGCTCCGTCCCGTCTCCACCCAGCCGGTAATCCGCTATGATATTCTCCACCGTCAGCGCCTGGCCGGTCAAAACGGGCCGCCCCTCCGCGCCGTAGGCCCGCAGGGCGTTGTATTCCTCCAGGGTCCCGCCTTCATAGCCCACGGTGGGGGCCAGCCGCATCACGCTGTCCAGCAGCCAGACCACATTGTTCTTGTCGGCGGCCAGGGCCGTCAGCAGCTCTTCGATCAGCTGGGAGGCCAAGACGGTCCCGCCTCCCGGCAGCTCCAGCGTATCCTCCGTCATGGCCCGGGAGCTGACCAGTCCCCCGGAGCAGAGCTGGTCCAGGGAGAGGATGTAGCGGTCACAGCCCTCCGCCTCCTGTTCCAGGACCCAGGTGAACAGAGACCATGGTTCTCCCCGCTGAAGGCTGTCAAAATTTCGGGGCTGCCCGTCCAGGCGGGTCTGATACAGCACCGCCTCCGGCATGGCCAAGGTATAGCCCAGGCTCTCTGCCAGATACACGACCCGCTCCACATTGTCCGGCCGGTCATCCAGGGGCACATAGGCGATCTCCGGCCCCTCCGCCGCAGGCTCTTCCGCCAGCGGCTCCGTCCGCTTTGCCCCGCATCCGGTCAGCAGCAGACAGGCCAGCATCGCCGCCAGCAGCTTGTTTCTCCTCATATGCCGCGCACCTCCTATCGGGCGTCTCTATCCCGTCTGTCAAAACAGCCCGCATGACACCATGTGGGCCGCTCTCTCCCTACCCACAAGCCCAGGGAAAGGGGCTAGGGGAAACCTGTGGTTTCCCCAGTTCTTCCGCAAAAAGCGGAAGAAGCAATTTTAATCATTTTCGCCAGGGCGCCCTCCAGAGGGGCCTCTCTTGCCCCTGTGGGGCAATTTACCTTCTGTACCCGGCGAAAATACTTTGACCCCAGCCGCCGGGGGCGGCGGCTCCAGTGACCAGTATCACTGGAGGGGGGATCTAAAGGGGGGACTCAGTCCCCACTTTAAAGTCCCAGGGAGCCCAGATTCAGTCCCCCGGTCACATTGTTCATGCTCTTCTCCATGGCCTCGCCCGCCTGGCGCAGCGCCTCGTTGACGGCGGATACCACCATGTCCTGCAGCATCTCCACGTCCTCCGGGTCCACAGCCTCTGGCTTGATGGTCACAGCCAGCACTTCCTTCTTACCGTTGACCTTGGCCTCCACGGCACCGCCTCCCACGCTGGCCGTAAACTCCTGGGCCTCCACATGCTCCTGGGCGGCGTTCATGGCCTCCTGCATCTCCATCAGCTTCTGCTGCATCTCCGCCTGCCGGGCCGCGCCGGACACCTTTCCGTTGGTAAAACCACGTCTTGCACTGTATCCCATGGTCCTGTTCTCCTTTACTTGATCTCAATGTTGTCAAACTGACTGCCGAATTTCAGCAGGTTTTTCAGATTTTCCTGGGGGGACGCCTTGGGCGGCTCCCCGATGCGGAACAGCAGCCGCACCGTCATCCCGGCGGCCCTGGCGGCCTCCTCACTGAGGGTGCCCCTAACCCGGTCGTTGTCCAGCCGGCCCAGCGTGATCTCGTCCGGCGCGTAGACTGTCAGGCAGTCTCCCTCCAGCACGCCGCCGCACAGATCCAGAAAGACCCGATACATCGGCGGCAGACGGCCCTTGCAGCTCTCCGCCAAGGCTCTCCACCAGCCGCCGTCTCCCGCCGGGGCCGTCCGAGGCGGGACCTGCTCCGGCGTTTTCGCCGCTTCTGTCTGCGGCAGCTCCTGAGGAATATCGAATACCTGCTCTCCGGGTTCCTCCGGTGCAGGCGGCTCTTCTTCAGGTATAGGCGGTTCCTCCGCCGCTTGAGGCAGAGACTCCTCCCAAGGCGGGCGGTCCCCGGCTCGCTGTGCTGGGGCGTCGCTTCGCGTCACTGCCTCCCGAACGATCTGTCCTCGGGCGGCGGCCTCCTCCAGCCGCTGGATGCGGCTCTCCAGCGCCGTAAGGTCGCCGGACAGGCTTTCGTCGCACAATCGGATCACGCACAGCTCCGCATCCGTCCGGCGGTTGGAGCTGTAATACATGTCCGCCGTCGCCTTCTGCAAGGTGGACGCCAGATATAAAAACCGTCCGCTGGACACGTCCTTGCCCAGCCGGTCCAGAGTTGCGGCGTCATAACCGCCGGACAGCAGCGCAGCGCCGCCCTCCGGTGCGGTCCGCCGCAGCAGCAGATCCCGCACCAGTGTGGACAGCTCGCCCAACACCGCGCCCACATCCTTGCCGCCGGTATACATCCGGTCCAGCAACAGCAGGGCCTCCTTGGCATTCCGCCGCAGGATGTGCTCCAGCATCTGCGCGGTCTGAAGATTCCCCGCCAGCCCCAACACCTCCAGCACGGCGGCGCTGTCAATAGCGCCGCCCGCTGCAGCGCACTGATCCAGCAGACTCAGGCCGTCCCGCAGAGCGCCGTCCGCCAACCGGGACAGGATCTCCGCCCCGTCCGGCCGCAGATCGATATTCTCCCGCTCCGCTACATACCGCAGCCGGGCTGCGATGTCCAGCGGCGTGATGCGCTTGAAGGAGAAGCGCTGGCACCTGGACAGGATCGTCGCCGGGACTTTGTGCAGCTCCGTGGTGGCCAAAATGAACATCAGATGCTCCGGCGGCTCCTCCAGGATCTTCAGCAGTGCGTTAAACGCCGGGGTCGACAGCATGTGGACCTCGTCCACGATGTAGACCCGTTTTTTCACATTGGCAGGGGAGTAAATGGCCTCGTCCCGCAGAGCGCGCACCTGGTCCACACCGTTGTTGGAGGCGGCGTCCAGCTCCAGCACGTCCAGAAAGCTTCCATTCTCGATACCCAGACAGGATGGACAGGCGCAGCAGGGATCTCCACCCACTGGATGCTCGCAGTTGACAGCCTTGGCCAGGATCTTGGCACAGGTGGTCTTGCCGGTGCCCCGGGTCCCGGTGAACAGGTAGGCGTGGGAAGTCCGGCCCTCGGACACCTGCTTTCGCAGGGTCTCCGTGATATGGGCCTGCCCAATGACATCGGAAAACACCTTGGGCCGCCATTTTCGATACAAGGCCTGATACATGCCGCCCCTCCTTGTACAAAGTCCTCCGCATGCAGCTACGGAACCGGCGCCCTCGCGGCACATGGAACATCCCGCTTAATGCTGCTCGGTTCCCCGCCTGACATGATTCGCAGGGTCCCATTGCGCGAGACCGGCTCCGCAGCTGTATGCGGAGGACTATTTGATTTGCCTATTTATTGTACTATATTCTTTTCCAATACGCAACTGAAAATTTTAATTTCTGAAAAATCAGACTGTAGGATTGTCAAACATATTGGACAGCGAAGTCAAGAGGAGAAAGCCAACGGAGAGGCCTCATAGGGAAGTTGTT
>NZ_CANRKH010000023.1 GCF_947631165.1 uncultured Dysosmobacter sp. | reverse complement strand
CGATTGGCGATTTTCATCCGGCCAAAATTGGCGATTTTCGCCCGGCCCGGAATGGCGATTTTCGCCCGGCGCTAACACTACCGCACAAGCCAGACGTTACTTCGCAATCAGTTTCCCGGAAACGGCAAATGGGAGATACCCATCATACCAAAATTCGAGCCGCACACTGGAGATTTTGATGATCTTCTTCTGATTGGATTTGATAAAACCCACCTGGAAGATCAAAATCATCTCGACCGCATAGTTCATTTCTTTCTGTACGATTACCGCTTTGAGCGCGTCTGGAAACATCCTGATAATGACGTTGAGAAGTTATCCCGATACCGTGCGGTCCTCTCGCCGGATTTCAGTATGTATCTGGAAATGGCCCCGGTCATGCAGCTTTACAATGTGTTCCGCAACCGTTGGTGCGGTGCCTATTGGGCGTCAAAAGGCATTCGAGTGATTCCAACGGTAAACTGGGGAGATGAATCAACCTTTGATTTTTGCTTTGAAGGAATTGAAAAGGGCAGCGTGGTGGCCGTTTCTACCTATATGGCATCAGAGCATGGCAACAGATGCGATCAGAAGGAATGGTTCATGGCCGGGTACAACGAAATGCTGCGGCGGATTGAACCTAAGAAAATTATCTGCTATAACACACCATTCCCTGAAATGCAGGGGGGACATTGTATTTGTGGACTATGAACGCAGCTCCTGGAGATACATGAGCTACAAGCGCTCTTTCCGTCAGAATGATCTGGAAGCGTTCAAAATCGGTGGACAGCCAGGAACATTGTATGATACAATTGCTCCATTCCTGGATGTGCCAGCGGTAAAAGGCGGCGGCAGCGTCTACGGGGGTTCCTGGCAGCCCGCTAAACCAGGAGATGAACGTTTTCTGGGCGAACCTGGTCAGACAATTTCCTCTCATGCGCCAGGCAGGCACGGAGGATATGACCGTGATACAAAGATCGGTGATGATGGGAGAGCCGCTTCAGAACGCCATTATACAGACCATGGAAGGCCGGATCTTCACACGGATCCACACGACCACATAATTGATTGGTCAACTGGTCACCCTATTCCTGGCCCTCCCATCAACTATCCAAACGGAGCGCCGGAATTCAAATGGTTTGGGGGGATTCGGAAAATGTCTTATGATATCGGAACAAATAGCTTGGAAGATAATCGTTTCAAGAGTATCAGCGATTTTAAGTGGTGTGTGAACTGCGGCGGAGAAGTGGAATTTGAATGGAGGGGAAAATCCTTTGGGATTTGGCCCAAGCTGCGTAAGACGCCGGATGCTCCGCTCCAGATGCTGATTTCACAGATTTATATAGATGATCCCGCATCTACCGAAAAGTGGTGCGATACTGCCGACGAGCTGTTAGAGTACATGGTTGGCGATGACCGGCTCCGGGATGTCATCACACAGGTTATAGTCTGGGAGAGAACAATTTGATTAATTCTTGACGGCATCTATAGTGTTGACTGGTATCCCCTTACCGCTTCGCTGGGCTCGGGGGCGAAAGGGGACGGGGGACGCGGCCCGGTAAACAAGAAATCGATTTTAACCGCTTATCGTGCGTCGCCGCAAGCGTCATATCGCTTGCTCCGACTTTTTTGCAAAAGTCAGAGCGCGCTCGTTCTGCTGCTCCTCCTCTCCAGACCGAACCCGCCGCGCTGGGCTTCGGTCTGGTTCTGGCAAGTCCTTTGGCTGGAAAAGTATTTTCATTGCCTTGATACAAACCAAAGCAACCTGTTTTTGAGAAAATCAAAAGACAGGTTGCTTTCATTTTTGGCCGGATGAGGACTGTTTTTTTAGGCTATCAAGGTATTAGCTCCTCGATTTGGAAGTATTTGCCAAGTAAAACGTGCATATATTCGCCTTTAAGAATTTAACGCAGCAGAAACATCCATATATGTGACTTTAAAATAACGAAAGGAGATTGTCATGAGGCTACCTTACGGATTTTGTTACAATAGTGATGGTCATATTGCCATCGACAATGAGAAATCGGATATTGTGAGAATGATCTATCGGCAATACCTCTCCGGTATGAGTCTGGGCAGGATTGCCGATTTTCTTTATCAACAGGGTATCCCCTCTCCAACAGGCAAGACGAGCTGGACACAACCAGTAATCAGTGATCTACTTTCCAACAAAAAATATATCGGTTCCATTGTCAGTTTTGATGAGTACTTCATAGTGCAAGGTGAAAAAGGAAACCGAAGCAATATTGATGAGAATACAAAACATCGGAAGGCCACCCGGTACAGCTCTCAGAGCGTATTGAGCGGCCTTTTGATTTGTGCCGAGTGCGAGCATAACTACCGGCGTATCACACGGCCTTCCGGCGAGGTGGTCTGGCGCTGTGCCAATCGGGTAGAACATGGAAAGAAGTTCTGCAAGCATTCTCCGTCGATCCTGGAGGAAACAATTAAGGGCATAGTTTGTGAGAGATTAGGATTAGAAACTTTTGATGAGCAAGCCGTAAAGGAATCCGTTGGATATATCGCTGTGCAACAGAACGGAACCATGCACATAGAACTGCGACAGTATAGACTATCTTGAATTGTTGCCGAATTAAGTCTATCTTTGTAGTGGGCTATATGGTATAATATCCCTATACGCAGATTTGCTTAGAGAGGGGTATTTGCCATGACGGATCGAGAAGCACAGATTGAGGCACTATGGACTTACGAAATATCCACGGAGAAAATTCTCCGGCGCGCAGTAAAGAAAGGATTCATCTCGCAAACGGAGGCGGATGAGTCCTCAGAAAAACTGTTTGAGCAACTGGATACCAAAAAGATTCCTGGATTTCTCCCATCCCCTCTTGGAGACAAGATGCGAGCCGAGGATGTGCGAGTCAACCCCTATGACTCTATGACGGAAATCGCCAGAGGAAAGAACACTTCCAGTCCCAGCTACCTCATCCAAAGTTGGATGCGAAGCAATACCACCATCGAGTATCTACGGATGTGGGAGAAGATTTATAATCCTCAATTTCAAGAGAATGCCTGTGATGAGCTGATTCACATGGTGCACACCACCAGCACCACACTGATACCTTCACTGTGGATCAACACTACGCATGCGTTAGGAATGCGTACAAGCCGCGGTAAGGGCGGCGGGACAACGGCTCATCCAGAAATTGCAGAGATGTTCCGGGCTTGGCTATTTCCGGAGTTCATGTTGGAACTGGTGCAGTGGTATCGAACGTTTCAGCACAAGTAAAGGGCGGGTAGAAAAGTGAATGATTTTACTCAGGTAAGGGATATTATCATTGAGTTTCTTGCAAACGGTACGAAAGCCTACGAGTTGGAGGGTATCTGTAAAAAATACGGAATTGAATGCGACAAAACGCTAAATCCCGCGCACAGTAAGCGTGTGTATTTGAGAAGTGGTTTTGCAAAGAAGAGTTTTGAACAGATAAAGGATGTTGTACGGCAAATTGTTTCTGAAGGCTGTGACGCTTCTTTTGTTCACGAAGTTGAACCATTCTTGAATGACGATTTTTTTGCTGTCCCGATGACTATTCGCCGCACATTGCTAAACTGGTTGTGTTCCCAAGTAAATCTTGAAGGTACTGTAAATATTGTCCAATTATTGTCCCCTGTTTGGAATATTGATACACTTCAGATTATTGGCTGGGATAAAAACCAGCACAATGCTCGAGAATATATTATGCAGCATATGGTCAGGAATGAGGATATTTCTTACGAAGAACTTTTTCAAGATATTCTTGATTTTATGTATATTCCAGATAGGCAATTATTTAAATTTATAGAGACCATTGTAAATCCACCAGTGCGAAGTGCCGAAAGTCAAAGCCGTTATATCAAAGAGATTAACCATATTATCGGAGCATGTGGTTATCGCCTTTTTTCGCAGAAAAGCATTGCTGGCAATCCGATATATACAATAGAGAAAACAGTAAACGGTGTCGAGGGTAAGATATGCAATATCATTTTTGGAGCTATTGGCGGAAAGCCTGACATTGTTATTGAAGATGCTCTCACGAACAGACTTAATGTTATCCAAGATAAAGAGAATTGCCTGTTCTATACTGCGCCAATCACAAGTAACGGCCTCTCTTGGCACGAATTAGTTGTTTGGTGGAATAATGGCAATGAAGACTACGACCTTGCTATTCAACAAGCCTTAGTCAAAAGACTTAGCCAGTCGTTAGATTCCGATCCTGAAGTCCTATTCCTGCGAACATACTATAATTTTATTTATAAACAGAGTAATAACAATCTTCCTGCATTGATCCCGCAAGTATATTGCCATTACGATCCAAAGACCGCTAAGATGAGGGATGGACAAGTATATGTCCATCAGCGTATGGACTTTCTCATTCTTTTTCCTGGCAACATGAGAGTCGTTATAGAAATAGACGGGAAACAACATTATTCTAATGTTGACGGAAGTAGCTCTCCGAAAAGATACGCTGAGATGGTAGCGGATGATAGAGCTTTAATGCTTTATGGTTATGAAGTATATCGTTTTGGCGGATATGAATTTATTGATTCTGGCAAAGCAATAAATGTGATTGAAAACTTCATTAAAAATCTATATGAAAAACACGGGATGGAAACAAGTGCTGTTTAAGTTCTGTGCTACAGATAAAAGAAAGAATTAACGTAGGAAAAATGCAGGAGGTTTGCCATGACAGCAGTAAAAGGGAAACTCTTTGAGTACTTTGTTCAACGGCTTTTGATCGGCCATGGATTTCTGCCGGTGAAGGAGGAGCAGCCACTGGTTTACCGGGGTACTGCCGGGTTGATGGTGCAGGGGGCAGGACAGCCCCATAATGCGGATGTGCTCCTTCGGCCGCTGTTTCAGACACCTTTTTATTACCCTACCAGGCTACTAGTCGAATGTAAGTGCTATGACAGCCCTATCGGTCTGCCGATCGTCCGCAATGCCTTGGGTTTGCGGGAGGACATCAACCATTTTGAGATCGTCACTGATGAGATGCTAAAAAACCGTCAGCACCCCCGGCGTCAAGGGCCCAAATACGATACACGCAGGCGATACCTATATCAGGTGGCGGTGGCCTCGTTGGACGGTTTCAAGGATACAGCCGTAGCCTTTGCCCAGGCCCACCGGATCCCGCTGCTCTCTTTTGCACAGAGCGGTTTGTTTACAGCAATCCGAGCCGACATAGAGGCCGTTGAACAGCAGGCAAAGAACGATGCGGCGTTTACGGAGCGCGTGCTGTCTTGTCTCAGGAGATGGATCAGGGACAGTGACCGCGATGTAGATCCGAATTCGATACATGATGAAACATTGCAAAGTTTTTTGGAAGAACTTGAGAATCTTCGAAGGAAGACGAGCATCGGACTACTGGATGATGGAACGCTTCTATTTCTCGTTCGGCTGGAACCAAATGTTGCGTACCTATCTGGGCGAAGCTATGATGACGGATGCAGCATCCACTGGAGCAACGATGACCGGCGTTACTGGGTGCTCCGAGATCGAGAAAAGTGCTATGGCTTTGAACTTCCAGAAGAGATATACCGCCACTGGGAAACCAATACAAGTCGAAAATATCGGGATGCCTTACGTATAAAAGATGATTATTTCTCCAACATCACCCTGTTCCACGGACGAGACGCCGAAGGAGAACCTGTGCAATTTCTTGAACTCTCCGAGTCATTCATGGAGGAGGCAGGCCGAAACCTGCCAGATGTTTAAAACGATTCCCAGAAAAGAGCGGTAGTGCGGACGAAGGAACAAGAAAAACACAAAACAACTCGGTATGAATTCAAGGGTCTACTGAGTGACCTTGTATTCTAAATGTATCGATCCTATTTGAGCAGGTTTTTGAGATTAGCAGATCGCTCTGGAGCAGGAGAGCGGGGCATGGGAGCCGGGGTTCTCAAAAAAACGATTTTAACCGCTTGCTACATTAAAACCGCTGATTTCGGAAGAAATTGGCGGTTTTTTGAACTTTTCGAGCGGCATAAAAGTTACAGATCCCCAGTTTGGCGTCCATTTGGCGTCCGGCTGAAATATGGAGGCGAAAGGCCGTATTGTTGTGCGTTCCAAAGGAATGGCCTTCGCCCAGTTGCGCGTTGGCATGCTCTGTGAAGCAGCCCTGCACACGCCCTTTCCCTCTGAACCCTGACGGTAAAAAAGTATTTTTCTCTCCTTGGTACAGCTCAGAAATTCCCCTTACCGCTCCGTTTCCGCCTTGCGGCGAAAACTACGCAGGACAGGGAATTCCTTCGCTTTCGCCCCGCAAACGCTTCGCTGGTTTGCGGGGCGAGAGGGACGGGGACGCGGTTCGAAAGTGGGCGGGTAATCCAAGTCGCCGCAAGCGACATATCGCTTGCTCCGACTTTTTATAAAAGTCAGAGCGCACTCATTTTGCTGCTCCTCCTCTCCAAACCGAACCCGCTTACGCTGGGCTTCGGTTTGGTTCTGGTAAGTCCTTTGGCTGGAAAAGTATTTTCATTGCCTTGATACAGCTCAGGAATTCCCAACACCGCTCCGTTGGGAATTCCTTCGCTTTTTGCCCTGCAAACGCTCCGCTGGCTTGCAGGGCGAGGGGGGACGGGTTCGAAAGTGGGCGGTTGCTCCAAACCAAAGCAACCTGTTTTTTGAGAAAATCAAAAGATAGGTTGCTTTCATTGCACTAAGGAAACCACCGGCAGTGCCGGTGGTTCCAAAAAGCTTTAGTTATGCCTAGAATAAAATATCCAAGCGAAGCGAGGAACAACTATTAAAATCGTACGAAGCGAAAACTAACAAGTTCCGAAAATCTGAAAAAGAGATACCCTGCCGCTATTTCAATAGCAGTAGGGCACCTTATGCAAGCGAAAGAAAACTCGCTGAGCCTATAGGCCCAGCTGGTAAAAGGCCCTAAGGGGGCCTGTGCATACCACCGGAACGGCCGGTGGTTGAGACATCCCATGATATAATTGCCCCATTCATGGATGTGCCGGTCGTCAAAGGCGGCGGCAGTGCCTACGGAGGTCGGTGGAGGCCAAGCCCCAATAAACCACAAGATCAACGTTTTTTAGGAGAACCGGGTGAAATCAAAATCTCCTATACAACAAAAGGTGAACTGATAGAAACATATATTGGATCAGATGGAAAAGCAGATCATGAGATTCATCATACGAATCATGGACAACCCAAATTCCATGATGTTCCACATGGGCATAAGATTATCTGGGATGATCAAGGTCCCCACTTGAGCCACGAAGAAGATTCACTAAAACAATTTTTGAGGAGGAGAAAAATGGCTACTTTCGTACCATCCAATAGCGTAGAACAAAATCGCTTTCAATCCATCAGCGACTTTACGTGGCGCATGAAGCGAGGCGGCGAAGTTCAATTTGATTGGAAAGGTGTTTCCTATTGCTGTTTTGGCTGTGTACGTCCAGCGCCAGGCCAGGCTCCGCGCATGGTAATATGCCAAGCCGGTTCTGTGGAAGTAAACGCTCAAACTGAAAAGTGGTGTGATACTGCGGATGAACTCCTGGAATATATGGTCGGCAATGACCGCCTGCGGGATGTGATTACCCAGGTCGCCGTGACGGAGCGCACGATTTGAGCTTAAAGCGCTTAGCTGCAATAGTATGCAACAAAAACATCCAGAGAATAGAAAATCGATTTTGACTCCTTATTGCAACAAAAGAACGACAGGCACAGCCTGTCGTTCTTTTGTTGGCGTTCATTACATGCGGGCGTTGGGAAAGCATATCCCCAGCACCCGCATGGCTTGCCCCTGTATCAGTTTTGGGCCTCGCCGTCCGCTGAAGCGTTTTCCTCCGGAGTCTCCGGCGGCTGGGCCGGTCTCTCTTCGCTGGAGGCGTCCGCAGGAGCCTCCGGGGCCTCGATTTTCTGGGAGATCATGTGGACCTTTTTGGCCGCCGGCTCAATGACCTCGGGACTGGAGGGGCGGAAACCGCCCTCAAGCTTTTTGGTGGAGGCGTAAGGATTCTCTACCAGCTCCGGGTCCCGGCCCTCGATGATGGCTACCATCTCCGCGCCGGTAATGGTCTCCTTCTCCAGAAGATAGGCAACCACCTTGTCCATGTCGTCCCGGTTCTCTTTGATCGTCTCTACAGCCTGCTGGTAGCAGTTGTCCAGGATCTCCTTCACCGCCTTGTCCATCCGGGCGGCGGTGTCCTGAGCACAGTCCATGCCGTAGCCGCCGTCCAGATACTGATTCCGGCGGGAGGCCAGGGCCATCATGCCGAACTCATCGCTCATGCCGAACATGGCCACCATGTTGCGGGCCACGTTGGTGGCGTCCTGAATATCCTGGGACGCACCGTTGGTCATGGTGTGCATTACCACTTCTTCGGCGGCACGGCCGCCCATGGAGACGGCGATCTTGGCCATCAGCTCGTCCTTTGTCCGCAGCTCCGTTTTGTCCTCCTCGGGCATCAGCAGAGTGTAGCCCAGAGATCCCTGGGTGTGGGGAACGATGGTGATCTTCTGCACCGGCTCGGTGTTTTTCTGCTTATAGGCCACCATGGCATGGCCCACCTCGTGATAGGCCACCAGCTTTTTCTCGAATTCTGTCAGAACGCTGCCCTTTTTCTCCGTACCGGCGATGACCAGCTCGAAGGCGGCCAGCAGGTCCTCCTGGGTCACCAGACGGCGGCCCTTGCGGACAGCCCGCAGAGCGGCCTCGTTCACCAGGTTGGCCAGGTCCGCGCCTACGCAGCCAGCGGTGGCCAAGGCCACCTTTTTCAGGTCCACGTCCTCCGCCAGCTTGATGTTGCGGGTGTGGACCTGGAGAGTCGCGATGCGGCCCGCCAGATTGGGCCGGTCGATGGTGATGCGGCGGTCGAACCGGCCGGGCCGCAGCAGCGCCTGGTCCAGCACCTCAGGCCGGTTGGTGGCAGCCAGCAGGATGACGCCCTTGGTGGGGTCGAAGCCGTCCATCTCCGCCAGCAGCTGGTTCAGGGTCTGCTCCCGCTCGTCGTTGCCGCCCATGCGGTTGTCACGGGATTTGCCGATGGTGTCGATCTCGTCGATGAACACGATGCAGGGGGCCACTTTGCTGGCCTCCTTAAAGAGATCCCGGACACGGCTGGCACCCACGCCCACGAACATCTCCACGAAGTCGGAGCCGCTGATGGAGAAGAAGGGGACGTTGGCCTCGCCGGCCACGGCCTTGGCCAGCAGCGTCTTGCCGGTGCCCGGAGGGCCTACCAGCAGCGCGCCCTTGGGCAGCTTGGCGCCGATCTCCGTATATTTGCCGGGATTGTGGAGGAAGTCGATGATCTCCGTCAGGGATTCCTTGGCCTCATCCTGGCCTGCCACGTCGGCAAAGGTGACACCGGTCTGCTTTTCCATATACACCTTGGCGTTGGCCTTGCCCACGCCGCCGATGCCGCCGATACCGCCCATGCCGCCTTTTTTCGCCATGTAGCTCATGAACAGGGAGAACACCAGAATGATGATGACGAAGGGCAGCAGCTGGATCAAGATGAGCATCAGGGTGCTCATGGGCGGCTCATAATCCTGCTTGACCCGTATGGAGGGGTCCGCCTCCCGGAGGTAGGCCCGGGTGGCGTCATTGGATTCGATCTTGACGGTGAACAGGTCCAGCGTCACGTCCGGCAGCTGGCTGACGCCGTTCCCAGCGATGACGGAGTAGACAGCGTTTCCCTTTTCGTCGGTGCGCTTGAGATAGGTGACGCCGTTCTCGGCGGTGTGGGAATACCCGTCCTTGGGCGTGATGTGCAGGATCGCCTCGCTGTTGTCGAAGGCCACCTCCGCGATCTGGCCGCTCTGGGCCATGGCCTCGAAATCGCTGTATTCCAGCTCGATGGAGGAACTGGAGCGGGCGGCGCTGCTCATGTAGCTGCTGGCGTAGCTGAATATGGCCGTCAGCAGCAACGCCCAACAAACCAGCTGGACCACGCCCCGCCAGCTGCCGCCGTTTTTGCCTCGGTTGGGCTTTTTGTTTTTATTGTTTTGATCCATATATGGAAACTCCTTTCCAGTCCCGCGGCCAGCCAAAAGGCGCGGCCCGCGGAGAAAAAACCGGCTGAAATCAAATCGCAGTATACCACAAAAGCGCTGGGGCCACAAGGACAAGGGGGGATTTTTTCATGAAGTTTCTGTAAATTCACACTTTATTGTCTCCCGCTTGTATGCTATACTATTTCACAAGTGCAACAAATCATATTTTGAGGGAGAAACTATGGATGAGCAGAGGAAAAACAGCCTGACCGCTGAGGCCGACGGCGTGATCGAGGGCCGCAATGCCGTGATCGAGGCCCTGCGGGCGGGGGAGAGCATCGACAAGATCTACCTGCAGAAGGGCGAGACCGACAAGACCCTGGGGCATATCGCCTGCAAGGCGAGAGCCGCCGGCGTTGTGGTGGTGGAGGCGGACCGCCGGAAGCTGGACGCCATGAGCCGCACTCACGCCCACCAGGGCGTCATTGCTCTGGCGGCGGTGCGGGAATACGTCAGCGTGGAGAGCATCCTCCAGGCGGCGGCGGACAGGGGGGAGGCCCCCTTGCTGGTGGTGTGCGACGAGATCTCCGACCCCCACAACCTGGGGGCCATCATCCGCACCGCCGAGTGCGCCGGCGCCCATGGCGTGGTGATCCCCAAGCGCCGCAGTGCGGGCCTGACTGCCGTGGTGGCCAAGACCTCCGCTGGGGCAGTGGCCCATGTGCCGGTGGCCCGAGTCCCCAATATCCCGGCGCTGCTGAAGGATCTGAAAAAACAGGGGGTGTGGGTGTTCGGCACCGCCGCCGACGGCGCTACGACCCTGTATGACGCCGACCTGAAGGGGCCGGCGGCTATCGTCATCGGCAGCGAGGGGGAGGGCATGACCCGCTTGGCGGCCGAGAACTGCGACTTTCTGGTCAGCATCCCCATGCGGGGCAAGCTGAATTCCCTGAACGCCAGCGCCGCCGCGGCCATCATGCTGTATGAGGCGGTGCGGCAGCGGGGCTGAACCGCCGTCTGCGGAAAATTTTTCAAAGAGGAACGATATGGCGCCAAAGGACGAAGAAAAACTGTATGACGAGACCGGCGTGCCTGCCGAGGGGGACTTCTCCCTGGAGGAGATCCTGGCGGAGTACGGCGGCAGCCTGGAGCAGCACATGCTGCGCGACGTGGAGCGGGAGCTGGCGGAGGAGGCGGAGCCTGCCTCTCAGCCGGAGAGTCCGGCTCCCGAACCCCAGGAAAAGCCTGCGCCGCCGGCAGAGGAACCGCCGGACCCCGCCCTGGAGGCGGAGCGCCTGAGGCAGGAGGCCCGGGATAAGCTGCTAGCCCAGGCAGTGGATCTGGAAAAGCTGGAGAAGGAGCTGCCCCGGGCGCCCCGGCCCATCTCGCTGGAAGAGGTGGTGGGCAGCACCGTGGACGCGGTGATGGAGGAGCAGGAGCCTCTGCTGCGGCCCAGGCGAAGCCTGTTTTCCCGGCGGAAACTGGAGGAGACGGAGGAGCTGTTCGCCGCCCCGGCCCCGGAGCCTGAGCCGGAGATCGAGCCTATTGGACCGGAGCGGGACCTGCGGGACGCGGCGGACGACTGGAGGGACGCCTACCGGCGTCAGCGGGGCGCAGTGGTCCCAGCCCTGCTGATCGCCCTGATCCCCACCGTCCTGCTGGCAGCGGAGAGATATGACGTGACGGTGCCCTACTGGAGCGGAGAGCCGGGGGTCCAGAGCATCTTTTTGCTGGCCTGCCTGGCGGCGGTGGCTCTGCTGTGCCGGAGCGTGTTCGCCAAAGCGGCTGCCATGGTCCACCGGCGGCGGTGTACCGGTGAGCTGCTGGCCGCGCTGTCCGCCCTGGCGGCCGCCGCCGACTGCGCGGCCCGGCTGCTGCTGGAGGACAGGACCCCCGCGGAGCCTTACGGAGCCGTGGCCTGTCTGGCCCTGGCGGCGGCCCAGTGGGGCGTCAGCCGGGAGAGCCGCGGCATGTACGATATGTTCCGCGCCGCCGCCATGGATGACGATCCGCCCTATCTGGTGACGGACACGGAAAAGGGCGCCTGCAAGCAGCGGGGCGCCGTCCCCGGCTTTTACACCGCCGCCATGGGAGATGATCTGTCCGTTCCGCTGCAGACGGCGCTGCTGCCGCTGGTGCTGGTGGGTTCCCTGGTGTTCGCGGGGCTGAGCTCCCTGGGCCAGGGCCGGGGGAGCGACTTTTTGCTGAACTGGTCCGCCATCCTGGCGGCGGGGGCAAACCTGTCCCTGCCCCTTTGCTGGAGCCTTCCCTGGTCCCGGCTGGCCCGGCACCTGCAGCAGACCGGCTGCGCCGTGGCGGGCTGGTCAGGGGCGGAGAAGATCAGCCGCCGGCGGGCCATGATCGTCACCGACGGAGACCTGTTCCCGCCGGGGACCATCCAGCTCAACGGTGTGAAGGTGTTTGGCGAGGAGCTGAGCCGTGCGGTGTCCTACGCTGCTACCATGGCCCGGGCCGCCGGCTGCGGTCTGGAGCGGCTGTTCGACGGCTTGCTGCGGGCGGAGCTGGGACGCTATGAGACCGCCGACGAATTCAGCTTTTACGAGGAGGGCGGTTATTCTGCCGCCATCCACGGGGAGTCCGTGCTGCTGGGGACTGCCCCTTTCATGCGGAAAATGGGCGTGCGGCTGCCGGGGGATATCAACCTGAAAACCGGCATTTTCCTGGCGGTGGACCGGCAGCTGACCGCAGTGTTCGCGGTGAAGTACCAGCCGTCGGAAAACGTGGACTTTGCCCTGCGGATGATGCGGCGCAGCCACATCACCCCCATCTTGGCCTCCCGGGACCCCAACATCACTCCGGCCCTGCTGAAGCGGAAATTCAGCAAGCAGGGGAAGGTGGAGTTCCCGGACCTGACCGCCCGGGTCGCCCTCAGCGAGGCGGAGCACGACCGGGACCTGCCCCGGGCGCTGCTGTTTCGGGAGGGCCTGCTGCCCTACGCCGAGACGGTGGCCGGCAGCCGCCGCCTGTGCAAGGCGGTCCGCCGGGGGACCATCCTGTCCATCCTGGGCAGTATGGCGGGGGCCCTGCTGTCCTTTTACCTGGTATTCCAGGGGGCCTACGACCTGCTGTCGCCCCTGGCGCTGGAGGTGTTTTTGCTGCTGTGGACCCTGCCGGTGCTGCTGATGGCGGACTGGACGGGGCGCTATTGAGCCTGCTGCCCGGTGGCCGGCGGGCCTGGGACACCGCTGCTGTTCGAATGCTGCTGCGGCTTTTGATGCTGCTTGCGGGCGCGTTCCTGCTGATCTGAAATTGAGATCTGGATCAGGTTTCTGAGCACAGATCAGCGGCATATTTCCCGCTTTTTTTGCGTCTGTCACAAAATTTAGTGGTGTTTTTTCTCTCAACTGCCCAAAATGTGGAACCTGCCAAAATTTTTGTTGTATTGCCGGGGCAAACGTTGTATAATTTCTACATTAGGGATTTTGACTGATGTCGAAGAGTCCGATTCGCGTTCGCTTTCGCGGCGGCCGCGTTGACAGCACAACATAAGGAGTGGAATGAATCATGAGCTATTCAGTACAGAACATCCGCAACGTCTGCCTGCTGGGTCACAGCGGCAGCGGCAAGACCGCCCTGGCGGAGAGCCTGCTTTACATGACCGGCGCCATCGACCGGATGGGCCGCGCGGCGGACGGCAACACCGTCTGCGACTACGATCCCGAAGAGGCCAAGAGGCAGATCTCTCTGTCCACCGCTGTGGCGCCTTTGGAATTCACGGGCTGCCGCATCAACGTGCTGGACACCCCGGGCGCTTTCGATTTCTCCGGCGAGGTCATGGAGGCCCTGCGTGCAGCCGACGCCGCCATCATCGTCTGCTCCGCCAAGGACGGCGTTTCCGTGGGCTTGGAGAAAGCCTGGAAATACTGTGAGGAGCGGAATATGCCCCGCTTCATCTATATATCCAAGACCGACGAGGAAAACTCCGACTATAATGAGACCTTTGAGGCCCTGCGTGCCAAATATGGCAACAAGATCGCGCCTCTGGTGGTCCCCATCTGGAATGGGGATAAGAAGGTCACTGGCATCATCGACGTGCTGAATAAGCGCGCCTATGAGATGCAGAACCTGAAGCGGGTCGAGATCGACCTCCCCGCCGACAAGGAGGCCGTAATCACCGAGTTCAACGATGCCCTGAAGGAATCCGTGGCCGAGACCAGCGAGGAGTTCATGGAGAAGTTCTTCGGCGGCGAGGACTTCACCTATGCCGAGATGATCCAGGGCCTGCGCCAGGGTGTGCGGGAACTGAGTCTGTTCCCCGTGCTGTGCGGTTCCGCCGTCAACTGCATGGGCAGTCTGATGCTGATGGACTATATTGTGGATCTGCTGCCCAATCCCATGGAGGGCAACTATCACAAGGCGACCCGGGCCGACGGCGAGACCGAGGAGTTCGTGGTCTCCCCCGGCGGCGTCCCCACTGCCTTCGTGTTCAAGACCGTCTCCGATCAGTACGGTAAGTACTCCTTCGTGAAGGTCCTCTCCGGCAGCATCACTCCCGATATGCCCATGGTCAACGCCCGCACCGGCTCCTCTGAGAAGCTGGGCCGCCTGTATACCATGCGGGGCAAAAAGACCACTGAGGTCAAGGAACTGGGCTGCGGCGATATCGGCGTGGTGGCCAAGATGGACAAGGTCAAGACCGGCGATACCCTGTGCGATCAGCGCAAAGTGGTCGCTCTGAAGCAGATCCCCTTCGCCGAGCCGTGCTATTCCGTGGCCATTGTGCCTAAGACCCGGGGCCAGGAGGACAAGATCGCCCAGGGCCTGAACCGCCTCAACGAGGAGGACCCCTCCTTCTCCGTGGTCAACAACGCCGAGACCCATCAGATGGTGCTCTCCGGCGCCGGCGACATGCAGATCGACGTGCTGGTCAGCAAGCTGAAGAGCCGCTTTAATGTGGAGGCCGAGCTGAAGCCCACCCGCGTGGCCTACCGGGAGAAGATCCGTAAGACCGTCCAGAAGCAGGGCCGCCACAAGAAGCAGACCGGCGGCAGCGGCCAGTTCGGCGATGTGTGGATCCGCTTCGAGCCGCAGATGGACCAGGAGGAAATGGTCTTTGCTGAGGAAGTGTTCGGCGGTTCCGTGCCCAAGAACTTCTTCCCCGCGGTGGAAAAGGGCCTGCGGGAGGCCTGCGTCCACGGTCCTTTGGCGGGCTATCCGGTGGTGAATCTGAAGGCCGTGCTGTACGACGGCTCCTATCACCCCGTTGACTCCTCTGAAATCGCCTTCAAGACCGCCGCGCAGCTGGCCTATAAGGCCGCTCTGCCCGAGGCCAATCCCGTTCTGCTGGAGCCTGTGGGTGAGCTGAAGGTCACCGTGCCTGACAACTATATGGGCGACGTCATCGGCGATCTGAACAAGCGCCGGGGCCGCGTGATGGGTATGGACCCCACCGGCGACGGCAGCCAGGTCATCTCCGCCGAGGTCCCCATGGCCGAGATGGGCAGCTACGCCATCGACCTGCGGTCCATGACCCAGAGCCGGGGCAGCTTTACCTTCCACTTCGTCCGCTACGAGGACTGCCCGCCTGCCGCCCAGGAGAAGGCGATCGCCGAAGCCAAGGCGCTGGCCGAGGCTTAAGGAATATTCGCCGGAAGTGCGGCGTGCAAAGTGTTTTGCGCAGGCAAAACCCTGAAATCGGCCGAATCCATTTCGGATGATTTCAGTGAAATGCGAGGGGCCCCGCACGATGCAAAGTATCGGGTGGGCAGGAGTGACACCAGTTTAAAAGCAGCCCGGGAGCCTCCCGGGCCGCTTTTTGCGGCGGCGGACCGTCAATTTGCTTGCAAATCATGAACAATTTATAAAATCGTGACAAAATTCATGAAAAGTTGCAAAAGCAACTAGCAGAAGCGGGCATATCTTGATATACTTAATACGTCCAAAGGGACGAGGAAAATGAGATCGTCTGATTTTACATTTATAGGAGGTTCAATAACATGAAAAAGTGGGTTTGCCAGGTTTGTGGTTATGTATTTGAGGGTGAGAATCCCCCCGAGAAGTGCCCCCAGTGCGGTGTTCCCGCCTCTAAGTTCACCGAGCAGAAGGGCGAGATGAGCTGGGCTGCCGAGCATGTTCTGGGCGTGGGCAAGTCTTTTGGCGCCGACGTTCCCGAGGAGGTCCAGAAGGAGATCATCGACGGTCTGAACGCCAACTTCATGGGCGAGTGCACCGAGGTCGGCATGTATCTGGCCATGGCTCGTGTGGCCCATCGCGAGGGCTATCCCGAGATCGGTGAGTATTGGCGCCGGGCCGCTCTGGAAGAGGCTGAGCACGCTGCCAAGTTTGCTGAGCTGCTGGGCGACGTTCTGACCGACAGCACCAAGAAGAACCTGGAGATGCGGGTCGAGGCCGAGAACGGCGCCACCGCCGGCAAGTTCGAGCTGGCCAAGCTGGCCAAGAAGTACAACCTGGACGCGATCCATGACACCGTCCACGAGATGGCCCGCGACGAGGCCCGGCACGGCAAGGCGTTCGCTGGTCTGCTGAAGCGTTACTTCTGATCGGCAGATACGTACATTTGAAACGCATGAGTGGGAACGGGGAGACCTGTTCCCGCTCTTTTTTTGCGGGGAAACAGTTGGAAAACCGAAGAGAAGGCCCTGCGGCCAGCGGTTTTCAGCTGACTGATCGAAATTTCGGCTGATAACCCCATTCCCGCCTTCTGTAAACGATAAAAGGAGAGGTTGGGAAAAAAGCCGGGGGCGCATGGAGCATATCCATGCGCCTCCCGGCTCTTTATAGGAGAGAATGTGGCAAGCTCAATTTTAAAGAGGCTTAGGCGTCTTCGGCCATTTTTTGATACTTGGCATAACGGGCCTTGACATCACTGATCTCTTTGGCGTACAGGGCCTCGGCCTTTTCGGGGAAGCTGTTCTTCAAAGAGGCGAAGCGGTTCTCGCCCATGAGGAAGTCCATGAGCTTTTCCGTCTTGGGTGCGGGAGAATCCAGCTGGAAGGGATTCTTGCCCTCGGCGGTGCGGCGGGGATCGTAGCGGTACAGGTGCCAGTAGCCGCACTCCACCGCTTTCTTCATCTCATCCTGACTGCACCCCATGCCGGCCTTGATGTGCTGCTCCAGGCAAGGGCAGTAGGCAATGACGATGGCCGGGCCGGGATATTCCTCCGCCTCCCGTAAGGCCCGCAGGGTCTGAGCCTGGTCGGCGCCCATGGCCACCTGAGCCACATACACGTAGCCGTAGCTCATCAGGATGGCACCCAGGTCCTTCTTGGCCACCTGCTTGCCGCCGGCGGCGAACTTCGCCACAGCGGAGGTGGGGGTTGACTTGGAGGACTGTCCGCCGGTATTGGAGTAGACCTCTGTATCCAGCACCAGCAGGTTCACGTCCCGGTTCTGAGCGCAGACATGGTCGATGCCGCCGAATCCGATGTCGTAGGCCCAACCGTCGCCGCCGATGGCCCAGATGGACTTCTTGGACAAGTACTCTTTGTTTTCCAGGATGTACGTCACATCCTCGGTCTGCTCAGCAGCTTCCAGGGCCGCGATCAGAGCGTCGGACACAGCCCGGGACTTCTCGCTGTCGTTCCAGCTGTTCTGGTAATCGCTGATGGCTTCCACGGCGACGCCGGCGTTCTTCATGCGCTCCAGACGGATCAGCAGCTCCTTGCGGATGGCGTCCTGGGCGTGGAAGAAGCCGTAGGCGAATTCCGCGTTATCCTCGAACAGGGAGTGCTCCCAGGCGGGGCCCCGGCCCTGGCTGTCCTTGCAGTAGGGCAGGATGGGCGCGCCACCGCTGATGGCGGAGGAGCAGCCCGCCGCGTTGCCCGCATACATCCGGTCGCCCACCATCTGGCTCAGCAGCTTGATGTAGGTGGTCTCCGCGCAGCCCGCGCAGGCGGCGGAGAACTGGAAGTAGGGCTTGGCGAACTGCATGTTCTTCACGCTCTTGCTGTTGATGACATCCTTCTTCAGGAATCTGTCGTCCATAGCCACCTTATCGAAGTTCTCCTGCTCCGGCTTCATCTCTTCGAAGGGCGTCATCACCAGAGCGTCCGCGGTCTTATCGCTCTGGTTGGCGGGGCAGGCCGTCAGGCACACGCCGCAGCCCAGGCAGTCATAGGGGGAGATCTGCATCCGGAAGGAGTAGGCGGGGGCGTCCTTGCCAAGGCCCTTGGCAGGCACGGTCACAAAGGAAGCAGGTACCTGGGCCTTCTCCTCCTCGCTCAGCAGCACGGGACGGATGGCCGCGTGGGGGCAGGACATGGCGCAGCGGTTGCACTGGATGCAGCTCTCAGCGTTCCACTTAGGCACCATGGTGGCCACGCCCCGCTTGGAATAGGCGGATGTGCCGTTCTCCCAGGTGCCGTCCAGCACGCCGTACTTCTGGAACACGGAGACAGGCAGCTTGTTGCCCTGCTGGTGATCCATGGGAATGACGATGTCTTTGACAAAGGGCGTGGCCTGGATCTCGGCGGCGGGGGAGTCCTCGGCGTTTGCCCAGCTTGCGGGGATGTCCACCTTCACGGCGGCGTTCATGCCCACGTCTACAGCCTGGTTGTTCAGGTCCACGATCTTCTGACCGGCCTTCTTGAAGTAGCTGTTATAGTTGTTTCGCTTCATATCCTCCACAGCCACGTCCAGGGGAATGACCTTTGTCAGAGCAAAGAAGGCGGCCTGCAGGATGCTGTTGGTACGCTTGCCCAGGCCGATCTCACTGGCCAGCTTCACGGCGTCGATGATGTAGAACTGGGCGTGCTTGTTCGCCAGATCCCGCTTCATCTTGGCGGGGAGGCGGGTCTCCAGCTCCTCCACAGGCCAGGGGCAGTTCAGCAGGTAGATGCCGCCCTCTTTCAGGTCTTCGGTAGTGTCGTATTTATTGACGTAGGTGGGAGCGTGGCAGGCCACGAAATCGGCGGAGGACACCAGATAGGTGGACCGGATGGGCTGGTCGCCGAAGCGCAGATGGCTTTGGGTCAGGCCGCCGGACTTCATGGTGTCATAGGAGAAATATGCCTGGGCATACTTGTCCGCCGTCAGGCCGATGGTGCTGATGGCGTTCTTGTTGGCGCCCACGGTGCCGTCGCCGCCCAGGCCCCACAGTTTGCAGGATACCTGGCCGGGATGGGGCAGCTCGATCTCCTGGTAATCCAGGGAGGTGTGGGTCACGTCGTCGATGATGCCAATGGTGAAGTTGTTTTTGGGCTGAGCCTGCTTCAGATTGTCATATACGGCAATGAACTGGCCGGGGGTCGTGTCTTTGCTGGACAGGCCGTACCGGCCGCCCACCACCTGGATATCGCTCCGGCCCGCCTGGTTCAGGGCGGTGACCACGTCCAGATACACCGGCTCGCCCACAGAGCCGGTCTCCTTGGAGCGGTCCAGCACAGCGATCTTCTTGCAGGTAGCGGGGATGGCGGCGGCAAAATGCTCCACGGAGAAGGGGCGGTACAGGTGGATCTGCACCAGGCCCACCTTGCGGCCCTGGGCGTTCAGATAGTCCACAGTCTCCTTCACCGCCTCGGAGGCGGAGCACATCACCACGATGACTTCTTCAGCGTCCGGCGCACCGTAGTAGTTGAAGAGCTTGTAATCACGGCCCGTCAGCTTGTTGATCTCGTCCATATAGTGCTGGACGGTATTCGGCACAGAGGCGGCCTTGATATTGGCGCCTTCCTTGCACTGGAAGTAGATATCTGGATTGACGTTATTGCCCCGGTTGGTGGGGTGCTCAGGATTCAAAGAGCGGCGGCGGAAATCCTTCAGGGCCTCCTGATCCACCAGACCCCGCAGGTCCTCGTAGTCCAGTGCCTCGATGCGCTGCATCTCATGGGAGGTGCGGAAACCGTCGAAGCAGTGCATGAAGGCGTACTGGGCACTGATGGCGGACAGATGGGCGACGGCCGCCAGATCCATGGCCTCCTGGGGAGAGGAGGACATCAGCATGGCGTAGCCGGTGGTGCGGCAGGTCATGAAGTCCGTGTGGTCGCCGAAGATGGAGTGGTGGTTGGAAGTGACCACGCGGGAGGCGATGTGCATGACGCTGGGCAGGAACTGGCCGCCCATGGCGTACATGGCAGGTATCATCAGCATCAGACCTTGAGAGGATGTGAAGGTGGTGGTCAGAGCGCCGGCCTGCAGGGAACCGTGGCAGGTGCCTGCCGCACCAGCCTCAGACTGCATCTGGATCACATCCACCGTGGAGCCAAACAGGTTCTTGCGGCCCTTGGCGGACCACTCGTCTACCTTCTCCGCCATGGGAGAGGAGGGCGTGATGGGGTAGATGGCCGCAACCTCGGTAAAGGCATAGGCCGCATGGGCCGCGGCGGTGTTGCCGTCCATCACAACGTATTTTTTATTCATAGCAGTTCTCCTCCAATTTTAAACTTCTTCCGCATATGCCGCAACGTCAGCTCTTGCGGCATTTTGGAAGATGGCCGTGTCACAGGAGTAGCCCAGGAAGCGGACGCCCATGGCCCGCAGGTGCTTGGCGGACTGTACCGTATCTGCGAAGCAGCCGACCTTTACGCCCTTGGAACTGGCTCGCTGGCAGATATCCTGGATGCACTCCATGACCTTGGGATGGTCGATCTGGCCGATGACGCCCAGAGAACTGGACAAGTCATAGGGGCCGACAAATACAATGTCGATGCCCTCCACGTCCAAGATCTCGTCCAAATTCTCAACGGCCTTCTTGCCCTCGGCCTGCACGATCACCACGGTGTCCTGGGCCTTTTGGAAATACTCGGATCCAGGAACGCCGCCGAAGCAGGCGGAGCGGACGAACCGGCAGGTGCCCCGGGTCCCGAGAGGGGCGAACTTGGCGGCGGACACCGCTGCCCGAGCCTGCTCGGCAGTGTCGATCTGGGGAATCATCAAACCGCCGGCACCCACATCCAAAGCTTGATCGATCCAAATATCACTGCCGCGGGGCACACGCACCACAGGCATCACACCCGCCACATTGGCGGCCCGGATCAGATTTGGAAGGGTCTGGAAGGTCGTGGTGCCGTGTTCCATATCCAACAGCACAAAATCATACCCGGCATACCCGGCGCTTTCCACCATCGCAGGGTCGGTGGCGATCATAAAGGGGCCAAAGACGCCCTTTTCGGTATTCAGCCCATCTCTGAAGCGCTTGACAGCGTCCATTGAGGGCATATTGACCTTATTCATATTGAAATCTCACGCTCCATCATTAAATTGCTGAAAAAGGGATCATACGTAGTTGCAGACACGGGCGATGGCCATTTCGGTGAAGCCCAGCGCCTCAGCCTTGGTCAGCTTGCCGCAGGCAGTCTTGCGGACCATTTCATACAGCTGGCCGCCCAGCTCCTCCAGGGTCTTGCTGCCGTAGATCAGGGGGGACGCGTCCAGATCGATGTTATCCTCCATTTTGGCGAAAGTCAGCTTGTTGCCCGTGATCTTGATGACTGGCACGATGGGATTGCCGGTGGGGGAGCCACGGCCGCTGGAAAACACCACTACCTGGGCGCCGCCCGCCGCCATAGCCGCAACAGAGGAGGGATCGTTGCCCGGGGTGTCCATAATGACCAGACCCTGCCCGGCCTCCACCTGCTTGGCGTAGTCATACACGGCGCAGATGGGGCTGTGGCCGCCCTTATGGATGCAGCCCAGGGATTTTTCCTCCAGCGTGGTGATGCCGCCGGCCTTGTTGCCGGGAGAGGGATTGCCCTCGCGGACCTCCTCGCCCACCAGCCGCAGAGCGGCCTCATAGCGGTGGACGATCTCAAAGATGCGGTCGTGGACCTCCGGTGTGGCGGCCCGGCGGGCCAGGATATGCTCCGCACCGATGAACTCCGTGGTCTCGGACAGAATGGAGGTGCCGCCGTCGGCCACAATGCGGTCGCTCATCTCGCCGATGACGGGATTGGCGGCCAGACCGCTGGTGGGGTCGGAGCCGCCGCACTCGGTGCCGATGATCAGCTCCGACATGGGGAATTCCTCCTTCTGAAGCATAGAGGCCTCCGCCGCCAGCTCCTTGGCATAGCGCACGGCGATATCCACAGCCTTCAGTGTACCGCCCACTTCCTGGATGATGACCTGCTTCAGGGGTTTGTTGGTACGCTCCTGGATGGCTTTGACCACCAGGTCCATCTGGCAGTTCTCACAGCCCAGGGACACCACCACGGTGCCGTAGACGTTGGGATTGGCGGCATAGCCAGCCATTACGTCCATGGTCAGCTGCTGGTCGGAGGCCACCTGAGAGCAGCCCTGCTGGTTGCTGAAGGTCACAGTCCCCGCCACCTGCTGGGCCACGATCCGGGTCGTATCGGAGGCGCAGACGCTGGCGGGCAGGATCAGCACATGGTTCCGTACGCCGACACGGCCGTCTGGACGGCGATATCCGTAAAAAGTCATGGCCTTTTTCCTCCCTTACTCTTTCGCTTCCAGATCCTCCCGGCGGCCCTCCACGTTGTGGACGTGGACGTGTTCGCCGGCCTTGATATCACAGGAAGCAACACCGATATGTTCGCCGTACTTGACAACAGGCTCACCTTTGGCAATGTCCCGAGCCGCCAGCTTGTGGTAGATGGTGATATCCTCCAGCACCGGAAGAGATATTTCCTTGCCTTCTCGCATATACACGGCAATGGAGCCCTTGGGGATCTCCTCAATGGCAACGCAGACGTTATCCTTGCTGTCGATCATCATTGCATTTTTCATAATGCTCTCCTCCGTGAATCGCTGTTACCAAAGATTCCCCTCTTCGTCGAAGGACCATGGTTCCGGCTCGCCCTCCAACTCCATATGAGGATTCTGCCGGACCTCATCCGCCAGGGCCTCGGACACCCAGATGTGTTCTAGCGCCAGGCTGTTTTCGATGCGGACGATCCGGGGATGCTCCTTGTCGATCATGTTGCAGATGCGCAGGGCCAACTGAATGGCGTGGGCGTCGCTGTGGGTAAAAATAGGGATCTTCACCAGGTTGACCAGAGTCGAGGTCACAGCGTTGGGATATGTGGTGTCCACATCGATCTTATCCACCAGCCGTTTGGTGGTCACATCCGCCGCGCCAAGGCCGTTCATGTTTCCATGGGTCTCATCCGTCAGGTCCAGAACCACTGTGCGCTGTGCCTGGATGGGACCCGGCTCCTGGCCTTTTGTACGTCCCGGACTGCCAAAGGTGCCGGTGACGTTGGGATCCATTCCATCTCCTGAGATGTTTTTTCCCAGCCGGTCTACCACCAGAACATCCGCCTTCTCGATCCAGAGACGGCCCATCCTTTCGTTGGCCTCCCGCAGCAGCAGAGGCTCCTGCTCCCAGATCTCTCCGGCGTCCAGCGCGGCGATCTTGCAGGTCTGCTCATAGGCGTTTTCCAGGATCCCAACCCCTGCCACGATATTGGTGTTGTCAAAGATCACCCGGGCAAACTGGGGCATCACTCTGCCCATATTCTGGAAGCCGGATTCATGGACGCTCTCCGCACCGTGCTGTTTGCCCATACCGATGACCGCCATTTTCATCAATCCGCTCTCATAGGCGCCCCGGAATGAGGTGTGCGCTTTGATCCGGCCGCAGAGGATGACGCCATCCGCCTCATGGGCATAGCGGTCCTGATAAACAGGGCTGCCCTCCACTGTATCGCCCAGATATACGGTCTCCATGGTGGCCCGGATGGGACAGCCCATGGTCTCCTCCGTCACGTGGTAGCTCTTTAAAATATCCAACTGTCCCTGGGCGGTAGCCCCGCCGTGGCTGCCCATGGCGGGAAAGATGAAAGGCTCCGCACCCTGCGCCTTGACAAAATCCACGATCGCTTTGATGATTATAGCGATATTGGAGATCCCGCGGCTGCCGCAGGTGATCGCGATGGACATGCCTGGCTTGATATTTCGCTTGATGGCGTCACGCTCCAGCTGCGCCGCAACGGCGGCGGGGATCTCGGCGGGTTCCATATGGGTCTGATCGAAGATCTGCCGTACGCGTATCATTTTAGGCAGTGTGATGGTATCGCAAAGCTGTTCTACAACGCTATTTTTACTGCTTTCCAAAGCCATAGGACCGCTTCCTTTCTATTTGATATAAAACCCGGACGGCTTTTACGTTTTCGCACGTTTGGCCACCGCCATTTTGGAGGCCGCTTTGACAGCCCGTTCAAAGGAGTCCGTCGCGGCGAAGCCGCCCACCTTATCAAAGGCGGTTCCGTGGGCGCAGGTGGTGATGGGGTAAGGCTGCCCGCCGGCGATGGTAATGCAGCGCTTGAAGCCCACCAGCTTCAGGGCAATTTGCCCCTGGTCGTGATACATGGTGACCACTACGTCAAAGTTGCCCTCCAAGGCGCTGATAAACAAAGTGTCCGCGGGGTAGGGGCCGGAAACATTCCAACCGGTCTCCTGCACTACCTTTTTGATCACAGGCTGGAGCAGATCGACCTCTTCCCGGCCGCAGAGGCCCACTTCACCGCCATGGGGATTCACCGCCGCTACGGCGATGCGGGGGCGGATGCCGAAGCTCTCACCGGTGATCTCGCCCATTGTAATGGCGTCCCGAACGGTCTCTTCTGTCAGGTTGGCGCAGACCTCATTGAGGGGAATGTGACTGGTGGCCCGAACGGTCATCAGGTCATCCATCATATTGACCTCGCAGAAAGGGGTCGTCACACCAAAGGCGTGGGCCAAATAGGTGTGCTCGCTCTCATCCTTCAGTCCGGCCAGCTTCATAGCGCCCTTGTGGAGAGGACCGAATATGAATCCCTCGATCTTTCCCTGCTTGCACAGGTCAATGGCGGTATCCAACTGTGCCAGGTCGCTGGCCCCGCAGTATTCCGTGACCTTTCCGTAAGAAACCTGTTCAGGGTCCTGGTTTTTCAGATCCAGGACGGGATAGCCCTTCGTCCAGTCACACTGGCTCACATCGTCGATGGTATAATAGGGGACCTCTCCGCCCACTACCTTGAGTCCATGGGCAAACATCCGGACATCCCCGATGATGATGGGACGGCAATAATCGGCATAGTAGTCAGCAACCGCCAGCTTTGCTACCAGTTCAGGACCCACACCAGCGGAATTTCCCAGCATAACGCCTAAAATCGGCAATTCCTTTGCCATAATATCCTCCTTTTCTATCTGCGTATGGCGCAAAATCACTTCGTTTTTCCGTCAGGCCGCCAGCAAGGCGGGAAAAGATATTAAAAATATTTTGAAAAGGCGGCGGCTTTCCCGGCGAGGACATCCGCCGCTTTTTCTCACAGTTCAGCGCATGGCGATAGTGACCTCGGACTCCGCGGCCAATTCTCCCGCCGTATAGACCTTGCAGCGGCAGGTGGCAATGGCTTTTTCCTCCCGTTCACGGAGCATCTCCGCATGTATCTCCAGAGTATCTCCCGGGAGTATCTTTTTTCGGAATTTCACCTGGTCGATCCCAAGAAACAGAGGAATTTTCCCTGCGTAGGCGGGCTTCGTCATAAAGACCAGATCCGTTGCCTGGGCAGTGGCTTCCACAGTGTATACACCGGGAAGGACAGGATCATTGGGGAAATGCCCCTTGAAGATCTCCCGCGCGGGGTCGACCCAGAAAGAGGCGACCGCCCGCTGTCCGGGCACCAGCTCACTGACGGTATCGATGAGCAGCATAGGGTCCCGATGGGGAATGATCGCCATGACCTGTTCACGGTTCAATGTCATGATCTCTGCCATTTTGATCCCCCTTCTCACTCCTGCGGGCGTTGCCTTGGAGGGGCTCCCGCTTCTTTTTCTCAGCTGGCTATTTCAGCCAGGATCTCCGCGGCGCGCTTCCAGTTGAAAATACCGCAGGTGCAGGTTTTGGCCAGCTCTTTGCCGCCCTCCTCGCAGGTCATTCTTCCTTTTTTGATCTTGTCGGCCACATCCTGGATACGGCCCACAGAGACCATACCGTGTCCGCACATGGTGTTGATCTCCATGATGGGCTCTGCCGGCAGGCCGGAGGTATTTCCCCAAATACCCAGGGAATATTCAACGGTGTGCATGTGCAGTCCGCTCTTCTGGCAGCACTCGCCAAGCATATCGAAGAGTCCCGAGACAACCACGCTCATTCCCAGGTCCGCTTCCTTCAAAGCTTGCATCATGGCGATGGCCTTTTCCTGATCGTCAAAGACGCAGTGGACAGTAGCGCCGCTGGTGGTAGAATCAAGGATCTGCTGCACGCCGCCCAAGGTGTGGAGATTGCCGGTAGAAGCGTTTCCGATGCAGATGCAGCCCTGTTCCAGGCCGATCTCCATAAAGCGGCGGAGCTTAGCACCCACCTCTTCCATAGGGATATCCTGATCGTTGTATCTATGAGCCGGCAGGGCCAGGAAAACAATGTCCTTTTTCAGGCTCTCCACGCTGCCTCTGCGATGTAAAGTGTGTGACATGTCGATTTTCCCCCTTTAAAACTGATAAGCAGGCTTGCCAAGCCCCAGATTGACCTTGCCGTTGGGACGCGCGCTCATGCCGGCCTTATCCAAAATCTCCAAGACCTTCTGATTCTGTCCATCCTGCGTTACGCTGCACACATCCAGGCTGAACAGGGTGTCTGTCTTTTCCGCCGCCTGCTTGCACAGCTCCAGGACGCGGGGCAGATCCTCCAGCTTTACGGGGAATTCCAGGATGGCAGAATAAACCCGCTCGTCCAAGATGTCATCTTGGAAATATCCGGTCTTGTTGTCCTTCATCAGGGCGGTAATGGGATTGCAGGGCTCGAATTCCACGATGCCGCTGGCGGCCAGCGCCACAGACACCTCTTGCACCTGACGGAAGGTGCAGGCAGCGATCGGGCGGCCCATCTCAACGGCCACGCCGACCCAGCCGGGACGGAACCGGCCTGTCACGTCGTTGGTCTTCATTTCCTCGGTACCCCGGCCGCTGACGCCGGTGCCTTCATAGACCGTGAACACGTCGCTCATCACCGAGCGGACCCCTCTGGGCCAGCTCAGCTCATCCTGAACGATCGCATTTTTGCGGCATACGCCGCTGCGGCGGCAGCAGCTGCATTCTACGCAGGCGTCCGCGTCGATATGGGCCTTACGGTCCTCTAAATGGATAGCGCCGACCGGGCAATACGGCACGCACATGCCGCAGCCTACACAGAGTTCCTGATTAATTTTCATAGAAACCCACTCCTTTTGATTCGTATTCTTCTTTTACAAAATGTGTGGCCCAAAACAACTGAGGCGGCTGTGACCGCAGCCCTTTTCCTCAGATCGATTTCCGCCCTTACCGGGTCAAGTAACCGCCGTCAATAGGCATGACGATCCCGTTGACATAGTCGGAGGCATCGGAGGCCAGCAGCAGAACTGGGCCCACCAGGTCATCCGGCGTTCCCCAACGCTCCAAAGGTATTTTTTTGAGAATATCCTGATAGCTCTTCTCATCCTGCTGAAGCGCCTGTGTCATGTCGGTTCGGATGTATCCGGGAGCGATGGCGTTGACACGAATGCCCCGGCTGCCCCACTCGTTGGCAAAAGCCTTCGTGATCTGGGCGATGGCGCCCTTGGAGGCGACATAAGCGCCTACCCGTTGTGCTGCAACAAAGCTGTTCATAGAGGCCAGGTTGATGATTTTCCCATAGCCGTGCTCCAGCATTACGCGGCCTACCAGCTGCGTGCAGTACACCGCGGCATTCAGGTTGATATTGATGACCTTGTCCCATTCCTCCATGGGAAATTCGTCCAGATAGTAACGGCGGTTGATCCCTGCCGCGTTGATCAGAATGTCGATCCGGCCATCCATCAGTTCCAGCGTTTTCTGGACGGCCTTTTGGATGTCCTCACGCTTTTCCACATTGCACTGGACCGCGTGGACCGCGGCTCCCACGCCGTTCCGCAGCTCCTGCGCAACGATCTCGCCATCTGTGCTGTTATAAAAAATAGTGACTTCCGCACCGGCGTCGTGAAGCGCCTGAGCCAGCCGCCGGCCGATCCCACGGCTGCCGCCGGTGACAAGCGCTCGTTTTCCAATCAGGTCAATCGTCATAAGCTCCATCTCCAATCAAACATTGCATTTTCCAGATCAACAGGAAAGGGAACAAAGCGGCAAATCTGTCATCCGCCGCTTTTCCTTTTTTTCAGGCGTTGTCGGCCATGGCCTGGAAGAGCTTCGCCCCTCTGACCGGGTTGAAAGCGCCGCAGATGCACAGCTTACAGATCTCTTGGGAGGCATGCTCGGCAGTCTCCAGCCCCTTGTGGATCCGTTCCACATGGTACAGCACCAGATCTCCGGTAATCATGCCGTGTCCGCACATGGTGGTGATTTCCCGTTCCTTCTCGCCGGCCATCTTCTCCGTTTTTCCAAATGTACCAAGCGACAGGTTGACGGTATGTACCTTCAGTCCCACCTGGTCGCAGCACTCCTTGACCTGATCCATCAGGCCGGAGACCACAACGCTCAGACCCAGGTCCTCCTTTTTCAGAGCACCAAGAAAACCAATGAGGTTTTTTGGATCGTCAAATACCGCCAGGCACACGCAGCCGTCATTGGTCTTCTCTATAATGGTATCATAATCGAAAGCAGCCAGGGAACCGGTGTTCTTGTTTTCGCCGATGTTGACGGGATGAAACTGGCGGGCCAGCTCAAAATACCGCTGGAACTTAGGGCCGGACCCCTCTTTGTTCAGCCCCTGGGAAGACATGCACAAAACAACATAATCGCCCTTCAGACTTTCGACAGAGCCTTCTCTATGCAGTGTATGAGACATCTTTTTCCCTCCTTGAGTCCAAGTGGCCCAGACCCACGTTGTTTTTTGCGTTGGGGCGGTACCAGATGCCGGCTTCATCCAAAATGGTTCGGGCGTCATTGGAACCGTCCTCATTGTTGACGCAGACCACATCCAGGCTGAACACGGTGTCCAGCTGATCGGCGGCAGCAATGATCGCTTCCACATTTTCTCGCAGCCGCTCGATGGGTACGGTGACTTCGATGATGCCGGAGATGACCCGCTCATCCAATATCTCAGGGTTCACCTTTCCGGTCGCCTTATCCACGATATAGCTGGTAATGGGATTGCACTCCTCAAACTCAGCGCCATGAGCGGCAACGACCATAGCGATTTTCTCCAGATCCCGCATGGTGGTGGAGACCTGGGGTCTGCCCAGCTCCACGGCGATACCGGCAAAGCCTTTTTTAAACCGGCCTGTCACATCGTTGGTTTTCATTTCCTCCGTGCCCCGGCCGTTGACGCCCCGGTACACGGTAGTCACATCGCTCATCTGAGAACGGACCTGACGGGGCCATTCCAAGGCGGGCTTGACCAGTGCCTGCTTTGGGCAGATATTCGCCCGCTGGCAGTTGGCACACTCTGTGCACAGATCCTGGTCGATCACCGCTTTTCGGTTTTCAAGGCGGATGGCCCTCACGGGGCAGTAGACCCGGCACCGGCCGCAGCCAATGCACAATTTCTGATCAACGATCATTGTTTTTCTCCTTTATCGTTCAGACTTTCTTCTGACGGCCCTTGACCCGCTTGACGATCTGGGGCGCGACCATCAGCGCGATGGTCACAAGCAGGAGAACAATGGTAATGGGCTTTGTCCAGAACAGAGAGGCGCTGCCGCCATTGACCTGGAAAGACCGATACAGATTTTTTTCGATGGTGGGGGACAGCACAAAGGCCAAAAGCATGGGGGAAGTGGGATATTCATACTTGTTCATGAAGTAGCCGATCACGCCGCCAAGCAGCATCACATAGATGTTGGTCATCTCGTTGGAGGCGGCGAAAGCGCCGATGAAGCACAGCACCACCACGACGGGGGAGATGAGCTTTGAGGGAACGCTGATCAGCTTCACCAGCATGGGAATGGCCAGCATGGCGATCAGCAGGCACAGGACATTGCCCACATACATACTGGAGATCAGGCCCCAGCAGAAATCACTCTGTTCTGTGAACAGCTGGGGACCAGGTGTCAGGCCCCACATCATCAGGCCGCTGAGGAGCACCGCTGCAGTACCGGAGCCCGGAATTCCCAGAGCCAGCAGGGGAGCAAACGCACCGGCGGCGGCAGCGTTGTTGGACGCTTCAGAGGCCGCTACGCCCTCGGGGATACCGGTTCCGAATTCCTCGCCGCGCTTGCTGAGCTTTTTATTCATGATATAGCAGAGGAAGGCGGAAATAGTGGCGCCGGAACCGGGCAGAATGCCCACGATGGTTCCCACAACGCCGGAACGGGCAATGGACGGCGCGCATTCCTTGGCCTCTTTCTTGGTGATGATGGCGTCTTTCAGGCGCAGGCGCTTCCCCTTCAGTTCAGAGGTATCAGTTTCCTTCTGGCTGAAGAGCTGCATGACCTGAGAAAAGCCAAAAACGCCGATGACCAGGGGCACCAGTTGGATGCCGGACAACAGGCTGATATTGCCGAAGGTATAGCGGGGAAGACCGGTGGTGTTGTCGATCCCGACGGTGGCGAGCATGATGCCCAGCATGGTGGCGATCATACCCTTTCTGGGAGAATCGCCCAGCAAGTAGCTGATACTGCTGAGGGAGAGCACCATGACGGCCACCATCTCGCTGGGGCCGAACATCAGGCCGATATCGGCCAGAGCGGTACCCAGGAAGGTCAGGATGAGAATGCCGATCGTACCGCCAAAAAAGGAGGCCATATTGGCGGTGAACAGCGCGGCGCCCGGCCGCCCCTTTTTCGTCAGGGGATAGCCGTCCAGAGCCGTCATGATCGCGGGAGAGTCGCCGGGGATATTCAGCAGGATGGCGCTGAACGCGCCGCCATACATATTTCCGTAGTAAATCGCCGCCAGCATAATGATCGCGGAGGTGGCGTTCATCTTAAAGGTCAGCGGCAGCAGCAGCGCGCAGCCCAGCAGAGAGCCGATGCCGGGCATAGCGCCCACCAGGATGCCCATGATGCCGCCGAAAATTGCCATCAGGATGTTATAGGGCTGCAAAGCAATACCCATGCCTTGAAACAGTAAAGCGAAGTTTTCCATATTTCGTACCGCCCTTCTTAAATCAACCCCAACAGTCCCTGAGGCAGAGGCAGTTTCAGCCACAGCTTAAATACGCCATACAGGAACAGCATCACGCAAATCGTCACGACGGCGGATTTTTTCACCGAATAGCCGGAAAGAAATTTCAGCCAGCAGAACAGCATAAGCGTCAAGGTCAGCAGC
Source organism: uncultured Dysosmobacter sp. (assembly GCF_947631165.1). Taxonomy (GTDB): domain Bacteria; phylum Bacillota; class Clostridia; order Oscillospirales; family Oscillospiraceae; genus Oscillibacter. Next base: position 11,648 of record NZ_CANRKH010000023.1, on the reverse strand, counting down.
ATGCCGATCAGCTTGATACCGACCAGGATGCCAAGACCGACCGCAACAGGGATCATATCCTGCCAGTTGACTTCCTTAAAGGAATTCACAAAATATTCCTTGTTGATTTTATTCTTTTTTAAAATGTCCAGCAACTCAAAAATAAGCAGCAGGACCATGACTCCGGAGGCGACTGCGGGCAGCAGACCGCCTGCCAGGGATATCCCTTGCCACAGAGGCATTGTAGTCACGGCGGTGATGCACCAGTAAAGGCCCACGCCAAGTAAAACCAAATTTACAATCAAGACCATATTCGTACCTCAAATCTCATAAACGCATATTCTCGCCTCTCACAGTGAGAGATATGTGACTGTCTCTACCTTTCCACTTTCAAGAGGAGCTGCGGAAAGTGGTTTCCGCAGCTCTTCTCAATTATCATCAGACGAGGTCTTTTATGCCTTTTGAATCATTATTTGATGATGCCAAGCTCTTTCTGCACGGCATAGTAGGTGTCATACTGATCCTGCAGGAAGGTGTTCAGCTCATCGCCATACATGAAGGCGGGAATCAGGCCCTTGGCGGCCAGGTAGTCCTCAGTCCAAGCGGGATCCTCGGCGACCTTGGAGAACACGTCGACCCAATATGCCACAGCCTCTTCGCTCATTTCAGGGGGGCCGGCAATGCCGCGGAACATACGAAAGTCGATGTCATAGCCCAGGCTCTTCGCAGTGGGGACATCCTCGAAACCCGGGATGTGGTTGATGTTATCGGCGCTGAAGGAGCACAGCGTTTTCACTTCGCCGGCATTCACCTGCGCGGTAGACTCGGAGGGATTGAAGACACCGGCATCGATGTGGCCGCCCAGAAGCGCGGTCATGATATCACCGGCAGAATCATAGGTGACGTAAGTGATGTCAGCACCGCAGACGGAATTCAGCTTCAGGGCGCAGACATGGTCCTCGTTGCCGATGGAAGTGCCGCCCACGACAACCTTGCCGGGATTGGCCTTGGAATACTCGATCAGCTCATCCAAAGTCTCAAAGGTACCGGAGCGGACGCCCAGAGTTTGCTCCTCAAAGGCCAGGATGCAGATCTGAGTCACAGCATCCCACTGGCACTCGGTGTTATTGGCGATGGCACCGCCCAGCTGGCCGGGGGCATAGGTCATGAGGCACTGATTGTCGCCCTTCTTGCCATAGACATAAGAGGTTCCGACCTGGCCGCTGGCGCCGGACTGATTTTGGACAACGATATTGGCGTCGCAGTATCCGCCGTCTTTCATGACTGTGGCAATGGTGCGGGCGCAGACATCAGAGCCGCCGCCTGCAGAATAGGGGCACACGAAGTCAATGTTGCCGGAGGGGGCCCAAGCCGCGGGAGCGGGTTCCTCGGTTTTCGCGGGTTCTTCAGTTTTCGCGGGCTCCTCGGTTTTCGCGGGTTCTTTCTGCCCGCCGCAGGCAGCCAGGCTCAGCAGCATCAGCAGGGTCAAAAGCATAGCCAACGTTCTTTTCATGATGTTCCATTCCTTTCCAAATTATAAATTTCCATGTGATTTGCTGGCTCTCAACAGCAATATCACATGTGCTTCGAATACTTAAAATAATATTGTATACAATTTATTTTCTATGTATTCGAAGTAAGATCATTATATTTAATTGATTTCTTGCTGTCAAGCTTTATCATGTGAATTTCATATTTTTATAAACTTCGTCAAAATTGATGATTTATATTGTGCATTTTCCTCTTTATCCGTGTTTATTCACAAAAACATGAACATCTTACTACAAAAAAACGGCCTATAATAAAAACAATATGTTACTAATATAAACATTGTTTTTATAAAAGACATTAGACATTTAGTCTTGTGTGTGGTACAATTAAAATGTATACAAAAAATATCTATTAAGCTAGATTAGCTATTAATAAACACTGATTTTAAATGTAGTATTCAAAAATGGCTCGGATGCTCTTTGGGGTATATGTACAAGTTTTCTTAGAAATTAAATAAGTATGCCGGAGCACACAGGCCTTTTTTCCGGCAGAAAGGGTTTGAGTATTATGATAGATACAACGATTCTTATTTCCCAGGCTTTTTTTCAACAGTCCCAGGCAGAACAGAGGGAAAAAGGCTCCTCTCCCGCTAAAAGCGAGCAGGTATATCAGTATGTAAAAAACCAGATCATGCATAATCAGTTAAAGCCTGGTCAAAAGATCCTGGAGGATGAGATCGCCAGCATTTTACAGACCAGCCGGACCCCTGTGCGGGAGGCGCTGCGCAAGCTCAGCAATGAGGGATTGGTCACGATTTATCCCAAACGCCATACGGAGGTCACATATTTTACCCCTGAAATGGCGTCCAGTCTTGGTGTGATCCGTATGTCCCAGGACATTCTCTCGGGGCATTTGGCAATTTATTATGGCAGTGATGCAGAATTTGCCCGCCTCCGCAATCTGGCGGATATATGCGAGAGATACCACCAGTCCAACGATTTGTATGGCCGCATCAGTGCGGACCGGGATTTTCATCTCTACGTTACTTCTATCGGAAAGAATTATCTGCTGATGAAGTATCAGGAGGAGGTCTATTCCCGCCTGCATCTGCTTCAGCTGCAAGTGGCTTTCCATGACAGCAGCGAACCCACGAAACGGCAATCACACCATCAAAATATCATTGAAGCACTGATGAACCGGGATGATGCCGCTTATGTCCAGACAGTGGTCAACCGCTGCCAGGAGATGTACGGGCTGGATTCCAAGGTCGTAGATCTCTTTATGAAATGACCGCGGCTGATTTTGAATCATAAAAATCCGGACGATCATCCTTAGAAAGAGAGTTCATCCCATGCCAGAATTGACCATTACATTTTTCCATCAGATCTTGAAAATGTTCCTCATGCTTTTGATCGGGTTCCTGGCGGTCAAGGCGCACATCATGCCCGCTTCCTGCGGAAAGGGCTTTTCTCAGGTGATCGTGGGCGTGATCCGGCCATGCGCCATCCTCTATGCCTTTCAGGTGGAGTACACTCCAGAACGGCTCAAGGGGCTGCTGCTGGCTGTTTTTGCGGCGGTGTTGTCACATGTCGTATTTATTTTTATCACACGTTTACTTGGCAGCGGCTTATATCATTTTACCGCTGTTGAGCGGGCTTCCATGATCTATTCCAACAGTGGGAATCTTCTGATGCCGCTGGTCGCCGCCACCATGGGCCAGGAGTGGATGTTCTACTCCTGCGCCTATATGGGCGTACTTCAGATTTTCGTGTGGACCCATGGCAAAAGCATGATCTGCGAGGAACCGCAAATCGACCTGAAGAAGGCATTCTGCAATCTGAATATTTTGGCTGTGGCAGTTGGCCTGATCCTGTTCCTTCTGAAAATCCAATTTTCTGAAGACATCGGACTTGCACTAGATGGCATTGGAGACACGCTGGGAGCCGCCAGTATGCTGTCCATCGGCATTTCCGTTGCTACGATCAAGAGTATCGACGTTAAGCGGATCTTTCGTGTCCTGGCTGTTACATTGCACCGGCTGATTCTCTATCCACTCCTCATGCTGGCAATTTTCCTGCTGCTGCGGCTGGACACGCTCTTCCCCGGTGCGCATCAAATCATTATGATCAGCACACTGGGTGCGGGCGCGCCGATCGGCGTCGTCGTCAGTCAAATGGCGCAGCTGTTTGACAAGGATCCGGATTATGCCAGCTTTATGGCTGTCGTGACGATGCTGTGCAGTGTTGTCACTATGCCGGCGTTGATTTGGGCCTATGAGTGGATCACGGCGCTGGTGTGATCTTATTCCTTGATAGAGTGCTAAAACACCTTAAAGGTTTCGAGGAAACAGCGCCTTCTGTGGATAAAGGACAATATGCCTGCCGGGTTGATCTGGGCCGTTTGTCCATTATCCACTGAGGGTGCTGTATTTTAGTATCAACCATTTTCGTGACAGAGATGCAGACTGAGTAGGGAGCATTTTGCGAAATCACATGGAAACGGCGGGGCGTGTCTTTTTTGATTTCATAAGCAATATGCAAATTGCATAACGAAGTGGCGCCGTGATTTGATCCGCACAGCGAGTCGGGCCTTTCAGTTATCCGGTCTCTCTGCGCGGATGAGCTTTCCATCGCTTCGCTGAAAAAGATACAGGCATACAGAGGAGGAGACACGCAGATCACTTCGACGTTTCCATTGGCTCTGATTCTTTTCGGCAGCCGCTTTCACGCCGGGGCAGAAGTAAAGTGCAAAGTTCACTTCCGGTATTACGAACAGACTCCGCAAAAATGCCGTATTCCGCAAAATGAAAGATCGTCCTCTCAGTGCTTGCGCACCGGGAGGACGATCTTTTTATATGCGGCTGTATTTGACACCCTGGCGACGCCAACAGACCGTGCGTCTGCGTAATGATGAAATTGCCGATATTTCGGGGCTGTTGACAAAATCCTTGTTCGGCGTCCGGATGTGCCTTTGCCCGTCACAGATCACAAAAGCCTCGCCAAGACATCCAGTATTGGCTACGTTTTTTGTTTTCTCTGCCGCAAAAATCCCTACCCCGGCTATCCAAACAGACTTTGTCAACAGCCCCATTTCCTTGCTTTTTCTCTTATCACGCATTAAGTAGCGGCGCCTCCACGGCTTGAATTTTTAAAAATTCTTCCGGAGTATTGCAGTTCTGTAAAAACACTTCGGGGCCGACATAATCAAAGAACGTCCAAGCTGTACAATCAGCTAGCTTTTGTACGGAGACACCGCCGTTGGAAATGAGCTGCGCGATAACATCACATAACGATTTATCGTAGATCCCAATCAATGGCTCTATTTTACCAGCATGGCGCAATACGATAACATCTTCCGTGTGCGTTCCGCACAGATGCGACAAGACAGAGCATGGTACCAGCGGTACATCAACGCTCAGTACAAGGCATTGGGCATGTTTCGCCGCACGCAGGCAGGCATGAAGGCCGCCCAGTGGTCCGCGATCTGGAAACTTATCCGGAATCACACGCCTGCCGGGCAGTTTTCTCCGGAGAGCAGAATGTCCGCGATCCCCATAGCCCGAAACTTTTCTACCTGCCATTCCAACAAGGACCTGCCCAAAAGCGGAAGTTCTGCTTTGCTCTGTCCCATCCGGCGAGAGGCTCCTCCTGCCAACACGATCCCGCGCTCAGGTCCTGTTTTCTCCTGTCGCTCCAGAACATCCAACATGGTGACAAAGGGGCAATATTCCAGCATCAGAACACCGGGGCACTTTTCCAGGACATCCGGCAGCGGTAGTTTTCCTGCAAGCATGGTGTAAAGAGCGGATTCACGCTGCCAGCCCTCGAGAAATGCAAAATGTTTTCCACAGCAGTACGGCCTTTCCATACAACCGGATAGACCTGATTGCGCTTGCTGTAAAAAGGAATCATGATACCACCAGCTGTTTCACATCAGAGACATTGCGTTTGCTGTTGCTGTCACCAAACACTACCAGCTGAACACCGCCGTCATCCTGTACAACCCAATAGACCTGCCCTTCAGCAAAACCTTCTTGACTGGTCACCACAGCACGATACGCGTCCTCTGTAATGACAGTTACTTCTGTGTGTATGGGCACATCTGCGTATTTCAATACGTCCAGCAACAAAATACCCTGTGTGTCGACAACAAGCTCTTTCCCTCTGCCGTTGACCAGATTTCCCTGTACCGATGTCAGCAGCAACTGATTCCACACGATTTCCTTTGCTTGACTATCTACCTCAACATTCAAAAGCATCGGTGTACAAGGGGCTACAAGCGGTATAAAGAAACAAGTGGTTTGACAGAGTGGAAAAGGGGTCATATTTTCCACTCTATTTTTACATAGTTACTGGTTGCGCTGATTGAAGAAATCAGGCCGTCAGCGGCTTTCCATTTGTCCTCAAAACTGATATGCTCCCAATCGTCCAGATACCCGGACAGCAATTCAATCTGCTGGGAGGACAGCCCTTGTGGTCGGCCCTCTTGGAACAGCGCAGGTATTCATAGCCAGAGGGATTGTGGGTCGTTTTGAGTGCGTACCCACATTTCCCGCATTTGATTTTCCTGGCCAGCCAAGTGTTCCGGGCCTTGCGGCCATTCTGGAAGGTGGTGTTCGTCATCAGCTTCTTGCGGGGCAACGAAGCCACACATCCGACGGTACAAAGCCCTCATGGGGAGCTATCACAAGTATCTGGTCTTTCAGGCTCTTGTTCTTGTCCTCTTTCACATCCCGCCCCTGATAGAGATAACAGCCGTTTGTCCCGGCAAAGTCGGCGGCGGCATTGACTACTACCGCACCTTGGCTTTTGAAGAACTCGTACATTTCCAAGTCAGCCTGTGCGTAGACAGGATTGCGGAGTAGCTGGGACAAGTAAGTGCGGGTCAGAGATTTTCCATACACTTTGATACCCTGTTCCTCCAAGTATCGGGTAATGTCCCCGAAAGAAGTCTCCGGCTCGGCGTACATCTCAAACATCAGCCGTACATGGTCGGCGGCTATGGGGTCAGCCACCATCATTTTTGTGCGGATATTCTCTACCACAGTCGGCTCCAAGTCGAAGCCATAGGGGGCTTGGCCGCTCATGTGAAAGCCTTTCAGGCACCGGGAGTAATAAGCGTCCGTGACACGCTTTTGAATTGTCTCCCGTTCAAGCTGGGCGAATACGATACAGATATTCAGCATGGCCCGGCCCATGGGGGTCGAGGTATCAAACTTCTCTGTGGAGGAAACAAACTCCACATCGTATTCCTGAAACAGCCCCATCATGTTCGCAAAGTCCAGAATAGAACGGCTTATTCTGTCCAGCTTGTAAACGACTACCCGGCGCACCTTGCCTTTGCGGATCTCGCCTGGAACTCGGGCCTGTCGGTGTTCTTTCCCGAATAGCCCTTGTCCTTGAAAATTCGACAGCTACCACCTTTCAACTCATATTTGCAGAAATCAATCTGGCTCTCAATGCTGATACTGTCCTTGCGGTCTACGGATTGTCTTGCGTAAATTACATCTTCTCTGATATTCATGTTGGGCTCCTTTCCTGTGGAAATGGAGCTACCAACCTACAAGTATATGATACCATTGATAGCCCCGAGGGGCAATGTTGTCGATGGTCAGGCCGGGGTATCTCCAGCCCTTTTGTACTTACTGAACACTTCATAGAGACAGCGTTCAATCTCCTTTTTCCGCTTCTCCTTTTCCTTGGGGGAAAGTACCGGCGTGAGATTTTCCAGCACAATGCTTTTCCCCTGAAAAGGAACGGTCTTGGTTTCGCTCTGATAAGTGATGGATTGTACCATTGAAGCCTCCTTTTCAAAATGGATTGACTGCCAGCAGTTATTCCGCAACTTCCTCTGCGACTTCGATAATGACATTCTCTTTATACCACGGGTAAAAATCCCGTAAATTGATTTCCTCCATTGTGTACCTCCGTTTCGGTGTTTGGTCTGTCGGGTGGCCGAAACGAAGGGCGGCAGGGAGCGGCAACGGGTCTGGACTTCGGGCCAAGTTGGCCCGAGGCGGCTCCGTAAGAATACAAAAACGCCCGGGCGGCAGAAAACCGCTCGGGCACACGAAATTGTGTTGTCAGAATTATATAGTGATATTGTACCTGCATAATAATGTTCTGATAACCCGTTGTGCTGGCCTGAACAGCAATGCTGTGGCAGAGCTTTGCTTGACTAAAATGCTGGAAATATCTCGACATACGATTGCTGCATACAATGATGTTCGTTTAAACGACGTTTTTAACAAGTACAAATGGTATGGAACCGAGGTAACTGGTAAAATATTGGACCTAGTGGGCTTTGGCCGCATTGGCAGGCGGCTCCGTGAGTTGGCGGAACCTTTTCAGATGAATGTGTTCTGTTATGACCCCTATGTCACAGCGGAAGCTGCTGCTGGATATGGCATGAGGAAGATGGAATTGGATGATATGATTGCTCAAGCAGATTTTATTACGATTCACCTTCCTCTGACTCCAGAAACAAAAAAATGTTCACGGCAGACCGTATCGCGTAAATGAAACCAACGGGTGTGTTACTGAATATGTCTCGGGGAGGCATTGTAGATGAAGATGCCATGTATGCAGCACTTAGTGAGCATCGCGTGGGCGGCTGTGCTGCGGATGTTATGACAGCTGAGATGCAGCTAGACGGTATACCCAAAGATGTTCCGTTTACAACACTACTTATTGAGTTCGACAATTTCATTTTTACTCCGCATATTGCAGGGCTAACAATGGAAGCGGATAATGCCATCGGCCATTGTGTGGTGGAACAGGTGAAAGAATTTTTATCACTCCACGAGTGAATTTTACATATTCGGGGCAGAAAATTTTTTTCAACTTCTAATTGCACTTATAGTAGATATTTCGAGCAAACCAGAATTATTTTCCACTGAACACATATTGGGGAGAGTGCTATTAAAACTTTCGGATAAGCTCCTGCATATTTAAAAATATATCAATAAGACCGCTAAGAAGTATGTGCCGGAAGTGATCAATAGGGAGTATAACGTCCTGAAATTGATCTTTGAAACCGCTATGGATAACTAGATTTGCAGCAGAGCTCCAATGACAAAGAGTGTTAGCCTAAGTATGAGACTCGAAGAGTCAAACAGTCATATACACAGGATCAGTACGATAGTGCCTGTCAGTTTGCTCAGGGGATGGACCCGCATATGACGGCACGTCTGCTTTGACACAGCGATTTGAAGATGCTGATGAAGATTTATGACCATACCAGGACAGAGACTTTGTAAAAGGCCCTTCCTTTCTGTAAAGGTGACAAGGGATAAGGCCATAAAGGACAAGAAAACCGCTTCATAATAGAGGCGGTTTCTTTTTTTGGTTACGGTTTTAATCTCAAATTTAATTCTTGCTCAGAAACGTTATATAAATTGTGCAAGCACCGTCTGCACAAATTTCGTGTTATGGAAAATGTGATGATCAATGAGATCGACATCGTAAAAAAAGTGCTGGATGATGTGCTGGACAAGGAAAATGCATTCGTCCTGCTGTATGAGCCGGATGACGTGCTCTGAAAACGGTGGAAAAAGGATGACCTGGTTATCTATCAGGCCAATCCCGTGGCAGTCAACAACCAGGGGGCCTTTGAATCCATCAAGGATCTCCGCTCCATGGCTGTCCTCTATGAGAATAAGCGGGAGAATTTCCTCTGTAAGCACTGCAACATCATGTACAAGGGCCTGGGCGTGGAGGGCTATGTGGAGACGTCCAGAAGGTCAAGCGGTGCCGCATCGAGGAGGATCCGGCATGGTGGAAGGGGCGCCGTGTCTATGTGGGGCTGGACCTGGCCCAGACGGATGATAATACCGCCGTTTCCATGGTGACCGAGGACAACGGCAAGATCCGCGCCAAGGTCTGGGGGATCCTTCCCAAGGACCGGGTGGAGATCAAAAGTCAAAAAGAGGATGTGGACTACAAGAGACTGATCGCTGCCGGAAACTGCTTTGCCGAGGGTGAAGAGGTCATCGACTACAGATTTGTGGAGCGGCTGATTATGAGCCTGTAAGAAACGTTCGGCGTTGAGATCGTGCAGATAGGTTACGACCGTTATAACGCCACCTCCACGGTCCAGAAGCTGGAGGCTGTCGGATATGAATGCGTGGAGGTCAAGCAGCACTCCTCTGTCCTGCATCCGCCCACCAAACTGCTGCGGGAGGTGTCCCTGCTGGATAAGACCCCAGCAAACATTGCCACCAGCGTTGAGACCCGTGATGACGGTGATATTCTGGTGGAATACCGTGTTGATGAACCACTGGAGGAGGGGATTGATTACATCCGCCAGACAGAGCAGACTACGGAAGCCAAAACGACCACCCAGACGCCCGAGGACGAGAGCGTGATGTCCTGTGCCAGTAAAACCATTGAGAACTACAAGATGAAAAGGAGAATGTGAACATGAAGGGACCTTTTAACCTGAAGAAGCTGAGTGAGCGCCGCGCGGAGCTGATGGGCCAGCTGGAGAGCATGGTGCAGACCTGCGAGACGGAGACCCGCGCTTTTAGCGAGGAGGAGCAGACTACTTATGCCGGCATCCTGGGCGAGGTACGCTCTATCGACGCAACCCTGGACGCAGCCGACCAGGCTCATGCTCTGGGTAAGGTAGAGACCTGCACCGCAGCCGCCGACGAGCTGATCGACCTGCAGGAGAGCATCCCCGACAAGCTGCAGACAGGCTACATCTGGGTCATGAGCCGTGCTACCGTTCGGCCATCCGCAAGCTGAAGGACGGCGATGGAAACTATCTGCTGAACAAGGACGCCACCTACAAGTGGGGCTACAGCCTGTTTGGCCACGATGTGGATGAAACATGACCATCTTTCCTCACGGCTGACGCAGAAGGTGGAGATCCTGCGGATATCCGGGGATGCATCCGTTGGCGGCTTTGTCTGGGAAGAAAACGGGCGCTGCTGGGCGGATATAGAACTGGATGTGAAAAACAACCTGTTTTCCTCCGTCGGCATCGGTGCCCGCGGCGCCACGGTGACTATGCGGCCCCGCCTGGGGCTGGATCTGCACCACGCAATGCGATGGAACGGCCAATTCCTGTTTCTGACCTCTATAATCCTGAGTCCGAACCGGGACCGGCTGGAACTGAAGGCGGCCCTGTGTGACCCGGTGACACTGACGGCGAGGCTCCAGGCCCGGACTGAGCGAAACGAGTTGAACCGTCCTGTTGCCTCGCAGCAGCCCAGCTTCACCTTTCCCGGGATCCTGACGGAACTGTACCGGCAGAACGCCCAGGATGAGATATACAGGGCAGAGACCCTGCGGCGGGTCCTGGTGACGCCCAAGGCTGTGGCCCTGCGGTTGGGGGATCTGGTCCAGCCTGGAACCGGGGCGCCCTACACAGTGCGGCAGGCCCTGGACCTGGACCAGTGGAAAAACGAGTATGTGATCGAGCGGCAGGAGGACATCTGATGCAGAGCATTGAGATCACCGGTCTGAAAGAGCTGACCGCCGCCTTAGACGCAGCCCCCGGAGTGATCCGGGAGGGCCAGGCTGCCGGCTGGCAGAGGCCGGGGCAAAGCGCATTGAAGATGCTGTTTTGCAAAGCCTGAAAAAATTAATTTTCTGTTTGGTGTACAAAAATGTACAACTATAACTGCCGGGCAGGTATTACATGAAGCGCGCTTTTCGACCATGTTCTTAGGGGGGATTTGTTGAAAGTATTGGATATTCTGGACGCCGTCAACGCCCGGCTGGTGAAGAAATGGCCTGATCGGACAGTGTATGTGGATGTCTGCCCGTTGACTTTGCCCGGCCCTCTTTCTGGCTCGCAGTCGAGAAAAACGATTGGACTGACGCCAACCGTAAAGGAGGAACCAGTGAAAGACTTTTCACTGGTGACGGAAATACTGGGAGCGCCACGGCGCAAGACAGTAATTGAGAGGAGCATACAATGGGACTTCCTGAACTTTCTTTTTCCCTGCGGAAGGCCGCCCAAACGGTAGCGGCCCGAGTATCCGCAGGCAATGTGGCCCTGATCCTGCGGGACGCCAAGGCCAACGGCGTACACGCCATTTACCGGGAGAGCGATATCCCCTCGGAGCTGGGCGCCGCCATCAGCGCCGGCACGGATCTGCGGCACACCATCATCAGCAATCTGGATGACCCGGACAATCCCAGAAACCAGCGGATCGTATGCAAGGGCGT
>NZ_CANRKH010000022.1 GCF_947631165.1 uncultured Dysosmobacter sp. | reverse complement strand
GCCAGGGAAAACCTGGAGGCTGTCCTTCCGGCCCTGGCCCATGGCCTGGAGATGCTCTCCGGCCGCCCTGCCGACTGTGCCAGGCTGGTGGACTGAAAGAGTAACAAACCAGAACAACTCTGGTAGAATAGCACAATCTCTATAATAACGTGCGGAAATACTGTCGGACCACACCTTTCCTGACAGTATTTCCGCACGCTATTTTCTTAGATATCCGCTTCAATTTTGAATCGCCCCGGATTGCGCAGACAGCGCGAAAGAATCCTGAACAGGAAAAACAAATTCGAATTGGAGTGGCGCAGTGAAAGCGGAGCAGCGGATACCAATGACAGCCGATACGGTTAAATTGATAACTGTTGCTGCTGTGAACCGCTACCGGTTCCGGTCATGTTGCTTTGTGCCCCAATTGAAGCCGCAGGTTGACTGGAAGCCTTGGCAAGAGCTGCAAAAAACGGAGGTGAGGGCCACCATCACCTTTATGATGGTAAGGCAATCATCATTGAGGCGGCGGGTAAGGAACACCTCGTCGATGCAGGAACCATTGTCCAGGCTGTGGGCTTTGCGGCAAACAGCGCATTGTACAATGAGCTCAACGAAACGCTTACTATCCCGATTTGGGATGTGGGCGATTCCACTCATTCCAGCAGCATTTTAAACACGAATATCGTTTTACCGTCTGTTCAGTTCTGCTGAAAGTTTTTTTGCGATGCGGTCCTTCTCCTCCTGAGTCTCAACCCGCTTATACCGCTCCAGCGCACTGTCGCGCAGCCTCTCCGCTTCACGAGACCACCCCTTGAATTCGGCTTTGGTCATGGTCCCGCTCCGTGTACGGGCAAAGTATTTTTTATAGGCCCGCTGATGAACCTTCCAGACATCGTTGTTTTGCACCTTTTCCCGGAAGCTGGTAGTTGCTCCGATCTCCCGACAGGTCTTACTGCTTTCACCAGGAGCCAGTTCGTTGCAGTAGGAGTATGTCGCTCCAGGCTCCTGCAAAAACCAGCGGCTGCAATTGACGCAGCGCTTGGGGACAAAGCCTTTCTGCAGTCCCTTCATGAACTCCACATAAACGAAGTCGATCAACCGGTCGAAGTACATCTTTTCCACCAGTTCAGGTCCCCGCTTTCCACTTACACGAACTGCATATTGCGTCTTTACGTTTGGAGCATCCACATTGCTGTCCTCGCCCAAACTGATCCCGCTCACAAAAGCATCCAGAAAATGCGCTGTGATCTGCTCGGCCAGAGATTCTTTTCTCTGGCCCTTTTTCTTTTCAAACTGCTTGTCCTTGAACATGGAATCCAGAAACCATGCGTACCGCCGTTGGATGAAGCGGATATCGTCAAGACTCTGCTGAACAAAAGCAGACAGCTTGCGGTCTTCGTCGATCGCAAATTCTGCGAAAGCGTCCCGTGCCTCTCCAACCACAAAATCCTCGACCTGCCATTGGCCAAAGGCATGGAAATCCTCCAGATACAGGCGATACAGCGGCAGAGAGCCAAGGGTATTCACCACATCTATATAGGCCCGCGGGGCTGCTGTGTAGTCCTTGGCCCCAACAACTTGCTCCAGCTTGTCCAGCGGTTCCTGAAAGGGTGCGGTATCGAGGTTGAGGATCTCGGTCAGGATTGCTCCATAAGGAAGGGGCAGCTGATTCGACTCCACCCAGTAGCACGCTGCGCCAAATTCTATTTTTGTGTTTGTCCGAGGCCGGTTTATATCGAACAGATCTCTTCCTAAGATGCCCATGTACCCACCTCCTCAAAATAGAGAATGTATTTGTCTCGATATAGTGTATGTATATAAATAATACAAAACCTATATTCAAAAGTCAACCTTCATGCTAAGCTAAGGGCGTAGAAAATAAAACTGTAAAAAACAATATCGAAAGGAGAAACCATGAGAAAAACACTGCAGACTATCGATGGCGCCACGCTCATGTCCCAGCCGCTCCAGCCGCTGAACTTGGTGGTGGATACGCTGCTCTCTCAGGGGCTGCACATCCTCGCCGGTTTACCCAAAGTGGGAAAGTCCTGGCTGGCACTGTGGCTGGCCGTGACCGTAGCGAAAGGAAAGTCTGTCTGAGGGATGTCCGCTCGTCAGGACACCACGCTCTATCTCTGCTTGAAGGATTCCACGCTCCGCATCCAGAACCGGCTGTTCGAGATTACGGAGGATGCGCCGGACAATGTCCACTTTTGTACAGAGAGTGCTGTACTGGGGAAAGGACTGGAGGAACAGTTAAAGGAGTTCCTGTCCTCTCATGCGGACACAGTGTTGATCATCATTGACACGCTGCAGATGATTCGCAGTACCGGCTATGACAACACCTACGCCAACGATTATCGGGACCTGGCTCCCCTGAAAAAAATTGCGGATACCCACGGCATCGCCGTCCTGCTCATCCACCACTTGCGAAAAGAGTCCGCCAACGATGTGTTCAGCCGCATCTCTGGCACCACCGCCATCAGCGGCGCGGTGGATTCCAGCTTCACACTGGTGGAGGAAAAGCGGGGCAGCGGGAAGGCGAAGCTCTCCTGCATCGGGCGGGACATCGAATACCGGGACCTGGAACTGGAGTGCAACAGTGAGAACGTGTGGGAGCTGGTCTCTGACAGCCTGGAACAGTGGTCGCTGCTGGGCGACAGGATCATTTTTCTTCTCTCTGCATTGATGCGTGACTGTGCGGAATTTATCGGCACTCCCACGGAGCTGGCGGCGCATATTGACCCTGATGGAGCAGAGGGCATCACAGCAAAAACAGTTTTCCGCAGGATTCTGCAAAGCGTTGATGCTCTAGGGACCCAGGGTATCGTAGCTGTGACCCGCGGAAGCAACGGCAAGCGGCTCATCGAGTTGCACCGTGCCGATCGTGACGATACTGCCGGGGCCGGAGAAACCGTCCCTATCGACCCTGCTGACCCTGTCTGTTTGCCCGTTTGCGGCGGTTTCAGCGGGGGTGTCGCTCCTCTGGGGGTACTCCCACCGCTGGCGGAGTGAGGCACCGGCTTGCGCCGCTTTTGGGGCGAGTTGCGAAGGCTCCGATGGATGGGGAAAACGCTTCCCAATAGGGTTCCCGCCGAAGCCCAGTGGAGCGGGTTCGGTGGGAAGAGGAGACGCAGTGAAATGAGCGAGCTTTCGGCATCAGACGGAAGCGAGAGATATGGAGCTTGCGTCGACGACGGCCAGCATCGCGTTTGTCTGGACGTCGCACAGCCGCCATCCGCCTTCCGCATATTTGCGGGGCGCTGCCCCACACCCCATAATCATGAAAAACTTGAAGGACAGGAGGAGTATCACCATGAAACAGAAAATGAAGGACACCACATTCAGCATCCGTATCTCTTCTGAAAACCTTGAGACCATCAAGCAAAAAGCAAGGCAGGCGCATCTGTCCCAGGGCAACTATGTCACCGCCTGCTGTCTCGGCCAGCAGATCGTGATCATCGACGGCCTGAGAGAGGTGCTCCAGGAGCTCCGCTCCACCGGCAACAACCTGAATCAACTGGTCACCCTGGCGCACATGGGCCGTGTCACCGCTGCCAATCTGGACGACGTGATTCGGGTGTTCTCTGAACTGCGTGACGCGCTCCGTGCCATTGCCGAGAGAAAGCGCTGGTGACAATGGCGATCATCAGTTTCACGAACTACAAGCACGGGCAGACCCGCGGCGGCATGAAAGCGGTGATGCTCTACACCATGCAGGACAAGAAAACCGTCTGGGGAGACCAGAAGCTGGTCACCGGAGTCAACTGCCAGCCGGAATCTGCCTTCCGGGATTTCATGATCACCAAGCGGCTCTGGCACAAGGAGGACGGCGTCCAGTTCTACCACATGGTGCAAAGCTTCCCGAAAGGCGAAGCCGTAGATCCTGCCACCGCCCACGCGGCGGCGCTGGAGCTGGCAAACTATTTCGAGGGCAGCGAAGTCCTGGTTTGTACCCACATAGACCGGGAGCACATCCATTCCCACCTCGTCATCAATGCGGTCAACCTGGATACCGGGCGGAAGCTGCACATCGCGTCCCAGCAGCTCCAGGAGCTGCGCCAGAGAAACGACGAGGTATGTGCGAGGTTCGGCCTGCCGGTGTTCCAGCCAAGGGAGAAGAAAACAAAGTCCATGACCACGGTGGAGTACCACACCGCCGCCAGGGGCCAGAGTAGGAAACTGCGGCTCATGAATGTGATCAACGACTGTATGCGCTATGCTGCCGGTCGGGAGGAGTTCATCGCCCTGATGGAGAGCGAGGGCTATCAGGTGCGCTGGGAAAAGGGCCGAGGAATATCACTTACACCACACCCAACGGCTGGCAGTGCCGGGGCCGGCTGCTGTTCGGCGACAAATATCTGAAGGAGATGATGGAGGATGAGTTCAGGATCAGAGAAAAGGTTATCCATGGACGAGCTGATGGCGCTGAACCGTCCCGAGCCCGCGGAAGCGATGCCAGCGTCCACACGGATACAAACACATCCCACAGAGGAAGAATGGGCGGATCTGCTGGACCTGTTAGCTCAACTGGAACAGCATACAGAAACACAGACGGTGCTGCTGCGAACGCTCTCCAATCAGATGACGGGCCTGCCTGCACAGGAGCAGGGTCCGATCCTATTCATGTGAATAAACACGCCAAAACAGAGGAAACTATTTCCACAGGAAGGAGTGACAGCCCATTGGAGATCTATGTCAGAGATGAAAACAAAATCGTGGAGATCTGGCTCACCAACGTTGATAAGCGGGATGAAGCCGTTCAGGAAAAGCTGCGACCGCTGTACCAGGCATACAAGCAAAAGAATTATCTGGTGGCGGTGTTCCAGTCCGGCGGCCAAAATCTGGCCGATGCAACCAGTGATCTGCTGTGCTATAACCGCAAGTGCATCGCGCAGGCAGAAGTAGAAAAAGAAAAACAGGCTGGTATGAGCCTTGGACTGTAAGCGTGCTACCTGACATGACAAGAAATCAACCGCAGGTTACCATGCCGATGGCCGCGGCCGCCTTACCTGCGGATCATATAAAGAAAAATCCAGTTGCTATTGGCTCCGCCAAGTGATACAATATTATCTGAAATAGTGAAAACGTGAAAGAACATAATGGATAGAAAAGGAGGCGTTCTTATGGATACGGAAGCTGCCAAAACAGGTGAGATCCTGCTTTACGACAGCGGGGGCAGCAAGGAATTTGTCAGCGTGGTTTTCCAAGATGAAAACTTTTGGCTGACGCAAAGCGGCATGGCCCAACTTTTTGACTGCACACCAGAAAATGTGCTCCAGCACTTGAAAAACATCTATGCCGAGGAAGAATTAAGTCAAGAGGCAACTACTAAGAAATTCTTAGTGGTTCGCCAGGAAGGCTCTCGACAAGTCCGGCGCAGTCTGGACCACTACAACCTGGACGCCATTATCGCCGTGGGCTATCGGGTCAACTCCAAGAAAGCAACCCGCTTCCGCCAGTGGGCCACGAAAACGCTGAAAGAGTACATCCAAAAGGGCTTCATTCTCAACGACGAGATGATGAAGAACGGGCGGCCCTTTGGGAAGGACTACTTCGATGAGCTGCTGGAGCGCATCCGGGAAATCCGAGCCAGTGAGCGCCGGGCCTACCAGAAGATCGCCGATGTGTTCGAGCAGTGCAGCTATGATTACGACAAAAACAGCGAAACCACAAAAGCCTTCTATGCCTTCGTTCAGAACAAGCTGCACTTTGCCGTCACCGGCAAGACGGCGGCAGAGCTGATCAGTGAGCGGGCTACTCTGGACAGCCCCACCATGGGCCTGACCACCTGGAAGAGCGCGCCGAACGGAAAGATTTTGAAAAGCGACACGCTGATAGCCAAGAATTATCTGAACGAAAAGGAAATTTCCCGGCTCAACCGTCTGGTGACTATGTTCATCGACTACGCCGAGCTGATGGCGGAGGATGAGCAGCTCATGAGCATGAAGGATTGGCTGGCGGAAACTGACCGCTTCCTCACCAACAACCGCCGGAAGGTGCTGGATGGCAAAGGTGGTATTTCCCATGACGATGCGGTGAAAAAGGTTAGCGGCATTTATGCGGAGTTCCGTAAAAGACAGGACGCAGACTACATCTCGGAGTTCGACCGGCAGACTGCGAAATACTTAAAGGGTGAGACCGATGATCGAACGGTTTGATATCGCAGGCTATGCCCGTATCTCGGTGGATGAGGATCTGGACCGGGACAACACCTCCATTGAAAACCAAAAGGCCATCATTCAGGATTTTGTAAAGCAAAAATTTCCGGACAGCACCCTGACCTTCTACGAGGACAGGGACCGCTCCGGCTACACCTTCGAGCAGCGGGAGGGCTACCAAGCCATGCGCCGGGAGCTGATGAGCCACCAGAAAGACATCCTGATCGTCAAGGACTTCTCCCGATTCTCACGCCGCAACAGCCGGGGACTGGTCGAGCTGGAAGATCTAAGAGATGCCGGGGTGCGGATCATCTCTATCGGGGACGGCATCGACTTTCCCAATGACGACGACTGGCTGAAGATTCAGTTCCAGTTTCTCATCAACGAGATGCCTGTCACTGACACCAGCAAAAAGGTAAAATCCGTCATCAAGCGCCGTCAGCAGGACGGCAAATGGATCTGCGCCGCTCCTTACGGGTACATTGTCAACAAGCGGCAGGAATTTGAGATCGTCCCCACCGAGGCAGAGATCGTGCGGGAAATTTTTCGACTGTACATCGACGGCTGGGGCTATAAGAAAATCGCGGGCTATCTCACTGACCAGGGCATCCCAACACCCCGCATGGCGGAGCGGCAGCGGAAGGAGGCCGCCGGGGAGGACTGCAAACGCCAGGCAAAGCCTGTCTGGGCCATCGTCACCATCCAGGGCATTCTGGACAACGACTTTTATATCGGCACCCTGCGGCAGGGCAAATATACCCGAAAGAAGATCAACGGCAGGGATATGAAGCGGGACACGCTGGAGCACATCGTCATCGAGCACCATCACCAGCCCATCATTGACTACCGCACCTTCGCCACCGTGAAGGCACTGCGGGAGATCCGCTCCACCGCTCACTACCGGGGGCAGAAAAAGTATGACAACGCCTACTCCGGCTTTCTGGAGTGCGGCGACTGTGGTTCTCCCATGTTCGCCATGAGCCGGGCTGACCTGCGGGACGCCTACCGCTGCGGGGAGTACCACCGCCGGGGATTGAAAGGCTGCACCAGCCACCATATCCGGGTCGATAAGCTGGATGAGCTGTTGAAGATTTATGTCCGCAAGGTCAAGGACAACTCTGCTGCCATGCTGGACCGGCTCAACGCCGACCTGGCACGGGAAGAGGAGGACATCGGAGAGACGGAGCAGAGCGCCGCCAATCTGGAAGCAGTTCTGGCGGACTTGAAGGAGGAGCTGAAAGCCACAAAGCGCCAGCGGGTACGGGACGTTATGAAGAGCCCGGAGCGGGAAGCTATTCTGGAGGCGACCTACGACGAGCTGGAAAGCGACCTGCTCCGCCGGATAGAGGGCCTGCAAAATCAGATCCAAATGACCTTGGACAAGCGCAGCGCCATCATCCGGGTGAACCGGGCGGCGAAAACGGCTATGGAGGTCTTTGACGATATCCTGAACAAGCCCAAGTTGGATCGGAACGACCTCCAGCTCATCATTGAGAAGATCAAAGTCTATGAGGATCACCTGGAAATTCAGTTAAAGGCCGATATCGACAGCATTCTTCGGTGCGGTGACCTGTCCCAAGCGGACGAGGCTGTGGCAGCCATGTCCATCAGTCGGGAGAATGCCGCAAATTTTCCTGAAGGCACGGGAGATATCTCAAAATCCATCCTGCGGACGAATGATGTCCGTTCTTACGAGGTGGAGCTCGTTCAGGGCGCCAGGCAGCGCCCGAACAAGGTCTTTCGTGCCAATGTTATCAGTGACGGCGACCCCCTGGAGATCTACACCAGCCGTGATGGAGAGGTCATTTTTAAAAAATACTCGCTGCTGGGCGGCGTGGAGGATTTTGCCGGGCAGCTTTGCGAGACCATGAGCCGCTCCACCAGCAGCATCTGCGCCGTGACGGACCGGGACACAGTGATCGCTGTGGCCGGCGGCGCCAAGCGGGAGCTGCTAGGCAAGCGCATCACGCCGGAGCTGGAACAGATCATGGAGGCCCGCCGCATCTACCAATTCAGCGGCGAGGGACAGGCGATCCCCGTCTCCGACAGCACTGATAAATTTGTGACCGCTGTGGCGGCTCCCATCCTGTCGGAGGGCGATCTGCTGGGGCTGGTACTGTTCATCGCCGCCGCCCCCGGCGCCGCCACCGGCGACACAGAATTCAAGCTGGCTCAGACCATTGCCGCCTTTTTAGGCCGCCACATGGAAAATTGAGCCTGGTCCCGCCTGCTGGAAGCCGCTCTTTCAGCAGGCGGGACCAGATCTCCTCTCCCTTCTTTAAAAGCTGGACCGGCCATGTGCTTCTAACGCACACAAAAGTTTTCCTAACTCACGCCCATGTTTTTGTGGGTTTTACCATTGACAGACAACGTGTTCTAATGTTAGACTACGCATATCAATTCAATCATCAACAATGGCGTTGATGGAGAAAAGTACCGCGGACGTTCCGGTCCAGTGAGCGGGGGAGAGTGAGAACCCCGTACCAAAGAATCCGCGGGAAGAACACTCCGTAGCTGCAATCTGAACGCGGGATGCCGTCAGTAAGTGCGACGAGTTGTGATCGTTACATCACACGGGCTTGTTGGAGCCTTTGAAGGTGACCGTTCTCTTACGGGAGAAGGTAAATTAGGTGGCACCGCGGATAGCAGCTATTCGTCCTAAAATTTTAGGATGTAGCTGCGTTTTTTATTGCCGCTCGGCCTTCCCGGGCCGGGTCGTAAACTTTCGGAGGTGCTTATTATGTGCGCTATCATGGGATTTTCCAAAAAGACCTGCACCAAAGCGGAGCTTCAGCCGTTTTTTGACCGTACCATTTCCCGCGGCCCTGATATGAGCCGCATCATCGAGACCCCCTCCGGCTGGCTGTGCTTCCACCGGCTGGCCATCATGGGCCTGACGGAGGCGGGGATGCAGCCCTTTGAGCTGGACGGCGACTATGTGGTCTGCAACGGCGAGATCTACGGTTTCCGTCCCCTGAAGCGGCAGCTGGCGGAGAAAGGCTACCAGTTCAAAAGCGGCAGCGACTGTGAGATCCTGCTGCCCCTGTTCCACGAATACGGCCTGGATATGTTCGCCCAGCTGGATGCGGAGTTCGCCCTGATCATTTACGACTCCAAAACGGATTCCCTCATTGCCGCCCGGGACCCCATTGGCATCCGTCCCCTCTTCTACGGCTACGACAGGGAGGGCGCCATCGTGTTCGCCAGCGAGGCCAAGAACCTGGTAGGGCTGTGTGACGAGGTCTGCCCCTTCCCTCCCGGCCACTATTACGCCTATGGCAAGTTTGTCCGCTATGCCGACCTGACCACTGTGACGGAATACGTGCCGGATGGCCTGGAGACCGTCTGCAAGCATATTCGTGACAAGCTCATCGCCGGCGTTGACAAACGCCTGGACGCCGACGCCCCGCTGGGCTTCCTGCTCTCCGGCGGTCTGGATTCCAGCCTGGTGTGCGCCATCTCCGCCCTGGTGCTGGGCAAGAAGATCCGCACCTTCGCCATAGGCATGGATAAGGACGCCATCGACCTGAAATACGCCAAGGAGGTGGCCGATTACATCGGCGCCGACCATACCGAGGTCTACATGACCCGTCAGCAGGTGCTGGACTCCCTGGAGGAGGTCATCGCCATGCTGGGCACCTGGGATATCACTACCATCCGGGCCAGCATGGGCATGTACCTGTGCTGCAAGGCCATCCACGAGCAGACCGACGTTCGGGTCCTGCTGACCGGTGAGATCAGCGACGAGCTGTTCGGCTATAAATACACCGACTTCGCACCCAGCGCCGAGGCCTTCCAGCAGGAATCCAAGAAACGGATCGACGAGCTGCACATGTACGACGTGCTGCGGGCCGACCGCTGCATCTCCGTCAACTCCCTGGAGGCCCGGGTCCCCTTCGGCGATCTGGACTTTGTGAAATATGTCATGCGTATTGACCCCAAGCTGAAGCTGAACACCTATGACATGGGCAAATACTTGCTGCGCCACGCCTTTGAGAAGGACCACCTGCTGCCGGAGGACATCCTGTGGCGGCAGAAGGCCGCTTTCTCCGACGCTGTGGGCCACTCCATGGTAGACGATCTGAAGGCCTACGCTGAGGATAAGTACACCGACGGAGAGTTTGAGACTCTGCGGCAGAAGTATGACTACGGCACTCCCTTCACCAAGGAAAGCCTTCTGTACCGGGAGATCTTTGAAAAATACTACCCCGGCCAGGCCCGGATGATCGCGGACTTCTGGATGCCCAACAAGGAGTGGGAGGGCTGTGATGTGAACGATCCATCCGCCCGTGTTTTGGCAAACTACGGTGCCAGCGGCAAATAAGCGGCCATATTTTTAGAAGTATTACCTATTTGCATCCCTGTCGTTTTATGATACGATTTTAAATACGAAACATAGGAGGATGAAACGTATGAGCACACCGACCAAACTCCCCGAGCTGTTCGGCAGCATGGTCTTCAATGAAGAGACCATGAAGGAGCGCCTGTCTTCCGCGTCCTACCGCGCCTGGAAGAAGTGCGTCACCGAAGGCACCTCTCTGGACATCTCCACCGCCAACGAGATCGCCGAGGCCATGAAGCAGTGGGCCGTGGAAAAGGGCGCGACCCATTATACCCACTGGTTCCAGCCCATGACCGGCGTCACCGCTGAGAAGCACGACAGCTTCATCTCCCCCGTGGGCGGCGGTAAGATCATCATGGAGTTCTCCGGCAAGGAGCTGGTCCGGGGCGAGCCTGACGCCTCCTCCTTCCCCTCCGGCGGCCTTCGCGCCACCTTCGAGGCCCGGGGCTACACCGCCTGGGACCCCACCTCCTTCGCCTTTATCAAGGAGGGTTCTCTGTGCATCCCCACCATCTTCTGCTCCTACTCCGGCCACGCGCTGGATAAAAAGACCCCCCTGCTGCGCTCCATGGACGAGGTGTCCCGTCAGGCCATCCGCATCCTGCGGCTGTTCGGCGACATGGAGACCAAGCGGGTCGTGGCCCAGGTGGGTCCCGAGCAGGAGTATTTCCTGATCGACAAGGAGCTGTACAACCAGCGCAAAGACCTGCGGATGACGGGCCGGACCCTGTTCGGCGCCAAGCCGCCCCGGGGCCAGGAGCTGGAGGACCACTACTTCGGCGCCATCAAGCCCCGCGTAGCCGCGTATATGAAGGACCTGGACGAGACGCTGTGGGCCTTGGGCGTGCTGAGCAAGACCAAGCACAACGAGGTGGCCCCCTCCCAGCATGAGATGGCCCCCATTTTCTCTGACGCCAACACCGCCTGCGACCACAATCAGCTGGCCATGGAGATGATGAAGAAGGTAGCTGACCGCCACGGTCTGGTGTGCCTGCTCCACGAAAAGCCCTTCGCCGGCGTCAACGGCTCCGGCAAGCACGACAACTGGTCCCTGGGTACCGACACCGGCAAAAATCTGTTCAAGCCCGGCTCGACCCCCAGCCAAAACGCCCAGTTCCTGCTGTTCCTGGCCGCCTTTATCAAGGGCGTTGACGAGTATCAGGACTTCCTGCGGGCCACCGTGGCCTTTGCCGGCAACGACCACCGCCTGGGCGCTCAGGAAGCTCCCCCCGCCGTGCTGTCCATTTTCCTGGGCGACGAGCTGAACGGCGTGGTGGAATCCATCATCAAGGGCACCGAGCACAAGGATTCCGGCAAGCGCACCCTGGAGATCGGCGTGGACGTGCTGCCTGCCATCCCTCAGGACAACACCGACCGCAACCGCACCTCCCCCATGGCCTTTACCGGCAACAAGTTCGAATTCCGGATGCTGGGTTCCTCCCAGTCCATCTCCGGGCCCAACATCGCCCTGAACACCATGATGGCCGAGGAGCTGAAGCAGTTTGCCGACGAGCTGGAGAAGTCCAAGGATTTCCAGGCCGATCTGCAGAAGCTCATCAAGCGCACCTTCACCGAGCATCAGCGCATCATCTTCAACGGCAACGGCTATGACGACGCCTGGATCAAGGAGGCTGAAAAGCGGGGTCTGTGCAACCTGACCTCCACCGCCGACGCCCTGCCCATGTACACCGCCAAGAAAAACGTGGACCTGTTCGTGAAGCACGGCATCTACACCAAGGAGGAGATCAACGCCCGTGCTGAGATCCACATCGAGAACTATTCCACCGTGATCAGCATCGAGGCACGCACTATGGTGGACATGATCCGCCACGACATCCTGCCCGCCGTGTCCGGCTACGCCACCGATCTGTGTGAGCGTGCCGCCAGCAAGGATGCTCTGGGTGTGGCCTGCAAATATGAGACCGCCACCGCCAAGGAGGCCGCCAAGCTGACCGACGCGCTGATGGCCGCCTGCGACAAGCTGGAAAAGGACCTGGAGAAGGCCCCCGCCGACGCCAAAAAGGCCATGGTCTATGCCCACGATATCATCGTGGCCGACATGGCCAAGGCCCGTGAGGCCGCCGATAAGCTGGAGGCCATCACCGCCAGCGAGTACTGGCCCTTCCCGGTGTACAGCGATCTGCTGTTCTCTGTGTAAAGCATCTAAAAGGGATATAGGACAAACGCAATGGGGCACTTCTGTGCCCCATTGCGTTTTTTGCCGCCTGTTGTGCCGCTATGGCAAGCCGGCACAGGTGAAAAATTCTCTTTGGATTTTTTCACCTGCGCCGGCCAGACCGTCCGGTGCAGAGCCGGAACATCGTTCCCCCTCTTTCTCCTTTGGCCCCGCCGTGCTTTCCCCACGGCGGGGCCGCATCTATAAACGTCTCTTTCCGCAAGCCCAGCTTTCCTGACAAATCATGGAACATCGAAAGCCGAACCGCGCCGGGGTATTTCCCCGAAATCTCCGTATGAGGCAAAACACCGTCTGGAACCAGGCAGCGTCTTTCATCCCCAGCGAACATTCACCAGGGAAGCTGCCGGGACAGCTCCTCCCGAAAGTCCGGATGGGCGATGGCGATGAGGGCTTTGGCCCGCTCCAGCGTACTTTTGTACCGCAGATCCGCCACGCCGTACTCCGTGACCACGTACTGCACACAGGTGCGGGGCGTGGTCACAATGCTGCCAGGGGCCAGCTGAGGGACGATCTTGGAATGGCGAACGCCGCTTTTGTCCCAGTAGCTGGAGCGCAGAGCGATGATGCTCCTGCCGCCCCGAGACCACTGGGCGCCCAGGACCCACTCCAGCTGCCCGCCGGTGCCGGACCACTGCCGGGGGCCGACGGACTCTGCGTTCACCTGTCCGGTGAGGTCGATCTCCATGGCGTTGTTGATAGATACCACACGGTCGTTTCTGGCGATATTGCGGGCGTCATTGGTCCAGTCGATCTCCTTTTGGCAAAAGGCAGGATTGCCTTCGGCAAATTCCCACAGCCGCCTGTCTCCGATGAAGTAAGCGCCCGCTGTCCGGCCGGGGCAGACCTGTTTGCGGCTGTTGTTCACCACGCCTCGCTGCATCAGGCCCACCAGGCAATTGCTCATGACCTCCGTCTGAACGCCCAGATCCTTTTTACCCGCATAGATCAAGCATTCTCCCACAGCGTTAGCCAGTCCGCCCAGGCCGAACTGGACGCAGGCACCGTCCTCCACCAGCTCCGCGATGCAGCCGGCAATGGCCCGGTCCATGTCGTCAGCAGATGCCGGCGGATGCTCCGCCGGTGGGCGGCTGGTCTCCACGATGACATCCGCCTCGGACACATGGAACAGCATATGCCCCTCCCCGCCGCTGGAAAAGGAAGGCAGCTGATCGTTGATCTCCACGATCACCGTTTCCGCCCGCTCCAAGACCCGGCGGTGGAGCATGGCCCCCCACAGGGAACGGCTCATCCAGCCGTTTTCATCCGGCGGCGCGCAGGTGAGGATCACTGTCCGGGGATGACGGGAGGCCATCCAGTCTCCGGTGGCGCTCAGATGGGTCGGCACGAAGTGAACGTTGCCATGGGACAGCAGTGCCCGCTCGCCGGAGAAAAAATTGGCGTTATAATCCACCAGCTCTGCCAGTTCCGGCGACAACAGCGCCGTATCCAGCGGAGCGAACAGGCTGTCGATCTCCAGGCGTCCGCCTTCCCGCCGCAGCCGGGCGGCCAACGCCCCGTCCACCGCATAGGGCCAGCTGGCGGAGGAGGTCATGGCCGCCGCGCCGCCCAAATCGACCCATGACGCCGCCTCTTCGGCACTCATCCGCAGCGCCTGATACTGCCGCCGCCAATCCTGGATGTGCGCCATCCGCCCCTGGCGGGTCGGAAGCAGTTTTTCCATATCCCTCGCCTCCTTTTTTACAGCCATTGTACCTTGCCTGTGCTCTGATTGCAACCCTGGCGGGGAGAATTTTCCCGCGGGCCAGGCGGTCTGGCGGCGGGAACGGAAAGCATGGGGCCACTGGTCAAAAGCACCGGGCGAGCCAGCGGAAAGCCGGCTGGCTTCTTCCAAATATTTCCTTATTTTTTTGCTTGCGCTTGCCTGCCGTCCATGATATACTCGTTTTACTGAGCGAACTACGGGATGGAGGTATGACCTTTGCAAAAACGCAGCCACAAGCTGCTGGCGGACGCGCTGCTGCAAAGCCACCAGGGCTTTACCGCCAGACGGTATGAGCTGGCCTTTCTGTTCGGCTCTTTCCAGCCGGACTGTAATCCCCTCAGCTATTTGAAAGGCTCCCTGCGGGCCTGCAAGCTGCGGGGCCACAACTACACCAACTCCCAACGCTACATCGTGACCCACATTGCCCGACTTCAGCATCATGCCCACTGGACACTGTGGCAGTATTACACCCTGGGCAAGCTGACCCACTATCTGGCGGACGCCTTTACATACCCCCATAACGAACACTTCCCCAACAGCCAGTTGGATCACCACCGCTATGAGAGCGAGCTGCGGCTGTATTTGGCCATGTATCTGGCCCACTGCACCCTGCAGCGGAAAAGAGACTGCCAGGACCTGACCGCCGCTTTGGAAGAGCTGCACCGCCGGTACATGGCCCGCTGCTCCGACGCCCGGCGGGACGTCCGCTACATCCTGCAGGCCACGGAGCTTCTGATGGCCGGTTGCCTGCCTGCCGCTGCCTGATTTTCCAGGATGCACAAATTTTCCCGCGTTTTCCGCCGCTATTTGGAAATATTCACAATTTCCATTTGGCTTGTAAAGTGTTATGCTTTAAACATCTAAAGAGAACGAAAGGGACAGGGTTATGACCGCTATTTCCCGTGCAGCCGAATACCGCTACTTTAGCTTTACCTACTTTACGGGTAAGGCTTATTTCGGTTTGGCTGAAAGCGCACGGGTGTAAGGTCAGTTTTGTCAGAAACTGCCAGTACATGACGACCCGCAGCCGGACCGGCTGCGGGTCTTTTTTGTGCCGCGCCAACATTATAAGGAGGAACATATCATGATCGTCATTCTGAAGCACAATCCCAACCGCGACCAGCTGGAGAGCCTGATCTCCTGGCTGCAGGAGAAGGGCATCACCATCCACACCAGCATCGGCGAGGCCCACACCATTCTGGGTCTGGTGGGCGATACCTCCAAGCTGGATATCGACCTGATCTCCGCCCTGGACATCGTGGAGGACGTGAAGCGGGTCCAGGAGCCTTACAAAAACGCCAACCGCAAGTTCCACCCTGAGGACACCGTGATAAAGGTAGGCAATACCCAGATCGGCGGCGGCAATCTGACCATCATGGCAGGCCCCTGCTCCGTGGAATCCGAGGAGCAGGTGGTGGCCATCGCCAAGGCGGTGAAGGCCAGCGGTGCCACCATGCTCCGGGGCGGTGCCTTCAAGCCCCGAACCTCTCCCTATTCCTTCCAGGGGCTGGGCGCCACCGGCTTGGAATACCTGAAGATCGCCCGGCAGGAGACCGGCCTCCCCATCGTCACTGAGCTGATGGACCTGAGCCAGCTCCCTCTTTTCAAGGATGTAGACGTGATCCAGATCGGTGCCCGGAACATGCAGAACTTTGACCTGCTGAAGGCCGTGGGCCATCAGGACAAGCCTGTGATGATCAAGCGGGGCATGTCCGCCACCTATGAGGAGTGGCTGATGAGCGCCGAATACGTCATGGCGGGCGGCAACGAGAACGTCATTCTCTGCGAGCGGGGCATCCGCACCTTCGAGAGCTATACCCGCAACACCCTGGACCTGGCCTGCATCCCTGTGATGCGGAAGCTGACTCACCTACCCATCATTGTCGATCCCAGTCACGCCACTGGCAAGAGCTGGCTGGTAGAGCCGCTGGCCATGGGCGCTGTGGCCACCGGCGCCGACGGTCTGCAGATCGAGGTCCACAACGACCCCGCCCACGCCCTTTGCGACGGGCCTCAGTCCCTGAAGCCGGAGGTCTTTGACGGTCTGGCAAAGAAGCTGCTGAAGCTGCATGAAACCATGAAGAGCTTGGAGGATTGAGTTTATGAATGTCGGTATCGTCGGCCTGGGGCTGATCGGCGGCTCCATGGCCAAGAGCATCAAGGCCCGCACCGCCCACACCGTCTGGGGCGCGGATCTGGATAAGGAGACCATGACCCTGGCACGGATGTGCGGCGCTATTGACGCCCCCCTGACTGATGAAAACCTGCCCCAGTGCGACCTGATCCTGGTGGCCATCCGCCCCGGCGCGGCCGTGGAATGGGTCCGCCGCCACGGCGCGCTGATTGCCAAAAGCGCCATTCTGGTGGATCTGTGCGGCGTGAAGCGGATCGTGGTGGACGCCATCGGCCCCGTCGCCCAGCAGTACGGCTTCGCCTATATCGGCGGCCATCCCATGGCCGGCAAGGAGCGGGGCGGCTTTACCTCCGCCACAGACAGCCTATATGTGGGCGCATCCATGATCCTGACGCCGGACAAGCGGACGGACATGCAGCTGCTGGAGACCCTGAAAGCTTTCTTCCTGGACATCGGCTTTGCCGGCCTCACCTTCTCCGACCCGGAGGAACATGACCGCATCATCGCCTTCACCTCTCAGCTGGCGCACATCGTCTCCAGCTCCTACGTGAAGTCCCCCGAGGCTCAGCGCCGCCGGGGCTTCTCCGCTGGCAGCTTCCAGGACATGACCCGTGTGGCCCGGCTGGATGAGGATATGTGGACGGAACTGTTCCTGGACGACGCCGACTACCTGACAGTGGAACTGGACGAGATCATTCGCCATCTGACGGAGTATCAGGAGGCCCTGAAGGCCAGGGACGCGGAGCGGCTGTGCGCCCTCTTGAAGGACGGGCGAGAGAAAAAGGCTGCCGCAGGCGGCAACTGACGTAAAGACCTCTGCCCCCCTTTAGAACCCGTATTCATAAGCGGGGAATGGCGGATCAAGGCGCTTTACGGATCTTCTCAGCCCCCTTCCCAAGTGCCTGCGGGCGCAAGGCGGCGGATCCGCCTCATTCCTAATTTTTAGAAAGTGTGGTTTTATGCCAAACTCCATCCAAACCATTCAGGTCCGCACCTCCCCCGCCTATGAAGTGCGGATCGGCGGCGGATTGCTGCGGTCCTGCGGGGCATATCTGTGGGACCTGCTGGGGAACTGCCATATGGCGGTGATCGCCGACAGCACCGTGGCGGCGCTGTATCTGGACACCGTCACCGCCAGTCTGCGGGACGCCGGCTTCACCGTCAGCTCCTACGTATTCCCTGCCGGGGAAACCCGCAAAAACTTTAAGACCCTCTCCGCCATCTTGGAGTTCCTGGCGGAGGAACAGCTGACCCGGACCGACTGCGTCGCAGCCCTGGGCGGCGGCGTCTGCGGGGACATGGCCGGCCTGGCGGCAGCTCTGTACCTCCGAGGCGTCCGGTACGTCCAACTTCCCACCACCCTCCTGGCTGCCGTAGATTCCTCCGTGGGCGGCAAGACCGCCATCGACCTAGCGGCGGGCAAAAACCTGGCGGGGGCCTTTTTGCAGCCTGCCGCCGTGCTGTGCGACACCGACTGCCTCAAGACCCTGCCGCCTGAGGTGTTCGCCGACGGCGCGGCGGAGGCCATCAAAACTGCTGTTCTCTCTGACGCCAGCCTGTTCAACTGTATGGAAGACGGCGGGTTCCGTTTTTTGGAGCCGGCGCCGGTCATCGCCGCCTGTATCCAATATAAGGCCGGCGTGGTGGAGCGGGACGAAAAGGAGCAGGGGGAGCGGAAACTGCTGAACCTGGGCCACACCATCGGCCACGCCATCGAGAAGTGCAGCGGATATACGATCCCCCATGGTCACGCCGTGGCGGCGGGGCTGGCCATCATGACCCGGGCATCCGAAAAGCTGGGCTGGATGTCGGAATACGCTGTGAAGTGCCATGACGGGGGCCGAATCTGCTCCGCGCTGGAAGCCCTGGGACTGCCTGTTTTTACAGGCTTCTCCGCGGAGGAATTGGCAGAAGCCGCCCTCTCGGACAAGAAGCGGGCGGGAAACACGATCACTATCGTGGTTCCCAGGGAGATCGGTGCGTGTGAGCTGAAGAAAGTATCCATCACCGATCTGCTGCCCATTATCCGGGCGGGATTGGAGGGCTGAGTATGGACCTGCGAATCACCCCCGGCCCCCTGGAGGGGACGGTCACTCCGCCGCCCAGCAAGTCGCTGGCCCACCGGGCACTGATTGCCGCCGCCCTAGCGGGAGGATTCAGCGTTTTGGAAGAGCTGGCCCCTTCCCAGGACATCCAGGCAACCCTCCGCTGCATGGAGGCCCTGGGGGCGGAGTGGTCCCGTCAAAGCGGCGACACCATCCTTGTCAGCGGCATCCGGAATCTCTCCCGCCCCGGAAATGAGCTGCCCCGCTTTGACTGCGGGGAGTCCGGCTCCACTCTTCGCTTCCTCATTCCCATCGCCCTGGCGGTGGCGGGCGGCGGTGTGTTCACCGGCCGGGGACGGCTGATGGAGCGACCGCAAAAGCCTTACTTCGATATCTTTGACGAGAAGGGCATCTTCTACGAGCAGAAGGATGGAAGCCTGACGGTTCGGGGCCACCTGGGGCCGGGGGAGTACCGTCTCCCCGGCAACGTGTCCAGCCAGTTTGTCACCGGACTGCTTTACGCGTTGCCCCTGCTGGGCGGGGACAGCACCATCGTCCTCACCTCACCACTGGAGTCCCACGGCTACGTGGACATGACCCTGGAAGTGCTGGAACAGTTTGGCATTCAGATTGAGGTGCTGGAGGACGGCTTTGCTGTTTCCGGGAACCAAAGCTATCAGACCTGCCGTTTTATTGTGGAGGCCGACTGGTCTCAGGCGGCGTTCTGGTACGCGGCGGGCTTCTTGGGAAACTGGGTAGAAGTCGGCGGACTGGACACTCATTCCACCCAGGGGGACGCCGTAGTTGAGGACTGGGTGGATAAGCTGTCCGACCCAGGGGAGATGGACGTGGATGTCTCAAACTGCCCCGATTTAGTTCCACCCCTTGCGGTGATTGCAGCCCTCCGGACGGGAGAAATTACCTACCTGACCAATGCCGCCCGTCTGCGCATCAAGGAGAGTGACCGCTTGGCCTCCGTGACCCAGGTGCTCAACGCCTTGGGCGCGGATGTGAAGGAGGGACCGGACTTCCTGAAGATCAAAGGCCGGGACGCTCTGACAGGCGGCGTCACGGTGGACTGCTGCAACGATCACCGCATCGCCATGATGGCGGCCATTGCCGCCACTCGCTGCCAACAGCCCGTGACCCTGCTGGGAGCGGAATGTGTGAAAAAATCCTATCCAGACTTCTGGGAGGTCTATCAAACATTGGGAGGTGTGGTCCATGTCCTCTAAATTTGGAAAGCTCTTAACGGTCTCCGTGTTCGGCCAGTCCCACGGAAAAGCCATCGGCGTCGTTCTGGACGGTCTGCCCGCTGGGGAGGCTGTCGATCTGGACGAACTGAATGCCTTTCTGGACCGGCGGAAGCCAGGCAAAAGCCCCCTCTCCACTACTCGGAAGGAGGCGGATGCCCCTGTCTTCCTCTCTGGCCTGGAAAACGGCGTCACCTGTGGGTCCCCCCTGTGCGCTATCATTGAGAACGGCGACCAGCGATCCAAGGATTACAGGGAACTTCTGGATAAACCCCGTCCCGGTCACGCGGATTACACCGCCGCCTGCAAGTGGGACGGCTGTGCAGACATGCGGGGCGGCGGCCACTTCTCCGGCCGCCTGACGGCTCCCCTGTGCATCGCTGGCGGTATTGCCAAGCAGATCTTAGCCCGGAGGGGCGTGTACGTAGGGGCGCATCTGGCCGCCGTAGGGACGGAAAACGACGTGTCCTTCCCCCTGCATCCCACCAAAGAGCTGTTTGACAGCGTGGCTGCCAAGTCCTTCCCCGTGCTGGACGGGCAGGCGGGAGAGCGGATGCAGGCCGTCATTCTGGCGGCCAAGAACGACATGGACTCGGTGGGCGGCGTCATTGAGTGTGCTGCGGTGGGCCTGCCCGCCGGGCTGGGCGATCCCATGTTCGACGGCGTTGAGAATCGTCTGGCGGCGGCCCTGTTCGGCATTCCCGCCGTGAAGGGCGTAGAATTTGGAGCAGGCTTTGGGGCCTCCCGGCTCCATGGCTCGGAGAATAACGACCCCTTCACCATGGAAGAGGGCCGGATCGTCACCACGCAAAACAACGCCGGCGGCATTCTAGGCGGCATCACCACCGGAATGCCCGTTATGCTGCGGGTCGGGATCAAGCCGACCCCATCCATTGGCCGGTCCCAGCGAACGGTCAGCCTCTCCGCCCAGGCGGACGCGGAACTGACCATCCATGGGCGGCACGACCCCTGTATCGCCCACCGGGCCGTACCGGTGGTGGAGGCAGTCACCGCTGCCGTTTTATTAGATTTATTGTTGGAGGGAAATCATGGAACTTTCTGATATCCGTGTAAAGATCGACGCTGTCGACGACCAGCTGCTGGCTCTGTTTTTGGAGCGCATGGCCCTGTCCGAAGAGGTGGCGGCCTATAAGAACGAGCATCACCTGCCCATCCTGAACAAGCAGCGGGAGCGGGAGATTCTGGCCAAAGTCACAGAAAAGGCCGGCGACAAAGAGCGCTATGCTTACCACCTCTATTCCACGCTCTTCGAGCTGGCCCGTTCCCGGCAGGCGGAACTGATCTCCGCCCCCGCCAACGTCAAGGCCCAGGTGGAAAAGGCCCTGTCCGCCGGCAGTGAGGTGTTTCCCCAGACGGGCATGGTGGCCTGCCAGGGCGTGGAGGGGGCCAACAGCCAGGTGGCCTGCGACCGCATCCTGCCCCGGGGCAGCATCGTGTATGTCAAGACCTTCGCCGCCGTGGCCTCCGCTGTGGAGTCAGGCCTGTGCAAGTTTGGCGTTCTGCCCATCGAAAACAGCTCCAACGGCTCCGTCCGGGCGGTGTATGACCTGCTGCAGGACCACAAGCTGTCGGTGGTCCGCTCGACCCGCCTGTGCATCCGCCACGAGCTGCTGGCACTGCCCGGGACGAAGATGGAGGATATCACCGAGATCTACTCCCACCAGCAGGCTATCGGCCAGTGCAGCCGGTTTTTGAACGGCCTCAGCGGCGTTCGGGTCGTCCCCTGCGACAACACCGCTATGGCCGCTCAAATGGTGTCTGAGCGGGGCGATCCCCATGCGGCGGCCATCTCCTCCCACCCCTGCGCGGCGCTGTACGGCCTGGAGTGTGTCAACGATGACATCCAGGACAGTGACAACAACTATACCCGCTTCATCTGCGTCACCAAGGACCCCGCTATTTACGCCGGCGCCAACCGCATCAGCCTGATCATCTCCACGGAGAACAAACCCGGCGCGCTGTACGACATCCTGTCCAAGCTGGCGGCGCTGGACATCAACATGACCAAACTGGAATCCTGCCCCGTCACCGGCCGGAACTTCGAGTTCATCTTCTATCTGGAGCTGGAGGCCTCTGTGCTGGAACCCAGCGTTCTGTCCATGCTGGGAGAGCTGGAGCGCAATTGCCCCGGCTTCCAGTTCCTGGGATCCTATTCTGAAGTTTAAAAAGGCGTTAGAGATAAGGGTGAAGAAATAAAAGATAAGAGAGGCTCCTTCAACAGAGAATATCTTTTATCTCATATCTCTTATCTTTTCAAAAGAGGTGAAACTATGCGCGGCAAAATCTACGGTCTATTGGGCCGAAAGCTGGGCCACAGCTGGTCCGTCCCCATCCACACCGCCCTGGGCTGCCAGGGCTACCGACTCATTGAGCTGGAGCCGGAGGAGCTGGGGGGCTTTCTGCGCCGGGAGGACATCGGCGGGCTGAACGTCACCATCCCCTACAAGCGGGGCGTGATGCCCTTCTGCGATGTCATAGACCCCGCCGCCCAGGCCATCGGCAGCGTCAACACCCTGGTCCGCCGGGCGGACGGCAGGCTGTACGGCTACAACACGGACATCGACGGCTTCCGCTATATGCTCCGCCGGGCAAACATTTCCCTGGCGGGCAAAAAAGTCCTGATCCTGGGCAGCGGCGGCGCGTCTCTGACGGCCCAAGCCGCCGCCAGACAGGAGTGTGCCAGAGAGGTCGTGGTGATCTCTCGAAGCGGACCGGATAACTATGAGAATCTGCCGGAACGCCATGCCGACGGAGAGATCGTGGTGAACACCACGCCGGTGGGCATGTATCCCTCCACCGGAGTCTCCCCGGTGGAGCTGGACTGTTTCCCCCGCTGTGCGGGCGTGCTGGACGTGGTCTATAATCCCCGCCGCACCGCCCTTTTGATGCAGGCGGAAGAGCGGGGGCTGCCCTACAGCGATGGCCTGCCCATGCTGGTAGCTCAAGCCAAGCGGGCGGAGGAGCATTTCTTTGAAAAATCCATTCCCGACAGTGAAAATGAGCGCATCCTGGCACTGCTCCGGCAAGAGACCGCCAACATTGTTTTGATCGGTATGCCCGGCAGCGGAAAATCAACTGTCGGACAGGCCCTGGCAGAACTGACAGGCCGGGAGGCCATCGACGTTGACCAGCGCATCGCGGAAACGGCAGGCCGCTCTATTCCGGAGATCTTTGCCCAGGGGGGCGAGGCCGCTTTCCGGGCTCTGGAGCGGGAGGCCACGGCGGAGGCCGGGAAGCTCTCTGGCAAGATCATCCTCACCGGCGGCGGCGTGGTAAAAGACCTGCGGAACTACGCCTCTTTGCATCAAAACGGACGGATCTATCATCTGATCCGGGATCTGACGCTGCTCCCCACCGACGGACGGCCTCTCTCCCAAGGAGCGGACCTCGCCGCCATGTGGGCAGAGCGTGGGCCGATGTACGCCCGGTTCCGGGACACGGTAATTGACAACAACGGTACGGTGGCGGACACTGCCGCCGCTATCTGGAGGGATTTTTGTGAATATTCTGGTGATTAACGGCCCCAATATGAACATGCTGGGCATCCGCCAGCCGGAGATCTACGGCAAGGCCACCTATGAGGATCTGAAGGCCATGATCCAGGCCGAGGCGGACAAACTGGGCGTCCAGGTGTCCTTCTTCCAGTCCAACCACGAGGGCGCCCTGGTGGATGCCATCCAGCAGGCCTACTTTGACCATGTGGACGGCATCATCATCAATCCCGCCGCCTACACCCACACCAGTGTGGCTCTGCTGGACGCGGTAAAGGCGGTAGGCATCCCCACAGTGGAAATCCATGTCTCCGACCCGGACAGCCGGGAGGAGTTCCGGCACGTCTCCTATATCCGCGCCGCCTGCGCCGCCACCATCCGGGGCCATGGCCTGCCAGGCTACATCGAAGCGCTTCATTTCCTTTGCAGACAGCATTAAAAATCAGGAATGTGGAGTTAGGAATTGCTGGCTTGGAATCCCTTGTCCTCTCTTGGGGGAGCTGCCGCCCGCAGGCAGTTGAGGGGGAATTCCTCATTCCTCATGAAAAAAGGACTGCCGCTTTCGCGGCAGTCCTTTTTTGACAGCGGAGACTGGCAAAACTCCGTTGTGTTCTGTTTGTGTGCTTTGAATTACTTCGCGGCAGTTTTCTTCTGCTTGCTGATGGTGGAAATACCCTCGATGGCCAGAACCACAGCCAGGACCACCAGCAGCACACCCAGGATGGCCTGGACATAGGGACCCCAGTCGGCGCCGCCGGCGGAGATCAGGCCGATCTGCGTCTTGGTGTTGATGATCAGGGAGCAGATGGTGACGACCAGCATGAAGACCATGGGAAGCAGGAACATCTTGTTGTTCTTGCCGATGTTGCCCAGCCAGGTAGCCACAGCCAGCAGGCCCAGAGCAGCCAGCAGCTGGTTGGCGGAACCAAACAGCGCCCAGATCTTCTCATAACCGTTCAGGCCCAGCAGCACGCCCAGCAGCACGGTGATGATGGTGGAGACGTACATATTGGACAGGACCTTCTTGTAGCCGGTGACATTCTCGGGGGTCTCACCCTTGCTGCCGTCCAGCCAGAACTCCTGGAACATGAAACGGGCCAAACGGGTAGCGGTATCCAGAGAGGTCAGGCAGAAGGAGGAATAGGTCAGCACCAGCAGGGTGTTCAGCACACTGTAAACGCCGCCATGGCTGGGATCGATCATGCCGGCAATGCCGCCGCCGAACAGGACGGTGGGGCCAACACCGATGTCGCCGCCGTTGGCGTTGGCATAGCCAGCCACAGCGCACAGGACCACGATGGCCAGCACGCACTCCAGCAGCATGCCGCCGTAAGCAATGGGCTTCGCATCGGTCTCCTTATCCAGCTGCTTGGAGGTGGTGCCGGAGGACACCAGAGAGTGGAAGCCGGAAATGGCGCCGCAGGCGATGGTGGTGAACAGCACGGGGAAAATGGGGGTGCTGCAGGTCTCGCTGGTGAAGGTAGGCAGGCTCTCCAGAGAGGGATGGCCAATGAACACGGAGATCACGGCCAGAGCCAGCATGGCGTACAGCAGGAAGCTGGACAGATAATCGCGGGGCTGCAGCAGGATCCACACAGGCGTGACGGAAGCGATGGCGATGTACAGGCCGCAGATCCACATCCACGCGGTGGAGGACAGGTAAATGGGATGGAAGTTCATGCCGATGGCAATGATCACCACGATGCCGATGACGCCCACCACGGAAGCCACGCTCATAGGAGCGTTGCGGCGATAGACGCAGAAGCCAAAGATGATGGCGATCACGATGAACAGCAGGGACACCATAGCCACGCGGGCATTGCCCTCAGAGGCTGCATAGTCCACAGCACCAGCCTCGGTGAAGGTGGCGCCGAAGGTGCCGGCCACAATGGAGGCGAAAGCGGCCACGACCAGGATCAGGGTCAGATAAGCGAAGGTCAGGAACAGCATCTTGGCCCGCTTGCTCATGTTCTCGGAGATGATCTCGCCGATGGAACGGCCGCCGTGGCGGACAGAGGCGAACAGAGCTCCAAAGTCATGCACGCCGCCGAAGAACACGCCGCCGATGACGATCCACAGCAGGCAGGGCAGCCAGCCGAAGCCCAGCTTCAGAGCGGAGATGGGGCCGGTGATGGGGCCGGCGCCCGCGATGGATGAAAAGTGATGGCCCATCAGGACCGGAGCGGGGGCAGGCACATAGTCGATGCCGTCCTCCATGGTATGTGCGGGGGTGGCTTCCTTGCTTTCGCCTACGCCCCACTGCTTGCACAGCCAGCGGCCATAAAAGATGTAGCCGCAGACCAGCGCAGCAACGCCAATGATGAGAAGTACAATACCATTCATTGCTTTACTACTCTCCCTTCTTAGTACGCTTGGGGCCGAAATTCAGCTCCAGCGTCTTGCGTGCTTCCTTGCCGGCTGGATTTGACAGGAAGCTGTTTGTTGAGGTTTCCATTGCCGCTATGTGATACTCCATCCAGCCGTGGAGTGCCAGCCGGAAATACTTGCGGAAGCGGGTCTTTTTCAGCAGGACCCTCGCCTCCGGGTCGATGGTCTCCGCCAGGATCACCAGCGTCACAAAGGAGGACATATGCTCCCTGTTGGGCTTGATCCGGCTCATGCCATCGGCCATAGTAATGTCGATCTGCGTTTGCAGCGCCGCGGCGTCCAGATGCTCCGTCACGTAGAAGTACACATACTCGTGGGTCTCCACCGCGTTGAGCACCTTATCTCTTCTGATGAGATAGTTCTCGTCCCGCAGGAAATAAAACGCCGCCGCAGGAAAGCTGCCGCCCTCCACAGCCAGGTCACGGTGGATATCATACCGGTGGGAATACACGTTCACCAGCTTTTCCAACCGCTCCTGCATCGCTGTATCCATGGCGGACCTCCCCTCACTAAAGCGCAAATCTCCATTCATGACAGGTATTATACACGTTCGTTTCTGATTTGTTAAGGGGGTATTGCAAAATTTGTGTACAATTTGTGAATAAGCAGCTTAAAGTTGTGGATTTTAATAGGTGTTTTTTCTGTTTTTCACAAAATATCCGGCAGTTTAGATGGAAACATTCACCGGGTTTTATATATTTTCACAGTTTTTTACTAGCCATAGTGCATGAAGAGCGGCATGGCCTCTCAAACACCCTGAACAACCAACAGCGTACCGCCTCTTGACCGCCGCAGACAGCTTTCCGCCGGCTGTGAAAAAGCCGCCGGAACGGCGTGAAAACTCACGTCCGCTCCCCGCGGCTTTTTCGATCATGAAAGATGTAGATCCCAGCTCAGTCCTGAAGGATGTTGATCAGGTGCTTCATATGGATGCTCATGGCGTGGCGCGCGCCCGCCTCGTCTCGCTTCAGCAAAAACTCCAGGATCAGGCGGTTGTCCTGAATGGCCGTGTTCTGCATGTGGAACCGGTTCTGGGTCAGCTGCATGATCTCGTTGACAGCACTGTTAATGATGGGATACAGGCGGCGCATATACTCATTGTGGGATGCCTTGATAATAGCCCAGTGGAACTCCTGGTCCGCCAGAGGCCAGTCCCCTCCCTCTGCGGCCACCGCCTCGACCCGGCTGGCCCTTTTCGCGATCTGCCGCAGCTCCTCGTCGCTGGCCCGCTGGCAGGCCAGCGCCACGGTGGCCGGCTCGAAGATCAGCCGCATCTCGAACAGGTCCTTGGCCCGCCCCCTGGCCCGCAGCCCCGCAAGGCCGCTGAGATCCAGGCCGGAGGTGGTCAGATCCTCTGCCACAAAGGTGCCCTTGCCCCGCCGGATCTCCAGGATGCCCTGGGCTACCAAAAAGGAGATGGCCTCCCGCAGTGTGGTCCGGCTGACCCGCAGCGCCTCGCTCAGTTCATTTTCGTTGGGCAGCTTGCTGCCCGGCTGATACCGGTGCTCGTCCACGATCATCTCACATAAACGATCCGCCGTCCGCTCCGACAGTTTTACTTTCTTTGTCTCCGCCATACACATGCCTCCCTCTTTTGTAGTATAACCGCACGTTTAAAAAAAGGCAAGCGCCTCTTG
This sequence comes from uncultured Dysosmobacter sp., assembly GCF_947631165.1. Classification (GTDB taxonomy): domain Bacteria; phylum Bacillota; class Clostridia; order Oscillospirales; family Oscillospiraceae; genus Oscillibacter. Next base: position 21,905 of record NZ_CANRKH010000022.1, on the reverse strand, counting down.
ACATCAGACATCAATCATAGTACAATGACATCATACAACAGATTTCAAAATATTACAACACTTATTTTTATTGAAAAAGGAGGTCCGCTCTTGTTCGCAGCAGCCAACTGTTCCCATCGCATCTCCATCATCACGGGACATTATGGAACCGGCAAAACGGAGTTCGCCGTGAACCTGGCCCTGGCGCTGGCCCAGGCGGGCGAGTCTGTCATGCTGGCGGATCTGGACATCGTCAATCCCTATTTCCGCTCCCGGGAGCGGCGGGACCTGCTGGAGGCGGCCGGCATACGGCTGATCTCCTCCTCCCAGGCCTGCTCCGACGCGGACGTCCCCGCCCTGCCGGCGGAGCTGCTGGCTATCCTGGAAAATCGGGATATCCGCGGCGTACTCGACATCGGCGGCGACCCGGTGGGCGCCCGGGTCCTGGCCCGGTTCCAGCCTAAGCTGATCCAGGAGGACTGCCAGCTCATCTATGTACTCAACGCCAACCGGCCGGAAGTCCGCACGCCGGAGAGTGCCATCGCCTATCTGCGGGGCATTGAGGCCACCACCGGCCTCACCTGCACCGGCATCGTCAACAACACCCACCTATGCGGTGAGACCACGGAGGCGGAGATCCGCAAGGGCGCGGCTTTGGCCGCCGCTGTCTCCCAGGAGACCGGCATTCCAGTCCTTTGCCACGTGGCGGAGGAGCGGTTTGCGTCCCACCTGTCCGATCTGCCGGAAACCGTGTTTCCGATCACTATTAAAATGAAGAAACCGTGGGAATGACCACGGCCGAATAGAAAGGAGGAGTACATCTCATGTCTGCAAGAGTAACATTTAATTCTGACCGCTGCAAAGGGTGCGAGCTGTGTACCACCGTCTGTCCCAAGCACATTGTCACCATGGATATGAATGTCATCAACCGCAAGGGCTATCATCCCGCCACGGTAACCGACATGGACCAGTGCATCGGCTGCGCCAGCTGCGCCAAAATCTGCCCGGATTCTATTATCACTGTGGAGAAATTCTGAAAAAGGAGGTCAACAATCGTGGAAAAAGAACTTTGGAAAGGTAATGAAGCTATCGCCGAGGCCGCTATCCGTGCTGGCTGCGACTGCTTCTTCGGCTATCCCATCACACCCCAGAGCGAGGTCCCAGAATATATGTCCGCCCATCTGCCCAAAGCGGGCGGCGTGTTTGTGCAGTCCGAATCCGAGCTGGCTGCCATCAACATGGTATACGGTGCCGCCGGCGCCGGCATGCGGGCCATGACCTCCTCGTCCTCTCCCGGCGTCAGTCTGAAACAGGAGGGCATTACATATCTGGCAGGCGCTGAGCTGCCCGCTGTCATCATCAACTGCATGCGGGGCGGCCCGGGCCTGGGCACCATTCAGCCTGCTCAGGGCGACTATTATCAGGCGACCCGGGGCGGCGGCAACGGAGACTACCGCACCGTGGTCCTGGCTCCCTCCAATGTACAGGAGACCGTGGACTTCGTGCAGGAGGCCTTTGACATCGCCGACCAATACCGCAATCCTGTCATGGTGCTGTGCGATGGCCTGATCGGCCAGATGATGGAGCCCATCGAGTGGCATCCCGTCAAAAAGCGGGCGCTTCCGCCCAAGGATTGGGCCGCCTGCGGCCGCAAGGGCCGCGACCACCACAACATTATCACCTCCATCTTTATCGCCGCCGAGGAGTGCAGCGATCATAACGACCATCTGACGGCCAAATATGCCGAGATGGAAAAGAACGAGGTCCGGTGGGAAGAGGTCCAGTGTGAGGACGCGGAGATCGTCATCACCGCTTACGGGACCCCTGCCCGCATCGCCCTGACGGCTCTGGACACGCTACGGGCCGAGGGGATCAAGGCCGGTCTGTTCCGCCCCATCACGCTTTGGCCCTTCCCCGAAAAGGCGCTGCACACGCTGGCGGAACAGGACCACGTCAAAGCTTTCGTGGACGTGGAGATGAGCACCACCGGCCAGATGCTGGATGACGTCCGGCTGGCTGTGGAGGGCCGCAAGCCCATCCGGTATCTGGGCCGCGCCGGCGGCGTGATGCCCACCGTGGAGGAAATGATCGATCTGGTCAAAAGCGCTTTGAAGGAGGTCAAGTGATATGGCGGTCGTATATGAGAAGTCCAAAGGACTGACGGATGCTGAACTGCATTACTGCCCCGGCTGCCACCACGGCATCATTCACAAGCTGGTGGCCGAGTCCCTGGTGGAGCTGGGTCTGCTGGACGGAGCCATCGGCATCTGCCCGGTGGGCTGCTCCGTGTTTGCCTATAACTATTTTTCCTGTGACATGCTGGAGGCCTCCCATGGCCGCGCTCCTGCCGTAGCTACCGGCATCAAGCGCACCCATCCTGACCAGGCCGTGTTCACCTATCAGGGCGACGGCGACCTGGCCTCCATCGGCGCGGCGGAGATCGTCCACGCCGCCATGCGCGGTGAGAAGTTCACCACCATCTTTGTCAACAACGCTATTTATGGCATGACTGGCGGCCAGATGGCCCCCACGACCCTGATCGGCCAGAAGGCCACCACCTGTCAGTCCGGCCGGACTGTGGAGCAGGCCGGTATGCCCATCCGCGTGGCGGAGATGCTGTCCACCTTAGATGGCTGTGTATACGCCGAGCGGGTCTGCGTCACCGATATCGCCAACATCAATAAGGCCAAACGGGCCATCAAGAAAGCCTTTGAAAAGCAGATGAACCGGGAGGGCTTCACCTTTGTGGAGGTCCTTTCCACCTGCCCCACCAACTGGGGCATGACGCCGCTGAAGGCTGTTCAATGGCTGAAGGATAACATGATCCCCTACTATCCTCTGGGGGTCATCAAGGACAAGGGACTGGAGGTGTGACGACATGAAGAAAGAGATCATTATTTCCGGTTTCGGCGGCCAAGGCGGTCTGGCCATCGGCAAGAATCTGGCGGAGGCCGGCATGGCCGAGGGGCTGAATGTCACTTGGGCTCCCTCCTATGGCCCTGAGATGCGCGGCGGCACCGCCAACTGCTCCGTGGTGCTGTCCGACAAGCCGGTGGGCTCCCCGGTGTTCGCCCGCTTTACCGAGCTGATCGCTCTGAATGAACCATCCCTCTCCAAGTTTGAAGAGGGCGTGCTGCCCGGTGGCTCCGTATTCGTCAACTCCGACGTGGTCACCGACCGGGTGAGCCGTTCGGACCTGACGGCCTACTACATTCCCTGCGCCAAGATCGCCGAGGAAGTGGGCAATCCCAAGGTGGGCAACATGGTGATGCTGGGCGCCTATGTGGCGGCCACCAAGATCCTGAAGCCGGAGACCATCGAAGCGATGATCCAGTCGATGTTCGCCGGTCCCAAGGCCAAGTTCATTCCCCTGAACATCGAGGCTTTCCGCAGAGGCATGGCCTGCGTCCAGTGATCTGAGATCTATCCAAACACACGGCGGACCGGCGCTTCCCGCTGGTCCGCCGCGCTTTTCGGAAGCTTTTGATGCTTCCGCCGGTCCTTCGGCCGCCTTTTTCCCAGAAGCACGGGCTTTCTGTGTATTTTACCGCTTGACTTTCCCCTGTTATCAGCGTATAAAAGTAATAGAGACGGCGAATCGTCAGCCGGCGCTCCGACATGACACGCCACGGAAGTATGACTTTCGCCTTTCCGCCCCCGGGCGGGACTGTGCGGAGGTCTTTTTTGTTTCCGCCCAGCACTCTGAACAACGATATTTTTTATTAAGGAGAGTTTGCAATGTTGGATATCAAGATCGTCAAAACCACCGCACCCAAGGCAAAACCCGCCGACGACCAGTTGGGCTTCGGCAAGATCTTTTCCGATCACATGTTCCTGATGGACTATTCCCCCGACAAGGGCTGGCATGACGCCCGCATTGTCCCCTACGCCCCCTTTGCCCTGGACCCCGCCTGTGTGGTGTTCCACTATGCGCAGGAGCTGTTTGAGGGCCTGAAGGCCTACCGCACCGCCGACAATCAGATCCAGCTTTTCCGTCCCGACTGCAACGGCAAGCGGATGCAGGATTCCTCTGACCGTATGTGCATCCCCACCATCCCCGTGGAGGATTTCGTCCAGGCTGTCAAGGCCCTGGTGGAAGTGGACAAGGACTGGGTCCCCCACGCCAAGGACACTTCTTTGTATATCCGTCCCTTCGTCTATGCCACCGATGTGGGCATGGGCGTCCACGCCAGCAAGAACTACACCTTCTGCATCATCTGCTCTCCCTCCGGCGCTTACTATGCCGAGGGTCTGGATCCCATCCGCATCTATGTGGAGGATGAGTACATCCGCGCCGCCCCCGGCCTGACCGGCTTCACCAAGTGCGGCGGCAACTACGCCGCCTCCATCAAGGCCGGCGCTCTGGCCGAGGAGAAGGGCTTCTCCCAGGTCCTATGGCTGGACGGCGTTGAGAAGAAGTATGTCGAAGAAGTCGGCGCCATGAACATCATGTTCAAGATCTCCGGCAAGATCTACACCGCCGCCTGCGTGGGCACCGTGCTGCCCGGCGTGACCCGCCGCTCCATCATCGAGCTGCTGAAGGACTGGGGCTATGAAGTCATTGAGGGCAAGCTGGCCATCGCTGACGTCATGAAGGCCGGCCACGAGGGAACTCTGGAAGAGGTCTTTGGCACCGGTACTGCCGCCGTCGTGTCTCCTGTCAAGGAGCTGGACTGGAAGGGCGACAAGGTCGAGATCTCCGACGGCAAGATCGGAGAGCTGACCCAGAAGCTGTACGACACCCTGACCGGCATCCAGTGGGGCCGCCTGCCCGATGAGAAGGGCTGGGTCGTACCCGTCTGCAAGGGCTGATTCCCTTCATTCCCACATTCATAAAAAACATCCGGAGGAGCCAAAGCTCCTCCGGATGTTTTTACGCGCCGTACTGCGCCAGGACCTCCTCGGCCCGCTCTCCCGGTATCCGGGAGAAGGGCAGAAATGGAGCGGGTTCCGGATCATAGCCGGCGATGGCCTTCTCAAACCAGGACACATCCCGCCACGCGCCGGCCTTATAGCCGGTGCGCTTTTGAACGCCCATCAGCCGAAAGCCCATGCCCCGGTGGAGGGCCTCGCTCCGCGGGTTGGGACTGGTGACCAGCGCGTATACCGTGCGGATGCCCTGCATCCGCAGCAGCTCTGTCAAAACGCCGTACAGCCGTCTCCCCAGCCGCTGGCCGGTGTGATTCCGATCCAGATAGACCGACAGCTCCGCGTTCCACTGATAGGCCGCCCGCTCCGCCTGGCGGTGCGCGTAGGCGTAGCCCACGATGACGCCGTCCTCCTCGCAGACCAGATAGGGATAGTCCGACGAGATGGAGCGGACCCGCTCCCGGAATTCCTCTTCCGTGGGCAGAACATATTCAAAAGTCACGGATGTATCGATGTACTGCCCGTAGATCGCCCGCAGCGCCGGAACGTCCGCCTCTGCGGCAAGCCGAATCCGCATAGCTCCTCCTGAAAATGGACAGCGGCGCGCTCCCGCGCCACCACTCGTTCATGTTTTCGCCTTGATCTCCGCGCCGCATTTGGGGCAGGTGATGACGATCTTTCCCTTGCCCACCGGAACGCGGCAGATGGTCTTGCAGTTCTTGCAGGTGAAATACCGGTGGTCCTTGTCGGCATGGCGGGCTTTGGCGCCAGCCTGGCGGTTCTTCACACCCCACCACCAACTCATCCATTTTTGGTTCTCCGCCCGCCGCTTGGGCAGGTTCTTGGAGAACATCCGGAAGAAGATGAGCAGCATCAAAATCCACAGCAGCGCATCGCAGGCCAGCGCCAGCGGGCGGCTCTTCAGCAACGGCGCCACGATGGCCTGCACCAGAAAAATGGCCAGATAGCTCCAGAACAACGCCCGGTTCAGCTGGTCCATGCCGTTGCGGCCATACATAAAGCGGGCCAGCGCATTCCCGATCCTCTGGAAAAAGCCCATAAAGCAGAACTCCTTTTTTGGCGGACACGCCGAATGATACCCTTAATGGGCAAAAGGCAGCACGCCTGCCAGCCGTTCAAGATGCCCCAAAAAACGCATTGCCCTTTGTTCACTGAGGGTATGCTTGTATTTTACTCGGAATCGTTCCGGCAGACAACTGTTTGCCGGTGGAATTTACAAAAAAGTCATTTATTTTTCCAAACCGGTATGCTATATTAACGTGTTGAAAAAAATTAAAATGAAGGAAGTGTACCCATATCATGGCAAAGAAGCAATTCAAGGCGGAATCCAAGCGGCTGCTGGACCTGATGATCAACTCCATCTATACCCACAAGGAGATCTTCCTCCGGGAGATCATCTCTAACGCCAGCGACGCCTGCGACAAGCTGTGCTACCTGTCTTTGACCGACGATCAGGTGAAGCTGAACCGCAAGGATTTCAAAATCGAGCTGACCGTGGACAAGGACGCCCGCCTGCTGACGGTGTCCGACAACGGCATCGGCATGGACAAGGCGGATCTGGAGAACAACCTGGGCGTCATCGCCTCCTCCGGCTCCTACAAATTCAAGCAGGAGATGGGGGACGACGCCAAGAACACCGACGTGATCGGCCAGTTCGGCGTGGGCTTCTACTCCGCTTTTATGGTGGCGGACCACATCACTGTGGTGACAAAGAAATACGGCGGAGAGAACGCCTACATGTGGCAGTCCTCCGGAGCCGACGGCTACACCATCACTGAATGCGAAAAAGAGGCCGCCGGCACCGACATCATCATGCACATCAAGCCGGACACCGACGATGAAAAATACGGCGAATTCCTGGAGTCCTGGCGTTTGCAGGAGCTGGTTCGGAAATACTCCGACTATATCCGCTTCCCGATCCGCATGGAGGTCAGCAAGACCCGGAAAAAGGAGGGCTGCCCCGACGACAAGCCGGAGTATGAGACCTACCAGGAGGTGGAGACCCTCAACTCCATGGTGCCCATCTGGCAGCGCCGGAAGTCCAGCGTGAAGCCGGAGGAGTACAACAAGTTCTACCGGGACAAATTCCACGACTATACCGATCCCCTGCGGGTCACCGCCGTGTCTGCCGAGGGCGCGGTGACCTATAAAGCGCTGCTGTTCATCCCTGGAGCCATGCCCTATGATTACTACACCAAAGAATATGAAAAGGGCCTGCAGCTCTACTCCAACGGCGTGCTCATCATGGACAAGTGCGCCGACCTGCTGCCGGATCACTTCCGCTTTGTCCGGGGCGTGGTGGATTCCCCGGACCTGAGCCTGAACATCTCCCGGGAGCTTTTGCAGCATGACCGGCAGCTGAAGGTCATCGCCTCCAATCTGGAGAAGAAGCTCAAAAGCGAGCTGGCAAAAATGCTGAAGGACGAGCGGGAGACCTATGAGGCCTTCTGGAAGCAGTTCGGCCGCCAGCTGAAATACGGCGTGGCCAACGACTATGGGATGCACAAAGAGCTGCTCCAGGACCTGCTGCTGTTCTGGTCCTCCACGGAGAAAAAGCCAGTGACCCTGGCGGAGTACGTCTCTCGGATGCAGGCGGATCAAAAGTATATCTATTACGCTATGGGCGAGAACCCTGAGAAGATCGACAAGCTGCCCCAGACAGAGCTGCTGAAGGAAAAAGGCTGCGAGATCCTGTACTTCACCGAGGAGGTGGACGAGTTCTGCGCCCAGACCCTGCGGAATTATCAGGACAAGGAATTCCGCTCCATCCTGGATCAGGAACTGGAAGAAGGCGCGGAAAAGAAGGCCGAAGCGGCCGTGGATGCCCATAAGGCCGCTTTTGACTTTGTGAAGGAGGCCCTGGGTGACGCCGTAAAGGAGGTCAAGGCCTCCGCCCGTCTGAAGTCCCATCCCGTCTGCCTCACTGCCGGAGAGGGCCTCAGCTTTGAGATGGAAAAGTACTTCCAGGCCGTCCAGCCCGATTCCGGCATCAAGGCGGACCGCATCCTGGAGCTGAACGTGGAGCACCCCGCCTTCCAGGCGCTGGAGGCCGCTGTGGCGGAGGACCCGGAAAAGGCGAAGAAGTATGCTACGCTGCTGTACGACCAGGCTCTGCTCATCGCGGGCCTGACGCTGGATGATCCTTCCGGCTACACTGACCTGGTGTGCGAGTTGATGAAGTGACCGCAGGCCGTCCAGCATCCCCACGTTCCCCCTGAGAACATAATATGGAAGCAAGAAGCGCCCCGTCCCCATGGACGGAGCGCTTCTTTTAATCATTCAACAGCGATACCGTATAGGTCAGCCTCTTCGCCTCTCCCGGCGCCAGGGTCACGCAGTGAGGCTTGTCCTCGAATTTTCCGCTCTCGTTGTCAAAGGCGGCGCAGCCCTGCCACGGCTCGATGCAGATATAGGGTGCTGCCTTCCCCGGCATGGTCCAGAAGGCCACCATGGGAAACTCCGAAAAATCGACCTGGAGGCCCCGGCCCGTATCCTTATGGCACAGGCGAACGCTCCTGGACCGCAGGCCCTCATAAATCAAAGTGTCGACTTCATCGAACACGGCATGATCCAGGACGATGGTGTCCGTGTGATCCAGCGCAACGCCCCCTGCGCCGCTTTGCAGGCAGCCGCCCTCTCCCAGCGGGATGGAGGCCGCGTCCTCCACCTTGTCAAACACCAGGCGGTAGTCCTCGAACCGCTCCCCCGCCTCCAGCGGACAGCGGAAGGCAGTGTGGGCGCCGATGCAGAAGGGCATGGGCGCCGTTCCGATGTTGGTCACGGTGAAGCAGGTGGAAAAGCCAGTTTCCAAAAGGGTGTGGCGGACCCGCAGAGAGAAGGGGAAGGGATACTGCCGCAGCGTCTCCCCGCTCTCCCGCAGTTCAAACTCCGCAAAGTCCCCTCCCTGCTCCGCCACGGTGAATTCGCTCCGGCGGGCAAAGCCGTGCCGGGCCATCTCATAGTGCTTCCCGCCAATGTCCACACCGCCATCCTTCAGCCGCCCCACGATGGGGAACAGCACAGGATTCCGCCCGGACCAGTAGGCTGGGGCACCACTCCAGATGTACTCTGTGCCCCTGTGGTCCCGCAGGGACACCAGCTCGCCGCCCAGGGTCTCCGCCCGGGCAATGAGACCGTTTTTCCGCAGCGTCAGTTCCATGGCCGCTCCTCCTTACAGATGGTGGTCCCGCAGGAGCCGCTTGGCCTGCTCCCACAGCTCATCGCTGACAGTCTGCACCACGCAGACCTTCTGCACCAGCTCCGGCAGGGCTTTGACCAGTTCCGCCTCCACAATGGTCTCGTTGGTCAGGTCCGCCGAGGGGCAGCCGGCGCACTGGCCCAGCAGCTTCACATACAGCACCTTATTTTCCAGGCGGTCGATCTGGATCTCGCCGCCGTGGGCCCGCAGGGCAGGCCGGACCTTTTCCTCCAGCACGGCTTCGATGCGCTTTTGTTCCTCAGTCATGATGATCCTCCCTTTCCGCCGCCTTGGCCGCAGTGATCTGCTCCCGGATGCGCCGCCGGGTATCGTCAAACAGCAGTTCCTTGTTGTGCCGGAAATAGGCGTCGCAGCCGAAATTCTCCACGAACCAGCTGGCGTCATATCCTGCCGTGACCTCCGTCACAAACAGCACCAGCTCCTGGCCCTGGCCGAAGGTCTGCTCCAAAAAGCGGAATGCGTTGTCGAACTCTTCGCCGGCAAACCTGCCCAGGGCCTCCCGCTTCTCCACTTCCCGGCTGAACCACTCCCGCACCGCGTCCATAGCCTCCGCCGGGGTTGCGGCGTCCTCCCGCTGGAGGCGCTGGCGGTAATCCTCCAGGGTGTTGATCTCCCGCTGGTCCAGTTCCCGGCGCTCTTTGTCCAGCTGCCCCGCCTCGCCGGCCTGCTTCAGCCTCGTCTGCCGCTGCCACACCAGCTGAGCCAGCACCGCCTGTGGCTCCATTTCGGCGATCTTCCCCTTGAACTCCGTCAAGGCGGCGTGGAGAGCGGTAGTCAGGGCGTCCTGCTTCCGGGTCTCCCGGGCCGCCTCCGCCAGCCGGGACAGCAGCAGGCCCATCACCGACAGCTTCTCGTCAAAGGGGGCCTCCCGCAGCTCCAGCATGGTGATATTCTGCCACTGGCCCCGCAGGATGTCATCCACATGGTAGGTTTTCTGATATTTGTAATACAGCTCCAGATAATTGGCAAAATCCTTGGCAATGCGGGGCAGCTGGATATACTGCCCCACCACCTCCCGGCCCACTCGCAGGCCCAGCTTTTCATAGACCTGGATCAGCTCGCTGAGATCCTCCCAGCCCCGGGCGGTGGCGAACTGCAGGCCGTCCACCGTGGTCTCGATCTGATAAAAATGGTCCTTCTTGATGTCCAGATAGGACACCACTGCCCCGTGGATGCCCTTTCGATAGGCGTACTCCTTCCACACGGCGAAATCCTCCGCCACGTCGATGCGCTTGACCCGGTCCAGGGTCACCACGTCGAAATCCCGGACAGATTTGTTATACTCCGGCGGATTTCCCGCCGCCACGATGAGCCAACCCTCCGGCAGCTTCTGATTGCCGAAGGTCTTGCACTGCAAGAATTGCAGCATCATAGGCGCCAAAGTCTCAGACACACAGTTGATCTCGTCCAGAAAAAGGATGCCCTCCTTTAGCCCCGTCCGCTCCATCATTTGATACACCGAGGCCAGGATCTCGCTCATGGTGTACTCCGTGACGGAGAATTCCCGACCGCCGTAGGTCCGCTTTTCAATGAAGGGCAGACCGATGGCGCTCTGGCGGGTATGGTGGGTGATGGTGTAGGCCACCAGCCCCACGCCCTCTTCTGCCGCGATCTGCTCCATGATCTGGGTCTTGCCGATGCCCGGAGGCCCCATCAGCAGCACCGGCCGCTGGCGGACCGCGGGGATCAGGTAATTCCCCAGCTCGTCCTTGGCCAGATACGCCTTCAAAGTATTGGCGATCTCCTGCTTTGCCTGTTTGATGTTCATATCGTGACGCCTCCTAAAGTTGGGGAAGTTCCTCCAGGTCGATGAGGTCCGGATATTCCTCCGCCGTCTCCCGGGCCGCTTTCTCTATGCCAGGCAGATCCAGCGTCAGCCGGATGGCCCAGGGCGGGAATTTGACGGACATAGGCGGCTCCTCCAGCAGCACAAAGGCCGTCTCATAGGGCGGGCGCTTCTGGGGGTAGACGCCCATGCCGTCGGTGAAATACAGCAGCCCCCGCAGGCTGGTGAAGGCCCCCGCTTTTTGCAGCTGTTCCACGTGCTGGAACACCGGGCGAAAATCCGTGGCGCTGCCGCCGGCCAGTTCAAAGTGGTCCATATAGTCCCGCAGTTCCTCCAGATCGTGGATGGCCGTGTCGGACCGGACCTGATCGTCGCACTGGAGGATGCGGATATTCACCTTGCAGGTAAAGGTCTCGGTGCTGCGGAGAATGGCATAGGTGCAGGCCAGGAACTGCCGCACCAGTTCGCCGGAGGTGGACATGGAGGTATCCACGGCGATGACGAAGTCCTCGATGCGCTTTTCCTCCTTCGTCTCCGGCGGCTCCACCAGGGGCATGTTGCCGTAGAGCCGCAGGCCGTAGCTGTAAAAGCCATAGTCAAAGGCGTCGCCGTCCACCGCCATGATCTCCCGGGGCACGGCGAACCGCCGCAGAAAGGCCCGGTAGTCCACATCGTCCCGGACGGCTACCTTCACCTGCTCCAGCACCGCCTCGCCGCCGGTGGCCTGGCCCGCCAGCACCGTCTCCATGCCAGTCTTTGTCTTTTCCGACAGGTCCTTCCACTTCTCATCCTGCCGCTGGGACTGTTGGTCCTGCTTCTCCGGGTCCCACAGGCCGTGGTCGTCCGCCAAAAAGCGCCTTTGCAGCATAGCGAGTTCATATTCCGGCAGGCTGAGGCGCAGCAGCCGGCGGTAGATGCCCTCCGCCGTCAGCACCGGCATGTCGGCCCGGCACTCGCCGTAAAATTTCAGCTTGGCGGGAACGGTGCCCTCCTCCAGACAGGGGTAGTGCAGCTCGTCCAAAATGCTCTCCACTGCCGCGTCGCAGGCCAGATCCCACAGCTCCGGCACCTTGCCGCGCTTTTTCGCCAAGTGCCGCAGCATGCAGTGGAGGATCACATGGAGATAAGCCCGGTTGGTATAGACAGCCCCCCGGAGATACCGCTCCGCCAGATAGCCGCCGTCGTAAAACAGGGTCTCGCCGTTGGTAGCCAGAGACAGCGTGATCCCGCCCCCAGGCTGAAAGTCCAGGGCGCACAGGGCCGCATCCAGATAGGGCAGGTTCATATAGAGTTCGTTGCGGGCGGCAAATAAAATGTCCCGCCCGATGGCGGCAAAGTCCTTCTCCGGCGTTTCGCCCACTGCGGAGCCCCTCCTTCTGGAAATCAGGAATCGTTGTATTCCGCCTTTAGCGGAATGATCTTGATATGTCTGGCTTTGCCGGATATCAAAATTCCTCATTTCTCATCTCTAATTCCAAATTTCTAATTTATTTAGAGTTCAAATCGCTTTCCCATGCCCGTGGGGAACCGTCTGTGCCGCTCTTCCAGCAGCAGCGCCACCGCCTCCGGAAACCCCGCCTGCCGGGCCAGCTCGCAGGCCTCCGACAATTCCTCCCGGGTCCAGCCGGTGTGCTCCAGCAGGAACCGCAGCCCCTCCGTGTTCCGCTCCGCCAGCAGCCAGCGAGCAGCCGACAGGACATTTGCCTGCAGGTAAGCCAGATAATCGCGCTCCGCCTGCTCCGACAGCTCTGCGGGATACCACAGCCGCCACCAGGCCAGCCGCATGGCGCAGTCCTCATCGTGCTCCATACCCAGCATGGAACGCCACAGCTCGTCATAGGCTTTCAAATTCAGCTTCCGCCGGTAAAAACAGTGGTGATAGCCGTAGCCCGCGCCGTAGATATTGTAATCAAAATGGTGGGCAGGGCAATTCTCTTCATAGATCTCCACATACTCCGGCAGGATCAGCCGCGCCGTGTCTCCGGCCGGCAGGCGCAGCGTCATGTCCAGCTCATGGGAAAGCTCTCCGGCGAAATAGGACAGCAGCTCCCCTTCCCGGCCAGTGCAGGTCACGTGGAAACGCTCCAGGCTCCGGCAATTCATCAGCGCGCCGCCGCCCCAGCACAGCGTCGTGTCCCAAAGCCGCAAAGTCCGCAGCATCCGGCAGTTCAGCAGGCCGTAATCCCCGACCCGAAGCAGGCTTTCCGGCAGGCCCAGGTCCTCCAGGCGGCTGTTGTCCCACGCCGCGTCATCCGCCACGGGGCCGCAGGTCACCAGCACCGTCTCCCCCTTCGGCATGGGCCGCCCCGGCGTCAGGGCATGGTCCCCCAGCGCCGTCACCGGCAGGCCGAACAGCTCCTCCGGCAGGGCCGCCCTAGTGTCGCAGGTGGCGGCCCACAGGATCTCCGCTCCCGCCGCCTCCCGGCGGACCACCAGTTTCCAGTTGTTCGCGCCGCTCAGGATCTCCAACCGCCTGTTCCTCCCGTTTTCCGCTGTTTTTATCCTTTGTAGTGTATCACAAAACAAACCTGTTTCCTAGACCCCCTAAAATTTTTTCAAAGGGTACTTGACAAACCGTATATACTGTGTATACTGTATATGTACAGTACGAACGGAGGAACTTCCATGGAACTCATCATCCGCAACACGGCGGGCCAGCCGATCTATGACCAGATCAGTCAGCAGATCAAGGCCCAGATTATCTCCGGCCAGCTCTCGCCGGGGGAGGCGCTGCCCTCCATCCGGGCCTTGGCCAAGGACCTGAAAATATCCGTCATCACCACCAAACGGGCCTATGACGAGCTGGAAGCTCAAGGCTTCCTCTACACCGTGGCCGGCAAGGGCTGCTTCGTAGCGGAAAAGGACCTGAATATCATCCGGGAGCAGCGGCTCCGGGAGCTGGAGGGCCACCTGTCCGCCGCCGCGGAGCTGGCCCGCGCCTGCGGCGTCACACCCGCCGAGCTGCAGGAAATGCTTCGCATCCTATTGGAGGAGGAATCCCTATGAACGCTATTGAACTGTCCCATATCCACAAATCCTTCGGCGCTTTTTCTATTTCTGACCTGTGCCTGACGGTGCCCACCGGCACCATCTGCGGTCTGGTGGGCGAAAACGGCGCCGGAAAATCCACCACCATCCGGCTCATGATGAACGCCCTCCGGCCCGACAGCGGCGAAGCCCGGATCCTGGGCGTGGACGTGAACGCCCCGGAGTTCCAGGCGGTGAAGGAGGACGTGGGCGTGGTGCTGGACGAGGCCTACTTCCCGGAGGTCCTGGACGCCGCCCAGGTGGGCCGGATCATGGCCGGCACCTACCGCCGCTGGGACGATGGCCTGTACAAAAGCTATCTCCGCCGGTTCGAGCTGCCGGAGAAGAAACCCTTCAAGGACTACTCCCGGGGCATGCGGATGAAGCTGGCCATCGCCGTGGCCCTGAGCCACAGTCCCAAGCTGCTGGTGCTGGACGAAGCCACCGCCGGACTGGACCCTATCATTCGTGACGAGGTGCTGAACATCTTCAACGAATTTACCCGGGAGGAAGACCATTCCATCCTCATCTCCTCCCACATCCTCAGCGATCTGGAAAAGCTGTGCGACTATATCGCCTTTCTCCACCAAGGCAGGCTGCTGTTCTGCGACGAGAAGGACCAGCTCCTGGAGGCCTATGGCATCTTCACCGACAGCGCCGAGCAGCTGGAGTGCCTTCTGCCGGAGGCCGTGGTGTCCCGGGAGGAAAACGGCTACGGCGGCGTCCGGGCGCTGATCCGCCGGGACCTGGCTCCCGCTGGCTTCCAGCTGGACCGGCCCACCATCGAGGATATCATCCTCTTCACCGTGAAAGGAGCGAAGGAAGCATGAAAGCACTGGTATGGAAAGACCTCTGCGTCCTGCTGAAGCAAATGCGTATCTTCATTTTTGTGATACTGGTCATCGCCGTATTCAACGGCGCCTTCGGCAACGTGTTCATCGTGGTCTGGGCGGCCATGATGCCCTTCACCGCCATGGCCTACGACGAGCGGAGCAAATGGGACCAGCTGGCCGCCATGATGCCCTATTCCATCCGTGACATCGTGCTGAGCAAATACGCCCTGGGCTGGCTGTGCATGGGCGCGGCGGCGCTGTTCTCCCTGGCTACCCAGCTGGTCCTGACCATCCTGCGCGTCCCTACGGCGGCCCTGGACCCGGTGGGAAGCCTGCTGGGCCTCTGCGCCAGCGCCTGCGTATTGGCTATCACCCTGCCTATCATGTTCCGCTTCGGCGTGGAGCGGGGACGGCTGGTGATGTTCCTGATGATCTTTCTCGTGTGCGGTGCCGCCGGAGCGGTCAGCTCCATCGCCATGGACATCGGCGACGGCGCGCTACACGTTCCGCCTCTGGTCATAGCCGTCCTGCCCGCGGCCGCGGTGATCCTCACCGCCGTCTCCGTCCCCCTGTCCATGCGGCTGTATCAAAAGCGGACGTATTGAGGGAGGCGTACGCCATGAAAAACACCCACACTTGCCCCAAGTGTGGCGGGCGGAACGTGATCCGGGTCCCGGACAGCCCTCTCCGCCATGCCAGCGGCAACAACATCTACACCACCACCGTGACTCTTTTCGGCAAGATCCCGGTGATCCGCTACGTCTGCTGTGACTGCGGCTATGTGGAAAATTGGGTCGAGACCCAAAAGGAATTGGACGAGATCAAGCAGGCCTTTGGCTGACAAGCGAATATGCCGGTGAGAAGATCCCGGATACGCCGCAAGACGGACCGGAAAAACGAGCGGCAGGCAAAAGCCCCCTGATGCAGGAAAACAGACTGCATCAGGGGGCTTTTTATGATTCGGGCCAGTTCACAGATAGCTGCTTGTTGCCGGTCTATTGCTCTTCGCCGGAACGGCGCAGCACCAGCCGCCGCTTCCAGATAGAGGGTGCGAACAGCAGCAGCATGGGGAACAGCTCCAGCCGTCCGGCCAGCATATTGAAGGACAGCAGCAGCTTGGAGGCCGGGGAAAACGCAGCGAAATTTCCCATGGGGCCCACGACCTCCAGGCCGGGACCGATATTGTTGATACAGGCCGCCAGGGCAGTGAAGGTGGTCACCAGGTCAAAGCCCTCCAGCGACAGCAGCAGGAAAGAGATGACGAACACCAGCATATACACGGAGAAATACACATGGGCGCCCCGGATGCTCTTCTCCGGCAGGGGCTTGCCCTCCAGCCGGACGGTGGTGACGGCGTTGGGGTGCAGCATCTTCCGCATGTCCGCTGCGGAGGACTTCACCAGGATCAGGATGCGGGACACCTTGATGCCGCCGCCAGTGGACCCGGCGCAGGCGCCCACGAACATCAGCACCACCAGGATGGCTTTGGAGAAGGTAGGCCAGGTGTTGAAGTCCGCCGTGCCGAAGCCGGTGGTGGTGATGATGGACGCCACCTGAAAAAATGCATAGCGCAGGCTGGTAAAAGCGTTTCCGTACAGATGGGCGATATCCGCCGCAATGGCCAACACTGCCGCCGCCACGATCAGCAGATAGGCCCGCAGCTCCTCGGAGCGGAACACATCCCGGAAGCGGCGGATCAGCAGGAAGTAATACAGGTTGAAGTTCACGCCGAACAGCAGCATGAAGATGCCGATGACAATATCGAAATACGCGCTCTCATAGGCCCCCACGCTGAGATTCCGGCAGCTGAAGCCGCCGGTGCCAGCCGTGCCGAAAGCGTGGATGCAGGCGTCGAACAGCGGCATCCCTCCCGCCAGGAGCAAAACAATCTCCATGACGGTCATCACGAAATAGATACCGTACAAAATCTTGGCGGTGTCGCTCATGCGGCTCACCAGCTTGCCCACGGTGGGCCCGGGGACCTCCGCCCGCATGAGATGCATCCCGTGGCCGTCGGTCATGGGCAGGATGGCCATGACAAACACCAGCACGCCCATGCCCCCGATCCAATGGGTGAAGCTGCGCCAGAACAGGCCGCTCCGGGTCAGGTGCTCCACCTCCGTCAAAATGGTGGAGCCGGTGGTGGTGAAGCCGGACACCGTTTCAAAAAAGGCGTCCACATAGCCGGGGATATCGCCGGAGAGCACAAAGGGCAGCGCCCCAAAGGCAGACATCAGCAGCCATGCCAGAGCCACCACGGCAAAGCCGTCCCGGGCGTACAGTGCCGTCTGCCGGGGCCGCCGGAGGCCCAGGGCCGCTCCTGTCAGCAGCAGGGCCAGCGCCGGGGCGAGAAAAGGCCGCAGCGGTTCGCCGTACAGCGCCGCCGCCGTCATAGGCAGCATCAGCAGGGCAGCCTCCGTCAGCAGGATGCGTCCAATGACGAAGCCGATCATTCGATAGTTCAAATCTGGTTCCTGCCTTTACTGTAAAATGTCCCGGATGTCCTGAAGGGCGGTACCTGTGGTGACCACGATGACGTCGTCCTTCTCGTTCAGCACATCACTGCCGGAGGGGATGACGATCTTGCCGTTCCGCCGGACGATGCCCGCCAGCAGGATACCGCTCCGCAGCCGCAGGTCTTTCAGCGGCACGCCAATGAAAGGCACATCCGCCGTCACGCCGAACTCCAGGGCCTCCACCGCCCCGTCCACCAGCCGGTGGAGGGTCTTGATCTTGGCGCCGGATGCGCTCTCCATGGCTCGGACATATTGGATGATCAGCTCCGTGGTGACGCTGCGGGCGGACACCACGCTGTCGATCATGCTCTCGTTGGACACCAGGTCCACCAGGGACCTGCGGTTGATCTTGGCGATGACCTTGCAGTTCCCGGCCTGCTTGGCAGCGCTCATGGACATGAGGATATTGGCCTCGTCGATGCCGGTGATGGCCACAAAGGCGTCGGTCTGCTGGATGCCCTCCTCGTGGAGCAGCTCGCTGTCGGTGCCGTCGCCCACGATGACCAGGGCTTTGGGCAGCCGCTCGCTCATCTGGATGCAGCGCTGCTCGCTCTGGTCGATGATCTTCACCGACATGTTCATGGACAGCAGCTCCGACGCCAGATAGTAGCAGATCTTGCTGGCGCCCACGATCATCACTGAGGAGGCCCGGTTCCGGAACACCCCCAGGTACTGGAAGAACTGGCTCAGCTGGTCCGGCGCGGCGGTAAGGTAGATCTTATCACCGGAATGCAGGGTGAAGTCGCCGGAGGGGATGATGGTCTCCCCCTTCCGGGCCACAGCGCAGATCAGGACCCGGACCCGGATATTCTTGTACAGGTCCAGCAGCTTCATCCCATCCAGAACCGACTTCTCCGGCAGGCGGTATTCCACCAGCTCCAGCCGCCCCTTGGAAAAGGACTCCAGCTTCATGGCCGCGGGGAAGCGCAGGACCCGGGCGATCTCCCTGGCGGCGGCCTTCTCCGGATTGATGGACATGCTGAGGCCCAGCTCCTCCCGCATGAAGCGGAGCTGCTTCTCATACTCCGGGTTGCGGATACGGGCGATGGTGTGCTTCACGCCCAGCTTCTTGGCCACAAGACACGCCAAAATGTTGATCTCGTCGCTGGAAGCGGTGGCGATCAGCAGCTCGGCCCTGTCGGTCTCCGCCTCCTTCTGTACCTCATAGCTGGCGCCGTTTCCGCAGACGCCCATTACGTCGTAAATGTTGATGATATTGTCGATCAACTGGGGGTTCTGATCGATCACGGTGACCTGATGTTCCACCGAAAGCTGCTGTGTCAGCGCCAGGCCCACCTTTCCCGCGCCTACGATGATGATCCGCATCCGTGCCTCCTGTACAGATGGAAAAACACTCCCATCCGATTTGATAACTATATATGGGATTATACAGTCTGTCCGAAGAAAATGGAATACCCTGACCACAAAAATTTCGCTCAGGAAACACTGTTGTGGGCCTTCAAAGCAGAGAAGGCGTCAAAAGCCGCATAAAGCAGTGGAGCCGCAGACCTCCGCCGCGGCTCCCCATGTTCAGAACAGTCCCTCCGGGATGCGGATATCCGTCTGGGGCACCTTGTCCCAGGCAAAATCCGCCAGCAGCTGCCGGGCCGTCCTCGGCTCCGCCGAGGGATGGAAGCCCGCCAGATACGCCAGCTTCCCCAGCAGCTCCGCCGCGCTCAGCCGGTCTTGCAGGCTGTCCAATCCCGCGTCGGCATCCCGCTTGCTCAGCCGGCGGCCATCCGGGGCCAGCAGCAGCGGGACATGGAGAAAACGGGGCGGCGTTAATCCCAGCAGATGGTATAAGTACAGCTGCCGGGGTGTAGAGGCCAACAGGTCCGCCCCCCGGACCACCTCCGTGATCCCCATGGCGGCGTCGTCCACCACCACCGCCAGCTGATAGGCGAACATGCCATCGGACCGCCGCAGCAGAAAATCGCCGCAGTCCCGGGCCAGGTTTTCCTGATACGCCCCCATGTGGCCGTCGCGCACGCCCCATATCTCCTCTGGGACCCGCAGCCGCAGAGCGGGCCGGCGGCGCATGGTCTTCTTCGCCGCCTCCGCCGCCGTCAGGCGGCGGCAGGTCCCGGCATAGACCGCCTGGCCATCCTCCCGGTGAGGGGCACTGGCGGCGTGCAGCTCCGCCCGGGTACAGAAGCAGGGATACACCAATCCCTTTGTCTCCAGCTTTTCCAGCGCCGCCTGATACAGCGCCGTCCGCTGGCTCTGGTAATACGGCCCATGGGGGCCGCCTACGGCGGGACCTTCGTCCCAGTCCAGCCCCAGCCACCGCAGGTCCTCTTCCATCTGGGCAGCATACCGGCGGGGACAGCGGGCGGTGTCCAGGTCCTCGATGCGCAGTATGATCCGGCCGCCTTTCTGCCGGACACTGAGCCAGGCCAGCAGACAGCAAAAGATGTTGCCCAAATGGATGCGCCCGCTGGGAGAGGGCGCGAAACGGCCAGTTTCCATGGCGGCTGCTCCTTTCAATGAAATGCGGTCCCTCAACAGGGACCGCCGCAGGAGATGGGCGCCTCTCCGCCCCGCCCGCTCATGTATAAGACCGCTCCACGTTCACCACGGCATAATAGCTGCCGTCCAAAGCCTGCACGGCGGCCTTGATCTTGGATGCCACCTCTTCATCGGAGAGACGGAAGTGGAAGGGCACTACCGCGTCGAAAATGACGTTGGTGTGGGAGGGACCGGCCACCATGCGGAAATCATGGATACTGACAGCGTCGTCGATACAGTGGACCAGCGCCTCGACCCGGCGGCGGGTCTCCTCGGTGATGCCGTCGTCGGTGACGATGGGGTCCATGTGGATGACGGCGCTGCAGCCCAGCTCCTTTTCCAGCTCCCGCTCGATGTTGTCGATCTCGTCGTGCAGGTCCAGCACGTTTTCCGCGGCGGAGACCTCCGCGTGGAGGGATATCATCATGCGGCCGGGGCCATAGTCGTGGACGATGAGATCGTGAAGGCCGATGACGGTGGGATGGGCCAGTACAAGGTCCCGGATGCGGGCCACCAGCTCCGGGCTGGGCGGCGTACCCAGAAGAGGGTCCACAGTGTCCTTGGCGGACTGTACGCCGGACCAGAGGATGAAGAGCGCCACCGCCACGCCGACCCAGCCATCGATCAGCAGAGAGGTGTAATGCCCGACCAGGGTCGCCAGCAGCACGGCGGCGGTGGCCACACTGTCGCCAATGGAATCGGCAGCTGTGGCCAACATGGCAGAAGCCTTCAGCGCCTTGCCCAGTCTCCGGTTGTAAAGAGCCATGTACAGCTTCACCGCAATGGAAACGGTCAAAATGGCCACGATCAGCCAGCTGAACGCCACCGGGGCGGGATTGAGGATCTTATGGACGGAGGACTGGAGCAGTTCAAAGCCCATCAGCAGGATCAGCATGGAGACCACCAGGCCGGACAGGTATTCGAACCGCCCATGGCCGAAGGGATGGCCGGCGTCCGGCGCCTGCCCCGCCAAATGAAAGCCCAACAGCGTAACAAACGAGCTGCCCGCGTCGGAGAGGTTGTTGAAGGCGTCTGCTGTAATGGCGATGGACCCGGAGAGCGCACCGGCAAACAGCTTGCCCAGAAACAACAGCACATTGAGTCCGATCCCCACCGCGCCGCAGAGGATGCCATAGCCCTTGCGGAGCGCAGCGCCGTCCCGGCCCTCCGGCTTCAGAAAAAGACGGGCCAGCAGAGAGATCATAGGTCGTCAGCTCCTTTCCAATTCTTGAAACACGGTCATTTTCCGGGGATGACCAGCTTCAGATGGCAGCACAGATCGTCCAGATCCCGATCTGTGGCGGCGGGAATGCGCAGCTTGGCGCCGCAGTCCCGGCACACCAGATCCACGGAGGAGCGGCGGATCTCCATGCCGTAGCGGCTGCTGCCGCAGGTGCAGGTGACGCCGCCGGGACGTGCGGCGATGTCCTTCAGTTCAGACAGGACCTCGTACATGATGACGTTGTCCAAAAAGGCTTCCCGGCCCTCGTCCTCCTGCCGTTTCTCCTTCTCCGCCAGGATGGACAGCTCCCGCAGGTTCTTTTCCACGGTGCCTTCCGGACCGATGAAGCAGCAGAACTGCTTGGTCTTGGCGCAGCCCAGGGCCGTAGCTCCCCGCAGGACCCGCTCCGGCTCGCACACGGCCATGTGGGTCTCTCCGCAGATGCCGCAGGGAACGTAGATCTGGTATCGCTCGCCGTCAAAGATGGCCCGCAGGGCGGTCTCGCCGCAGCTGCAGGCCACTTCCGCGTTGGACGCCTCCAGAGCGAAAATGGAGCGGGCGGCCATCACCGGCTTGCCGCACTTGGGGCAGAGGTAACCGAAGGTCCGCATCTCTTCACGCATATGATGATCCCTCGCTTTTGATGAATATCTGGTAATGCCCCCGATGAGCAAAGGGCAATTGGGAATGTTGGATAATAGTGAAAGTATATTATACCATAGCAAGAGAAGGATGTACAGAGAAATTCCGCGGGAAATCCAGTGTAGGATTACAATACATATTAGACAGATGAATAAAAAAGGATGAAGGATAGAGCCTCATCGGTTAAAGTTGAGTTGTCAGACACCAACTTGACGAGAGGAGGCCGTATCCTTCATGAGCAAGAGTATAACACAGGACATGGCGTACAGACAATCCCTAATGA
>NZ_CANRKH010000021.1 GCF_947631165.1 uncultured Dysosmobacter sp. | reverse complement strand
CTGGCACACCAACACCGGCTGGCGCTGCCAGTTCAACGGTGCCATCGGCCCCTATAAGGGCGGCCTGCGCTTCCAGCCCAACGTCTACGAGGGCATCATCAAGTTTTTGGGCTTTGAGCAGATCTTCAAAAACAGCCTCACCGGCCTGCCCATCGGCGGCGGCAAGGGCGGCAGCGACTTTGATCCCGCCGGCAAGTCTGATTCCGAGATCATGCGCTTCTGCCAGAGTTTCATGCAGGCGCTGTACCGCTACATCGGGCCGGATGTAGACGTGCCTGCCGGCGACATGGGCGTGGGTGCCCGGGAGATCGGCTATCTGTACGGCGAGTACCGCCGCCTGAAGGGCGCGTTTGAAAACGGCGTTCTCACCGGCAAGGGCTTCTCCTACGGCGGCTCCCTGATCCGTCCCGAGGCCACCGGCTTTGGTGCGGTGTATTATCTGGAGAACGTGCTGAAGCACGAGGGCGAGAGCATCGAGGGCAAGACCATCGGCTGCGCCGGCTTCGGCAATGTGACCTGGGGCATCTGCAAGAAGGCTGCCCAGCTGGGCGCCAAGGTGGTCACCCTGTCCGGCCCCGACGGCTACATCTACGATCCCGACGGCGTTACCACCGACGAGAAGATCGACTATCTGGTGGAGATGCGGGCCTCCGGCCGGAACAAGGTGAAGGATTACGCGGACAAGTTCGGCGTGGAGTTCCATCCTGGCGAGAAGCCCTGGGGTGTGAAGGTAGACGTGGTGATGCCCTCCGCCATGCAGAACGACGTACATATGGAGCAGGCCAAGCAGATCGCCGCCAACGGCGTGAAGTATTACATCGAGGTGGCCAACATGCCCACCACCAACGATGCGCTGAAGTTCCTGATGGACCAGCCCGGCATGATCGTGGCGCCCAGCAAGGCGGTCAACGCCGGCG
Organism: uncultured Dysosmobacter sp.; assembly: GCF_947631165.1. Taxonomy (GTDB): domain Bacteria; phylum Bacillota; class Clostridia; order Oscillospirales; family Oscillospiraceae; genus Oscillibacter. The sequence continues at coordinate 48,457 of NZ_CANRKH010000021.1, read as the reverse complement.
GCGTAGCCACCTCCGCTCTGGAGATGGCCCAGAACAGCGAGCGGCTGGTGTGGACCGAGGAAGAGGTGGATAAGCAGCTCCACCAGATCATGAACACCATTTACACCATGAGCGTGGAGGCCGCTGAAAAGTACGGTCTTGGCTACAATCTGGTGGCGGGCGCCAATATCGCCGGCTTCCAGCGGGTCGCCGACGCCATGATGGCCCAGGGCATCTTCTGATCCACAAATCCCGCATATAGGGCCGCAGGCGTATCATCCCCTTTTGCATATTTCATACCTCATATCTCGTGCCTCGGCTGAAGATATCAGGACGCCTCCTGCAAGAGGAAGCGTCCTGATATCTTTTTGTTCATCACTTTTAAAATTTGCCTGCAATGACCGTACCTGATCTCCTGGTGCATAAAAATATCTCTGGCTCAGCATATACTGCTGAGCCAGAGACGGCTGCTTTGACGGTATCCTGCATTTCTGGTTTGCATCAGAGCTGTTCAGTCCAAGCCTTGTCTGCTTGACTCAGGGCGGGAGCGCCTCTGCGCACCGACGTCTGTCCAAGAAATATACTTTTCCTTCCAAACAGTTCCCAGGCAGTCCCAGTTAAATGGAAAATGTGTACGGTCCTTTGCGGATCTCTCCCGTAGGAACAGTGGCAAAATGGGTTATGACCTGCGCGCCTTCCACAACATGCAGCATGAACTGTGGTTCAGATGTATAGAACATGTCCCCGCCCTGCGGCGTCAAATCAAATTCCATCGCCATGCAGATCGGGGGACAGGTATTCACACTGATCTGCTGCATCTTTGTAACAATGGGGGCGTGGATATGGCCGCAGCACATGTACAGATTTTGCCGCCCGGAAAGAAGCTTCATTAGTTTTTCTACCTGTTCGAACGGTTCATCCATTGCCGTATACCCTGTGCGAAAAGGCACATGGTGCATAAACAGGAACGTAGGCCTGCCATCATCCTCGGAAAGGGCGCTTTTCAAAAGCTCCAGCGTTTCGTCGCTTACACCGCCGCGAGATTGTCCTCTCCGCACAGAATCCAGCAAAATAATCACAGCTTCAGGAAATTCTATCCTGCGGCAGGCTGCCTGACGCCAGTCCTCCGGAAGCAGCTGCATTTTTTGCATGGCGGCGGGGTTGTCATGATTTCCGGGTATATAGTATACCGGCCAAGGCAATCGGGCCAACTCCTTTTTTGCAGTCTGATAGGCTCCGATGCTGCCATCAGTGGAAACATCACCGCTGACAACGACAACATCTGCCTGAATCGAAGAATGCAGAAAATAATCAACCGTTCTGTGCAGGGCGAGAGCTGAATCTGCCCGCAGAAATGCATACTTGTTGTTCTCACACAGATGAAGGTCTGATATTTGAATAATATTCATTTCATTAGAATGTTCCCTTCCATAGGCAAATAGTCCACGGGGCTTTCTGCAATATAGTCAATGAACTTGAAAAATAGCAAAGCTATTTTTCAGGCGGGCGATGCCCGCCGTGCGCAAAGCGCACAGCCATTGGCTATGAAATCCAAATCAAGGCCGCGACAGCGGCCTGTCACAGCGCATGTGCGCTGCGACACTTGGAAAGTGGTTTTATCACTTTCCAAGTTATTTGATTATAGAAAACAGAAGAGTTGCCATACGCAAAAGGGAAAGCTCTCACATATAGCAACTCTTCAGCTATAGGTCAAGTGACTCCATAAGTCAAATGCTTTGACTCTTTCATCGCCTCAGCTGCCAAAAATCAGGCTTGGCAGGAAAGTGGCAAATGGTTCCCAGAATAAGGTAAGCAGCATAAACACTACATCCACCGCCACCATTAAGTACATCCATGGGATGATCTTCGTGACCCGTTCCTTGACGACCGACGCTGAGACGAACAGATAGCAGCCGACAGGAGGCGTCAGCCCGCCGATAATCGTGCACATACAGAACATCACGCCAAACTGCACCATATTGCATCCCATGCTTTGAAGCAGGGGATATACGATAGGCAGGATGATCGGCATAACGCCTGTGCATTCCATAAAGCAGCCGATGACCAGCATCAACGCAGCAACAATTAGCATAATAACAGTATAGTTGCTGGAAATTCCGCTCAGAAAATCCCGCAGTCTGCCGCTGACATTCTCCATGGCAAAGATATAGCCATACAGGCTGGAGGCAGCGATCAGCGTCATGATCTGGCCGTTGACAATGACTGCCTGCTTGAATACTCTGAACAGTCCCTGTACCGTCAGTTCTTTGTACACAAACTTGCCGACGATCAAGCCATATACGCAGGCGACCGCGCCGGCCTCAGTAGCCGTACAAAAGCCGATGGAAACACCGCCGATGATCATGACAGGCATGGCCAATGCCCAAATGGCCTGTATAAAAGTTTTCCACACGCGGGAAAACTCAAATTTTCCGCCATAGTCGATATCGTGCTTTTTCGCATACAGCATGCATATGATCATCAGAACGATACCGATGCTGATGCCGGGAACCAGTCCGCCAATGAAGATCTTTGCAACGGAGAGACCGGTGATGGATGCAAATACGATCATATCGCAGCTTGGCGGGATGATCGGAGCCGTGGATCCAGCACCGGCGATCAAAGCTCCAGTAAAGCCCTTATCATAGCCGGTTTTGATCATCGCAGGCGCGGTAATGCTGCCGATGGCGCTGACGGCCGCGGTTCCAGAACCGGAAATGCCGCCAAAGACCATGTTGGAGGCCACGCAGATACAGCCCAGGCCGCCGCGCACCCAGGAAAACAGAGACGCGCAAAAGTCCACGATCCTCCGGGAGATGCCGCTCTCGTTCATGATCGCGCCGCCAGCGATAAACAGGGGGATGGCCATCAGGGAAAAGGAGTTGATGCCGGCAATGAAGCGTTCAATAATGACATACTCGGAAAATCCACCAGTGACCAGCACTGCCAAAAGGCCGGAGCCCAGCAATGCAAAGGTAATGGGAACACCGAGAAGCAATAATGCGAACAGTGTGATCGCAGCAATTTGTAGCACTATTCCTTCTCTCCTCTCAAAATCATTCTTGTGTACTCAGGAACAGTCCGGATATAAGCGATGATCATGCAGACACTGCCCAGCGGAAACGACAGATACAAGACCCACATGGGCAATCTGGTGCTGGATGCGATGGAGCGCCCCAGCGTCTGCATTGCCGCGATACCGGCGGGAAACAGTCCTATGAGGATCAGCACGACGATCGCCCGCGTTAAAACAAAGAGGGCGACCTTAGCCTTACGATTTTTGATCAGGCCCTGCAGAATATCCAGTGCCGTGTGCCCATCCACCCGGACCGTTGCCGCAGCACCGACAATGGCCAGCCACACAGACATATAGCGGGTCAGCTCTTCGGACCAAATAATAGGGCTATTAAACAAATAACGCATAAAAGTATTGGCAAAGCACAAAATGATAATTGCAGCCAGCAGCGCGATGCAAAAATACTCTACAGCTTTTTCAATAACCATATCAATTTTTTTTAGCAACTGCATCGTATTATCTCCTAACCCATATTTAGAAGGAAAAGGTTCAGTATTCACCACCGAACCTTTTCGCTTTCACTGGTATAGACGCTCAATCCTCGACAGCAATCATCTCGGCAATCAGGTCGCCCAAATCATACTCCTCGGCAAACTCATCCAGCAAAGGCTGAGCGTTGGCGCGCAGCTTGTCCAGTTCTTCATCGGGGAAATCGATGATCTCGATGCCGCTCTTCTGCATTTCTTCCAGATAGGCGGCATTTTCAGCGGCGCAGTCATCGAACTGCTTGGAGCAGCCCTCAATAATGGTGTCGCGCAGAATCGTCTGATATTCTTCCGGCAGAGATTCGAACACAGAGCGATTCACGCAGATGATGTTGAAGGAAGCCAGATGGTTCGTAGGGGTGTAGTACTTCAGAACTTCCTGCATATTCATGGACATAATGGTGCCGGGGTCATTCTCAATGCCATCCACAACGCCCTGCGTCAGAGAAGTATACGCCTCAGACAGCGGGATCGGAGTAGGCGTGCAGCCCAGCGCTTCTACGGCAGAGAGGTACAGAGCGGCGGGAGCAGTGCGGATCTTCTGACCCACCAGGTCCTCTGCGACGCGGACGGGTTTGGAAGCAGTGAATACGCCGCGGATGCCCTGGGAGATCGGCGCAAAGGCAATGATGTCGGTGCAATCCGCATCTTCCAGCATCTGATTGAAGCTGTCGGGCAGAATGTTCATGCCGATGTCCTTCATGCCTTCATAAGTAGTGCACAGATAGGGCAGGCCATATACGCCCAGCTGCTGCGCTCCGAAAGCGTCGGCCCACGCAGAGCCCTCGTGCATTCCCATAGAGAATTCGCCGCTGATGATCTTGGGAATAACTTCGGGTTCATCGCCCAGCTGACTGTCAGCATAAGTACGGATAATCAGGCCGCCGTCGGTGCGCTCCTTCACGGTGTCCGCGATCCAGTTGGCCCACTTAGCCTGGTTGCTGGTGGAACTGAACACATGCGGGAAGGTCAGCTCGATGGGAGCAGAACTCTCTGCCGGATCAGTCTCCGCAGGACTGTTGGACTCGGTCTTTTTGCCGCCGCATGCGGTCAGTGCGGCCGCCAAGATTAGTGCCAATCCAAGAGATAACCATTTCTTTACTTTTTTCATCTTCGTCACCCTTTCTTTTGATTTGTCTGAACGTATCTTCCTCCTCTTTCCATTTCCTGTTCTGAGCGCCCGGGAGTCTATAGCCTCTCAGGAAAAAAGAACGGAAACTAAAACGAGAAAAAAGCCGGATCATAGGGTCTCGGTGAAGCCAGCTCGCTTCCTAAATCCTGCGCCCTAAAAAAATTTTATTACAATTATTTTTGAAATCACAGTGCAATTATCGTATTTTTTGTTGCATTTTTCTTGTTTTCCTTCTTTAATTTTCTGATTTTTGCATATTATCACGAAAGGAAGATGGTGACACCCCAATATACTTAATAAAATTCCGATAAAATGTGGATGTGTCGTGGTAGCCGCACATGAGGGCGATTTTATGGAACGGCAGCGTTTGGTCGGCGCACAGGGCCACTGCGGAACTGATCCGCTTGCGGTTCAGATATTGCTTGAAGGGAATGCCTGCTACTTTTGGGAACATGACGCTGAAGGTGGACGGGGACACGGCGAAATGCTTGGACATATGAGAAATGGTCAGGGGCTTCATATAGTTTTCGTCGATATAGCGTACACAGTCCAGCATGATAGAACTGTACTCATTGATGCGGTCCAGCTTCTGTTCCATAGCGGGGTTGTCAAAATAGTTTCGGGCGATTATGCTGATTATGGCGGCGATCAGGATGGCGGCATTGCTCTCCTGCTCTGAAATAGACTCCTGTTCATAGATCAGGCAGTCAAACAGCTTTTGCAGGCTTTCTCGTTCCATTTGCGGCAGGCTGAGCTTCATCTTGATATCTTCAGCACGGTTATCGGCCTCCATGTCAATGGTGCCAAACAGCCTGTACAGGTTTTTGTGCTGATAGCCTGGAAAAATCAGTGATTCCTGAAAAGACAGCCAAAAGCATACTGTGTTGTCATGCAGTTCTTTTATGCTGTGGAGGAAGCCGGGAGGCACAATAAAGCAGTCCCCCTCCTCCAGGGTCACGCAATCATGGCAGTTTTGGTGGCATAGCTGCCCTTTCAGGACAAAGCATACCTCATGGTAGTCGATTTGATGCTGGATCTGATCAGCCGGATCCAATTTCCCGCAAAAGACGTGATAGTAATTTGAGCAATTTTCAAAATAAACTGTGGATGCCAGCTTTTCCATACTTTATATCATTCCTTCGAATCATCGCTGGTAGGAAATCGCTCCATATTGTCCAGAACGAAGTTGAATAGTATCTCGATCCCATCCAGCAGCGCATCCTCATCTACATCGAACCTGCTGCTGTATTCCATAGCAGTGATCCCCTTGTCCGTATTTCTGGTTCCGATCAGGAAAAAAGTCCCGGGCTTTTGTTCCAAAAAATAAGAGAAATCCTCTCCGCTCATTTTTTGAGGCAGATCAAACACCGCTTCTTGTCCCACCACCTTCACCGCAGCGGCCCGCATGCGCTCGTTGACCGCATGGTTGCAGATCATCGGGAGGGCCTTCAGCTGTCCGTCTATCTCCACACTGCCTCCTGAGAGGTCTGCATTTTTGTGGGCGATCTCACAAACGCGCTTGAAAATATAAGCATCCGTATCCAGATTGAATGCACGGATCGACAATTTCATCTCCGCATAAGCGGAAATGATATTGTTCGTACATCCGGAATTCAAAGCGTTGACTGAGCAGTAAAAGCGATCCATGGGATCCAATTCTCTGGCAAGCATCATCTGGATATCGTTATAGGTGTTGACAGCCATAGCAAGGGCGTCGATCCCCTCCCGAGGAGAACCGTCAAAAGCCTCCCGTCCAAAAAAGCGGATCAGCGTTGGGCGGCTGGCCGCCAAAGACAGGCCCTCATAAAATCCCACGCTTCCGGAATCCAGGGCGCTCTCCACATGCGCGGCCACGATGACATCGATCTCATCCATGATGCCGTCCTGCACCATGTATCTGGCGCCGCTGTCGAAGCTCTCCTCATTTGGCTGAAACAGGAGCAGCACCCGGCATTTCAAAACATCCTGGATGCTGTTCAATCCTCTTGCCACAGCAAGCAGCATAGCGGTATGGGCGTCGTGCCCACAGGCATGGGACTGCCCCGGGATCTGGGAATGATACGAAACATTTTTTCTGTCTTGGATGGGCAGGGCGTCCATATCCGCCCGGATACCGATGGTGAAATCAGCGTCCGGATTCCCCAGCATGGCTACCACGCTGCTCTTTCCATATTTTTCTGAATAGGGAATCCCAATACGATCCAGCTCAGCTTTTACCAAAGATATGGTGAACGGCAGATTAAAACCTATTTCCGGGTGCATATGCAGCTGACGTCTCTGAAGGATCATTCTGGAAAAATCAGCATTTTCAAGTGCTTTCGCTACATATTCTTCTACCATGTCAGTGTCCCTCCCAGTGTTGCGGAGAAATAAAGTCTCCTGCATTTTTTTAATGTGAATGTGTCAAAATTTAATTAAAATATATCAGATGGATCACACATTTCACATTGCATTTCCTTTAATTCTATTGTGCAAAATATGCAAAACAATTTCTTTGCTCTCAGTGAACAAAGTACAGGAACATTCAAGAATACTTTGCGGCAAAAGCGCATAACTATAGATCTTCTAAATTGCAGAGAAGATTCTGCCGAAAACACTTTCCGGCATAGCAGATGCTTTTTTGACAGGAAAAACACAAAACAGATGGCTGCGGAATCCTCTGAATAGGAATTCCGCAGCCATCTGTCTGTATTAGTGTTAACTGACAAAATATAGAAGTTTTATGGGGCAAGCGCTTTATTGATCGTGTAAAATTGCCATATTTTCTTATCTCTTATGGTGTATAGTTCCAAATCCAATCCTATGTAAATCTAGAACAGCAGACAATTTCTTTTCTTCCCGGCTGCCGTGCCGTTCCACATGCAAACGGCGCGGCAGTCATTTTTGTCGGCACGCAGGAGCCGCGGAGCCGTTTTGCTGAAAATCTCCCGCCGAGCTGCTTCGTGCGGCCCGTGCGATCCTCTTTCACACCACCAGAAACTCGTTTTCCTGTTCGATATATCTGCAAAGCACGAAAATGCCGCAGATGATCGCTGGCCTGAGATCATCATCCGCCTCAACGTCCCAGCCGCCCGCCAGTCCCCGGTGAAGCAGCTTCATGACCGCCTCCCCAAATCGCTTTTCCAGCAGATAATTCTGGCTGTTTTTCATGGTCAGGCAATATTCGCTTCCGCTCATAGATACCTGCGCATGGTCCACCCTGGGCATCCGGCAGACGGGCCACCCAAAAACCGAAGGGTCTTCATCCTCGGCATACTCCGGTCTCGCGCAGGCGACCTCCTCCCCCTCCGCATCCAGCAGCAGGTATTGGCGGAAGCGAACGTCGCCCGTCTTTTCCTGCGGCGCGTCCGATGTGCGGATGGCCGTCTGTAAAAGCAGCTGTCCATCCGGAGAATAAATGTGTCTCTCCGGGCCGGTAAAAACACCTTTTATCTGCATGACCATCTTTTCGTGCAGATAGAGCGCTCCGCCCCTCGCTGTGTATTTCATAAGCAGCCTCCTCACATCACGGAATACAAAAGAACACCCAACACACCGGCGCCCGCCATGACATATATGGGATCGACTTTCCACTTCCGCAGGATCAGCAGACCGGCGCAGAATATCCATACAGAAATGCCATTGATACCGCTCAGATCATCCGGGAGGGAGCGCTGCCCCCAAAAAGACAGGATGACAAGGGAAAGTCCCGCCGACGCGATCATGGCGGCCACCGCCGGGCGGAGGCCCGCCAGGATCCCCTGCACCATTGACAATCCCCGGAACCGATAGTAAATATACGCCAGCAGCATGACGATCACGCAGGACGGCAGGACACATCCAGCCGTAGCGACTACCGCGCCGGGCAGGCCTGCAACCCGGATCCCCACAAAGGTGGCGGAATTGATAGCGATGGGACCGGGCGTCATTTCCGCGATGGTCATGATATCTGCAAATTGCGTCATCGTCAGCCATGGGTGCATATCAACGACCTGGTGCTGGATCAGCGGCATGGCGGCATATCCGCCGCCGATGCTGAACAGGCCGATCTGAAAGAAGCTCCACAACAATTCCAGATAGATCATGCCGTCTCCCTTCCAGCCCGTCTGCGGCAAAAGGTGTCCGCCGCTCCGATGGCTCCGCAGGCGAAGATGATCAAAATAATATTGACGCCCAGATATCGGACAGCCGCAAAAGCGGAAAACAGTATCAAAACAGGCAGCAGCCGCTTCTGTCTGAAAATGCCCGCTGCCATGGTGATCACAACGTCACAGATCACAGCCGCCACGCCTGCCAGCATCCCCGTCATCGCCATGTCGATGACGGCGTTGTCACGAAACGCGGTGTAAAAAAATGATACGGCCGAAATGATGATGAGCGGCGGCAGGACCGTTCCCAGCACGGTGGTCAGCGCTCCCAGCACGCCCGCCACATGATATCCCACCAGAATGGACGCGTTTACCGCAATGGCCCCCGGCGAGGACTGGGCAATGGCTGTCAGGTCCATCATTTCCTGCTCGTCGATCCAGTGCAGGTCCTCCACAAACTTTTTCCGCATCAGCGGAACGATGACGAAGCCGCCGCCGAATGTACACGCGCTGAGTTGAAATGTCGATAAAAACAGCTTCCCGCATTTTCGCCTTTTTTCGTCCAAATCCATATCCCCCCTGTCTGTGCCCTCAGTGGACAAAGGGCAGCACGCCTGCCGCTCAAAATGCCCCGAAAACCGCTCTGTCTTTTGTTTACTGAGGGTATATCTGAAATATAGCACTTGAAATATAATATGAAAAATAATATAATTTAATTGTTTCTATACGTATTTTAATATGAATAAGGAGGGTGCCATGACCATCCGGCATCTCAAACTTTTTTTGGCGGTCTGTGACCACGATTTCAACACCACCAAGGCCTCCGAGGAGATCCATACGACACAGCCGGCGGTCAGCCTTGCCATCCGGGAATTGGAGCAATACTACGGCGTGATCCTGTTTGACCGGATCGGCAGGCGGCTGCGGATCACGGAGGCGGGGCGAAAATTTCAGGAGTACGCCCGCCATATCATCGCTCTGTTTGACGAGATGGAAAAGGGAATGCGGAACTGGGACGCTTTCGGCATCCTGCGGGTCGGGGCCAGCGTCACCATCGGCTCCCAATTTCTGCCCAACTATGTAAAAGCGTTCTACAACCGCTATCCAGGCACAGAGGTCAGGGCTGTCATTGGGCCGTCGGAGCAGCTTGAGCAGAAGCTCTTGGACAACGAGCTGGACTTTGCGCTGATCGAAGGCGTTTCCCATGTTCCGTCTTTCACGTCGGAAGAGTATATGGAGGATCATCTGTCCGTCATCTGTCCGGCGGAGGGCTGCTTCAGCCAGGGCCAGGAGATCTCCATAGATGAATTCCGCCGGCAGCGCTTCCTTCTGCGGGAGAAGGGCAGCGGGACCCGTGAGACCTTCGAGCATGTCATTGAGCAGGCGGGCTTCTCGGTCTCCCCGATCTGGGAGGCCATGAGCACCACCGCTCTGGTGAACGCCGTGATCAACGGCCTGGGCATCACTGTGCTTCCGCAGCGCATGGTAGTGGGGCCTTTGGCCCACGGTCTGGTGGTGGCCGTCCGTGTAAAGGGCTTGGATTTCAGCAGAATGTTCCACATCGTGTATCACAGAGAAAAGTTTCTCACCTCCTCCGCAAAGGCTTTCATCGACCTGTGCCGCAATTATGAGATGGACTATCCGCTGCCCCATTATCAGGGCCTGTATTAGACCGCACAAAACCGAACAGCAAAGCGCCGCCAGCGTGTGGATTGCTTTGCCGGCGCTTCTTTTTCAATGACCGCAGGTGCCGCGCCATCACTTCCGCCGCTCCGGGCCGCCCCGCCGGGGCGGCCTTTTTTTCGGCGGGAGCCTGCCCCATCCCCGGTCTTTCCAATCCTCCGCGTCTGTGCTATAATGAAGAAAACGCAGCAAAGGAGGCGCCCCTATGCGGGAACTCATCAAAACCATTCTTCACGCCCTGGAGGGCGGCCAAAGCATCCAGCTGGTCAGCGTCCTGGCCGCTAGCGGCTCCACGCCCCGAGGAGCAGGCGCGCTGCTGGCGGTGCTGCCGGAGACCGCCGCCGGCACCATTGGCGGCGGCAATGCGGAGTATGAGGCCACGCTCCTGGCCCGAACTCTGCTGGAGACCGGAGAAAACGCCGTCCGGGACTTCCGTTTTGTCCAGGGGGATGCCGCCAGCCTGGGCATGGTCTGCGGCGGGGCGGTGACGCTCCATTTCCAGCATCTCCCTGCCGGAGACGCAGCGGTCATCGCCCTGTTCCGGCGGCTGCTGGAGGCCACCGGCCAAAACGCCGACACCTGGCTGGTGCGGCGGCTGGAGGGGGAACGGGTCTCCGCCATGGGTCTGGCGGGCCGCGCCGGCTCCCGGGACCTGCCGGAGCTCCCGCCGGGGCTTCTGCAAAACAGGGCGGTGTTCCAAGACGGCTGGTTCGCCGTGCCGGCGGTGAAGGCGGGACGGGTGTATATCTTCGGCGGGGGCCACGTATCCCAAGCCCTGGTACCGGCCATCGCGGCAGTGGGCTTCCGGCCGGTGGTGTACGACGACCGCCCGGAGTTCGCGGATCTGGCTCTATTCCCCCAGGCGGAGGCCGCCTTCTGCGGCTCTTTCGAGGAGCTGGACAAGCACCTGACCATCACGCCGGATGACTATGTGGTCATCATGACCCGGGGCCATCAGGCGGATCATGAGGTGCTGGCTCAGACCCTTCGCAGCGGTGCCCGATACTTAGGCTGCATCGGCTCGAAAAAGAAACTGGCCCTGTGCCGGGACAGGCTGCTGGCGGAGGGCTTCACGGCGGAGGAATATGCCCAGGTCCACGCTCCCATCGGCCTGGCCATCGGGGCGGAGACCCCAGCGGAGATCGCCGTGTCCGTGGCGGCGGAGCTGATCGCCGTCCGAGCGGGACGGCTCTGATTTCCTGGCTTTCTGGCAAAACTGCCGGATACCCCCTCTTGCGAGGTTTGGCCTCTCATGCTATAATTAAATAACTTAATAAGTGGTATAACCCCTTTTCAAGTGTCACAGCGCACAAGTGCTGGGACAGGCCGCGGTCCGCGGCCAAGATTTGGATCTCATAGCCGGTCAAATCAGAAATTTGACCACAATAAATGTACATGGAGGGCTGCCTATGGACCGCATCAGCAAGGAGAATTATTACCTGGATATCGCCGAGACCGTTTTGGAACGGGCCACCTGCCTGCGCCGGATCTACGGCGCCATCATCGTGAAGAACGATGAGATCATTTCCACAGGCTACAACGGCGCGCCCCGGGGCCGGGCCAACTGCGTGGACATGGGCTACTGCTCCCGAGAGGCCATGAAGGTCCCCCGAGGCGAGCGGTATGAGCTGTGCCGCAGCGTCCACGCCGAGGCCAACGCCATCATCTCCGCCTCCCGGCGGGACATGGTGGGCGGCACCATCTATCTGGTGGGCCGGGACGCCCGCACCGGCAAGCTGCTGAGTGATGCCACCTCCTGCCTGATGTGCCGCCGGATGGTCATCAACGCCGGGCTGGAAAAGGTAGTCATCCGCCGCACCGAGACGGAGTTCGAGGTGGTCCCCGTGGCCGACTGGGTGGCGGAGGACGACCTGCTGACCCCGGTGAACCAGATCCCGCAGATGGATTTGAAATAAGAGCCCGTATTCACAAGCGCTGAACGCCGTCTGTGCGGGCCTTTTCCCGCCATACTGCGTTGCTTTTCCTTGAAATACACAAACTTCCTGCGTCAAAGCGCCTTGCCTGCCGGGAAGATTCCTCGCCCATCCGGCATTTTTCACTTATGAATACGGGTTCTTGCAGAAAGGAAGTTTCCTCTTGAAGACAGGACTTGTTACTTTTTATCACATCCACCACTATGGGGCGCTGCTGCAGGCGGCGGCCACGGAGCGGGCGGTGGAGTCCCTGGGCCACGAGTGCGAGATCATCGACTACTTCGTGAATCAGGACAACAGCCTGTTCCGCCGCCCCACCGGCCTGGGCAGCGCCGCCGCGGACGCTCATACCGCCCTGCACTACCCGGCGCTCCAGGCCCGCTACCAGCGGTTCGAGAAATTTTCCCAGGACCATCTGCGCATCTCCCCCCGCCGCTATGAGAGCCTGGAGGAGCTGCGGACGACGAACCCGCCCTACGACGCCATCCTCGCCGGCAGCGACCAGATCTGGAATCCCCTGATCTTCCCCGACGGCCGGTTCGACCCGGTGTTTTTCGGGGCCTTTTCTGAAAAGCGGAAGATCGCCTACGCCCCCTCCTTCGGCACGCCTGTCATCCCCGAGGGCATGGAGGAGGAGCTGCGGAAATATCTCAGCCAGTTCTCCCACCTGTCCGTCCGAGAGAAGCAGGGGCAAAAGATCACAGCGGAGATCACCGGAAGAGAGGCGCCGGTGGTGCTGGACCCCACCCTGCTGCTGACGGCGGACCAGTGGCGGGCGGCGATCCATACCCCGGGGGGGTATTTGAATGTCAAAAAATATACCCCCGGGGGGTATATTCTCTGCTACTGCATCAGCAAGCCCGGGGCGCTGGCTCCTTACATCCGCACCTTCGCGGAGCGGAGCGGCATGCCCATCGTGCAGCTGTGCGGCGTCCGGCAGAAGGTCCATCCCAAGGCCCGCTGCGTGCTGGACGCCGGCCCGGCAGAATTTCTGGAGCTGTTTGCCAACGCCGCCTTCGTGTTTACCAATTCCTTCCACGGAACGGTGTTCTCCGTCCAGTTCCATGTCCCCTTCTTCACCGCGGTGTCCCCCAGGGAGCTGGCGGACCCGGAGACCTCCCGGACCTTCAGCATCCTGAGCCGCCTGGGCCTGACGGACCGGATCATCGGCGGCGGCAGCACCGCCGGTCTGGAGGACCAGATCGACTGGCAGGCCGTGGACGGTCGTTTGGCGGCGGAGCGGGCCGGGTCCCTGGACTATCTCCGCGCCGCCCTGGAAAATGCGCCCTATGAAAGCGCCCCGGCGGAGACCCGGGACGCGAAACAGGACGGGCCCCGGCTGGCGGACCACAGCCGCTGCACCGGCTGCACCGCCTGCGCCAGCGTCTGCCCCAAGGACGCTATCGCCATGGTTCGGGATCAGGAGGGCTTCTCCTATCCGGCGGCGGACCTGGACAAGTGCGTCCGCTGCGGCCGCTGCACCGCCGCTTGTCCGGCTCTGAAACAGCGGCCCCGGGCGCCCCTGCCCGCCGCCTTCGCCGCCTGGAACCGCAATGACGAGATCCGGCGGGACTCCACCTCCGGCGGCGTATTCACCGCCCTGGCGGACTACGTGCTGGAATCCGGCGGCGTGGTGTTCGGCGCCGCCATGGACGGCAAACAGCGCCTGCGGCACGTGGCCTGCTTCCGCAAAGAGGATCTGTGGCGGCTGCGGGGGGCCAAATACGTCCAGAGCGACCTGGGCGAGACCTTCCGGGAGGTGCGGGCCGCCCTGAACATGGGCCGGGACGTGCTGTTTTCCGGGACCCCCTGCCAGGTGGACGGCCTTTACAGCTTTTTGGGCTGCCGCCCGGAAAAGCTGACCACCTGCGACCTGGTGTGCCATGGCGTTCCCTCCCCCGGCGTGTGGGAGGACATGGCCCGGTCCATCGAGGCCCAAAAGGGGAAGGGATTGCAGGCGGTGCGGTTCCGCAACAAGGTGACCGGCTGGAAGGACAGCCACTTCACCACCATCTATGACGACGGCACCGTGGACACCGCGCCCCTGTTTTCCACAGAGTATGGCCGGGCCTTCGGCCGGTCCCTGTTCCTGCGGCCCAGCTGCCACCGGTGCGCCTATACCAACCTGAACCGCCCCGGCGACTTCACCCTGGGGGACTTCTGGGGTCTGAAGCCGGAGGAACTGCCGGAGCAGCAGCAAAAGGGCGTGAGCCTGCTGCTGGTGAACACCGCCCACGGCAGCCACATCTTCGACCAGCTCCCCCTGAGCCGCCAGGCCTTTCCCGTGGAACGGGCTGTGGCGGGCAATCCCCGGCTGGCCAGCCCCATCGCCCCGGCACCAGACCGGACGGCCTTTTTCGCCGCCTATGCGCTGGAGCCTTTCGGACAGGTGCGGAAGCGGTTCTTCCGGCTGCCGCCCCTACCGGTACGGGCGGCGGGCAAGGTGCTCTCCCCGGAGATCAAGGCCAAGATACGGGCAAAATTGCGGTAAATCTGTTGCAAGAGCAACTGTTTTCTGGCTGAAATTCCGGTATCATGGGATCATCTTCAAAAAGAATGTGAGGTTGCAGCATGAAACAGTACGAATGCAAGCCCTGCGGCTATATTTATGACGAGGCTGCCGGCGATCCCGACAACGGCATCGCTCCCGGCACCAAGTGGGAGGATCTGCCTGAGGATTGGGTCTGCCCCATCTGCGGCATGGGCAAGGACGAGTTCGAGCCGGTCTGAGTCAGCGAAAAAGCATAACAAAACAGCGGGACGGCGATGCCGTCCCGCTGTTTTGTTATGTTTGTAAAAAGTACCCGCCCGGCGGAGCCGGACGGGTGCGGAGAAGTCAGGGACGGGAGACGCGGTTTTTCAGAGCGGGGATGTTATCCAGCACACGCAGCAGCAGAATGCCCAGGATGAAACAGACCAGGGCCTCCCCCAGGCCCACGGTGAAAGCGTTCAGGGCGTAGGCAGGCCAGAACGCGCCGCCGTCCTGCGTCACGAACCAGGCGATCTCTGCCCCCACGATAACAGCATTGCAGACCACCGGCGGCACCGCCGCCAGCCACTTGTTAGGCATCCGGCGGGTCCAGAGGGCCGCCAGCAGGGTCGCCAGCGTACCGAAGATCCAGTCCAGCACGATGGGGGACCCCAGGAAATTGGCCAGGAAGCAGCCCACCACCAGGCCGGGGATGGCCTCCGGGAACAGGAAGGGCAGCAGAGTCATGGCCTCAGCCACGCGGAACTGAACGCCCAGGTACTGGGGGATGGGCAGCAGCAGGGTCAAAGCGGCGTAAACGGCGGCGATGACGGCGGCGGTGGTGAGCTGGTGGACGGTGAATTTGGATCTGGACATGAGAAAAGACCTCCTTTTGATGATGTGGAGGTCTTTTTTGCAAAACAGCAAAAACGCGCAGGATAAGGCCCGCGCAGCCTCCATTTTTTTGTTTAGAGAACGATGCCCCATCTGGTGCATCGAACGAACGCCGTTTCCGGCGCTTGGACAGGGAGATGGCACCTGTCGAGACCAACTATACCACAGAATCCCGGCAAACGCAAGAGGGAAATGGGGCTGTCCGGAGCCTTTTCCCGGTCTTTCGGCACTTGGATAAAAAGCGGAAATTTTACGGTTTTTTGAAGAATATCTTCGTCCGGCACCGTATAATAGGTGTCATCCTGTTTCCTGATAAAAAACTTAGAAAAATTTTTTATTGCGGCGCATTGCGCCGCCGCGCCTACGCCGCGCAGGAAAAGTATGGACTTTCATCACAGGCGGCTTCGCCGCCGGGGCCGCTTATGCGGCCCCAATAAAACAAGAAAATTGTTTTATGAGTGATTCGTATCAGGCAACGAAAGGAGGTGGCGGCAGACCGTGGCAAGCATGACGAAAGAAGCCTTTTCGCTCCTGGTGGAGCAATATGAGCATCTGGTGTACACCATCTGCTTTCAACTGGTCCGGGACGCCGCTGCCGCCGAGGATCTGACCCAGGAGACCTTTCTCTCCGCCTACCTCCACCGGGACGCCATTCCCACGGGCTATGAGCGGCAATGGCTGGGGCGCATCGCCGCCAACAAGGCCAAGGACCACCTGCAAAGCGCCTGGAGCCGCCGGGCGGTGCTGCCGGGAGACGAAGCGCTGGCGGCGGGGCTGTCGCCCCCTGCCGAGGAGCTGGCTCTGTCCGGCTTGGGCGAGGCGGATATCCGGGCGGCCATCGAAGCGCTGCGGGAGCCGTACCGACCGGTCTGCCGCTTGTGCCTGCTGGAGGAGCGGTCGCCGGAGGAGGCGGCCCTGGCCCTGGGCAGACCGGTGAAAACGATACACACCCAGCTGGCCCGCGGAAAGCGGCTGCTGCGGGAACGATTGGAAGGGAGGGAACAGCATGGAGATCTTCCGTGAGGACGGACATTTGACAGAAGAAGCTCTGGCGGCCCTGGCGCAGGGAGCCGCCTTGGAAGAAACGGCCCGTCTGGAGCTGGCGGAGCATCTGGCCTTCTGCGACCGGTGTCTCCAGCGGTACACGGAGCTGCTGGCAGAAACGCCGCTGCTAACGCCAGGGCGGTCCTGCAGGGAGAGCCTGTGGGCCAGGGTCCGGGCCAGGACTTTGCGGCTCGTCACCAACCGGTACGCCGCGGCGGCCGCCGCCGTGGCGCTGGCCCTGACCATGGTGTGGGGCAGCCGGGGCATAGAGCTGCCCCAGCGGATCGTACTCCCCCGGCCCTCCATCTCTCAGGAGCTGCGGACCTGGCCTGCGAAATGGAACGATTCCCTGGACGGTGCCGTGTCCGGATTGAATGATTTTTTGAATGGGCGGGAAACGCCAGTACAAGGAGGAATGGACTCATGAAACGTAAAGGTGGACTTTCGCTGTTCATCACATCCTGCATCCCCGGGTGCGGACAGATGCATCAGGGCTATATGAAGCGGGGCGTATCCCTGCTGACCGCTTTCTGCGGCGTGTTTTTCCTGGCGGTATTCCTGGAGGTCGGCGCGCTGTCGGTGCTGTGCCTGCCGCTGTGGCTGTATTCCTTTTTCGACAGCTACAACCTGCGGGGCCAGACCGACGCGGAGGCCGCCGCCAACCCCGACGCATACCTCTTCGGCCTCTCCGACATGGATGCGGAAAAGGCGGACCAACTGCTGCGGAAGCGCCACAGCCTCATTGGCTGGGGACTGGTGCTGCTGGGGATCTTCATGCTGTGGCAGCGGCTGGCCAACTGGTTGGCGGCCCTCTTCACTGAGATCTTCGGCTGGGACGGGAGTGTTTACTACTTCTTCCGCTACAACATTCCCCGGCTGGCGGTGACTGTCGGCATCATCGCCCTGGGCGTCTGGTTCATCCGGGGGCCCCAAAAAGTCAAGGGCGAGGACATCCCCAACTTCGTGCCGCCGGAGGAAACAGCGAACGGCGCGGCCCACGCAGCCAAGGAGCAGGCCGAAGCGAAACAGGAGGAAGCCCATGGGAACGACTGAATACGCCGCGCCGGAGGCGGCAGTCCGGCAGCGCCGGGTCGGGACCTTCACCCTGGGCGTGACGCTGGTGGCCGGCGGAGTGCTGATGGCCGTCAGCCTGCTGTGGCCCCGGCTGGACCTGAGTTGGGCGCTGAAGCTGTCCCCCGTCATCCTGATCCTGCTGGGCGCGGAGACCCTGCTGGCCGCCCGGAACGGCAGCCGCATCAAGTATGACTGGGCCGGGATGCTGCTGTGCTTCCTCCTCACCGGGGCGGCGCTGTGTATGTACGTTGGAACATGGTGCGTGACCAACTGGCTGGATCTTCAGCGCTATGACGATCCTTCTGAAAGCTTTTGGATCGAGGGCGGCGTCTATGAGGGCAGCCGCAGCGGCGATGAGAACGGCCTTTTGCTGGATTACACGAATTTCAATGGCAGAGTGTGCCATATCCTGGAGCTGGAGGCTGGAGACACGGTCCAGTGGGAGGCCGTCAATCAGCAGGGCAGTGTGGACCTGGATATCATCGGTGCGGCAGAGCGGGAGGTCCTCTATACCGGCCGGAATATGCCGGACGGGACCTATTCCGCAGCTGCTCCCAGGGATGGACAATATGAGGTGTGGGTCACCGGCCACCATGCGGCGGGCAGCGTCCATGTCCAAAAAGCGGAATAACATCAAGGCCACCCCTTTCAGGGGTGGCCTTGATGTTATTGATTTTGCTGCGGAGGCGCTGGGCCGGCGGCGATGTCGGGCCATTCCGCCTTACACCAATGCCGCCAGCATCCAGACCAATCCGATCCCCGCCGCGGCCCCGCCGGATCACTGATCCGGCGAGGACCCCGTGTTTGGACTCAAATGGGCAGGCAAAGCCCACCCATTTCAAGGTTTTGCCCGCCGGGCAAAACGCTTGACGCCGCTTCCGCGGCGAAGGGCGCTGGGCCGGCGGCGATACCGGCCATTCCGCCTTACACCAATGCCGCCAGCATCCAGACCAATCCGATCCCCGCCGCGCCCATGAGGGTGTACACCGCCGGGGACAGCTCCCGCCACATGCGGCTGAAGCGGCCGTGGTCTCCGCCCGCGTAGTTCCGGGCGACCCGGCGGGCCTCCTCCACCAGTTCCTTAGCTGTAACGCCCTCTCCGGCGGCGTCGTTCCGCACAATAAAGATCGCCTGCTCAAAAAACCGCTGGTCCGGGGAATCCACCACCACGACCCGCCTGGAAATACCTTTCACCATTGTCGGTCTCCTCCTGTTGTTGATGGTCTCATTGTGCCGCGGGAGAAGGATTTTTATACCGCCGTCACACCTTTTTTATCCCCTCCGCCGGGCGGTAGAGCACCTGGATGCCGCAGTCGTCCTGAAGGCGCTCCCGGCGGACGCTCTCCGCCAGGAGCAGCCCCGCCAGGGCCTGAGGGTCCTCCCCCTCCCAGCCCGCCAGCAGGTCCTGGAGCCACTCGTCCCGCCCCGGGTCCGCCACGCCGTCGCTGATCATCACCACAAAGCCGCCGGGGGCCAGCTCCACCTTGGTCACGTCCGGCGAGGCCGGCGCGCCCCGCAGGCCCACCGGCAGGCTGCCGCCGGTGATCCGCCGGACGGCGCCCCCCTTTTTCAGGTAGCTGGGGGCCGCGCCGTACTTATAAAACACCGTCTCCCCGGTGGCGGGGTCCAGCACGCACAGATCCACGGTGGTGAAGCTGCCGGTCTCCGCCCCTCGGAGGGCCATGGCGGCGTTGAGGGTCTTCAAAGCCGCCTCCGGCTCGATGCCCGCCTCCAGAAACTGGCGCAGCAAGCGGCAGGTGAGGGCGGATTCCCGCCGGGCCGGTTCGCCGCTGCCCATACCGTCGGCCAACAGCAGGCACCAACGGCCCGTCTCCGTCTGAAAGGACATCACCGTATCTCCGCAGACCGTCTCCCCTTCCCGGGGCCGCAGGGCGGCGCCCACTTGGCAGGCGAAGTCCGCCTCTCCCGCCGTGGCCGCCGCCTCTCCCAGGCCCGCGGCGGTGGCAGTCAACAGCTCGCTGAGCTGGGCGTACTGTCCCCGGGCGCTGCGGCGGGTCTCCTCCAGCTGGCGGCGGTACTGCCGCCGCAGCAGATAGGCGGACAGCTCGCCGTTCACCGCCGTCAGAAGATCCGGCAGATGGACGCAGCGGTCCGTGAAGTAAGCGGGGAAATCCTTGGGCAGCGCTCGGCCCCGTTCCAGCAGATAAGGAGTCGCGTCGTTGAAGGCGTTGAAGGTGCCTGTGTACTCCCGCTGCCAGCACAGGCCGCACAGCGCGCAGCCCCGACACACCCGTTCCGCCGCCCGATCGAAGATGATGGCGGGGTTCTCATCTGTGGAGGGCGTGCGGCCCATGCTGTCGTACAGGTCCCGCAGCGCACGGGCCGCACGGTTCAGCCGTGCCTTCAGCTGGGCGCTGACGGCGGACTCTGGCAGCGGCTCCTGCTTCTTGATGCGCTTGCCGCCGAACAGCCGCCCCGGCAGCAGCAGGAATACCGCCATCCCTGCCGCGGATTCCAGCAGCAGCGGCTGAGCCAAAGGCTCCCGGGCAGGCAGCAGCGCCGCCAGAGACGCCAGCAGGAAAGCTCCCGCCGCCCGGCTCCGGCGGCGTCCCGCCTGACTGCCGGCCAGCAGGCCTGCCAGCCCCAGTCCGGCAGTGAAAATACCGCCGCCCGTTCCAGCGCAGAGGTCCGCCGTCAGGCCGATCCCCAGGCCCGCCGCCGCGCCTGTCACGGCCCCTCGCTCATAGGCGGTATAGGCCAGCAGGACGCACAGCAGCATCCGTCCCAGGGAGAGGCCCAACAGCTCCAGGTCCGCCAGAGCCAGCAGCAGCGCCGCCGCCAGGAACAGCAGGCTGTCCGCCGGAAGGGGGCCGTCTTCCTCCGGCCGCAGCAGAGGCTGAAAGAACCAGGCGGCGGCCCCGGTAAGGCCTGCCGCCGCCAGGCAGGGGGTCAGCCGCTCCAGCGGGGCCAGGGATTCCACTACGTAAATGATATCCACCGCCAGGAACAGCCCCACCGCCGTACAGGCCAGCACCTTGGGCCGGGCCAGAGCGGGGCTGCCCCGAAAGGCAGTGGAGGCGGTGAGGAGCAGCACGCCCACCGCCGCCGCGGGCAGCGCCTCCGCGAAGTCCAAAAACAGCAGGGCTCCCAAGCCCAGGCCCGCCAAGGCGGCGGCTCCTTCAGCGCCCGGCCCCGCCGCCGCCACGAAGCCCAGGGCAAAGGGAACGTATCCCCCTGCCGTCCGGCTGGCCGTCAGCGCCGCCGCCAGAAAAAAGCGGATGCCAGCCGCCATCCACCAGGCGGAGCGCTTCCATGTGATCTGACCGTGTTCCACAGCCTGTCCCTCCCAAAGGTGTGATTTTACACCATTTTACAGGCTGTGACGGAAAAATCCCGTCGGGAAAAGAAACCGCGTCTTTTCCCGCGTCTTTCAACATGGAAACCGCCGCCGTCCCAAGCTGAGACGGCGGCGGTTCAGCGCTGCGATGTCCGGTATGTCCCGTCAGACCGGCAGTTCCATCCTCTCTCCCGGTCCCATGTCCATCCTCCGATCTGCCCAAAAGGCGTCCTCTAGGATCGCTCCCGCAGGCTGTCGCTGAAGCGTTTCAGCTCTTCTTCGATCGTTTCCGGCAGGCAATTGTACGCAGTCTGGTCGATAGCGCCCTGCAGCGCGTATAGATGCACCAGACAGACATTGGGATACCGGATTTTCAGCCGCAAAAACGCCTCCATGCTCCCTGTCCGGGTCAATTCCTCCGCTGAGCGGATGCCGACCGACTCAAGCTTTCGGGCAAGCTCTTTTCCAACGTTGCACATGGAAGTCAGCTCCGCCATGATACCACGCCCTTTCCGTATCCTCAGTGAACAAAGGGTACTGTCTTTTGTGTTCAAACCGATTTTATCATATCGGCCCCGCCGCCGCAAGGCCCGGCGGCAAAGTCAGCCGCTTCCTGTGGACTTCCCAGAGATTTTATGATATGATAAATTGTATTTTTATGAGCAAAGGACGGTGTCCCATGCGGATCGGAACAGTCGAGATCAACTCCAAGCTGGCGCTGGCCCCCATGGCGGGGGTCACGGACGCGGCCTTCCGGCAGATCTGCGCCGAATTGGGCGCGGGATACACCGTTACGGAGCTGATCTCCTCCAAGGCGCTGTGCTACCACGACAAAAAGACTTTTTCCCTGCTGAAGCAGTTTCCCGGGGAGCATCCCGCCGCCGTGCAGATCTTCGGCAGCGACCCATCCTGCATGGCGGAGGCGGCCCAGATCGCCCTGGAGGCCTCCGGGGCGGACATTCTGGACATCAACATGGGCTGTCCCATGGGCAAGATCGTCAACAACGGCGACGGCGCGGCGCTGATGAAGGACCCGGAAAAGGCCGCCCGCATCGTGGAGGCGGTGGTGAAGGCCGTGGGGCCTGTGCCAGTGACCGCCAAATTTCGCCGGGGGTGGGACATGGGCAGTTGCAACTGCGTGGAATTCGCCCAGGCGCTGGAAGCGGCGGGGATCGCCGCCGTGGCGGTCCACGGCCGGACCCGCGCCCAAGTCTACGGCGGACAGGCGGACTGGAACTGCATCCGTCAGGTGAAGGAGGCGGTGTCTGTGCCGGTCATCGCCAACGGCGACATCTGGAAGCCGGAGGACGCCGCCCGCATCCTGCAGCACACTCAGGCGGACATGGCCATGATCGGCCGGGGCTGTTTCGGCAATCCCTGGCTGTTCCAGCAGGCCCAAGCAGCGCTGGAGGGGCGCCCCATCCCCCCTCTTCCCTGTCTGGCGGAGCGGTGCGACACCGCCGTGCGGCAGTTTGAGCTGGCGGCGGAGGCCAAGGGCGAGCGGGTCGCCGTCCTGGAGGCCCGGCGGCACTACTGCTGGTATCTCAAGGGTGTGCCCCATGCCGGCTTTTACAAGGAACAGATCGTGCGAATGAATACCCTGGAGGACGTATACCGGGTCACGAAGGGGATCAAGAGGGATTTGACATGAGCGACGAGCAGAAGTGGATCGACGCGGCCCGCCAGGGAGACCAGGACGCCTTCGGGGAGCTGGTGCGCTTATATGAGAAGCGGGTCCTGGCGCTGACGGCCCGGATGTGCGGGAATCCGGAGGACGGCGCCGAGGCCGCCCAAGAGGCATTCCTGGCCGCCTGGCAGGGACTGCCCTTTTTCCGGGGCGAGGCCAGTTTTTCCACCTGGCTGTACCGTCTGGCCTCCAACGCCGCCGTGGACCTGCTGCGGCGGGAGGGACGGCACCGGAACGCCGCCGCCCTCTCCCTCAATGATGAGAACATGAATCCGGACATCCCGGACCACTCCGCCCCCTCCCCCCAGGAGGCAGCGGAGCGGGCGGAGCTGCGCCGGCAGGTGGAGGAGGGCCTGGCGGCCCTGCCGCCGGAGTACCGGCAGGCGCTGGTGCTGCGGGAGCTGCACCAGCGGACCTATGACGAGATCGCCGCCATCCTGGACCTGGAGCTGGGGACGGTGAAGTCCCGCATCAGCCGGGGGCGGAAGCTGCTGCGAAAAATTTTGCTGGAAAGCGGGAACTTTTTTTCCGCCCCTGCGTCCAAAGAAAGTGAAAAGGAGGGCTGCATATGAAATATTGTGACGAATACGCGGCCCTGCTGGACCTGTACGTGGACGGCGAACTGGAAGCCGCGGACATGGCCCGCGTCCGGGATCACCTGGATATCTGCCCCGGCTGCCAGGCCTATGTGGACGACGCGCTGGCCCTGCGGGCCGCCTTTCCCACCGCGGAGGAGACGGAGGTGCCGGATGGCTTCGCGGACAATGTGATGGCCGCAGTGCGGGCCGCTGAAAAAGTGCCCCGGAAACGGCGCTGGAGGCAGCTTGCGGTCTCTCTTGCCGCCTGCTGCGCCATCGTGGCGCTGGTCCGGGGCGTGGGCTTCCAGGGCGGCTGGAAGGCGGAATCCGCCTCCCCGGCTATGGAGGCTGCCTGTACAGAAGCCCCTGCCAGCACGGAAGCCGCCGACACTGCCAGCGACAGCACCGGCGTCCAGAGCCTGTACGGGGCCTCTTACGACAACGCCATGGAAATCGTGGAGGCTGACAGAGAGCCGGAGGTGCCGGAGCCTGCCATGCGGTTCACCGGGCAGAACGCCCCCGCCGAGGATGCTCAGCAGAAAGCCGCACCGGAGGAGCCAGCGGCTGCGCCCCAGGTTACCGCGGCGGATGAACCGGCAGCCGCGCCGGAAGAGCTGGACGCCGCGCTGGAATCGCCGGAAGAGGCGGCGGCTTGGGCCGAATACGAGAATGTGGTGTTTGCCGCCACCGCCCGCCTCACCGCGGAGCAGGCAGGCAACTCTCTGGACGGCTTTGCCGGCAAGCCCTATTCCAACGCCCTCCAGCCGGAGATCACCGGCACCGGCTACGCCATGGAACAGGCGGACTTCCAGCGGCTCCTTCAGGAGCTGGGCTGCGCCCAGGAGCCGTCCCCCAGCCAGGAGGCCACTACGGAGCTTTGCTGCATCGTGGTCATCGATCCCGCCGCAGGCTAGGCAGCCAAATAAACGGCAATTGAAGAAGAGGGTCCCGGGCCGATGGCCCGGGACCCTGTTTTCGTTTACTTCGCCTGGCGCATGGACAGGCTGATGCGCTTCTTTTTCTCGTCCACATCCAGGACCAGGACCTTCACCACATCCCCTACGGAGACCACCTCTGAGGGATGCTTGATAAACTTGTCCGCCACCTGGGAGATATGCACCAGACCGTCCTGGTGGACGCCAATGTCCACGAACACGCCGAAGTCGATGACATTGCGGACGGTGCCGGTCAGCACCATGCCGGGTTTCAGATCCTTTATCTCCAGCACGTCGGTGCGGAGGATGGGCTGGGGCAGGTCCTCCCGGATATCCCGGCCGGGCTTCAGCAGCTCGCTCACCACGTCCCGCAGGGTGGGAACGCCCACGCCGATGGCCTGGGCGGCCTTTTCCTCGCCGTAAGCCTTTACCTGGGCGGGCAGGTCCTGGAGCTTCCCCGCCTTCACATCCGCCAGGGCGTGGCCCGTCAGCTCCAGAAGCTGCCTGGCCGCGTCATAGCTCTCCGGGTGGACGGCGGTGTTGTCCAGCGCGCTTTTGCTCTCCGGGACCCGCAGGAAACCCGCGCACTGCTGAAAGGCCTTGGGGCCTAATTTCGGCACCTTTTTCAGCTGGCTCCGGGAGGTGAAGGGACCGTTTTCCTCCCGGTAAGCCACGATGTTTTTGGCGGTGGCTGCCGTCAGTCCAGAGACCCTTTGCAGCAGAGAGGGCGAGGCGGTGTTCACATCCACGCCCACGGCGTTCACGCAGTCCTCCACCACGCCGCCCAGGGCCTCGTCCAGCCGCTTTGGGGGCATGTCGTGCTGGTACTGGCCCACGCCGATGGCCTTGGGGTCGATCTTCACCAGCTCCGCCAGAGGGTCCTGGAGGCGGCGGGCGATGGACACGGCGGAGCGGAGGTTCACGTCGTACTGAGGAAATTCCTCCGCCGCCAGCGGGCTTGCGGAGTAGACGGAGGCCCCAGCCTCGGAGACGATCATGTAGCTGACCTGGTATCCGGCGGCGGAGACCTGACGGATCAGCTCCACAGCCATCTGCTCCGTCTCCCGGCTGGCTGTGCCATTGCCGATGGCGATGTGCTCCACGCCGTGCTTTTTGACGAGCCTGGACAACGCGGCGATGGCCTCGTTTTTCTGGCGCTCGCCGTAGGTGGGATAGACCACGGCGGTGTCCAGGACCTTGCCGGTGCCGTCCACCACAGCCACTTTACAGCCCATACGGTAGCCGGGGTCCAGGCCCATGGTGACCTTGCCCTTGACAGGGGGCTGCATCAGCAGGGGCCGCAGGTTCAGGGCGAATTGGCCGATGGCCCCCTCGCTGGCGGTCTCTGTCAAGGCGGAGCGGGCCTCCCGCTCCAGGGAGGGGAACAGCAGGCGGTCGTAGGCGTCCTCCGCCGCGGCCTTGATGAACTCCATAGCGGCGCTGCCGGGCACCACCACATGGCGGCGGACGGTGCGCAGGGCCAGATCCCGGTCCAGCTGGATGGAGACCTTTAATTTCTCCTCCTTCTCTCCCCGGTTGACGGCCAGGATCTGGTGGCCCTGGAGCCGGGAGAGGGGCTGGGAGAAATCGTAGTACAGGCGATAGACGGTGTCCTCTTCTGTGGCGGCGGCGCTGACCAGGCGGCCGTTTTTCATCAGCAGCTCCCGCAGCTTCTTCCGCAGGTCCGCGTCGTCGCTGATCTGTTCGGCAATGATGTCGGAGGCCCCCGCCAGAGCGTCCTCCGCCGTCTCTACGCCTTTTTCTCCGTCGATATAGTTGGCCGCTTCCGTCAGCGGGTCCGGGCAATCCGGCCCCTGGGCGAAGAGGACCGCCGCCAGCGGCTCCAGGCCCTTTTCCCGGGCCACGGTGGCCCGGGTGCGGCGCTTTTGCTTATAGGGGCGGTACAGGTCCTCCACCTCTGCCAAGGTCTTCGCGCCGTCGATGGCTTGTGAAAGCTCCTCCGTCAGCTTGCCCTGCTCCTCAATGGCCTTTTTCACAGCCTCCCGGCGGTCCTGGAGGCCCCGGAGGTAGGCCAGCCGCTCCTCCAGGGTCCGGAGAGACGTGTCGTCCATGGCCCCATGCAGCTCCTTGCGGTAGCGGGCAATGAAGGGGATGGTGTTGCCCTCGTCCAGCAGCCGGACCACATTTTCCACGTGCTGGACGGGTTTTTGAAGTTCCTGTGCCAGTTGTTCGATGATATCCATAGTGCTTCCTTTCTGATGAGGTGGTAAGGGGATACAGAGAACACGGAAGAGGCAGGCGATGCCAAAGGCCCCTGCTCACGCTTGTTTTTTCCGCCGTCTCGCCGGCTTCGCCGAACAGGCGGCGGCTTTTCCGGCGGAAAGTCCTTTTTCCACATTTACAGGCCCTTCCGGCCCCGGCAAACCATTCGTTCCTGTTCAAAGAAACAGCAAGTTATTATACCATATTTCTCCGGGGCCATAAAGTCCGAATTTACCTTTTCGGTGAAAAGAGCGCGGCGCCCACTATGGGGACGCCGCGCTCTTTATATATGCTTATTCAGGATCCGTACGCCGGCAATATGCGCTCAGTCCTGATGATCCACGCTGTACATGTAGGCCATCAGATCCAGCAGTTTGTTGCTGTAGCCCCACTCGTTGTCGTACCAGGCGATGAGCTTGACAAAGTCATCATCCAGCATGATGCCCGCTGTCTCGTCAAAGATACAAGTCTCGGAAAAACCGGTGAGGTCGGAGGAGACCACCTGGTCATTGGTGCAGGTAATGATGCCTTTCATGCTGTTCCGGGCCGCGTTCTCCATGGCAACGCACACGTCGTGATAGCTGGCGGGACTGACCAGCCGGGCGGTCAGGTCCACCACGGACACGTCGTTGGTAGGGACCCGGAAGCTCATGCCGGTCATGCGGCCCTTCAGCTCGGGGATGACCTGGCCCACCGCCTTGGCCGCGCCGGTGGAGGAGGGGATGATATTGCCCATCACGCTGCGGCCCGTCCGCCAGTCCCGGCCAGCCCGGGAGTCCACCGCCTTCTGCTTGGCGGTAGCGGCGTGGATCGTGCTCATCAGCGCCTGCTTGATGCCGAAGGTGTCGTGGATGACCTTGGTCATGGGCGCCAGACAGTTGGTGGTGCAGGATGCGTTGGAGACCACGTTCATATCCGGCGTGTACAGTTTGTGATTCACTCCCATGACAAAGGTGGGCATCACATCGTCCTTGGAGGGTGCGGAGAGGATGACCTTCTTCGCGCCGCCGTTCAGATGGACGCTGGCTTTCTCCATGGTGTTGTAGGCGCCGGTGGACTCGATGATGTACTCCGCGCCGCAGTCGTCCCAGGGGATCTGAGAGGCGTCGCTCTCGCTGTAGACCCGGATCTTCTTGCCGTTGATGATCAGGTGCCGCTCGTCATGTTCCACGCTGCCGGTAAAGGTGCGGAACACGGAGTCGTATTTCACCTGATAGACCATATAATCCAGATCCGCGCTGCGCAGATTGATGCCGCAGATCTGATAGCTGCTGGAGCCGCGCTCCACCATGATGCGCAGGGCAACCCGCCCGATACGGCCGAAGCCGTTGATACCTACCTTGATCGCCATGTATGTACCCCTTCCTGTTCTTCCGTCGGAGCGTCCGGCGGATCCTCTGTCCATTATAACAGCTTTCAGGAAAAGTTAAATTGCTGTTGCGTAAAATTACGCATTACTTTTTCACGTTTTCTTGGCATTTTTGCACAGGCAAAAAAACAGGGCGGCCAAAGGCCGCCCTGCCCGGGTCCGCATCCAGATCGCGCGTATCACTTGTGATACAGCTTCTTCGTCTCATACCGCGGCTCGCAGCTGACGTTGACGCCCAGCCGCTTCAGCAGCCTGTCGTCCACATCGCTGAGGACCACGGAGAAATGGGCGTCGCAGCCCCGCAGCTTGGGAAGCTGCTGCTGGGCCATCTCCGCCAGAGGATTGGTCAGAGCGGAGATGGTGAGGGCCATCAGCACCTCGTCGGTGTGGAGACGGGGATTGCGGTGGCCCAGATAGCGGGTCTTGAGATCGCACACCGGCTCCAGCACCTGGGCGGAGATCAGCTCGAAGTGGTCATCGATGCCGCCCACCGCCTTCAATGCGTTGAGCAGCAGGGCCGAGGCGGCGCCCAGGGTCTCCGACGTGCGGCCGGTGACGACCCGTCCGTCCGGCAGGACCATGGCCGCGGCGGGCGCGCCGGTGGTCTCTGCCTTGGTAAGGGCGGCGGACACCGCCGGGCAGATATCCGGGGTCACGCCTCCCTGCTGCATCACCAGCTCCAGCTTCCGCACCGGCTCGTCCCCCGCCTTGCCCTGAAGGCGCTCCACACAGGCGTTGTAGTAGCGGCGCAGGATCTCCTGGCGGGAAGCGGCACAGCAGACTGCGTCGTCCACGATGCAGTTCCCAGCCATATTGACCCCCATATCGGTAGGGGAACGATAGGGGGACGTTCCCTGGATCTTTTCGAAGATGGCGTTCAGTACCGGGAATATCTCCACGTCCCGGTTGTAGTTCACGGCGGTCTTTCCGTATGCCTCCAGGTGGAAGGGATCGATCATGTTCACGTCGTTCAGGTCCGCCGTGGCGGCCTCGTAGGCCAGGTTCACCGGATGCTTCAGGGGCAGGTTCCAGATGGGGAAGGTCTCGAACTTGGCGTAGCCCGCCCGGATGCCCCGCTTGTAGTCGTGGTACAGCTGACTGAGGCAGGTGGCCATTTTGCCGCTGCCGGGGCCGGGGGCCGTCACCACGATCAGGGAGCGGGTCGTCTCGATATAGTCGTTTTTCCCCAAGCCCTCGTCGCTGACGATGTGGGGAACGTCGGAGGGATAGCCCGCGATGGGATAGTGGCGGAAGCAGCGGATGCCCAGGACCTTCAGGCGCTTCAAAAAAGCGTCGGCGGCGGCCTGGCCGCTGTACCGGGTCAGCACCACGCTGCCCACATACAGGTCCATGCCCCGAAAAATGTCGATGAGGCGCAGCACATCGTCGTCATAGGTGATGCCCAGATCCCCCCGGACCTTGTTCTTTTCGATGTCCGCAGCGTTGATGGCGATGACGATCTCCACATCGTCCTTCAGCTGCTGGAGCATCCGGATCTTGCTGTCCGGCTCAAAGCCAGGCAGGACCCGGGAGGCGTGGTAATCGTCAAACAGCTTGCCGCCGAATTCCAGATACAGCTTGCCGCCGAACTGGGCGATGCGGCGCTTGATCTGCTCTGATTGCGTGGTGAGATATTTTTGATTGTCGAAGCCAATAGCTGCCATATGTACTCCCCTTTTCTCTGTTCTCTCAAATCCCGAGATAGTATATCACAAGCCGTCGAATTTTGGAAGCGGGTTTTGACAGTTTTGCCGCGAATGCCGCCGGGTCGGCGGGAGGAATAGGCCGACCTATTAGAGGCGTTTATTGCCGGTATAACAAGTTTGCTCTTTACTTATGGGAAAAGTGCCGGTATAATATGATAGGTTGGGCCTTGCGGTCCATCCTGTTTGTGCAAAACCAGGACCTGTACCGATAGGCGAGGGATGCCGGATGGGCGAGGGATTTTCCCGCCGGTCAAGGCGTTTCGACGCGGGAATACTTCGTGTATTTCAAGGAGAAACAACGCAGAGCGGTGGGAAAAGGCCCGTCCGGACGGTGTGCAGCGCCCATCGGTACAGGTTCCCAAACCGGGAGGTTTTTTGAAATGTCAAATTGCGCCATTGTAGGCATCAACTGGGGCGACGAGGGCAAGGGCCGCATGGTGGACCTGCTGACCAGCGATTACGACGTGGTCGTCCGCTATCAGGGCGGCGGCAACGCCGGACACACCGTCGTCAACGAGCGGGGCAAGTTCGCCCTTCACCTGCTGCCCTCCGGTATTTTCCGTCCAGACGTGGTGAACGTTCTAGGCAACGGCGTGGCCCTGGACTGTGAAAATCTGTGGACGGAAATCCAGGACGTAGCTGCCAAGGGGGTGGCCATCACACCGGAGAATCTGAAGATCAGCGACCGGGCATCCCTGCTGCTGCCCTGGCACCGGGAGCTGGACGGCCTGGAGGAGGCCCGCCTGGCGGATAAGAAGTACGGCTCCACCAAGCAGGGCATCGCCCCCTTCTACTCCGATAAATTCCAGAAAAAGACCGTCATGGCCGGCGAGCTGCTGTATCCGGACAAGCTGTGGGAGCATCTGGAGGGCATTCTGGAGTGGAAGAACCTGACGCTGGAGAAGGTCTACGGCGCCAAGCCCTACACCATGGAGGACCTGAAGCAGTGGGCCGCGGACTTCGGTGAGAAGATCAAGCCCTTCATCTGCGATACCGGCGCTTTCCTGCGGAAGGCCCAGCGGGAGGGCAAATCCATCCTGTTCGAGGCCCAGCTGGGTTCCCTGCGGGACCTGGACTACGGCATCTATCCCTACACCACCTCCTCCAATCCTATCGCCGCCTACGCCCCCGTGGGCTCCGGCTTCCCCGAGGCCAAGCTGGACAAGATCGTGGGCGTGGTGAAGGCCTATTCCTCCTGCGTAGGCGAGGGGCCCTTCACCTGCGAGTGGTTCGGCGAGCGGGCGGACAAGCTGCGCGAGGCGGGCTTTGAGTACGGCGCCAAGACGGGACGGCCCCGCAGGGTTGGTCCCATCGACATCGTGGCGACCCGCTACGGCATCCAGTGCCAGGGAGCGACCGACATCGCCCTGACCAAGCTGGACGTGCTGAGCTACATGGACAAGATCCCCGTCTGCGCCCACTATGAGCTGAACGGGGAGCAGATCGACGAGTTCCCCTTCCCCGCCATCCTGCCTGACGCGAAGCCGGTGGAGGAATATCTGGACGGCTGGCAGTGCGACATTTCCGGCGTGCGGAAATGGGAGGATCTGCCCGAAGCCGCTCGAAAGTACGTGGAATACGTGGAAAGAGAGATCGGCTGCCGGATCACCTACGTATCCGTGGGGCCGGAGCGGGACGCCATCATTCTCCGATAAGCGTAACGCAGTAGCCCACAAATTGCGCTTGCCGGTTTATGCGGTACCGCATAAAGAGAGGAGCTTCTCCTCTATCTTCACTCTGCGCTTTTTCATCTCGAACTATTGGAAAGGGTCGTTCTTATGTCTAAAGACCGTTACGAATCCCCCCTGGCGTCCCGGTACGCCTCTCCCTTCATGCTGCACCTGTTCTCCGCCGATATGCGCATCCAGACCTGGCGGCGGCTGTGGGTAGCCCTGGCCCGGGCGGAGCACGAGCTGGGCCTGCCTGTCACCAGCGAGCAGGTGGCGGAGCTGGAGGCCCACCTCACCGACATCGACTATGAAATGGCCGCCCAGCGGGAGAAGGAAGTCCGCCATGACGTGATGGCCCATGTCTACACCTACGGCAAGGCGGCTCCTTCCGCCGCGGGCATCATCCACCTGGGGGCCACCAGCTGCTATGTCACCGACAACGCGGACCTCATCATCTACCGGGAGGGCCTGCGGTATCTCCGGGGCCAGCTGATCGCCGTGCTGGCGAACCTCTCCAAGTTCGCGGCGCAATACAAGGCCACTCCTACCCTGGGATACACCCACTACCAGCCCGCCCAACTGGTGACGGTGGGCAAGCGGGCCACGCTGTGGATGCAGGACCTGCTGGCGGACCTGGAGGAGCTGGATTTCGTGCTGGCGAATATGAAGTTCCTGGGCTGCCGGGGCACCACCGGCACCGAGGCCAGCTTTATGGACCTGTTCGAAGGCGACGGCGGAAAGATCGACGAGATGAATCGAAAAATCAGCTCCGAGTTCGGCTTTGACAAGTGCTTCCCCGTCTGCGGCCAGACCTATCCCCGAAAGGTGGACAGCCGCATCTTGAATTGTCTCAGCTCCATCGCCCAGAGCTGCTACCGGATGGCAAACGACATCCGCCTGCTCCAGCACGACCGGCAGGTGGAGGAGCCATTCGAGAAGAACCAGATCGGGTCCTCCGCCATGGCCTACAAGCGCAATCCCATGCGGTCCGAGCGCATCTGCGCCCTCAGCCGCTATTTGATGGCCGACGCCATAAACGCCCCTATGACTGCCTCCGTCCAGTGGCTGGAGCGGACGCTGGACGACTCCGCCAACCGACGGCTGTCCATGCCGGAGGGTTTTCTCTGCGCCGACGCCATTTTGCGCCTGGCCCAAAATGTCACCGACGGTCTCCACGTCAACGAGAAGGTGGTGGACGCCGCGGTGCGGGAGTATCTGCCCTTCATCGCCACGGAGAACCTGATGATGGAGGCCGTGAAGCGGGGCGGCGACCGCCAGGAGCTTCACGAGATCATCCGCACCTGCTCCATGGCCGCCACGGCCAAAATGAAAGAGGGCGAGAAGTGCGACCTGCTGCGCCGCCTGGCGGCGGAGCCTGCTTTCGGCATGACCGAGGCGGAGATGGAGGCCGTGCTGGCCCCCAGCGCCTACATCGGCCGCTGCCCAGAACAGGTGGAAGCGTTCCTGGCCCAGGTGGAGCCGCTGCTGGCGGACGCCGCTGCGGAAAAGCCAGAGATCAATCTGTAAATACTGCCCGATCCAAAGGGGCGGGGCCATACGGCCCCGCCCCTTTGATGTTCGTTTTTCACCGGGCCAGCGGGCATCGCCGTCACAAGATACGGAATCGGCTATCCTGCTGGAACGCGTGCCGGGAAGGATTTCCTCCCACGCGGAATATGACCTTTTTCTTCAGATCGTAAATGACCGACCACACCGTATCTCTTCCCGCCTTTCGATCATACTGGCACAAAAAGCCATGCCTGCCCGATAGGATGTCCGCCGCGTTTCCAACCGTCATTTCTCCGGCAAACCGGTCCAGCGCCTTCACCAGGGTCTCATAGCGTGCTCCCGCCTGCCAATCGTCGATGCCCGGACTGCGGAATGGCTCCATGGCCGCCGCATGGTATTGATTGACCGCGCAGACATACGGCTGCCGGTCAGAGGGCCGCAGGAACGCCGCCCCGTCCGAACAGCATTCCACTACCACGATCTCCCCCGCCGCGTCCGCTATCGTGAATGTCTGGGCGGAGCTGATGGGGATATTCTGTATGCGCTCAAGGACCTCCCTCGTGGTCTTACACGTCTCAAGGAAGAAACGAAGCAGCAACCCCGCGTTCATCCCGGGCCGGATGGAGACCGGCTGGACCGACGTCAGGCCCACCGCCAATCCGTGCTCGTTGACACCGTCCTCCATTTGAACGAAAGCGGTGGTATTTCCGGTGAAGGAATAGCCGCTTGACGTGAATCCATAGATCACATTCATGTTGCTCGTTTCAAGCTCCGTCAGAAAATCGCTGTTTCGCCCAAAGAGGATCTGTCTGCCGTTGGAAACAGCCAGGCAAGAGCAGTGACATGCCGGCGGCATGGCATACATACTGAAGAGAAACGCCTGAAGGGCCTTTATATCACAGCCCTGTCCATCCGAGATCCCCCGGATCTCTTCCAGTATTTCAGGGAAGTACGCCTGATAGACGGGAATACAGGAATCTGAAAATGCCGCTCGTTCAGGTGTGATCGGGAAACCGATGTGATCCAAAATAAAATTGCCGCGTTCAGCCAACAGGGCGCCCCATCGAAATCCGATCTCATAGTGCGTCCCGTGAAAGTATTCA
Source organism: uncultured Dysosmobacter sp. (assembly GCF_947631165.1). Classification (GTDB taxonomy): domain Bacteria; phylum Bacillota; class Clostridia; order Oscillospirales; family Oscillospiraceae; genus Oscillibacter. Next base: position 14,541 of record NZ_CANRKH010000021.1, on the reverse strand, counting down.
TGATACATGGATTTGCTCTCCTTTATCGTCATTTGGAGAGCTGCCGGCAACTCTTTTACCAGCGTAATGGAATAAAAAATTCTTGTCAAGTGAAAAATGAACACTCTGCGTCCGGCATGTCTTTCCCCAGCCGCGCATACCCTTCCTCAGAATGACTTGAGGAGAGAAAATCTGATGCTGAACACCATTTATGCGCTTCTTTGGGGACCCGGGACCCTGGCGCTGCTGCTGGGGACCGGCGTGTTTTTGACGGTGCGGATGAGCTTTCTGCCCTGGCGGCGGCTGGGCTTCGCCCTGCGGTCCGCCCTGGGACGGGAGGCCCGCAAAGCTGGGACAAGCGGCGTCTCCCCCTTCTCCGCCCTGATGACGGCCCTGGCCGCCACCATCGGCACTGGGAATATCGTGGGCGTGGCTACGGCGCTGGTAGCCGGAGGGCCGGGGGCGCTGGTGTGGATGGAGATCTCGGCCCTGTTCGGCATGGCCACCATCTTCGCAGAGAGCATGCTGGCGGTGAAGTACCGGCGGCGTGATGAGCGGGGCCAGTGGACGGGCGGCCCCATGTATCTGATGGAAACGGCCTTTGGGCGGCGGGCCGGCGGGGTCCTGGGAAGCGTGTTCGCCCTGTTCGCCGTGGGAGCCTCCCTGGGCATCGGCAGCATGACCCAGGCCAACGCCGTCACGGAGGCGCTGTCATCCACCTTCGGCCTGCCGGTGGGGCCGGTGGGGCTGGCGGCGGCGGGGCTGGCGCTGGCGGGCATCCTGGGCGGCATCCGCAGCATTTCCAAGATCACCTCCGTGCTGGTGCCGGTGATGGCGGCGCTGTATCTGGCGGCAGGGCTGGCGGTGATCCTGGGGAACCTGGGAAACCTCCCCGCCGGGCTGGTTCTCATCCTTCGCTCCGCCTTTTCCCCCCGGGCGGCGGCGGGAGGGATGGCCGGGCTGTGGGCCGCCGTCCGGTGGGGCGTGGCCCGGGGGGTGTTTTCCAATGAGGCGGGCCTCGGCTCCGCCGGGATCGCCGCCGCTGCCGCCGAGACAGACGATCCGGCACGGCAGGGCTTCATCAGCATGACCGGGGCTTTTTTCGACACCATCGTCATCTGCACGGTCACCGGCCTTGCCATCTGCTGCTCCGGGGTCCTGGGAACGACGGACGCCTCCGGTGAGGCGGTGGACGGCGGGGCGCTGACCATTCTGGCCTTTCGGACGGTGCTGGGGGACCTGGGGGCCAAGTGCATCGCCGTGTCCATCGTGCTGTTCGCCTTTTCCACCATTTTGGGGTGGGAATACCAGGGGGAGACAGCCTTCGCCTATCTTTCCCAAGGCCGGTGGAGGCCGGCCTACCGGCTGGCATACATTTTGGCGGCGCTGTGGGGCGGCGGCATGGAGCTGGAGGCGGTATACCGCTTCTCCGACATCTGCAACGCGCTGATGTGCATTCCCAACCTGGTGTGCCTGCTGGCCCTCTCCGGCACCGCCTGCCGGGAGATCCGGGCATACCGCATTCCCCGGAAGCCGTAAATTTTTGCGGGGAAATGATACTTGCTATCTATAAAAAGATAGCGTATACTCATGTGGTGTTGAGGAAAAGGGATGCACATGATGGGGAATTCCCTGTCATGTGCTTTTTATCAGTGTATCTTTACTGAACAATTACTGCACCATGGACGGGCAGACTTGTTTTGGAGAGGAGATCTGTTGCATGAAGAGGCCTTTATTGCTTGCGCACCGCGGATTTTCTGGAAAATACCCGGAAAACAGCCCCCTGGCGTTTCAAATGGCGGTCGAACAAACCCGTGTCGATGGCTTCGAAAGCGATGTCCACATTGCAAAAGACGGCACTCTGGTCGTGTTCCATGACGCGAAAGTAGACCGCGCCTCCAACGGAAAAGGATACATCAAAGATCACACCTATGAGGATCTGATGCGGCTGGATATCGGCGCCTGGAAAGCTCCGGAATTTGCCGGGCAGCATATTTGGACGCTGGAGCAGCTCCTGGATTTTTGCAGGGAGACGCACATGCTGTTGGATCTTGAACTGAAAAATTACGAGATTTTTTATGCGGGCTTGGAACAGCGGGTCATCGACGCTGTATGCTCACGCCGCATGCAGGATCAGGTGTTCGTCTCTTCCTTCAACCATCTGTCCATGCAGGAATTCAAGCGGCTCTGTCCGGAGATGAAAACCGGACTGCTGTATGATAAGCCTATGCTGAATATGGACCATTATTTGGAGGAATCCAATGCGGACAATATCCATCCGCGGTATCTGCTGCTTCAAAATCAGCCGGAGCTTCTGCCGGTCTTTCGCCGGCGGGGCATGGGCGTCCATACCTGGACCGTCAACGAAGAGACCGATATGCGGGAAATGATCCGGTTGGGCGTGGACGGGATCATATCCAATCATCCGGATGTGCTTTGCCGCGTGGCACAGGAGCTGCGCGGCCGGCCGGACCCTTGACCTGCTCACGGCGGCTTTTGGCAAACAGCCTGCTTTTTGTGAAATTTTGAAAAAATGTTGCATTTTCTTTTTTTAATGGTATGATATTTTTGAAATTTTTTGATAAAGGACTTGATAGCATGACAAAGATCGACATCGTTTCCGGCTTTTTGGGCGCGGGCAAGACGACCCTCATCAAAAAGCTGCTGGCGGAGGCCTTCCCCGGTGAGAAGCTGGTGCTCATCGAAAATGAGTTCGGCGAGATCAGCATCGACGGCGGCTTTTTGAAGGAGTCCGGCGTGGAGATCAGCGAGATGTCCGCCGGGTGCATCTGCTGCTCCCTGGTGGGCGACTTCAACCAGGCCCTGAAGGATGTGCAGGCCCAGTTCCAGCCGGACCGCATCCTCATCGAGCCGTCCGGCGTGGGCAAGCTCAGCGACGTGATCGTAGCAGTGGAGAACACCGCCGCCGAGACCAGCAGCATGCAGCTCAACAGCTTCGTCACCGTGGCCGACGCCACCAAGGTGAAGGTCTATATGAAGAACTTCGGCGAGTTCTACAACAACCAGATCGAATCCGCCGGCACCATCATCCTCTCCCGGACCCAGAAGCTGAGCCAGGAGAAGCTGGAGGCCGCCGTGGCCCTGCTGCGGGAGAAGAACCCCGACGCCGCCATTCTGACCACCCCCTGGGACCAGCTGGACGGCAAGGTGATCCTCTCCGCCATCGAAAAGGTGTCCCTTGCGGACGAGCTGCTGGCGAAGATGCGGGCGGAGCATGAGGCCGAGGAGGCGGAGCACGCCCACCATCATCATGACCATGACCACGAGCATCACCATCATGACCACGAGGATGATGAGGAGCACGAGCATCACCATCACGGCCATGAGGAAGAGGCCCATGAGCACCATCATGAGCATGACGAGGATGCGCACCATCACGATCACGAGCACGAGCATGAACATCACCATGAGCACGAGCATGACCATGAGTGCGACGATCCCAACTGCTCCTGCCACCATCACCACCATCACGCCGACGAGGTGTTCACCTCCTGGGGCAAGGAGACCCCCAAGGTCTTTTCTCAGGCGGAGATCAGCCGTATCCTGACGGTGCTGGACTCCGGCGAGTACGGCAAGATCCTGCGGGCCAAGGGCATCGTCAACGGCGAGGGCAGCGCATGGATCGAATTCGACTACGTGCCTGAAGAGCAGGAGGTCCGGGCGGGCCATCCCGACTACACCGGCCGCCTGTGCGTCATCGGCGCGGAGCTGAAGGAAGAAAAGCTGGCGGAGCTGTTTGGTCTCTGAGCCTGGAAAGGAAACGGACTTTACAATGGCTGATATTCCTGTATATCTGATCGCCGGATTTCTGGATTCCGGCAAGACCGATTTCATCAATGGCATCCTGGAGGACGGCTTTGCCCGGCAGGACAGGACCCTGCTCATCTGCTGTGAGGAGGGCGAGCTGGAATACGAGAAAAACGCTCTGGACAATGTGACCGTGGTCACCGTGGAGGACGAGGAGGACTTGAAGTGCTCCCAGCTCAAGGAGTGGGAGAAGCAGTACCGGCCCAAGCAGGTCCTCATCGAGTATAACGGCATGTGGCAGATGGAGCGCCTTTACAGAGAGGTGCTGCCCGCCAACTGGGTCCTTTACCAGATCATGACCTTCGTCAAGGCAGACACCTTTGAGGTCTACGCCAAGAACATGGGCCAGATGATGATGGAGAAGATCACCAACGCGGACATGCTGGTGTTCAACCGCTGCACGCCGGAGCTGCGGGACGCCCTGCGGAAGCGGAACCTGCGGATGGTGAACCGCCGGGCGGACATCTATCTGGAGATGACCGACGGCTCCAGCGAGGACTACAACAACGGCGACACCTGCCCCTTCGACCTGAGCCAGGAGATCATCGACATCCCCGACGACGATTTCGGCGTGTGGTATGTGGACGTGATGGACCATCCGGAGCGGTACGCCGGGAAAATGGTCCACATGAAGCTCATCATGTGCCACTCCAAAAAGTACCCCGGCATCCACTGCCCCGGCCGCTTCGCCATGGTATGCTGTGAGAACGACGTGCAGTTCCTGGGCCTTATCGCCAAGGGCGTGGGGCTGAACCAGTATAACAACCGGGACTGGATCGAGGTCACCGCCCGGATGGCTGTGGAGAACCACAAGGCCTACAAGGGCAAGGGCCCGGTGATGCACGTCATCTCCATCGGTCCCTGTGAAAAGCCCGCCCAGGAGGTCGTCACCTTCTGACAGCAGGCCACTTGACTAATACTTTTTGTAGAATTTTATCGAAAAACTCCCCTCCGTTGTCGAACGGAGGGGAGTTTTTGACGCGTGGGGCCGATCCACGGGGGCCACGCCCGCCGGGTTCTTTGTCAGTCCGCCGGGACCGCGGCGCTTTCGCTGAAGCGCTCCATAGGCAGAACATCTCCGTTTTCATCCAGCAGGTGCTCCGGATAAGAGCTGATATCCGCTGTGTCCGGCAGCAAAAACACATCCAGTACCCTCCCCTCCTCAATGGGGCAGGTATAGGTGACGCCGCTGTTCTGGAAGGTATAGTACGCCGCCTCCGCCGGCAGGTCCCCGCCGCAGAAGATGATGACCGCCTCCTGGGGATCGCCGAAATTCCAGCTGCCCAGCTTTCCGGCGCTCAGCTGCGGCTTTCCTCCGCCGGACCGCCAGCGGTCCGGGAACAGCTCCTCCCGGTCATAGACGCACATAGCCCAGTGTCCGGCGCCGTCGGTGCAGAGGGCCGCGAGATAATCCCCCCTCCGCTCTGTCTCCACGATCCGCAGATCCTCATACTGGAAATCCACCGTGAAGCCCCTCCGGGGTTTTCCCAAATAGTCCGCCGCCAGCTGCTCCAGTCCCACAAGATCCTCCTCCGGCACAGAGCGGAAATAAAAATATCCAAAATACACGCCGCAGGCCAGGGCTATCGCCAGCGCCGCCGCCAGAACGCCCCTCCAAGCCATTCTCCACTCCCGGCGCAGGCTCTCCACGATCTGTTCCCCCGCCTTCTTGGGCAGCTCCTCCGCCGTCAGCACCCGGCCGCTCAAAAGCTCGCTGACGGACAGTCCCAGCGCCTCCGCCAGCTGCTCCAGGCTGTCCACGGCGGGCATGCCCCGGCCCGTCTCCCAGCGGCTGACGGCTTTGTCCGTCACATGGAGCCGCTCCGCCAGCTCCGCCTGGCTGAGGCCCAGGGCCTTCCGGCGGGCGGCGATGAGCTGCCCGATAGCTCTCACGTCCAAAAGATCATCTCCTTTACATACCCTCAGTGGACAATGAACTTGAAAAATCGCAGACGATCTTTCAAGCGGACTGCGCCCGCCGCATGCAAAAGCGTACGGTGACTGCCTGCGAGATCCAAAGCAAGGCCGCAGCCCGCAGCCGGCTGCAGCGCACATGCGCTGCAGCACTTAAAAAGCGTCTTTCCCTTTTTTCGAGTGATCTGATGATACCACACTGCGGGGAAAAATGCACTCTATGGGCCGTAGAGCGGCTTGCTTTTTGGCAGAAAATCCATATAATAGAGATATTCCTGTAAACCGACTGTGAAAGGACTATCTCTGTGAAGCTTCGTGAACGGTTCCCCAAATACCGCCTCTCCCTGCCCCTGGCCCTGCTGGCGGCGGTGCTGCTGGCCGGATGCATCACGCTGCTGGCGCTGTGGTGCCAGCCCAACGCCCTGCGGAGCGTGCTGGCCGGCTTCAAGGCCCAGCCCCTGCTGATCGTGCTGAACGCTCTGCCCGCGGGACTGCTGCTGCTGGCCTTTGCCTGTCTGTTCCGCAATGTATTTTTCGGCGCGGCCCTGGTGAATTTCGCTGTGTGCGGCCTGTCCATCGCCAACCGGGTCAAGATCGAGGTGCGGGACGAGCCGGTGTTCCCCCGGGATTTTGCCCTGCTGAAGGAAGTGGGCAGCGCCATGGGGACCTACGACATCCACCTCCCCGTTAAGATCATCGCCGCGGTGGCGCTGGCCTCCCTGGCGCTGGTGGTCCTGGGCGTTTTCATTGGCTGTAAGCCCCTTTCCCTTGCCGCTCTCAGGGCCCGGCGGAAGCCAGGGGCCTTTGGTGCGACTGTGTCATCCAGCCGTCTGCGGAGCTGGCTCGGCCGCCTGCTGGGCTGCGCCGCCAGCATCGGCGTTCTGGCGGCGCTGATCTTCACCGTGTACGCCTCCAACGATCTGTACAGCTCCTTCCGGGTGTCCAACGCCTACTATATCCCCGGCGTGTTCAACGAGCTGGGCTTCCCCTACTGTTTCTGCCGCCAGTTCACCGTCTGGCCTATCGACAGGCCGGAGGGATTCAGCAAAGCGGAGGCGGAAACCTGGGAGACTGGAGAGCAGTCTGGGCTGGGAAGGAACGTCAATGTCATTATGGTGATGAACGAGGCTTTTTCCGACATCACGGACAGCGACGCCTTCGCCTTTGACACATCCAACGACCCCCTGCCCAACCTCCATGCCCTGCAAAACGACCCGCGCGCCATTTCCGGCAGCGTCGTGGTCCCCGGCTTTGCCGGCGGCACCGCCAACACGGAGTTCGACGTGCTGACAGGGATGCAGACCAACGCCCTGTCCGCCGCCACCACGTCCTCCTTCCGTGTCGTGAACCGGAACCTGGACAGCCTGTTCCGGGTTTTCGGCGGCGATGGCTACCACACCTCTTTCTTCCACCCCGGCGACGACTGGTTCTACAACCGGGAAAACGTCTACCGCTGGTTCGGCGCGGCGGAGACGGTGTTTGTCGATGAGATGGAGGACCTGGACTGCAAGGGCCGCTGGGTCACAGACGACTATATGGCGGGCTTCATTGAGGACAAGTTCGAGGAGGCCATGGCCCAGGGCCAGCCTCTGTTCAACTACACCACCACCATCCAGAACCATATGTCCTACACGCCGGACAAATACGGCGAGGGATACAGCTTCCCAGACGTGCCGCTGACAGTCCAGGTGTCGGAGCAGGTGGAAACGCTGCTGAAGGTCTACACGGAGGGCGTCCGGGACGCCGACGCCATGCTGGGCCGCCTGCGGGACTACTTTGCCGCCCGGCGGGAACCGGTGGTGCTGGTGTATTTCGGCGACCACCTGCCCTACCTGGGGGATAACCAGCTGGGCTACCGGGAGTTGGGGATGACGGCGGACGGCGTGGTCTGGGATGCCATGACCTCCTACGAGACCCCCTATGTGATCTGGGCCAACGACGCGGCGGCGGAAGAACTGGATTGGGAAAACGCCGTGGAAGCCCTGGAGCTGCCTCAAGGCGCTGAGATCTCCGCCGCCTTTCTGGGGGCGGCGGTGCTGGAGCTGACGGGCCGGGCTGGGGAGAGTCCCTGGTTCGACTTTCTGAATGAACTGCGGCGGATGGCCCCTGTGGTGCAGAAGGACGCCTATCTGCTCTCCGGGGACACCCTTCTCTTCCAGACGGACCTGGACGGGGACGGCAGCAAGGCCGGACAGGCCCTGCGGGACAGCCTGTCCCAGTGGCGGAAATGGAGCTATTATAAGCTGCGGTATAAGGATGTGGATTGATGAAGAGCCGTCAAATGGCCCTGTGCGGCCTGCTGACCGCCCTGGCGGCAGTGGTGCTGCTGCTGGGCGGCGCCATCGGGATCGGCACCTTCGCCGCGCCGGTGCTGGCCATGGCAGCGCTGCTTCCGGTGCTGGAGGAATACGGCCCCAAGGCCGCCGGGACGGCCTATGCGGCGGCATCGCTGCTGGCGTTGCTGCTGGTGCCGGACCGGGAGCTTGCGCTGGTATACGCGGGCTTTGGGTGGTATCCCCTCCTGCGGCCATGGATCGCCCGTATTCCCTCTCGAATTTTGCGGCTGGTATGCAAGCTGGTGGTATGCAATGCCGTGATCCTGATGCTGTACGGCCTGCTTCTGCGGCTCATGGGGCTGACGGCGGATCTGACGGGGACCTCCCTCCTGATGAACGCAGTCCTGTTGGCGATGGGAAATCTGGTGTTTTTGCTGCTGGATCTGGTGCTGGGCAGGCTGACGGATCTTTGGTGCCGGAAGCTGCGAAAGCGGTTCTTTTCGTGAAATGCTGCCGCGTTCTATTAAGGAAACAAAAAGCCTGCTTTTGGGAGGGACTTCGTAAGGAAGTTCCTCCCAAAACTTTTTGTAAAATCAACTGATTGTGATTGGATTGCAAGGAAAGCCGATATATCAGAGGACTGCGGCGCCCGACGGTGAAAGCGGGTTTGTCCCACTTCCAGGCAAAAAGCGACAAAAATCGCCCGGTGGGCCGTAGGCCTACCGGGCGACAGATGTCTGCGTTATTTCCTTTTGCCGCATTGTATGATCTATTCTTCTATTCCCCCACGGGCATATGCGCCTGCTTCTCTTCGGCCTCTTTCGGGAATTGATCGGGAGCAAACTTTTTGATGGCCTTGATCATGCCGATGGTACCGCCTGCGGCGCAAGCCATGATCACCGGGACCAAAAGGAGCTTCAGCATATTACGCATCTCCTTTCTTTAGAAACGCTTCGATCTTCTTGGTGATGGGGTCGTGGGGAACGCCGTTGGGGAAGATTTTTTGGAGCAGCTTGAGGATACCGGCGGTGCCCACCAGGGCGCAGACCATGATAATGGGAACCAGCAGGAATTTCGACATACAGAAGTCTCCTTTCAAAGCAGAATGTGGTATTAGTTATTCTCCGAAAGTTATTCAACGGAGCGTTGCTTATCTTTCGTGATTGTAGTATAGTATTGTCATTGGAAATGTTCAATCAGCAATGTTTTTGTTTTCGTTAGCTGTGAAACATTTTCTTCATATGTGTTGAAAAGGGGAAATTTTTTATGGCGTCTGATGCACGCGTCCGATACACGAAGATGATCATTAAACAGCAATTCGCAGAACTGCTGAAGGAAATGCCGTTAAAGCGGGTAACGGTGAAGGCGATCTGTGACCGGGCCGAAATTAACCGGGCCACTTTTTACCGCTATTACAATGATCCCTACGACTTGATGGATCAGATCGAGGAAGAATTTCTGACCGACCTGATGGAAAAATTGGGACAGTCCTCCACCAAGGGGATCAAAGAGAATTTCCTTGTCATTATGGAGAAGATGAAGGGAAACATTGCTTTATATCAAGCCCTGTTTTCCGAGAATGGCGACCGTCGGTTTTTAGAGCGGCTGATCATACTCTGTTATCAGGGATCTGCCGTTGCTTTACATCAGAAATTTGAACATCTGTCTTTGCAAGAGCAGGAATATCTTTACTATTTTTTGGCCCATGGATGCAGCGGCATTTTGACACAGTGGGTAAGCGGAGGAATGGAAACGCCCATTGACCAAGTGGCGGATTTTACAGAGCGATTGTACGAAAATGCTATCCGAGGGATGTAAAGCGATATAAGGAGCCACGGATATTCCTGTACCGGTTTCTTTTTACGCTTTTTGGGATAGCCCTACTTCACCCGCAGTCCTCAATCTCCTGTCTCATAATGCAGCGAGCATAGCTTTTGTGCTGCCGCGGGCACCCCAAAAGCGGGCGGCACCGTGCGCCGAGAAGGGTTCCCCTATCACCCCAACTAAAAAACAGCGGAAAGGGCGGCACTTCCTTATGAAGTGCCGCCCTTCAGCGGGCTTTTTTCTATTTGGCCAAGTCCGTCCGGGTAACCTGTAGAGGCTGATGCCCACATCGGCCCATTAAGACGATCTCCGCCACACCGAAATCACGTCTCCCGCGGATGAAAATGCTCCCACACCGCCTCCGCCGCGCTTCGGGGCACCACGGCGGACAGAGCCTCCACGTCCGCCTCACGGATGGCCCTGATGGTCCCGAACCGCTTCCGCAGGTCCGCCTGCCGCTTGGGTCCCACGCCGGGGATGCCGTCCAGGGCGGACTTCATGGCGCTCCTGGTGTGGCTCTCATGGTGGTAGGTGATGGCGAAGCGGTGGGTCTCCTCCTGGATCTGACCGATGAGGGAGAACACCGCCGGATTGTTCACGATGCCGATCTCCCGACCGTCCGGTGTCACCAGAGCCCGGGTGCGGTGGCGGTCGTCCTTCACCATGCCGAAGATGGGAACGGCGCAGCTGAACTCCCGCGCCACCGCCAGAGCGGCGTTGGCATGGGTCACGCCGCCGTCGATCAAAAACACGTCCGGCAGGGGCAGGAACTTCTCGTCCCCGCCGGCGGCCCGCTGGAGACGGCGGCGCAGCACCTCCTGCATGGAGGCGTAGTCGTCGGGATGGCCTGCCAGGGACTGGATGCGGAACCGCCGGTAGGCACTCTTCAGGGGCCGGGTCCCGCTGTACACCACCATGGAGGCCACGATGTCGCTCTTGCCGGTGTTGGAGATATCGAAGGACTCCATCCGCTTGGGCGGCGCAGACAGGTCCAGCATTTTTCCCAGCAGCTCCAGGGTGTGGGCGGTGCGCTCCTCAGCGGTGGTGGCCCTCTCCGCTTCCTCGGCTGCGTTGCGGCAGGCCATATCTCGAAGGTCCGCCTTCTCCCCCCGCTGGGGGACGTGGACCCAAACCTTATGGCCCGCCCGCTTCGTTAGGACCTCTGAGAGGTTCTCACAGTAGCCCTCGGTCTCTGTGGGCAGCAGGATCTCGTGGGGCAGGATCGCCCGGGGCAGATAATACTGGGCCGTCAGGGCGGAGAGCATCTCCGCCTCCGTCTCCTCGATGGGAGCGGTGAACAGCTCCGTCTCCCGGCCTGTCAGGTTCCCCTCCTCCATGTGGAGGATGGCGTAGCAGCACTTGCCCGCGCCCTTGCAGACGCCCCAGATGTCCGTGTCGGCGCAGAGGCCGGCAATGACCGTCTGCTTTTTCGCCAGGGCGCTGATGGCGTTGATGCGGTCCCGCAGCAGCGCCGCCTGTTCGAACCGCAGAGCCTCCGCCTCCGCCTCCATCTCGGCGGTCATGTCCCGCAGGAGCTGCTTGCTCTTTCCCTCCAGCATCTGGCAGGCCTGACGGATGCGGCGGTCGTACTCCTCCGCCGTCATGTCCGGGCGGCAGAAGCCGTCGCACCGGCCCATGTGGAAGTTCAGGCAGGGCCGCTCCGCCCCGATGTCCCGGGGGAATTTCCGATTGCAGGTGGGCAGCCGCAGGGCGGAAAACACCGCGTCCAGGGCCTGGCGGGTCTCGAACCGGCCGCCGAAGGGGCCAAAATACCTCGCCCCGTCTCCGGCGCACCTATTGACCATGGTGAAGCGGGGGTATGGTCCCCGGGAGAGGCGGACGAAGGGATAGCCCTTGTCGTCCTTCAGCAGGATGTTGTACTTAGGGCTGTGGCGCTTGATGAGGGAGTTCTCCAGCACCAGGGCCTCAAACTCGCTGGAGACGAAGATGGTGTCGAAGTGGTCCACCTGGCTCACCATCTGCCGGGTCTTAGCGGTGTGGGAGGCGCTGTCCTGAAAATACTGGCTGACCCGGTTTTTCAGTTTTTTCGCCTTGCCAACATAGATGACCTTTCCGGTTTTGTCCATCATCAGATAGACCCCCGGCAGCAGCGGCAGATCGTTGGCCTTTTCCTTCAATTCCTCACGGGTCACGGAGCTTTCCTCCCTTCAAAACGGTATGGCGGTCCGGCGTTTCGCCAGGGCACCTTAAATTTTTCCCAGTATAGCACAGGCGCGGCCTCCGCGCAACAGAAAAAGGCGGTCCCAAGCGGAACCGCCCCTCAGAACGCCTTTTTTACTTATTCGCCGAAATTATCGTTCACCAGCTCCGTCAGAGCGGCGACAGCTTCCTTCTCATCGCTCCCGTCAGCGATCAGGGTGATCGCGGTGCCCTTCACGATGCCCAGGGACAGAACGCCCAGCAGGCTCTTGGCATTCACACGGCGGTCTTCCTTCTCGACCCAGATGCCGCTCTTGAACTCGTTGGCCTTCTGGATGAAAAATGTGGCGGGGCGGGCATGCAGACCTACTTCGTTATTGATGGTGATCTCCTGTGTATACATGATACAACGCTCCTTTTCTACACAATATCGAAAGTCAAATCAAATAGACAGCAACTTACAATACTGATACTATCATACCGGGTTTTCCCCATCCCGTCAACGGCGAATTTCACAAACATTTTATAAATTTATTTGGAAGGGTATCCCCTTTTTGGCAGTTTATACCACTCTGCGCTAAAAATATGCCCGCTCTGGTCGATTTTGGCGTTTTTCAGGGCATTTTCCCCACCTGGAAGAAAGTTCCGCGGCTGACGTTTCTCCAACCGGAGACAATAGGAACTGGGTATCGCGCACTTTCCATCCCCGCAAAAGGAGGAAAACAACGTGAAGAGAAGTCTGACGCTCTTGCTGACCGCTTTGCTGCTGGTGTTTTCGCTGACAGCCTGCGGCGGCGACAAGCAGCAGGGCAGCAGCCAGTCCGGCGAAAACAGCAGCCAGAGCAGCGGCCAGACTGGTGAGAACAATGGCCAGCTTGGCGAAAACAACGGCCAGACCGGCGAGAACAACAGCCAGAACAACGGCCAGCTCGGCGAAAACAACGGCCAGACCGGTGAAAACGGCGGCTCCGCAATTGGCGACGCGATCACCGACGGCGTCGAGGACGCCAAGGACGCCATCGACGACGCCGGCGACGCCCTGACCGGCGACAATACCGCTCGCCAGCGGTCTGGCAGCATGTTTTAAGTGCTTTCTTAAAACGGGACTCCGGCAGCCGCTGGGGTCCCGCGGTTTTTGTGCGTTGGGGGTTTCTTTTCGTGCCGTTTTCTGTATAATGGAAGAAAACGAGAGGAAATGAGGCTTGACATATGGCGGAGGCGTTTTCCATGCGGGTCATCGCCCGGATGCACAGTGATTTTGCCACCAAATTCGGCGTGCCCCGGCAGAGCGGGCTGGTGGACGCCCTGGAGGCCACGGTGATTTTTGAGCCGGAATACCGGAATCCCGACGCCCTGCGGGGATTGGAGGACTTTTCCCACCTGTGGCTGGTGTGGGTCTTTGACCAAGCGGCGCGGGAGACCTGGTCCCCCACCGTGCGGCCGCCCCGGCTGGGCGGCAACCGGCGGATGGGAGTATTCGCGACCCGCTCCCCCTTCCGGCCCAATCCCATCGCCCTGTCCTCCGTCAGGCTGGCGGGCGTGGAGCAGACATCGGAATACGGGCCGGTGCTGCGGGTCCGGGGAGCGGACCTGATGGACGGCACGCCGATCCTGGACATCAAGCCCTACCTCCCCTATGCCGACTGCCACCCAGAGGCGGCGGGCGGCTTTGCCGCCGTCCCCGCCGGAGAGACGCTGGAGGTGGTCATTCCCCGGAACCTGCTCTCCCGCGTCCCGGCGGAGCGGGCGGAGGCCCTGCGGGGCGTGCTGGCCCAGGACCCCCGGCCCCGCTATCAGGATGACCCGGAACGGGTCTATGGATTCATCTTCGCCGGGCTGGAAGTGAAATTTTCTGTGGATGGGAACCGGCTGACCGTGAAATCCATTGAGAGAAAAAACGACTGACTATGCGTCAGCCGTTTTCTCGTATTCATTTAAGAAGCCGCTCCAAAAGCCCATCCTTTCTCGCACAATCACATGCCGGAATTTTCCGCATCCCTTGCACAGGTCTAGTTCCTTCGACAGTATGTAATCCTTTTCTGTTTTTTGGAGATGGTTGATCCGATTCCAACAGTCCACACAAAACTCTGTCATATTTCTCTCCGCCTTTAGTCATCTTTCAAATAATATTACAGCAACTCATATGATAACGTCAAGCTGTAAATACTCATCTTTAGACTAAAAATGGGTTGCGTTATGAAGCTGTATGACTATCACGGAAAATATAATTGTTCAGGGCCTCGCATCCTTGCTCGGAGAAAAGAGCTTAGACTCTCCCAGGAGCAGTTGGCCGCCAAGCTCCAGCTGCAAGGTCTGGAGATCACACAGCGGGCCATCAGCCGCATTGAGACAGGCGCGCGGGTCGTGCCGGATTTTGAGATCCACTTTTTTGCAAAGGCACTGGATGTCTCGCCTCTCTGGCTGCTGGAAGATGACGATTAAAAAACTCCCGAAGGACATATCCTTCGGGAGTTTTTGCTTGTTTCTTACTTCGCGGCCTTGGCAGCCTTGATGGCCTCGATCAGCAGCGGGGTGACCTTGAACAGGTCGCCGCAGATGC
>NZ_CANRKH010000020.1 GCF_947631165.1 uncultured Dysosmobacter sp. | reverse complement strand
GCGCTTTGCACTTTCGCACTTTCACGATAATTTGCGTCAATAACTCAAAAAAGCACTTGACAAAACGCTTCATGGGGCAGGTCAAAGGACATAAAGCCCTTTACCGATCCTGTGTTTCAGAAAAATGTCATTCTCACCGGGACGGAGTTTCTGACCATCAACACCCGGCCCAAGATACCGGGGAACGCCCGCAATCTCAACTGCTGTGTGATTGGCTCCAGCGGCTCTGGAAAAACCCGCTTCTGGCTTACCCCCCAGCTTTTACAGGCCTATAGCTCTTATGTGGTGGTAGACCCCAAAGGCGGGACGCTGGAACAATGCGGGGCCTTTTTGCAGAAACAGGGCTACCGGGTAAAAGTGTTCAATTCCATTGATTTCTCAAAATCCATGCACTATAACCCGCTGGCCTATATCCGCAACGAGGCGGACATTTTGAAGTTTGTTGATACGCTGATCGCCAACACGAAGGGGGACGGCAAGGAAGGCGATCCGTTTTGGACGAAGGCTGAAACGCTCCTTTACTGCGCCCTCATCGCCTATATCATTTTCGAGGGGCCGGTAGAGGACAGGAACTTGAATACGCTGGTTGATATGATCGGCGGCATGGAGGTGAAGGAGAACGACGAAAACTTTATGAACGCGGTGGATTATATGTTCGCCGGGCTGGAAAAGCGCAAGCCGGATTGCTTTGCCGTCAAGCAGTACAAGAAATACAAGCTCGCCAGCGGTGATATATGCTCTAAGTGACTTCTTAATCATGATTTTGTCATGGTTAGTGAAGCAATCACTTAGAGCATTTTTGTTTCAGGAGGTACAGCCATGAGAAATGAAAAAATTACCCCACTGTACGAGCGCCTGAGCCGGGACGATGAGTTACAGGGTGAGAGCAACTCCATATCCAACCAAAAACAGATGTTAGAGGATTTTGCCCGCCGGAATGGGCTGCCCAACCCTACGCACTTTACCGATGATGGTATCTCAGGCACCCGTTTTGACCGCCCCGGATTTTTGGCGATGATGGAGGAAGTAGAGGCAGGGCGTGTAGGGGCAATCGTCATCAAGGACATGAGCCGGTTGGGGCGCGACTATCTGAAAGTCGGTCAAGTTATGGAGATTTTGCGGCAGCGCGGCGTCCGGCTGATTGCCATCAACGACGGTGTGGACAGTCTGAAAGGCGATGACGATTTTACCCCGTTCCGCAACATTATGAATGAATTTTACGCCCGTGATACCAGCCGGAAAATCCGCTCTGTGTTTAAGTCAAAAGGCATGAGTGGCAAGCACCTGACCGGCACTGTGATTTACGGCTACTTATGGGACGAAAAACGGGAGCATTGGCTGGTAGATGAGGAAGCTGCCGAAGTGGTACGCCGTATATTCTCCCTCACGCTGGAGGGATATGGGCCTTACCAGATCGCCTGCAAATTATCCACAGACCGGATTGAAATTCCTGTCGTACACCTTGCCCGCTTCAACGAGGGTGTGAACCGTTCAAAGCCGGTCAAAGACCCCTATGGATGGGGATCATCTACCATCGTGAATATCTTGAAAAAACGAGAGTATTTAGGGCACACCATCAATTTCAAGACCCGCAAGCACTTTAAGGACAAGAAAAGCCACTATGTTTCTGAGGACAAATGGACGATCTTTGAGAATACCCATGAAGCCATTATCGACCAGCAGACCTTTGATTTGGTGCAGAAAATCCGCAGCAATGTACGGCGTTATCCAAACGGCTGGGGCGAAGCGGCTCCCCTCACAGGCTTGCTCTATTGTGCCGATTGCGGCGGCAAGATGTATGTCCACCGCACCAACAATGGCAAGCGGATTTCTCAATATACCTGTTCCAATTATACCAAAGTTCCGTGTGGGACACTATGCCCTACACAACACCGTATCAATGAGAGTGCTGTTCTGACATTGGTTTCCGACACGCTCCGGGCTATTGCTGAATATTCCAGAAATGACCGGACGGAATTTATTCACACTGTTCAGGAGACGCAGGTTGCTCAACAGAGTGCCGATATATCGAAAAAGCGCAGGCGTCTGGCTGCTGCTCAAAAGAGAGCCGGAGAACTGGAAAAACTGATTTGCAAAATCTATGAGGACAATGCCCTCGGCAAGCTGCCGGACGCACGATATAGGGCGCTTGATGCACAGTATGCCAAAGAGCAGGGCGCACTTGAGATTGAAATTGCGGAGCTGGAAAAGGCTGTTACCGGCTACGAGCAAAGCCAGAAATCAGCGGAGAAATTTATAGCCCTGATTGATAAGTACGAGAATTTTGACACTATGACAAACACCATGCTCAACGAGTTTGTAGAGAAAATCCTTGTCCATGAACGCGCCCGAAAAGGTAGTCAGGACACCACGCAGGAAATTGAAATCTACTTCAATTTTTTAGGGCGCTATATCCCACCATCCTTACAGCCGGTTCCTTTAACACCGGAGGAACAGGAAGAATTGCGAAAAAAAGAAGAACGCAAGGACGGGCTCCATCAGAACTATTTGAAACGAAAAGCCAACGGCGCACAGAAACGGTATGAGGACAAAATCAAGGCGAAGAAAAAAGCGGAAATGGACGCTAAGAAAGCCCTGATTCGGGCTGAGGATATGAAAAAAGGTGTTTTTTCTACTGTCGGGCAGCTACCAAAAGAAGAACCGCGCAAAGGCGGCATAGCAGCCAGCGCAGCAGTCTAATCATCACGGAGCAAAGGAGAATGAATATGAGTAAGTTGACTTACATTCGTTGTGGAGATTATGATATACCCAACCTAAAACTTTCTGAACAGCCGGAAACTTCTATTGGCAAGTACGGCAGGATGCGAAAATCCTACCTGAAGGAACATCGCCCCATTCTCTACAACCAACTACTGATGAGCGAGAAGCTGTATCCACACCTGATAGAGATTGACCGGACAGCGCAGGAGCGTGTGGACACCATGTTGCCTCACATGATGGAAGTTGCGGGTGCCACGGAGGAACTGAAAGCCCGCAACCCCATGCGCTGGGTGGGCCTGATGAACACGCTGAAAGCGCAGGCGGAGGAAATTGTGCTGACAGAGCTGATTTATCAATAATTTTGCAAGCGGAGGCTGCTACTTGCGGCCTCTGTTTGTTTTGCAATTCCGCCATATCTTTTCCTTGAACTTTTATCCTAAATGAAATATAAAGAATATGTCGTCAGAGGTTGACGAGAGCAAAAAAACAATTTAACATATAATTAGTTACCGCTAACCAAAAAGGAGGAAGATATGAGTGAAAGAGTTACATGGAACAGAATGGTACGGTGAATATGCTACGCTAACTGATGAACATAATGATTATGTTCAAATCGAATATAAATGTAATGGAACAGGTCGTCTCTATGACTACACTCTTTTCCCTGGTATTGACTTAATTTTTATGGATTTTAACTGCTCAGATACATTCCATGAGCCTATTCCTAATAAGAATATCATCGAAATCCGTCATTACCAAAAAGGACGCGTTGAGTTTGAGCTAAGAAATAATAAAGTTTTCCACATGAAAGAGGGAGAATTTTGCATCAATGCCCTTGCTAATATTCCTGCGGCCTATTCCTTTCCCTTTGGATATAGTGTAGGACTAAGCTGTGTGATTGATAAGGATTCTGTCGATGTGGAAACACAACAGATTTTTTCGTACTACAACATTGATGTTCTAAATCTCGGACGAGAATTGGAATTAGAAAAAAAGTGGTTTTTATGTCGGACACCACAGCGGTTGTTACATATCTTTGAAGAATTGTATGCTGCAAAAGGTGTTGAAGAGCGAGATTATTTCCGTATCAAATTATTGGAACTATTTTACCATATCAAACAGCTGCGGATTGAAGATCAGTATGAGGCAACGTATTATGCCAAAGAACAAATTGAAATCATCAAACGCATCCGCCAACAGCTCATAGAAAACCTCGACAAAAAAATATCCATAGAAGAACTTTTGCGAAAGGAGCCAATGAGCAAGGTCACATTTCAAGCTATTTTCAAACAGATTTATGGCGATACGCCCTATGCACATATCAAAAAGTATAAAATGAATCTTGCGGCTGTTTATTTGCAGGAAACAGATCAATCAATCACGCAAATAGCCGGTGAACTTGGATATTCAAATATTAGTAAATTTGCGCGAGCCTTTCAAGAAGTGTTTGGAATGCTTCCAAAGGATTACCGTAAAGCAAAAAAGTGATTTAACTTTTGGGCTGTTTGGGCCGACTGTCTTTTCATTTGGAGTAGTTAGCGGATGCGAACTACTGTATAATAGCGTTGTGGTTAGTTTTGGCTAACCACAACGCTATTATATTTAAGGAGGGTTCTGGAATGGAACAAACGGTAAAGAAAAAAATTGGCGTTCGCGATATTATGACGATTGCCGCAATGATGGTCATCAATTTCGCAATTGCAATGGTGATTGGTACGGTTACATTGCCTTTCCCAGCAGTATATCTATACGGCTCTGCTGGTATTGATGCCTTTATTGGAGCAACATTTTATTTGGTTGCGGCAAATCGCATTAACAAACACGGATTGTTGTTTGCTTGGGCTACGGTTTATGGACTAATCCAAGGTGTTATGGGTTATATGTTCTTGGTTCCCTATTTCTTGATTGTAGCCCTCATTGCCGAGTTATGCATGGTTGGCAAGAATACATACCGAAGTGCAGTTCGCAACCGAATTGGCTGGATGGTCAACTCAATCGGAAATTTTGTAGGCTGTGCCGTACCGCTGTGGTGGTCTTGGGACAGCTATCAGGAAATGGCCGCGAGCAGCGGTTTTGATGCCAATACCCTGAATATGCAGTTTTCTATGGTAACTTCTCCAGCACTGATGCTGCTAGGTATTGCTATTACTGCGGTTCTTGCCATCCTCGGTACATTGTTCGGCCAGCGCCTGCTCAGAAAACATTTCCAAAAAGCTGGCATTGTAGGATGATGACCGGAGAAAAAAAGCAAAGGCGGATTGACCGGATTGACGGGCGCACAGTTCTTCTCCTGACACTGTGCGCCTGCATCGTGACCTTTATTACAACGAGTTTTTGGGGACACGGGATTTTTACCTTTTGGATTTTTCTGATCCTGTGCTGGTTCGGCCTGTATAAACAGGCTCTTGGATGCTTTGTGGTCTATCTGGTGGCGATTGTATGGCTGATGATCGAGACAAAGTATCAAATCAGCATCCCCTCTCCGCTGTTACTCAGCATGATTTACAAGCTGTTACTGCCCGCTATGCCAGCCTATCTTCTGGCGAAAATCCCGTCCGGGAAGCTGACAGCCAGCTTGAGGAAAATGCCGATCCCCACCCGTATCATGCTTGTTTTGATCGTCATGCTCCGCTTTGCTCCGACTGTGCTGCATGAATTTGGAGAAGTCAGGGAAGCCATGAAAATCCGTGGCTTCTTAAAATCGGTTGGCAATGTTTTGAGGCATCCAATGGACACATTGGAATACGCCATTGTTCCGATGGTGTTCCGCTCCTTAAAGATGGCGGACGAGTTAGCCGCTTCTGCCATTGTCAGGGGAATTGAAAGCCCCTACAAGAAAGAAAGCTACTATGTCAGCCGGATCGCTGCGCTGGATTACTTTTTGATTGTTGTCAGCGTGGGAGCTGCCGTGTGCTGCTGTCTTTTATAGGAGGAATGGAATGGGAAAAGAAATTATGATCCGTGACCTGACCTTTTCCTATGGCGGGAACGGAAATCAACTGGAACACATATCGTTAGACATTGCCGCTGGGGAGGTCATTGTTATGACCGGCCCATCAGGGAGCGGGAAAAGCTCTTTGACAAGAGTGATTAACGGCCTGATCCCCTACTTTTACGAGGGGGAATTAAGCGGAGAGGTTTTTGTGGACGGAAAACCGCTGAAAGAGATTCCGTCCTGGGAGCGCGGCAAAATCGCAGGGAATGTATTTCAAGACCCCAGGAGCCAGTTTTTTGCCAATGAGGTAGCTGGTGAGATTGCTTTCGGCTGTGAGAACTATGGGTATTCCCATGAGGACATTCAGAACCATGTTCACCGGGCAGCGGCAGACATCAAAATTCAGGACATTCTGGATCACAGTCTGCGCAGCCTGTCTTATGGGATGCGCCAGAAAGTTGCGATTGCGTCTGCGGAGGCGATTGACCCGGAAATCTATGTCATGGATGAACCGTCCGCCAATCTGGATATTGCATCTACCTACCGCTTTGCAGACATTATCCGCGCTTTGAAGCAGCAGGGAAAAACCATCATTATAGCGGAACACCGGCTTTACTATCTGATGGATCTGGCAGACCGCTTCCTGTGTGTGCAGAAAGGGAAAATTGTACGGGAATTTACCGCGCAGCAGATGAAGGCCCTGTCCAATGAGGAAATCCGGGTGCTGGGGCTTCGCACTCCTGACCTGCACCAGATCGAGCAGGCAGAAATCCCGTCTGCGGCAACCAGCGAGGTTGTTCTGGAAGTGAAAAAGCTGAACCACTCTTTTGGTGAGACGATTGTGGCAAAGGATGTTAACTTTCAATGCCGCAAGGGAGAAGTGGTAGCCCTGATCGGCCCTAACGGGACGGGCAAAAGCACCATAGGACGAATCCTAGCAGGGCTATTGAAAGAGAAATCCGGCGAAGTCGTTTTGTTCGGAAAGCATTGTAGATCGAAAGGCCGCTTGGGAAAGGTCTGGTACATTCCCCAGGATTTAGACAGCCAGCTTTTCGGTGAGGACCTGCTGGATGAACTGACTACCGGCGCAGAGGTCAGCCCAGAGCGGAAAAAAGCGGCGGAGGAAATTCTGGAGGCCCTGGAGCTGATGCCGTTTGTCAAACAGCATCCCTCTACGCTGTCAGGAGGGCAAAAACAGAGGCTGGCTCTTGGCGTAGCTCTGATGCACGAAGCGCCTATCATCATACTTGACGAACCTACAAGCGGGCTGGATGGCATGAATATGCGGAATGTCAGCCGGATGATCCGCAAGCTGGCAAAGATGGGGCGCACCATTATCGTCATTACCCATGACGCGGAGTGTGCGCTTGCCTGCTGTGAGCGGGCAATACGCCTGGAGAACGGCTGCATTACCGATGATTTTCAAATCAGAGGCGCAGAGCCTCTTTTAGACAAAATTGGATATGACAAAAAGGAGGGTTAGAAATGGCACAGCAAAACGAGAAGCAGCCGAAAGCGAAAACCGGACTGGCACGCTGCCTGGAGCTGGCTTCCGGCCATAAAGGGCTGGTGTTCCTGGCAGGTTTTTTGGCGGCGCTGGCTGCGATCTGTTCTTTTGTACCGTACTTATCAATCTACTACATCATTCGGGAAATCCTGTTTGTTTACCCGGATATGTCGCTCTTGAATGTTTCCACGATTTCGACCTGGGGATGGCTGGCCCTGGCTGGAATTTTGGGGAACATCGTATTTTACTTTTTTGCCCTGTTGTGTTCCCACGTTGCGGCGTTTGGAACGCTTTATGAATTGAAGGTGGCCTTTGCCGACCACATCATGCAGATTCCCCTTGGGTATCATCTGACCCTGGGCAGCGGCAAAATGAGAAAGATCATGGACGAAAACATTGAAAGCGTTGAGAAATTCATCGCTCACCAGCTCCCGGACTTTGTGGCCTCGCTGGTCGCACCGCTTGTTCTGGTCATCATTCTTCTCGGAATTGACTGGCGGTATGGAGTGGTTTGCCTGGTCGGTATTGTTCTGGCCTTTATTGTGCAGTTTGCAGGCTTCAACGGAGAAGCAAAGGAAAAAATGCACCGTTTCCAGACCGCTCAGGAAAACATGAACAGCGCCTCCGTGGAATATGTGCGCGGTATGTCGGAGATCAAAGCATTTAATCAGACCGCCGATTCCTTTAAGCGGTTGAGCAAATCCATTACAGACTATACCTCTTTCGTGTTGGAATACGCATTGGGCTGGCAGAACTGTATGCCTGCTTTTACCACGATCATCAACAATATTTATCTGCTTTTGATTCCGGTGGGTGTTCTGATCGGGATGCATACTACGGATTTCAGGGAGTATTCGCTGACATTCATTTTCTACCTGATTATTGTCCATGCGATTTCCGGTGTTCTGAATAAGATCATGTATATCTCGGAGTCCTTTACGCAGATTGACGGCAGCGTGGAGCGTATGGATGAAATCCTGCGTATCCCGGTCCTGCCCGAAAAGAGTACGGCGGCAACAATCGAAAACTATGGGATTGCTTTCCGGGATGTCAGCTTTTCCTACGAAGCCGATTCCCAGGTCAAGGCCCTGTCTCATGTTTCTTTCTTTGCGGATCAGGGCAAGGTGACAGCCATTGTCGGCCCCTCCGGTGGCGGTAAGAGTACCATCGCCAGCCTGATCTCCCGGCTTTATGATGTGACGGACGGAAGTATTCAGATCGGCGGCGTTGACATTCGGGACATTCCGCTGGATGCGCTGATGGATAAGGTCAGCTTCGTATTTCAGGATACGTTCCTGTTCAAGCAGAGCATCCTGGATAACATCCGTATGGGAAATCCAGATGCTACGGAAGAACAGGTGATTGCGGCGGCAAAGGCTGCAAGATGCCATGAATTTATTGAGCAGCTTCCGAACGGGTATCAGACTGTAATCGGCAGTACCGGCGTCCATCTTTCCGGTGGTGAGCGCCAGCGGATTGCCATTGCAAGGGCTATCGTAAAAGACGCGCCCATTATCGTTCTGGACGAGGCAACTGCGTTCAGCGACCCGGAGAACGAGTACCTGATTCAAAAAGCCTTTGAAAAGCTGATTCAGAATAAAACGGTTGTAATGATCGCCCATCGCCTGTCTACGATTCGTAATGCTGACCAGATCCTTGTCATGGAAAAGGGCTGTCTGATTGAATCCGGCACCCATGACGAGCTGTTGAAGAAGGACGGAAAATACGCGCAGATGTGGAGCAGCTATACGGAGTCGATCAACTGGAAAATTGGCACAGGAAAGGCGGTGTGATCTATGAGTAAGCTGAAAGAAAAGTTAATGCTGTCGGAGAAAGGCTACTCCGACCTGAAAAAAGCGATTACGGCCTGCACGATAACTAATATTGCGCTGTTGCTTCCGTCTATGGTAGCCTGCCTGCTCTTTTGGGAGTTGTTAAAGCCATTTACTGGAGAAACAATTTCGTGGGCCGCATTGTGGAAATTGCTCGGCTTGGGGCTGGTGGCGGCTATTCTGGTGTTTCTGGCCGCGAAAAACGATTATAGGAAAACCTATATTGCTTCCTATAAGGAGGCCAGCACGACCAGACTTCGGATCGCGGAGCATCTTCGCAAGCTCCCCATGAGCTTCTTTAACACAAAGGATTTGTCCGACATTACCACAAACATGATGGCGGATTGCAGCAGCATGGAATCCATGCTCAGCAGTACCATCCCGCCGCTGATTGCGAATATAATCTCTGTTACTCTGACTTGTATTTGTCTGGCGTTTTTTGATTGGCGCATGGCCCTTGCGATTTTCTGCACGATGCCGGTTACATTCCTTATCATCTTGGGCGGGCGCAAGCTGCAACTTCATCTGTTTGACAAACAGGTGGATGTGAAACTGGAGGCGTCCAGCCAGATTCAGGAATACCTGGAAGGTATTAAGATCATCAAATCTTGTGGTCTTGGCGGTTCCCGCTTTGATGCGTTGGATAAAGCACTCCAGGCCATGAAAAAAATCGCCATTAAAGTGGAACTGGCCTCCGGTATTCTGGTTCAGGGAGCCAGCCTGATCCTGCAAGCAGGGCTTGGCATTACTATTTTCATTGGAACGGTGCTGATAACCGGCGGCAAAATCGAATTGCTCCCTCTGCTGGTACTGCTCATGTTCTCCACGCAGATTTACGGCCCGATCCTTGCCATTCTCTCACAGTTGACTTCTCTGTTTCATTTGGAGACTGTCACCAACCGTATGCGTACCCTGCTGACCACGCCCGCTATGGAGGGCGAGGATAAGGATGTATCCAAGTATGACATTGAACTGAAAAATGTCACTTTCGGATATAACCAGGACGATGTTATCAAGGATGTGTCTTTTTCTATTCCTGCTGGCAGCGTAACGGCCCTGGTAGGGCCTTCCGGCAGCGGCAAAAGCACGATTTCCAAACTGATCGCCCGCTTTTGGGATATAAGAAAAGGCCAGATCACCATTGGTGGTATGGATGTCAGCACCATTGAACCGGAACACCTGATGCGCTGTATGTCCTTTGTGTTCCAGGATGTGACCCTGTTCAACGATACTGTTTTTAACAATATCCGTGTAGGCAACATGAACGCTACCGAGGAGCAGGTCATGGCGGCGGCAAAGGCGGCATACTGTGACGAATTTATCCAGAGATTGCCGGACGGTTATCAGACTGTCCTTGGAGAAAACGGCAGCACTCTTTCTGGTGGTGAGCGTCAGCGGATTTCCATTGCCCGCGCGCTGCTGAAAGATGCCCAGATCATTCTTCTGGACGAGGCAACCGCATCCCTTGACCCGGAGAACGAGGTTTTGATCCAGCGGGCCATTGCAAAGCTGGTGGAGGGTAAGACGGTCATTATGATTGCTCACCGGCTTCGTACCGTTGTGGATGCTGACCAAATTCTCGTTCTTGATAACGGCAGACTGGTGGAACACGGTACACATGATGAATTGATGAAAAAGAACGGATTGTACCATAAACTGTTCCATATCCAACAGGAGAGTCTTGGTTGGGCTGTGTAAATTGTTTTAGAAGGGAGATGTTCCATGAAACTTCATGCGTCCGGGGAGGACTATCTGGAAACCATCCTTGTTCTCCATAAGAAAACGGGTATGGTACGCTCCGTAGATGTGGCCCGGCACATGGAGGTATCAAAGCCCAGTGTGTGCCATGCAGTGGCAACCTTGCGGGACGGCGGCTTTCTCACTATGGACGAAGATCACTTTCTCCATCTGACCGATGTGGGCCGCGAGGTAGCCGAAAAAATCTACGAGCGTCACTGCTTCTTTACCGAGCAGCTTATCACCACAGGCGTTGACCCCAAAACTGCGGAGGCCGATGCCTGTCGTATTGAACACATCATCAGCGATGAGAGTTTTGACCGGCTGAAAGAGGCAGCCGCACAAGAGCAAGAATAAACCGAATAAGCCAAGCTATCCTGCCCCGCCAGACGGGGAAAGAAAAAAACCGTTGCAGGGCAGGTAGCTTCGTGCGCTCATAATAGATTTTCAAAGACTGCGGCGGTTTTGAGTACATCAAGGCCGCCGTTCCTTATGCCCTCAACAAAGGAGTGACGCCTATACGCTGACACGGCGGCTTTAGGAGGGAACCGCCATGAAGCACATTGACCGCCGACAAATTCAGACGATATTTCACTACCGTCAAAAAAAGCCCAGTCAACGAGCAGGCCCCGTCTGGCAGCCGGTGCGAAAATTGTCATTCTGTAAGTGAATATTGGAGTTTTTGCGCTCGAATAGCTTTCTGCTGTCCGGGCGTTTTTTCATACCTGTGGGGCCGTAACATCGGGCCAGCATGGCCCGAACCCTGGCCCCAGTGCCGTTCTCCGCCGCCCCATTCAGATTTACCAAAAAAATCTGAATGGAGGAAAGGCAGATGGAAGTTACCATCAATTATAACGGACAAGCTGTGGCCGTGGAGGTTACGCTGGAAGTCTATGAATTTCTTGACCGGGCCGATCATAAAACGGAGAACCTGTTCCATGAACAGCGGCGGCATTGGGATGGCCGGGAGTTTGACGAGTACATCATTACCACCGAGGGTGTAGGGGTCTACGGCGAAACGCCGGAGGAATACCTTTGCCGCATGGAAACGCTGCATGAGCTGATGGCTGTTCTGGACACCTGTACCGAGGCCCAGCGCCGCCGGTTCCTGCTCTATGCGCTTGACGGGCTGAGCCTTGCAGAGATCGGTGTGCTGTGCGGCTGCTCCAAAGTGGCTGTTTATCAAAGTGTGGAGGCGGTCAGAAAAAAATTTATAAATTTCTTTGAGAACAGGCTTAACGAATGACCTGTTTTCTGGCTACCAAGTGAAAGGGATTTTCCCTTATCCCAGCGAGGGGCGGACAGCGGACGAGCTGCCCGCCTCTCCAATTTTCAGGAGGTAAGCCTATGAAAACAATCAATCTGCGGTGGATGTATCCCCACTACCGGCATGACGAGTTTGTGGATGTTACGGACAAGGTATGGGCAGCGATGTATCAGGCCCAGCGGGAGATGGAGAACTATGAGCGTCGGAAAGTCTACCACAGCGCCTACTACTCTCTGGACGCATACAGCTGGCTGGAAAATTACGCACTGGAACACAGCAGATCGCCGGAAGATATTTTGCTGGAACGAGAAGAAATGACCACCCGCCTGCACCTGATTGCAGCTCTGCCTGCGGCTCTGGCTCATGCCACTCCGACACAGGCCCGCCGTGTTCACGCCTACTACATCGCCGGTATTAACCAGCCGGAAATCTCCCGGAGGGAGGGCGTAGACAGCAGCAAGGTCAGCGTTGCCATCCGGCGGGGCCTGCGGAATATGCGCCGCTGCTATGATTGCCTTTTCCCGGCAGAGTGAGGGCGGGCCTATGCAGACCATCAACCTGAAACAGTATTATCCGTTCTGCACCGAGGATACCTTTGTGGAGGTGTCGGATGAAATCGTTGAAGCGTTCCTGATGGACAAGCGGGCCGAGGCCGCCAGGGAGCGCAAGATGTATCGCTACAAGGCGTTTTACTCCCTTGACTGCAATGATGGGATTGAGAACACCGCCATTGGCTGGGCACAGCCATCACCAGAGGACTACATCGTGCAGAAGGAGGAACAGGCCGAACACGCCGAACTGCTCCGGCGGCTCTATGAGGCCATTTCCTCTCTGCCCCCAACGCAGGCCCGGCGCGTCCATGCCCGGTATATGCTGGGGATGAAAGTGAAGGACATTGCCGCGATGGAAGGTATTACCCCATCCCAGGCGGGGAAGTCCATCCATGCGGCGCTCCGGCGGCTGCGCCGGTACTTTGAGCGCCGGAAATGGACAAGCGACCTATGAAAACCATCAACCTGAAAAAATACTACTACCCGATTTGCAAGAAGGACACCTTTGTGGAAGTACCGGACGAGGTGGCAGACGCCATTGTGGAGGAAAGCCGCGCAGAGGACGCCAATGACGCCAAGCAGCACTATCACTGTTACTCTCTGGACGCATCCCCCGGCATGGAAAACCATTTTCCGGAGCAGGCCGTTTCCCCGGAGGATATTCTGATGGAGAAGGAAACGGAACGGGAACAGGAGGCCGCCCGCGCCCTGATGATGGAACGGCTCCGGGAGGCCCTTGCCACCCTGACGCCCCGGCAGGCGAGCTGCCTTCATGCCCGGTTTTGGGAGGGAAAGCCCTTCAAGGAAATTGCCGAGGCCGAGGGATTTACCACATCGGCGGCCATTGTCACGGTACGCAACGCCATCATCAAGTTGCAGAAATATTATATCAAGCGCGGCTGGATGGAGCCGCCAAAGGAGAAAGCGATATGCACAAAGACCACACCACCCAAGCGAAACCGAAAAAAGACGAGCGCGAAGAAGTCCTGAAGGAGATCCGGCAGCTTGAGAACCGCCAGAAGATTTTGGAGAACAAACTGCGCAACGAGGAACGCAAGGCCCGCACCCGCCGCCTGATTGAGCGTGGGGCCATTTTGGAGGGCATTTTCCCTCTGGCCGCCGACCTTTCCGGCGTGGAGGTCAAGGCGTTCCTGATTGCCCTGTCCCATCTTCCGGGGGCGGCGGAACTGGCCGCAAAACTGCCAAAATCCGGGGACACGCCATAAGTCCCTTGTTTACAAGGGCGCACTTATACACCGTTGCCGGTGTCGTGCGCCCTGCCGGGGGCTGTTGCGCTCTCCGAGCGCGATGGGGCGCTACACTCCCCAAACCCCTTGTGCGCCCCGCGCAGCCAGACACCCGCTTCGCGTCTGTCCGGCTCCACGGAGCCTGAATACCCCTCACCGAAAGGAGGTGCCACCCATAGATTTTTGTCATATTCCCGTCAGTATCATCAAGCGCAGCGAAGGTCGTTCCGCTGTTGCCGCAGCCGCCTACCGCAGCGGAACCAAGCTGACGAATGAATGGGACGGCCTGACCCACGATTACACCCGGAAGGGCGGCGTTGTCCATGCGGAGATCATGCTGCCCGCCCACGCCCCGCCGGAATTTGCAGACCGCTCTATCCTCTGGAACAGCGTGGAGCAAATCGAGAAAGCAAGGGACAGCCAGCTTGCCCGCGAGATCGAGGCAGCTCTGCCCCGTGAACTGTCCGGTGAACAGCAGCTTGCCCTTGTGCGCGCCTATGTGAAGGACAACTTTGTAGACAAAGGAATGTGTGCTGACTTTGCTATCCATGACAAGGGAACCGGCAACCCTCATGTCCATATCATGCTGACGCTCCGGCCTTTGAAAGAAAATGGACAGTGGGGCGCAAAGTGCCGCAAGGCATACGATCTGGACGAGAATGGACAGCGTATCCCGGATGGGAAAGGCGGTTGGAAAAATCACAGAGAGGATACGACCGACTGGAACGATAAAGGAAAGGCTGAAGTCTGGCGGGCGGCGTGGGCGGACTACACCAACCGGGCATTGGAAGCAGCCGGAAGGCCGGAGCGCATTGACCACCGCAGCTACAAGCGGCAGGGCATTGATAAAATCCCCTCTGTCCATCTGGGGCCAGCTGCCAGCCAAATGGAAAAGCGCGGTATCCGCACCGACAAGGGGGAAGTAAACCGACAGATCGCCGCCGACAACAAACTGCTGAAAGAAATTAAAGCCCGCATTACCCGTCTTTATCGCTGGTCGAAAGATGAAGCGGAAAAACCACAAACACAGCAAAGCAGCTTGACTGCTTTGTGGGAGGCCCAGCAGCAGTTGAACGCTCCCCGCACCCGCACCGGCAAAATCCGGGCTTTGCAGGAAAGCGCTGCACTATTCAGCTTTTTGCAGGCAAACGGCATCCAGTCTATGCAGCAGCTTCATGAAAAAATCGCTGATATGAACAGCTGTTACTATGACCTGCGGGGAAAGATCGTCAAGGCCGAGCGCCGGATCGCCACCCTTACCGAGCGCAGGGAGATGTGGGCGCAGTACAACAAGTACAAGACTGTCCATAAGCAGTTTGCCAAGGTGAAGCCGGAGAAGCGGGAACTGTTTGAACAGCGCCACAGCCGGGAACTGATCCTCTATGACGCAGCAGACCGGTATCTGAAAGAACTGAAAGACAGCGGTGAGGCAATCACCCCGAAGGCATGGCAGCGGGAAATCGACCAGCTGGCCGCCGGAAAGCAGGCGGACACGCTTGCCATGAAATCCATGCGGAAGGATTTGAAAGCAGTGGAACGGCTCCGCAAAACCGCCGAGCAGCTGTCCCGACAGGAACGGGACAAGCCTCACGACCGGGAGCCGGATCGGTAAAGGGTACGGCGCTTTGCCGACCCCTCACGGGGGTGTCATGTTTCGTGACCCCCTTTGCACACAGAAAAACCGCCGTACAGGTTTCCCTATACGGCGGCAGCACTCTCATTTATCGAACAGGTCGCTGTGCGTCCCGGTGCGGGCCAGCGTCAGCACCAGCACATCGTCCTCTATGCGGTAGATGAGCAGCCAGTCTGGCTGAATGTGGCATTCCCGATGCCCCACCCAATCGCCGGTCAGCTCATGGTCTTTGTTTTTCTCTGGCAGTTTTTCGCCCCGTGACAAGGCCCGGATGATGTCATCCAGCAGGCCGATGTCCATGTGACGCTTCATCGCCAGCTTGTAGTCCTTTTTGAACTTTGTCGTCCAAACAATGTCGCGCTTCATTTTTTCAGCTCCCGGAGGGCTTCTTCCACATCGGAGTAGTGCTTCACGCTGGGATCACGCGCAATCCGCTCTGCCTCCAACATGGCGGCAATGGTTTCCTTGTTGGGCTGTTCCAGCCTGACTTCAAAGGGAAAGCCACCGGCGCGGAGCGACTGACGCAGAAAGACATTGATCGCTGTGGTAAGGTTCACGCCTAATTCGTTGTAAAGCGTTTCACACTGCTTTTTGATGTCGCTGTCCATACGGACGCTGAAATTTGTCGTGTTAGCCATTGTATCAGCCCCTTTCAAGTTTATTGCACTTATAGTATATGTCATTTGCAACGCAAAATCAACTCAATAGCCTTGAAATTCACAAAAAATTAAGGAGGAACCGCCTATGACTACCGCTCACTATCTTGTGACCGTCCATCTGAATATCAACATGCCCCCTTGCCTTCTTGCAGCCGGAACCGGAAGACGCGCCCACCGGCCCAGAGCCGGAGACCCATGCCTGCCAAGGCTGCGGCAACTGCGGCGGATGCGGGAAATGCCAGCATGAAGAAAAGCAAGCCTGAACCCGTCCCCGTCATGGACTACCGCCAGTACCGCAGGGCGCGGCGGCTGGTACATGAGTGCTGCAACTATGATGGCGGCAACTGTATCGCGCTGGATTATGGGGAGAAATGTGTCTGTGTCCAGTCCATTTCCTACTCCCTGTTATGCCGGTGGTTCCGGGCGGCGGTGCTACCGCTGGATAGGGAACTGGAAACGGCCCTGTTCCACCGCCTGGACGCCAAGCGTTGCGCCGTCTGCGGGGCGCTGTTCACCCCCGGCTCCAACCGGGCCAAATACTGCCCGGAATGTGCGCCGAAAGTCCACCGGCGGCAAAAGGCCGAGTGCGAGCGCCGGAGAAGGGTACAGCGTGGACAATTAGAGGGCAAAAACCCCTTGTAAATCAAGGCTTTTTTCGAGGGTGTCGGCGGGGGCCTGATAGATTTATCCTCTGGCCCCCAAAACGGCCCTCTAAATGCGTACAGAAGCCCAAAACGAACCCCAAGGAGGAACCCATGTCAGACAATCGAAAATATTACTACCTGAAACTCAAAGAAAACTATTTTGACGATGACTCCATCGTGCTGCTGGAAAGTATGCAGGACGGTGTGCTGTACTCCAACATTCTACTCAAGCTGTATCTGAAATCGCTGAAACACGGCGGGAGGCTCCAGCTTGACGAGAATATCCCCTACACGGCGCAGATGATCGCCACCATAACCCGCCAGCAGATCGGCACTGTGGAGAGGGCCTTGCAAATCTTCCTGAAGCTGGGCCTTGTGGAAGTGCTGGACAGCGGCACCTTCTACATGAGCAATATCGAACTGCTGATCGGCCAGTCCTCCACCGAGGCCGAGCGAAAGCGGGCGGCGAGGCTCCAAAACAAGGCTCTTTCCACGCCCCGGACAAACGGCGGACATTTGTCCGACATTCGTCCACCAGAGATAGAGATAGAGTTAGAGAAAGAGATAGAGATAAAGAGAGAGATAGAGAAGGGACACCCCGTCCGCGCCTATGGCCGTTACCAGAATGTTTTCCTGACGGACGAGGAACTGGCAGACTTGCAGGCCAGCTTTCCCACCGTATGGGGCCAGTACATCGAAAAGCTGTCCGAGTACATGGCTTCTACTGGCAAGCGGTATCAGAGCCATACCGCCACCATCCGGCGCTGGGCCGGTGAGGACGCGAAAAAGGCGGCCCCGCCCACCCGCAACCGTGATTACAGCGTAAGGGAGGATGAAACCGTATGATGGAGATTACCGCAGAAATCCGGGCGCTGATCGACAAGGCAGCCGCCGGTGTGGAACTGGCCGGGGACGAGTACATAGACCCGGCAGACGGCCTCATTCACTGTAAGAAATGCGGCGGCCAGAGGCAGACTGTTGTGCCATGCTTTGGAAAACCAGGCTACTTCATGCCCCGCTGTATCTGCCAGTGCCAGCGGGAGGCCGAGGAACAGCGCAAGACTGCTGAAGAACGGCAGCGCCGCATGGAGCGTATCAAACGCCGAAAGGCACAGGGCTTGCAAGACCGCTATCTCTATGACTACACCTTTGCCAACGACAACGGCAAAAACCCATTGATGGACAAGGCCCGCGCCTATGTGGAGAACTGGAAGGAGGCATATAAAAACAACACCGGCCTGCTGTTATTCGGGGATGTGGGAACCGGCAAGTCTTTTTTCGCCGGTTGTATTGCCAACGCCCTGCTTGACCGGGATGTGCCTGTGCTGATGACGAACTTCCCCACCATTCTGAACCGCCTGACCGGGATGTTTTCCGAGGACAAGGCCGACTTTATCGCCAGCTTTGACGAGTACGACCTGCTTATCATTGACGATCTGGGTGTAGAGCGCAGTACCGAATATGCTATGGAGCAGATGTTTTTCGTCATCGACAGCCGCTACCGCAGCCGTAGGCCCATGATTATCACAACAAACTTGAAACTGTCCGAGCTGAAAAACCCGCCTGATCTGGCCCACGCCCGTATCTATGACCGTATTTTGGAACGGTGTGCGCCGATTCTCTTTGACGGGAAGAATTTCCGGGAAGAAAATGCCGGTGCTACCCGACAGACAGCAAAAGACATTGTAAACAGTAAGCAAGACTGATTTTTTACCGGGCGGCACAGACCCGTTCGGAGAAAGGAGCGCCATGAACAGAGAATCCCGTACTATGCAGGTGGCAGACGCCGTTACTGCGTCCAGAGCGCCGGAAAACACGCCAGCGATGGTAAAGAAAATCGGCAAGACAACCTACAAGGTTCATGTCCATTTCAGCAATACCAGCACAGAAACCATGAGCGATAAAATCAAGCGTATGCTCAAAAATGAAATTCAGCAGATGTGACAGACTGATAAACGAAGCCGCCTTGTGCTAAACTGATGATGGTACGCACCAAAATTTTTGTCAAGGAGGACACGAAAATGCTTTACACAGAAAAAGAGAAACATGAAATTGAGCGAGTAAAGGAAGTCTTTGCGGAACATCTGCGGCAAAGCCCTGATTTTGAACTGCTCTGGTCGGACAAGGTAGGCTATGTTTGGCTGGCGATTGGCGTAAATCCAGTCTATGTGGATACCGGTATCAGGATAGAATCTGCCGCCGATCTCTGCGGCAGGTGTTTGGATGATGTTGCTATGGATGTTTTGTATATGACGGGCAACGATCATGCACTGGAAGCAGCCGACCCGCTGGAATTGGCCGAAATCAAGCGGCGCTGGGAGCCATATATCAACCAGCTGCCAGACTATGCGTATCTCTGCAAAGACCTGCTGAACGGAAAAATGTAATCTATCAAACGAGGTGTCAGGAGCCATACGGTGCTTCTGGCACCTTTTTTGTGGATTTTTTGTGAATTTGATAAAAAAGTCCTTGACAATTTGTCTCTGGCAAGACGGCGAAAAGCATCCTGATTTCCTGCGGCGCTCGTCTGGCCCCCTTTGACATCCCCCAGCTTCGGGAAATTATGAGCTATGACGAATTGGGGCTTGACCGTGTTGGGGACAGGAAAACGGCGCTGTTCTTCCTGATTTCGGACACCACGCCGACCTATAACTTTCTTGTGGCGCTGGCCTTTTCGCAGATGTTCAATCTGCTTTGTGAGCGGGCGGACAACGTACACGGAGGCCGCCTGCCCCATCATGTGCGGGTACTTTGGGACGAGGCGGCCAACACGGGCCAGGTGCCGAACCTTGAGAAGCTGGTTGCCGTGATCCGATCAAGAGAGGTTAGCCTGTGCCTGTTCTACCAGCAGATGGCTCAATGCAAGGCCATCTATGACAAAAACGCCGAGACGATACTCGGCAACATGGACAGCGTGGTATTTTTGGGAGGCCGGGAGTCCAGCACAATCAAGGAAATATCCGAAAACTGGCTGGGAAAGGCCACGATCTCCATGCAGACCGAGGGCCGCTCCAAGGGCCAGTCCGAGAGCTATAACCTGAACACCCAGCGGCTGGGCCGGGAGCTTATGACCCCCGCCGAGCTTGCCACCATGCCGGGGGATCGGTGCATTTTGCAGTTGCGGGGCCTGCCCCCGTTCTATTCCCCGAAGTACGACATCAAGCAGCATCCCAATTACAAGTACACGGCGGAGGCGGATAAAAAGCGCAACGCATTTGACCTTTCCAGGCTCATTCAACGCCGCATGGATCGGTTAGACCCCCAGGAGGAGTACGCCGTGTACGAGGTGGACGGGCCGGTTGATCCGCTCACAGCCGAGGACGAGGACATCCTGAGCTATGACGACATCGACGACCCAGAAGCCTTTGCGTGACTTTGGGACAAAGTGTCCCGAAGTGATAAGCTGCCGCCCATGTGGGCGGCTTTTTTCATGGCCGGGAATATTCCCGGAGAAATGGAGGTAATA
The DNA here is from genome assembly GCF_947631165.1 of uncultured Dysosmobacter sp. Taxonomy (GTDB): domain Bacteria; phylum Bacillota; class Clostridia; order Oscillospirales; family Oscillospiraceae; genus Oscillibacter. Next base: position 35,517 of record NZ_CANRKH010000020.1, on the reverse strand, counting down.
TGCAGTTTTTCGCTTCTGCCATCACCACTTTGCAGACCCTCGTTGTGGCCCTGGGCGCCGGTTTGGGCGTGTGGGGCGTCGTGAACTTGCTGGAGGGCTACGGCTCGGACAACCCCGGCTCCAAAAGCCAGGGCATGAAGCAGCTCATGGCCGGGGGCGGTATCATCGTGATCGGCACCACCCTGATCCCGCTGCTGTCCAGCCTGTTTTAAGGGCCAGCGCCTATGGATTTTCTCACCGACTGGATCACAGACTGGCTGAAAGGGCTGCTCATTGACGGGATCATGGGAAACCTTGAGGGGCTTTTCGATACCGTCAATACCCAAGTCGGGGAGATCGCGGTACAGGTGGGAACTACCCCGGCGGCGTGGAACGCCGGGGTGTTCTCCCTGATCCGGCAGCTTTCCGAAACGGTAATACTGCCCATAGCCGGGCTGATCCTGACCTTTGTTGCGACCTATGAACTGATCCAGATGCTCATTGACCGCAACAACCTGCACGACGATGTATGCTGTAAGCGATGTATTTCAAGTACGTCAAATACAACATACAGTCAGCTCATTTGCGGCAAAATGAAATGACTGGCGAAAGGATGGGCTAAAATGGCAGAATTGACCTATAAGAAAGTTGGCGACTACTATATACCCGATCTGATACTTGACGAGGAACCGGAACAGGATGTATTCTATGGCAAGTACGGCGACCTCCGCCGCAGCTATCTTCAGGAGCATAAGCCCAGGCTGTGGACGGTGCTGGTGAACAATGGTACGGCGGTCGAACATTTGAAGGGCATTGAACGGGCAGCAGAGCGGCGCATGGATATTCTCCTGCCGCAGATGATGAAGGCCGCTGGCGTGACCGAGGAGCTGAAAGCCCATGACCAGATGGCGTGGGTGGGACTGATGAATAACTGCATCGCCCGCGCCGAAGAAATCATTCTGGCCGACCTGATCTATGTATAAGGGGTGGAGCGATGTTGACCTTTGAAAAGGTTTTGGAAGTTTTCAAGGACTATCTTGTCGAAGATACCCGGTATGAGATCGTCATGACCTCTCACGGCTATACTGTACTGGAATGGGATTCCAGGGCAAACACTTGGGTAGGCGAGGAATTGTGCGCTACACCAGAGATTATGCGGGATGTCCTTCTCGACAACTTTACCGGCTATTTGGAGTATAAAGCGATTGTTGCAAATGGTGAAGTGTCTGAAGATGAACAGATAAGAATTACCGAACAGCGGCAAAGGCTTTTAGAAAAATTAGCCTAAAATGAGCAGCGGCCTGTGAACACCCCATGATGTTCCAGGCCGCTGTTTTGATTTTCTAAGCAGTTATAATAACTTTTCTTTCAGCGATACAATCCAATTATCTATTGCTTCTGCCAGAATAATCTGCTGCCGCAAAACAGCCATACCGGTTTCGGGAACTTCCGGCGCATTTTCCTTTTCCCGGAGATTTTCTTCCAAATAAGATCTCAATTCCCCTATCTGCTTTTCGATGTCAGCAATGCAAGAGGCTTGTTTTTCGGGAGTAAGACTATCCAGGTTGACGATCACGGCATTGAAATCCAGGAAAATGCGGATGGGCTGGGCCGAGAGTTCCTGCATCAGACGTTCAAATTCCTGTTCGCCGCTTTCGGTCAGCGAGTACACAGCCTTTTCCGGCATATTATTTTCCCGCACAGTGACGCTTTGGAGAAAGCCCTTATCTTCCAGTTGAATGACCTTTTTGTAGATGGAAGGTGTGCTGATTTTTACCCACTTGGAAATATTGCGGTACTCTACCAGCTTTTGTATATCATAGGCGCTCAACGATTCTTTCTTTAGCATTCCCAAGACAATCAAGTCTATTGTCGCCATAAAAAATCCCCTTTCACTCTTGACAACTACTATAAATTATAGTAGTATGTGCTTCGCGACAGCTACTATAAAATATACTACTACACATTACAAAGGCTGTCAAGAGAAAGGAGTATCTTATGAACGGAAACAAAAAAATGGAGCTGCTGGGAAGTGCGCCCGTCCCCAAAGCTCTCCTGTCCCTGGGCATCCCAACGATGGTCGGTATGCTGATTAACGCCCTCTACAATTTGGCTGACACCTACTTTGTGGGCGGATTAGGAACTGACCAAATGGGTGCTGTCACGGTGGCTTTTCCCCTTGGACAGATTGTCGTGGGTCTGGGGCTGCTGTTCGGAAATGGCGCTGCCGCCTACCTTTCCAGATTGCTTGGACGTGGTGACAGAGATACGGCGAATAAGGTAGCAAGCACGGCAATATACAGCAGCGTGACGATTGGGGCCATTGCGATTCTCTGCTCTGTCATTTTTCTACAGCCAATCTTAAAACGGATCGGCGCAATTGACAGCGTTATGCCCTATGCCTTGGTCTACACCCGCATCTATATCGTGTTTTCGATTTTCAACGTATTCAATGTTACGATGAATAACATTGTATCCAGCGAGGGTTCCGCAAAAACCGCCATGTGTGCGCTGATGGCAGGTGCGATTCTCAATGTGGTATTGGACCCGATCTTCATCTATGCGCTTGATTTTGGAGTAGCAGGCGCGGCCATCGCCACAGCTATTTCGCAAATCGTTTCCACGTTGGTGTATCTCTCCTATATCCTTCGGAGAAAGAGCGTTTTTACTTTCAGCATTAAGGAATGCTGCTTCAGCAAGGATATTATGTCGGAGATTTTGAAAATAGGAATCCCCACTCTGCTTTTCCAGGTATTGACCAGTCTTTCGATTGGAATGATAAATAATGCCGCAAAAGAATATGGCGGCTCCGCGCTTGCCGCAATGGGTCCGGTTACCAAGATTATGTCCATGGGAACCCTGATTGTTTTTGGCTTTTTGAAAGGATTTCAACCGATTGCCGGATTCAGCTATGGTGCCAGAAAGTTTGACCGGCTGCGGGAGGCTATTAAAATTTCTGTTCTTTGGTCTACGGGATTTTGTCTGCTGTTTGGCCTGATTGCCGCCATATTCTCCACGCCGATTGTATCCATGTTCACAAAAAATGATATAGAGATGGTACGCATCGGCGCTATTGCTCTAAGGGCAAACGGTATTTCCTTTATCCTGTTTGGCTTCTACACGGTCTATTCATTTCTGTTTCTTGTGATGGGTAAAGCTGCTGAAGGGTGTATCCTCGGTGCCTGCCGCCAGGGAATTTGCTTTGTCCCGGTTATCCTGATACTCCCGTCAATTTGGGGACTGAGCGGTGTTCTTTACGCGCAGCCGATTGCAGATGTCCTTTCAGCAATCATTACCGCACTTATGGCAATCCGTCTCCACAAAGAGTTGAGAATAGCAGAAGCCAGAATTTCCGCATCCACCCAAGGACAATAACATTTCGAGCGTGTACGCATAAGAGATAGCTATGGTCTTAAAGAGCCAGACGCCGGATGCAGAGCCATGACTGTAGTTAGAATTAGAAAGTGTGATTGAGGTGAACAACAAGGAAAACACTTCTCACTGGATTTGCTGCCCAATCTGCGGCAGTAAAACGAGAACCAAGGTGTACGCCGATACCGTTCTGGTGAAATTCCCGCTGTACTGTCCCAAGTGCAAAAAGGAAATTCGAGTGACCGTAGCACAACTGAAAATGGTATTGAGCGACGAGCCGGGCGCTTAAAGCGCAGAGCCTGCTTCCTACTGATGTGAGGATGCAGGCTCTCGCTTTATTTGGGGGCCTAATGAATCTCAACGGCATCCCTTGATCTGACTGCCGACAAGAAAGATTGAACGACCGGAATCAGGGCAGCGGCCTCCTGCTCGGTACAGTCTCCAATCATGATGCGGAGCTGGCTGATAGACGGGCTTTCCTGCTCCAATTCCGGATAGAAGATTTCTCGCGCATCTATCTGAAGCCCGCGAACCAGCGGAAAGAGGACTTCCATTTTGGGATTTCCGCGATAGTTCTCAATGTTCAGAATAGTGCGCGAATCAATGGAGGAAACTTCGGCAGCTTTTTGTTGGGTAAGGCCAAGCCGCTTGCGGGCCTTTTTTACAGTGTCACCCAAAATACGGACAAAATCCATTGTAATTCACCTCAAGGACATTCTACAATACATGACCTTTCGATTGAATTCACCACAATTCGACTTCTATATGTATCTCAATTCACTAAACTGATGGAAGGAGCTTCGATTTGAGCCGCAATAAGCCTATCAGTATGGAATATTCGAGTTTCTATGCCCGGTAAAGGGTGACCATACTTCTGATGGTGAACTGCGGTTCATCCTGCATAATAAGTCCAGTCGTTTTCCCCGGTGCCGCTCACCGCCCCCTCGTTCAGACCCTCAGCAAAAAATCTGAACGAGAGGACAATGTGAGATGGAAATTACCATCAAGATCGACGGACGTATGGTGTCCGTTGAAGTCTCCACCGAGGTTGGAGAGTTTTGGGAACAGGGCAAGCGAGACAACCGGAAACTTTACCGGGAACGGCAGCGTTATTGGGATGGCCGGGAATGCGACGAATACATAATCGCCACCGAGGGCCGTCTGCCCTATTGCGCCACCCCAGAGGAACTGGTCTGCCAGTGGGAAACGCTGGATGAGATCATGGCTGTGCTGGCCGTCTGCACCGATACGCAGCGGGAGCGGTTTCTGCTCCATGCTCTGTACGATCTCAGCTATGCGGAAGTCGCAATGCTGTGCGGATGTTCAAAACAGGCCGTACAGTTGAGCATCGAAGCTGTCCGCAAAAAGTTTTTGAAATTTTTCAAGAACTACCTTGACGATTGATCCCCTAAGTGGGCTATAAGGTGAGGGGCAATGCGCTCCATCACGGAGAGGGACAAGCAGCTTCGGCTGCTCGTCCCTCTCGCATTTATAAGGAGGATGTCTATGGACAAAAAAGCGGTGCTGTTGGAAGAACGCGCCAAGGCTCAAAAGAAAGCGGCCCAGTATGAAAACCAAGTAAAGATTTTACTGAACAAGCAGAGGGACGCGGAGCGTACCGCCCGGAACCACCGCCTGATTCTGCGCGGCTTGGCTGTGGAGGGTGTTTTCCCCTTCACCGTCAGCATGGAAAACGAAGCTGTCAAAGCATTCCTAATCGCCCTTTCCCGTCTGCCGGGAGCGGCGGAGATAACCCCAAAAGTACAGGAAACGAGGGACGAGGGATAAGTCCATTCGGAGAATGGCGCACTTATACACCGTTCCGGTGTCGTGCGCCCTGCCGGGGGCCGTTGCGTCCTGCGGACGCGATGGGGAAGTGCCTTCCCCAAACCCCTTGCGTGCCAGTAAAAACGAAACATCCGCTCTGCGTCTGTTCCGTTCCTGCTGGCCTATATCCCCCTGATGAAAGGAGGACGATCACATAGCAATCTTTCACTGTCCCATTCAAATCATAAAGCGGAGTGTGGGCCGTTCGGCTGTTGCCGCTGCCGCCTACCGGAGCGGCGAGAAGCTGGTAAACGAATGGGACGGAAAGACCCACGATTACACGCATAAGCCCGGTGTCGTTCATGCGGAAATCATGCTGCCCGCCCACGCCCCGCCGGAGTTTTCAGACCGGGCAACGCTCTGGAACAGCGTCGAGTTTTCCGAGAAATCCAGCGACGCCCAGCTTGCCCGCGAAATCGAAGTTGCCCTACCCGTGGAACTGTCCAGAGCGGAGCAGTTGGCACTTGTCCGCTCCTTTATCAAAGACAACTTTGTAGCGGAGGGGATGTGCGCCGATTTTGCGCTCCATGACAAGGGTGACGGCAATCCTCACGCTCATATCCTGCTGACAATCAGGCCGCTAAAGCCGGATGGAAAATGGGGGCCGAAGTGCCACAAGGTTTACGACTTGGACAGCCAGGGCAACCGCATCCCGGACGGCAGGGGTGGCTGGAAAAATCACCGGGAGGATACCACCGACTGGAACAAGCGGGGGAACGCCGAGAAATGGCGGGCGGCATGGGCCGCTTACGCCAATCGTGCGTTAGAGGCCGCTGGCAGACCGGAGCGCATTGACCACCGCAGTTACAAGCGGCAGGGTGTTGAAAAAATCCCTACCATCCACATGGGCGTCGCCGCCAGCCAGATGGAGCGGAAGGGTATCCGCACAGAGAAAGGCGACATCAACCGCCAGATCACCGAAGATAACAAACTGCTGAAGGAGATCAAGGCCCGCATCACCCGGATTTACAACTGGTCAAAGGAGCAGTCGGAGGTTGAGCCGCTCCAGGACGGCGGCAGTCTCATGGCGCGGCTTTACGAAGCCCAGGCACAGGTCAACACCAACAAAGCCCGGTCCCGTTCCGGCAAAATCAAGGCCCTCCAAGAGAATGCGAAGCTGCTCGCCTTTTTGCAAACCAACGGCATCAATTCCATGCAGGAACTTTACGAAAAAGTCTCTGCCATGAACAGCGATTACTACGACCTCCGGGGCAAAATCGTGAGCGCAGAGCGCCGTATCGCTGTTCTGAATGAACGTCTGGAAATGGCAGCGCAGTACGACAAGTACAAGCCCATCCGCCAGAAGTTGGACAAGGTGAAACCCAGCAAGCGGGAGAAGTACCAGCAGGAGCATAGAGCGGAGTTAGCGGCCTTTGATACTGCCGCTCAATTTCTGAAAGATTTGAAAGCATCCGGCGAGGCGATCACGCCCAAAGCGTGGAGGGGCGAAGCCGCAAAGCTGACCGCTCAGAAAGATATGGATTATCAGAAAATGCGGGCCATGCGTGACGAAATCAAAGCGGTGGAAAATCTGCGCAAGGTTGCTGACCGTCTGGCCCGTGAGGGGCAACACCAGCAGAAGGAAGAAGAGCGATAATACATCAATTTTTACCATCAGGAGGTTACGAAAATGGATATGAACCCGTGGGAACGCCGCCAGAAAATCTTGGAAGTTTTGTGTCTCCGGCGGCATGACACAGCCGGGAATCTGGCGCATGAATTTCATGTCAGCAGGGAAACGATCTGCCGGGATATTACGATCATTTCCTGCTCCTATCCGGTTGAAACGGTACAGGGTGGTCACGGCGGTATCCGGGTGGCGGAGTGGTTTCATCTGGACCGCCGTTCGCTGAACTCGGACGAGATTACGTTCCTCCGTAGGCTGGGGGAGCGCTTGGACGGCCCCGACCGGGAAAAGCTGAATCGCATCATCACCCTGTTTTCGCATTGAGGGCTGCTGCCATGAAAATTAAAATCAGCAACATCAAAATCAATTCCGGGCGGCGGTCTACCGACCAGCAGAATGTGGAAGAACTGGTCAAGAGCATCAAGGCCGTGGGTCTGATGAATCCTATCACTGTCACCCAGGATAACACCTTGATTGCTGGCCTGCACCGTGTAGAAGCGGCAAAGCTGCTGGGCTGGACGAAAATCGAGTGTACTGTCAGCGACGCCGAAGGGATACAAGCAGAGCTGGCCGAGATTGACGAGAACATTGTCCGCGCCAGACTGTCCCGGTACGAATTGGGTGAACAGCTTTTACGCCGCAAAGAGATTTATGAAACGCTCCATCCGGAAACCCGCCACGGCATGAGGAACGGGCAGACCGCTAAAGATGTCAATTTGGCATCTTTAGAAACGAAATCTTTTAACGAGGATACATCCGAGAAATTGAACATGAGCAAGCGGAGCGTTGCGCGGCTTGTCCAGACGGCGCGTGACCTGACCCCGGAGGCCAAGAAAATCATTCGTGATACTGACAAAAAGATTACCAAGGGTGATGCTCTGAAAATTTCCAGACTTCCCCCTGACCAGCAGGAAGAGGCCGCCGCTGTGCTGGCGGCAGCACCGCCACCGCAGAAGAAGCAGACGATGATGGACGGTGAAGCCGCCTTGACCGAGTTTAAGGCCATCTGCCGCCGCTATACTTCCGGCATAGAATCCCTTTACAATCAGATGGACATTTTTGCTGGATTGACAACTTTCCAATTTGACGAGTTGAGCGACAGCGCCTATGCCGTCACAAACGCAATCAAAGAATTTTTCCAGGAAGTAAACGCAATCCGACACGAAGGAGAAAACGACAATGAAAACTGATTACATCACCAGCAGTACAACAATGCCGCTGTCCCTGGCCTTCCCCCGCTCCCTGCTGGCGGCAGATGTTCGCTTCACCGCCAAGGAGGTCTATGTCATCCTGCTGGATATGGCGCTGAACTCCGAGGCCGACATTCACACTGACGAGCAGGGGCGGCGCTATCTGGCGTTCTTCAACAAGACTATCGCGGAGGTCATCGACCGCACCCCCACCACCGTGGCCCAATCCCTGCGGGAGTTGGAAGATGCCGGACTGGTGGAAAAGAAGCTGATTGCCCGGAACGCTCCCTATCACGTCTATGTCAAGCTGCCCACCGTGGAGGACAAGCCGTGATCCCTCACATGACCTACCAGCAGTACTGGACGGCCCGGAGGTTGGTACATAGCTGCTGCAACTATGATTGCGGGAACTGTCTCCTGCTGGACGATGGCGAGGAATGTGTCTGTCCGCAGAGCATCACCTACTCGCTGATCTGCAAGTGGTTCCGCGCTGCCGTCCTGCCGCTGGACGCTGGCCTGTGCGCCGCCCTGCTCCACCGTGACCGTATGAAGCCTTGTGCCATTTGCGGCGGCTACTATGTACCAAAATCCAATCGGGCGAAATACTGCCCCGCCTGTGCTGCTGCGGCTCGTCGGAAGAAAGAAGCAGAGCGCCAGCGGAAACGCTACTACGATTCTACGCATTTAGGGGCAAAAAAGTCCTTGTAAATCAAGGCTTTCCGAAGGCGGCTCAAAGGGGCCGTGATACTTTTTACATCCAGCACCTTAAACGGCCCTCAGACAGCCCGCAAGGGCGGCGTAGGAGGTGAACACGATTGCTGATTACATGACGAATGATACCAAGCTGCCGCCCTATTTACCTTTTCCACGGTTTCTGCTGGGGGCGGATTTAGCGCAAGCTACCAAAATGGTCTATGCCGTTCTGCTGGACAGGGCGCAGCTCTCCCAGGCCAACGGCTGGGCTGACAATAGTAACCAGATTTACATTGTTTTCCCCATCGTTGAGATCGCTAATGCTATCGACCGCAGCCCCATGACCGTCAAAAACGCTCTGAACGAGTTGGAGGCGGCGGGCCTGATCGAGCGCCAGCGGCGCGGCCAGTCTCTCCCAAACCGTATCTATGTGAAGATACCTGATGGACAAGATATTGTCCGTCTGACGGATAAAAAATTGTCTGTCAGAGGGAAAGAAAATTGTCCTTCTGATGGACAAAAAACTGTCCTTGAGATGGACAGAAAATTGTCCACTAATAACCTTACGAGTAATCCTAATAAGAATCACCTAAAAGGAGTGAGTGCGCGCACGCGCGCGAGGGGACGCTATCAAAATGTTTTACTGACGGATACGGAACTGTCCGAACTGCAGGCGGAGTTGCCCAACCTCTGGCAGCAGTACGTTGAAAGGCTGTCCGAGTACATGGCCTCCACAGGCAAAACCTACAAGAACCACGCCGCCACCATTCGCCGCTGGGCAGCGGAGGATCGGCGCAAAGGCGGCATACCAGATTATTCCTACATGGAGGGTGAGAGCCTATGAACGATTTTGAGAATATTGTCAAGCGATTGTCCGCGCCCCAGGTGGAGCAGGGCGACTACATGGGAGAGGACGGCCTGTTGTACTGCGGGAAGTGCCGTACCCCCAAGCAGTTTCGCATGGAAACGCCGCCCATGGAGGGGCGGCTGCTCCCCTGTCCCTGCCGGTGTGAGCAGGAACGCCTTGACCGCGAAGCGGCGGAGCAGGAGGCCCAGCGCCACCGCCATGCCGTGGCGGAGTTGAAGCGCCGGGGCTTCACCGACCCCGCTATGCGGGAGTGGACATTTGCCAACGACAACGGCAGGTGTCCGCAGATGAAACACGCCCACTTCTATGTCGAGCATTGGGACACCATGCTGGCGGAGAACATCGGTTATCTGCTGTGGGGTGGTGTCGGCACCGGGAAAAGCTACTTTGCGGGATGTGTCGCAAACGCGCTGATGGAGCAGGAGATCGCCGTCCGCATGACAAACTTTGCGTTGATACTGAACGATTTGACCGCCAGCTTTGAGGGCCGCAACGACTACATAGCCCAGCTTTGCCGCGCCATGCTACTTATCATCGACGATTTTGGCATGGAGCGCGGCACCGAGTACGGTTTAGAGCAGGTCTACAACGTGATTGACAGCCGCTATCGGAGCCGCAAGCCGCTGATCGTCACCACCAACATACCGCTCCATGATTTGCAACATCCTCTGGACACCGCCCATGCTCGTATCTATGACCGTCTGCTTGAAATGTGCGCCCCCATTCGGTTCTCCGGCGAGAACTTTCGGAAAATCACGGCGCAGGACAAGCTGGCACGACTGAAAAATTTAATGGATTGAAAGGAGCCGCCTATGGCAAAAACGCAAACGACCCGACCCAGCACTCAGCAGACCAAACGCCCCCACCGAACCTTGGAGAAGCGCATCGGCCAGACCACCTATGAGGTGCATATCTGCTTTAGTGAGCAGAGCAAGGAGAGCATGAATGATAAAATCTGCCGTCTTATCAAGAATCAAATTGCGGATAGCCAGTAAAAGTTTGAAAAAGCAGTTGGCATCACGCAGAATTTGTGATATATTGGAGTTGCCGCAAATGAGCTGGCTGTCTTGAAAGGGAATGTGCTATGACAAGACAGCCAGAAAAAGACACCGCGATCTACACAAGATTGTCGCGCGACGATGAACTCCAAGGCGATAGTAACTCGATCATTCACCAAAAGGAACTGCTTTCCAAGTATGCTGCTGACCATGGTTTCCGTAACCCCCGTTTTTTCGTTGACGATGGATTTTCTGGAACGAATTTCCAGCGCCCAGCGTTCCAGCAAATGCTGTCGGAAATCGAAGAGGGGAAGATTGGAACCGTCATCGTCAAGGATATGTCACGGCTGGGCCGCGACTATCTGAAGGTAGGATTTTATACAGAAATTTTCTTCCCTCAGAAGGGTGTCCGCTTCATCGCCGTCAACAACGGCATTGACAGCGAGAACCAGCAGGAAACGGATTTTACCCCTTTTTTGAATATCATGAACGAGTGGTTCGCCAGAGACACCAGCAAGAAGGTTCGAGCCATCAAACGCGCCCAGGGTATGGCAGGAAAGCACACCGCCGTCCATCCACTCTACGGTTACAAGAAGGACCCTGACAACCCGGAAAAGTGGCTGATTGATGATGAAGCCGCCGAGGTCGTCCGCCGTATCTTCCGTATGACCATCAACGGCAAAGGCCCCTATGAAATTGCCGCAATTCTGGAAAAGGAACATATTCTCAGCCCGTCCGCCTACCTTGCGGAGCATGGCGCAGGGAACCGGCGCAACAGCGATTTTGCCGACCCCTGCCGCTGGTGGGGGACTACCGTTTCCTACATTCTCAACCGCATGGAGTACATGGGCCATACCGTCAATTTCAAGACGGAAAAGACCAGTTTCCGGGATAAGCGGCGGCATCTCACGCCGAAAGATAGCTGGGTGATCTTCGAGAACACCCAGGAGCCGATCATTGACGAGGAAACCTTTCAGACGGCGCAGAAGCTACGCAAGACCGGACGCCGCCCTACCAGTTTAGGCGAGGCCAATCCGCTGACCGGACTTCTTTACTGTGCCGACTGCGGCGCGAGACTGTATAACGAGCGTGGGGACAACGGCAAGGGCCATTTCAAGGATTCCTATGCCTGTTCCAGCTACCGTAAGCATACCAGCGATTGCACGATGCACTTTATCCGAACCGAGGTTGTACGGGACCTGATTCTGTCGGCGCTGCGCTCCATTTCAGAGTACGCCAAGGCCAACCGAGAAGCCTTTGAACGTCTGGTGATGGATACAACCTCCGACCGTCAGGCACAGCAGATGAAGGAGAGCCGGAAAGCCCTGACGGACAGCCAGCGGCGGTATGATGAATTGGACGTGCTGATTCAGCGCACCTATGAGGATCACGTTGCTGGCAAGCTGACGGACAAGCGGTTCTTGAAATTGTCCCAGCAGTATGAAGCGGAGCAGGAGCAGTTAGAGGGCGAGTTAAAGCGGCTGGCCGCAGAGATGGAAACGATGCAGGAGCAGAGCGGCAGGGTGGACAAGTTTATGGCCCTGGTTGACCGCTACACCAGCTTTGACGAACTGACTACTCCCATGCTCAATGAGTTTGTGGAAAAGGTTGTTGTCCATGAGCGCGAGAGTATTGGCCGGTATAAGCGTAAGCAGCGTGTCGATGTGTATTTCAACTTCATCGGGCTGGTAGAACTGCCCGCCGCGCCGGACGTTGAACAGCCCCCTATCGCAGAGGCCCCCAAGGAGCGGTATGTAGCGGCCAATACCAGCTTTGCCCCGCTGGGCGAGTACCTTTCCCAGCAGACGGCAGACAGCGTATCCTTGGCTTTTACAGAGGTTGAGAAGCTGATTGGAAAGCCCCTGTGCAAATCGGCGTTCAAATTCTACTCCTACTGGTATCCTGGCGATAACCGCCCGATTTCCAATGTGATCTATAACGCTGGCTTTGATGTTGACCGTGTTGACTTGAAAAACCAGATGTTGTACTTGGTCAGAGCCGCATAACTGAATAACTCCACCCAACAGGCCACAGTGACGATTCACTGTGGCCTGTTTTTGCATTTATTTGAAAAACCTACTTGACAAAACGTACTGGACATAGATTACTGGATTTTCTTCAAGTGGATGTTTAAGACCGGGGCGGCGATCCTGATCCTCTCCAATACGTTCAATATCGTTATGGCGGTGTTCGATGTGTCGCAGAGCGTGATCAACAACGCGGCGGGGCTGATCCAGGGCTCCACCGACATTACCCCGGATATGCTGGCAACGCTGGAAACGACATTGGAGGGTATGGACATCGGCCCCCTGCTGGGGCTGTTCATGCAGTCCCTTGTGGTGGGCCTGACGATGAAGATACTCGGCATCGTTATATTTGTGATCGCCTATGGCCGTATGCTGGAGATCTATATGCTCACCAGTCTTGCCCCCATCCCCGTGGCGACCCTCTCCAACCGGGAGCTTGGCTCCACGGGCCAAAACTATCTGAAGTCCCTGTTCGCCGTGGGCTTCCAGGGGCTTTTGATCCTCGTCTGCGTGGCGATCTACGCGGTGCTCATTCAGGGTATCGCCGCCAGCGGAGACCCCATCGGGGCCATTTGGGGCACCGTGGGATATACGGTCTTACTTACATTCATGCTGTTCAAGACGGGCGGCATCGCAAAGAGTATCTTTGGAGCCCACTGATATGGGCGGCCAAGAGCTTACTTTTGGAAGGAGGAATGTATTGATTGCAGAAAAATCTGCTTTGGGACAAAGTGTCCCGAAGCTGGAGGTGAACAACCTGTATCTTATGGACGGGATCAAGGGCCTGCTGGCCCTGCCCCGTCATTCGGTGGATATGCTTCTGACTGATCCGCCCTACGGCACCACCCGGAATTATTGGGATGTGCCCCTGCCGCTCCCGGAGCTATGGGAGGCGGTGCGCTGGGCGGTGAAGCCAGACGGCGCGGCCCTGTTCTTCGCCCAATGCCCCTATGACAAGGTGCTGGGCGCGTCCAACCTCCCCATGCTCCGCTATGAGTGGATATGGCACAAGGCGCGGGCAACAGGCTTTCTCAACGCAAACCGTGCGCCGCTGAAAAAGACGGAGAATATTTTGGTGTTCTATCAAAAGCTGCCCAGGTACAATCCGCAGTTTGAACAGGGCGAGCCCTATAAGCGGACATACCCCAAAAGCGGCCAGAGCCCCAACTACGGGAAGTTTGAACGGACAGCGGCGGAGTCCAAGGACGGGCGGTGCTATCCCGGCAACGTGCTGACGTTTCCCACGGTGGCCCATACCGTTCACCCTACCCAAAAGCCGGTGGCCCTGTGCGAGTATCTTATCCGTACCTACACCGACGAGGGGCAGGTGGTGGCGGACATCTGCGCGGGGAGCGGCACAACGGCGGTGGCTGCGCTGAACACGGGCCGCCGCTTCATCTGTTTTGAAACCGCCCCGGCTATCTATGCCCCCGCGCGGGAGCGAATCGCAAAGGCGCGGGAGGCTGTGGCCGAAGGCGGAAAAGGTGTGTGATTTATTGCAGCAAATTAGCCGTTGAATTTTACAGCAGATTGGGATATACTATAAGCAGAAAGGGGCTGAATACGATGCCGAATATTAAACCGATCTCCGATCTGCGCAATTACAGCGAGGTGCTGCATGATGTGGCTGTGGGCGCTCCTGTCTTTTTAACGAAGAACGGGCGCGGCAGATACGCTATTGTGGATATACAGGACTATGAGAAAACCCAGGCAACCATCCGACTGATGAATGAGCTTGCCAAGGGGCGGAAGTCCGGCGAAACCGAAGGCTGGCTGACCCCGGAGGACATGAGGGCGCATTTCCGCGCAAGAGCGAATGAAGTATAAGATCCATTATACGAAAGAGTCTCGCCGGGATTTGGATGAGATATGGGATTATATTTCCTCTGAGCTTCAAAACACTTCCTCAGCGGAACGCACGGTCAACCGCATTATGGATGATGTGGATCGGCTTGCGGATTTCGCAGAGATCGGTGCTCCCCTGTCCTCGATTGCCGATGTGGACAGCGATTACCGCTTTCTTGTGACTGGGAGCTACCTCACCTTTTATCGGGTATATGGCAGTGACATCTATGTGGATCGTGTTCTGTATGGCCGCCGTGACTATCTGCGCATCCTATTTGACAAACTTCAGGATGACGAAACCAATTAAAAAGCTGAAGGAGGATCGCAAAAATCTCATGCTGGACGAATGATTTGTTGAGGTCAACAAATCATCAAAAATAACGCTATGAAGCCGTTTGCAGAAATGCAGACGGCTTTTTCTTATGCAAAGGAGAGTGACATTATCGGAAAATACGCGGTGATTTACGCAGATCCCCCGTGGCGGTATTCCCAAAAGGGCTTGCAGGGGGCAGCGGAAAAACACTATCCCACCATGAGCATTGAGGAATTGTGCGCGCTCCCGGTGGCCGAGCTTGCGGCCCCGGACAGCGTGCTTTTTTTGTGGGCCACGTTCCCCCAACTCCCGGAGGCCCTGCGGCTGATCCGGGCCTGGGGCTTTACCTACAAAAGCGTGGCGTTCCTCTGGCTGAAAAAGAACCGGAAGGCGGATAGCTGGTTTTATGGGCTGGGCTTCTGGACGCGGGGTAACGCGGAGGTGTGCCTGCTGGCGACACGGGGCCACCCCAGGCGGCAGGCCGCCAACATCCACCAATTCATCATTTCACCCATCGAGGCCCACAGCAAAAAGCCGGACGAGGCCCGTGACAAGATCGTGGCCCTCATAGGGGACGTGCCCCGTGTGGAGCTCTTTGCCCGGCAGACCCCGCCCGGCTGGGACGTGTGGGGAAACGAGGTGGAGCCCACGATGGGACTTCGGGACATTTTGTCCCAAAGTCATATTCCTGAAAAGGAGGCTGAAAAGTGGCCTATGTAAACGTCCCCAACGACCTCTCCAAAATCAAGACCAAGCTGGCGTTCAACCTGACGAAGCGGCAGTTGATTTGTTTCGGCGGCGCGGCGGCGGTGGGCATCCCTCTGTACCTGTTCACCAGAGGGGCCCTCGGCAACACGGCGGCGCTGTTCCTCATGCTGGCCGTCATGCTACCAGCCTTTCTGCTGGCGATGTATGAGCGGGACGGCCTGCCACTGGAGAAGGTAGTGCGAAACATTGTCCGGGCCAAGTACCTGCGTCCCGGCAGGCGGCCCTATCGGACGGAAAATATCTATGCCCCATTTGCGAGGAAGGAGGAGCCTATTGCAAAAAACAAAAAGCGTAAAGCAGCGCCCCGGAAGGGCTGACCGATCCAGCCGGGGCCGGGGTACGCTCTCGGCCCAGCAGACGATCCCCTATGTGCGGATGCTGAAGGACGGCGTGTGCCAGCTCCCCGGCGGCCTGTTCACCAAGACGCTGGCCTATGAGGACATCAACTATTCCGTGGCGTCCACCGAGGATCAGTCCGCTATCTTCAACGGCTGGAGCGCGTTCCTCAACTATTTTGACGCTTCGATCCCGTTCCAGCTTTCCTTTATCAACCGCCGTTCCCACTCCAGCGGGCGGTATGAGATCAACATTCCCCCGGCCCATGACGAGTTTGACAGCATCCGCGGGGAGTTTACCGGGATGCTGAAAGGCCAGGTAGCCAAAAGCAACAACGGGATTGACCGGGCTAAGTACATCACCTTTGGCGTTCCGGCGGACGATCTCGCCACGGCCCGGCCCCGGCTGGAGCGCGTGGAGGCCGATGTGCTGGGAAACTTCAAGCGGCTGGGGGTACAGGCCCAGCCCCTGGACGGGCGGGAGCGTCTGGCGGTGCTCCACGGCCAGACCCACCCCGGCCCCCAGCGGGAGGCGTTTCATTTCTCATGGGCCGACGTGGTAAAGACCGGCCAGGGCACCAAGGAGGCGGTGGCCCCCTTTGGGGGCTTCGACTTCTCCCGTCCCCGGACGTTCCGGGTAGGCCGGTATTGGGGTGCGGCGTCCTATTTGCAGATCATGGCGTCGGAGCTCTCTGACCGGCTGCTGCGTGAGATTTTGGAATTGGATATGGAGCTCACCGTCACCATGCACATTCAGACGGTGGATCAGACCAAGGCCATCAAGACCATCAAGGGCAAGGTATCTGACATTGACCGCATGAAGGTGGAGGAGCAGAAAAAGGCGATGCGGGCCGGGTACGACCCCGACATCCTCCCGCCCGACCTGATCACATTCTCCAAGGACGCCGCCGACCTGCTGGCCGACCTGCAATCCCGCAACGAGCGGATGCTCCTGCTGACGTTCACGGTCATCGATCTGGCCCCCACGCTGGAGCGGTTGGAAAACGACGTGTTCACCGTGTCCGGCATCGCGCAGAAATACAACTGCGCCCTGAAACGGCTGGACTGGCAGCAGGAACAGGCGTATGTGTCCTCGCTGGCACTGGGGTACAACGAGGTGGAGATCCAGCGGGGCATGACCACCAGCAGCACGGCGATCTTTGTGCCCTTTATCACGAGGGAGCTCCGCATGGGCGGTCAAGCCCTCTACTACGGGGCCAACGCTCTTTCCCACAATATCATTATGGCGGACAGGAAAAAGCTGAAATCGGCCAACGGCCTTTACCTCGGCTCCACCGGCTCAGGCAAGAGCTTCGCCGCCAAGCGGGAACTGATTAACGTATTTCTGGCGACCCAGGATCGGATCATTGTGGTAGACCCTATGGGGGAATATGCCCCGCTGGTGCGGCGGCTGGGCGGGCAGGTCATCGAGATCGCCCCGGACAGCCCACATCATATCAATCCTATGGACATCCAGCTTGACCTGGACGGCGGCGAGAGCCCGCTTTCCATGAAGGCGGACTTCCTCTTGTCCCTGTGTGAGCTTGTGGTGGGCGGTAAGGACGGCTTGCAGCCCATTGAGAAAACGGTGATTGACCGCTGTGTGCGGCAGGTCTACCGGGAGCTCACGCTGGGGATCGGGGACGGAAAGATGCCCCTGCTTCAAGATTTGTACGAGGAGCTTCTGAAACAGCCGGAGCCGGAGGCCCTGCGGGTGGCAACGGCGCTGGAGCTCTACTGCACCGGCTCCCTTAACCTGTTCAATTTCCATACCAACGTCAACCTCAACGCCCGTGTGGTGTGCATCGTCCTGAAGGGCATGGGTGAAAATCTCCGCAAGATCGCGATGCACGTTACCAATGAGTTTGTGTCGGCCACGGTCAACACGAACTTTGAGGCGGGTATCTCTACATGGTGCTACTTTGACGAGTTTCACATTCTCCTGCGGGACGCGCTGACCGCCAGCTACTTTGTGGCCGTGTGGAAAATGCTCCGCAAAAAGGGCTGCGTCCCCTCGGCCCTGACGCAGAATGTGAAAGACCTGCTTGCCAGCCGGGAGATTGAGGCCATTCTGGACAACACGGATTTTCTGATCCTGCTGTCCCAGGCCCAAAGCGACCGGGCCATCCTTGCTCAAAAGCTGGGGATCAGCGAACACCAGCTTTCCTATATTACCCACAGCAATTCCGGCGAGGGCCTGCTGTTCTACGGCGCGGTGACGATCCCATTCGTTGACCGTTTTCCCAAGGGCGAGATTTACGACCTGCTCACCACCCGCCCGGAGGACTTGAAAAATGACGCCGGAGCGTGAGGAACCGGGGCGCGGCCCCCGTCAGGACAAGGCCGATCCCGCCCTGCGGTTTGAGGCCAAGGGCAAGGAAGAGGTCAAGGCCAGGGGCCGGAGCCAGTCGTGGAAAAAGGCGGCGGCCCGCATGAGCCGGGAGCAGCGGCCCCCGGAGGCGGAGCCTGTTGCTCCCCTTGATCCGGGGCCGCCCACCGATCCACCCATGCCGGAGCAGACCGGGGCGGCCTATGACCCCACGGGGCCGGAGCTTCCTCTGAAGGACGATCCCCCGAAGGGGCCTGCCGACGATGCGGGGCCCGCCACTTCGGAAAATGGGGCCCCCGCAAAGTCGGCAGACTTTGTGGGGAGAGGAGGCGCAACGGAGCGGGGCAACTTTGGGACACTTTGTCCCGAAGGAGCCGAGCGCAGTTTGTGCCGACGAGTCCCAAAGTACCGCCAGCACAGCAAGTGGGAAACACGGGAGCCCGGCGCGTCCAGTGAGAAGTTTCGGCGGGACAGCAAGCAGGCCCAAAGGGGCCCCCGCGCAAGCCCAGCGCAGCGGGTTGCGTGGGGAGAGGAGGCACAAGGGAACGGGCGGAGTTTTCGCCGCAAGGTGGAAACGGAGCAGAGTGGACTTTGTGCCGACGACGATAAGCTCCACCGGGACGGCGGCGCTGGCCCTCGGCCCTCTGACGGCGACAAAGCTGGTGTCGATCCCGGCCCCGCCGCCCCGGAGCCTGACACGCTCCGAAAATCCCGGCTCCGTATGGAGAAGCGGGGCGACAAGCTGAACACGGCCAGGGACAAGCTGGCCCGGCAGAAGCCCTACAAGTCCCCCGGCCCGGTCAGACGGGCGGCGGGCTTTGCCGGGCGGAGCGTTCACGGCTTCGCGCATGGCAAGGTTTACGAGGTGGAGCATGAGAATGTGGGAACCGAGGGGGCCCACCGCTCCGAGCTCGTGGCCGAGGCCGCTGGCCGGAAGGCGGTGCGCTTCACCAGGCAGCGCATCCGTACCCATCCGGCGCGGGCGGTAAAAAAGGCCGAGGGCAAATCGGTCAAGGCTACAGCGGATTATCATTTCCGGCAGACGGTGCTGGAGCACCCGGAAATGGAAAAGAAAAACGCCCTTTCCCGGCTGTGGCGCAAGCGCCAGCAGCGCAAACGGTATCAGAAGCAGGCGCGGGAGGCCGCCAAGCAGGGGGCCAAGGCAACGGAGGCAACCGCCACCGCAACAGAAAGGATCGGACGGGCCGTGGCGGGCTTCGTCAAGCGCCACCCCGCAGGCGTGCTCATCGCCCTGCTCTGTATTCTGCTGGTGGTAGTCATGCAGTCGTGCGGCTCGTCCCTCGCCGCCATCGGGAACGGCCTGACCGGGAGCGTGGCGGCGACCACCTATCCGGCGGAGGACGCCGATCTGCTGGGGGCCGAGGCCGCCTATGCGGGGCTGGAGGCGGATCTACGATCCATGCTGGCGGGCTACGAGGCCACCCACAGCTACGACGAGTACCACTTTGATTTGGACGGCATCGAGCATGACCCCTATGTGCTGCTGTCTATCCTGTCCGCGTTCCACCCGGAGGGCTGGACGTTGGCAGAGGTGGAGGCCGACCTGCAAACGCTCTTTGACCGCCAGTATATCCTCACCGAGTCCGTGGAGGTGGAAGTGCGGTATCGGACAGAAACCCGGACGGACAGCGAGGGCAACACCTATGACGTGGAGGTGCCCTACAACTACTACATCTGCACCGTCACGCTGGAAAACTTCAACCTGTCCCATGTGCCCGTGTATATCATGGGCGAGGATCAGCTATCCCGGTACGCCCTTTATATGGTAGCGCTGGGAAACCGGCCCGACCTGTTCCCCGGCTCCGCCTACATCGGCAAATACGGCGGCCCCGTCACCACCTACGACATACCCCCGGAGGCGCTGGAGGATGAACAGTTCGCCGCCATGATAACCGAGGCGGAAAAGTATCTGGGCTACCCCTACGTTTGGGGCGGCTCCAGCCCGGCCACGTCCTTTGACTGCTCCGGCTTTGTGTCGTGGGTAGTTAATCACTGTGGCGTGGGCTGGGACGTGGGACGGCTGGGGGCAACAGGACTGTATCACATCTGCACCCCTGTTTCCAGCGCCAACGCCAAGCCCGGCGATCTGATTTTCTTCCAGGGCCCCTATGACACGGACGGCATGAGCCATGTGGGTATCTACGTCGGAGGCGGTATGATGATCCACTGTGGCGATCCCATCCAGTACGCAAATATCAACACCAGCTACTGGCAAGCACATTTCGCCGCCTTTGGGCGGCTCCCGTAAAGGAGGACTGACAACCTATGGCAATCAGCAAAAGCGCGAAGATCCAGGCTGAGATGGAAAAGGTCAAGGCCAAGATCAGCGACCAGCAGACCAAGCTGAAGGAATTGGAGCAAAAGCACCGGGAGGCGCAAAATGAAGAGATCGTTGACATCGTGCGGGGCATGAATATCTCCCTTGACGAGCTCCCCGGCCTGCTCCAGACCATGAAGGCCGGAGCTTTGGGACAAAGTGTCCCGAAGTCCGAGGCCCCGGAAAAGGAGGATATGCCTGAATGAGAAAACTGCGGTATCTGACGGCGGCGCTGTGCGCCGTCGTTCTTTTATGCGGCTTTACGTTCCCGGCCTACGCCAGCGGCGGCGAGGCATGGGAGGACGTGGAAACCGTGACGAAGGAGCCGGTGCAGACTACCGAGCCCACCCCGGCCCCCACGGTGGAGCCGACGCGGGAGGGCCTGACCCCGGTTAATCCCCTGACCCCGGATGGCCAGGGCACGCTGTTGGACAATGCCACCGGCGAAGAGGGCAAGGAGTTTTTCACCATTACCACGGCGGACGAGTCTGTGTTCTATCTCGTCATTGACCGCCAGAAAAGCGGTGAAAACGTGTATTTCCTCAATACCGTTACCGTGGACGACCTGATGGCTCTTGCCGAGCCCGGCAAGGAGGAGGCCCCGGCCCCTGCCGTCACGCCGGAGCCGGAACCGGCCCCCACCCCCGATGTGGAGCCGGAGCCTGAGCCGGAAAAAAGCAACGGCGGCATGGGTACGCTCCTGCTGGCGCTGGCTGTGGTGGTGATCGGCGGCGGGGCTGGCTGGTACTTCAAGATTTACCGGCCCAAGCAGCAGCGGGCCGCCGATCTGGAGGAGGATGATTACCCCGACGGGCCGGAGCCCAGCTTTGAGGACGGGTACGACGATACCCCGCCTTGGGACGAGGGGGACGGTGAATGAATTTTACCGCCAGCCTTTATGAGCGTGAAATGAAAAAACCGCCCAGCAAAGAAGCGCCGGAGCAGACGGGGGCCCCCAGGGGCTCCCGCTGCTCCGGCTGTCCCTACTGGCGGGGCATCCGCTGTGTGTCCTGTTACCGGGAACTGCTGAAAGACTTTCCCCGTGGGAGGTGACGCTTTGGAGGAGTCCCGTGAATTGACCCGTGAGGAAAGGGCGGCGATCCGGGCGCTGGTGACGCGCTGGTGCGCCAACTATGACCGGGAGTATGGCTGCCTGCCGCTGGACTGTGAGTGTTATATGCTGGGGAAATGCTGGACGGGGGCTTATTGCCGCTATTTCCGGGAGTCGGTGCTGCCCCTTGATCCGGCGCTGGAGGCCGCCCTGCTTACCCAGGGGCCGGTATCTTCCCGGCCCTGCCCGGTCTGCGGGCGGCCCGTCCCTCGAAATGGGCGGCAGCGGTACTGTTCCCCGGCCTGTCGCAAGGCGGCGCTTCGGGAGCAGAAGCGGGCGCACATGAGGAAAAAGCGGGGCTGGACTGTGGAAAATTAGGCCCCGGAAACCCCTGATATTACAAGGTTTTTCAAGACGCAAAACCGGGTGTGCCGTATGATTTATCGTCCTGCCCGGTTTTTGCCCTGATACGTTCCACATTTTAGGCCGCCGCTTTGGGACAAAGTGTCCCGAAGCGGCGGCCCATCTTTGCAAGGAGGTATTATTCTGAAATATTATGAAATCGACGAGGCGGCGGCGAAGCAGGCCAAGGATATGAACAGCTTTTCCGACTACGCCCCCGGCTCCGCCACGGCGGGGTATCAGGCGATGGTGGACGAGGCGTATGCTCTGGCCGAGCGTCAGAAGGCCCGTGTCGATCCCATGTACCATGAGAAGATCGACGCGCTGGTTGACCGCTATGCCCGCAAGCTGGCCGCCAATCTGAACGAGGCCAACGTCATTGACGCCCGCGTACCCTCTATCCTGATTGCCGGGGGCTCTAATTTCCCCGTTCAGAAAAAGCACAAGCAGAACGCCGCCCGTGACCGCAACATGGGCGAGTATATGGAAATTCAGGGGCTTTTGGATAAGATCAAGTCTGTGGGTATGGGCGGGATCAGCGCCGATGATATTCACGCCGTTGAGAAACTGGAGGCAAAGCTGGCGGGGCTGAAGGCCGATCAAGAGCATATGAAGGCTGTAAACGCCTATTACCGCAAGCACAAGACGCTGGAGGGCTTCCCCGGCCTGCCCCCGGATGCTGTCGGGGAGCTCCAGGCGTCTATGGCCCGTGACTGGCGGAAAGACCCGGTGCCCTATCCGTCCTATCTGCTCTCCAACAACAACGCCAACATTCACCGAATAGAGCAGCGCATTTCCGACCTGAAAAACCGGGCCGAGTTTGTGGGCTGGGAGTTTCCGGGCGGCAGGGCCGAGGTGAACGAGGGAGAGAACCGGCTGCAACTGTTCTTTGACGAAAAGCCCACCGTGGAGCAGCGCCGGGAACTGAAAAGCGGCGGTTTCCGCTGGGCCCCGTCCCAGGGTGCGTGGCAGCGGCAGCTTACGAAAAACGCCATCTATGTGGCGGATCGGATCAGCTTTATCAGGCCGGAGGGCGGCGGGAGCATTTCCGCACTCCAGCCGTATAACCGCCGACAGGAACGTTCCGGCCCCGACAAGGGCGACAGATAAAGGAGGGTATATGGACAAAAATCAAGGATACGTCATCGAGAGGGCTGTCCTGTTCGATAATGGCCGGGGCGTGGCGCTGGGCCACAGTCCCACGGCCCCTGATCCCTATGTGACATGGATGTTTACCCAGCGCGAGGATGGCAGACGGGATTATGAGTGGGGGCATTATGGCCCCGATGGGGACGCCGCCCAAAAGGATTTTGACAAGCGTGTGTACGAGTATCAGCACGATTTTCCCTATAAGGCTCAGGTGGTGCAAACCGAAGCCCCCGGCCTTTATAAGTATTACTCCACCCAGCGGCCCGTGGACATCGGCACGTTCCCAAAGCTCCCGCACAATGCCCCAGACGAAATCGTGAACTATGACAAACGCATCCCTGTGGAAAATGAAACAAGGCTGGCGTGGGGCCATCTCACCTACACCAAGCCTTTAGCGGATAAGGAGATGCAGGATTACGAGCTCCGTCCCTCCCGTGATAATCCCGACCTGCGGCGGATCATGGAAGAGCAGACGCAAACCGTAGGTCAATGGGAGGAAGCCCGGCACATTCCCGATCAAAAACGGTTGACGTGGTTTTATCCTGACTTTGGTTGTTATGTGCTGAAAGAGTATGTTTCCCCGGAGAAGCTGGCCGCCGCTGCGGAAAGCGTGGAAGTGTCCATAGCTGCCAAACGTCAGCGGGGCCGGGTGAAGCCTGCTCCCATTTCCGAGCAGATGAAGGAGGCCCAAAGGCTGGCCCAGAAGCACCAGGGCCGGGCTGCCCCCGGCAGGGAAGCTCCCGACAAGGACAACAGATAGGTATGGACGGAAAGAAACGCCGCCGCCCGATCCATCTGCACGTCATGGTGTCCGAGGAGGAGCAAGCCCTGATCCGGGAGCGCATGGCCGAGGCGGGCGTCCGCAACATGGGGGCCTATATGCGAAAAATGGCCCTCAATGGGTATGTGCTCCACGTTGACCTCTCGCCCGTCCGGGAGCTTGTCTCCCTGCAAAGGCGGTGCTCCAACAATCTCAATCAGGTGGCAATCCAGGCCAACACCTACGGCGGGATTTACCCCAATGACATCAAGACCCTGCAAAAAGATTATGCTGACCTGTGGGGGCCGCTCTCCGACCTGCTGAAAAAGCTGTCCGAGATCGTGGCCCTCTGACCTGCCGGGGAGCGGTACGCCGCTCCCCGGCCTTTGCGACTTCGGGACATGGGGCCCCCGCAAAGTCGGTAGACTTTGTGGGGCGAGGAGGCGCAACGGAACGGGGCGAGCTTTGGGACATTTTGTCCCGAAGTGAGCGGAGTGAAGTTTGTGCCGACGAGTCCCGAAGCGGCAAAGGCCGGAGGCATCCTTGTCTGTCCCTCCCGGCAGAGGTATAATATAGGTAGGGAAAGTCCTGCGTTTTCAATACTTTTGGGAGGTGTTTCTATGCGTATCATTCTAAAAATCCTTGCTTTTCCTGTTGCGGCGGCGCTCTCGCTGGCTGTGGCGGTGCTGTCATTTCTGAACGGGATAGCGGGCACAATCCTGAATATCCTGTGCAGCCTGTTCGTGCTGTGCGCTCTGTTCTCCCTGTTCGTGCAGGGTGATACCGCATGGGGCATACGGGGCCTTGTGACGGCGTTCTGCATTTCCCCCGTTGGCCTGCCGCTTCTGGCGGAGCTCCTGCTGGACGGCCTGGGTGGGCTGTGCGGCTCCATGTGGGGCTACATCATGGCGTGAAATAAGTATTGGAGCTTTGGGACACTTTGTCCCGAAGTGGACGGGCCGGGCGGCAGCTACCGCCCGGCCCTTTCTGTATGGAGGAGGTGAGGCCCACGGCCACAACTTATTTGAAAGCCCATCATATCAGCGGCGGCAAAAGCATTTTGGAGTCCATGCAAGACCGTTTCGACTATGGGAAAAATCCTGAAAAGACGTTGGATGGGGCTCTGATCCGCTCCTATGAGTGCGATCCCATGACAGCCGACGCGGAGTTTCTTTTGAGCAAGGCCAAGTACAAGGCTATCACGGGCCGGGAACAGAAACGGGATGCGGATGTGCTGTGCTATCAGATCCGCCAGTCCTTCCCGCCGGGGGAGCTTGACCCGGAGGCGGCGCTGGAGATCGGTTATGAGCTGGCTATGCGCTGGACGAAGGGCAATCACGCTTTTTTCGTGGTGTCCCACGCAGACCGGCCCCATCCCCACGTCCACATTTACTACAATTCCACAACGCTGGATTGTACCCGTAAATACCGGGATTTTATAGGTTCTGCCCGCGCTCTGCGCCGGCTCTCCGACAGGGTGTGTCTGGAGCACGACCTGTCTATCATTCAAAATCCCAGGCTGCACAGCAAGGGAAAGTTTCTGCATTACGGTCAATGGCTGGGGGCGGATCGTCGGCCCTCCCAAAAGGAACAGCTACGGGCAGCCATAGATACCGCTCTTGCCCAGCGGCCCGCCGATCTCCCCGCCTTTCTCTCGTTGCTGGAGGCCGCTGGCGTTCAGATACTTCACGGGCGGGGCGGCGTCCTCTCATTCAAGCTCCCCGGCTATGATCGGCCCGCCCGCTGGCGGAGCTCCACGCTGGGGGCCGGGTATGGCCCGGAGGATGTGGAGGCCGTCATTGACCGCAAGGCCCCGGCCCGGCCTGCGCCCGCAGGCGGCGGCCCGGCTCCACGGCAGAAGATCAACCTTGTCATTGACATTCAGCAGCGCATGGCCCAGGGTAAGGGCCCAGGCTATGAGCATTGGGCCAAGCTCTACAATCTGAAACAGATGGCCGCCGCCCTGCAATTTCTTCAAGAGAACGGCCTGACCGACTATGACGCGCTGGCGGAGAAAACCGGCGAGGCAGTTGACCGGGCGCACACGCTGGCTGGGGAGCTCCGGGACGTGGAGGAGCGGCTGGCCAGGACTTCCGCGCTCATGGGGGCCGTGGTGGACTACGCCAAGACCCGGCCCGTGTTCGACGGCTATAAGGCCGCCCGGTACAGCAAAAAGTATCTGGCGGCGCATGAGGAGGAGCTTGATACCTACCGGGCGGCGAAGGCTTCTATCAATGAACTTTTGGACGGCGCTAAGCTGCCCCGGATGGAGGAATTGAAACGCTCCCGCCGTGAACTGGCGGAAAAGAAAAAGGCCGTCCATGCCGAGTACCGGCAGGCTCAGCGGGATATGCGGGAGCTCGTCACCGTCAAGGGGAACGTGGATCACCTGCTCGGCGTGACGGTTGGGCGGGACGATAAGGAACAGGCGCGTTAGCGGCCTGTGACGCAGACAATACTTTGGGCGATGGGGCCCCCGCAAAATCGTAGATTTTGTGGGGCGAGGAGGCGCAACGGAACGGGGCTCACTTTGGGACATTTTGTCCCGAAGTGAGCGGAGTGAAGTTTGTGCCGACGAGTCCCAAAGTGCCGGGTTTGGGGAGGCTCCCCAACAAGCATTTTTGCGGCCCCAACGGGGCGCAAAAATAGCAAGTGTGTCCACACTTGCCCTGCTTGCCGTTTCGTGCGCGGCCTGAAACGGCCCTAAAAAATGCGGAGCATACACCAAAAGCCTTGTCAAGCGGAGCCTTATCTGTTATAATGAAATAAACTTTTTGGAAAAGGGCTTGACAAACATGAAGTTTTGTGCCACCGCTAAAGCAAGCAAGCATAGCGATAGCTATGTAGTTTGGTTATGCCCTAAAACCGATACTGTTTGGGATCAGGCGCGTTCTATCCTGCCAAAGGCAGGATAGAACGCGCTTTTTTACATCCAAAATCAAAAGGAGAGGAAGAATCACATGAAGAAGAGGCTTTTATCCCTTGCGCTGGCCCTGGCCCTCTGCCTGGGGCTGACCGTCCCCGTAATGGCGGCGGAGCCGTACACCTATGAGGATGAATCCATCGCAATCACCAATGTGGTAAAAGTGGAAAAAAAAGAGGGCGATATTGCTTTCACCTGTGTGGTGCCTGTGACCTTCAGCGCCCGTGGGCTCTCCGCAAACGACAAGAGCAGACTGTATGTAATGACCTATGAAAATCCCGACGAGGTCACTATCGACAATTTCCAAACGGCGGGAAATATAACCGGACAGATAGAGACGGATACTGTAAAGGAGCCCGGCACCTATATGATTGAGGTCATGGTGGACTCCGAGGATCAGGGGCATTGCTTCTGGAATTATCTCCTGATCGTTCAGGACGGCGGCGCAGACCCCACCCCCGCCCCCAAGCCCAATATTACAGATCCTTCAACAACCACGCCCCATTTTTCCGATGTCCCAGCAGATGCCTACTACGCTGATGCCGTGATGTGGGCCATCGAGGAAAACATTACCGCAGGCACCAGCGCCACCACCTTTTCCCCCAATGCAACCTGCACTGAGGCCCAGATATTGACGTTCCTCTGGCGAGCCAAGGGCTCCCCCGCACCCGGCAAGCCTGTTTCCTCCACTCAGTACTACGCACAGGCCGCCGCATGGGCCGTTGAACAGGGAATTGTCGATGAGTTTGAAGCGGATATCCCCTGTACCCGCGCTATGGCTGTTTCCTATCTCTGGAAGCTGGCGGGCAGCCCCGCGGCCTCCGGCAGCGCCTTCACCGATGTGCCCGCCGGGGCGGACTACGCCCAAGCCGTAGCCTGGGCCGTCAAGAACGGCGTCACCAGCGGCACCAGCCAGACCACATTCTCTCCCGACACCACCTGCACCCGGGGGCAGATCGTCACCTTCCTGTATCGGGATTTGAAAAAATAACCTGTTATTTCAGCGAAGCGGTTACGTCCTGCGCCCGCGCAGCTTACCGCTGTGCGGGCGCTCTTTTCCATCCAAAATCAAAACGAGAGGAAGAATCACATGAAAAAACGGCTTTTATCCCTTGCACTGGCCCTGGTCCTCTGCCTGGGGTTGGCTGTCCCGGCGTCGGCTGCCCAGGCTCTCCCCACAGCCTCCAGGGTGGAGACCTCCCTGGCCCACGTCTCTCAACCCTTGACAGAGGCCGACTCATCGGGTGCTTCCCTTTTTACCTATATCGACTACTTCTTTGTCATCGACCGGCAGGGGGTCCTCTGGCAGTATAGGAACGAAAAACACGCCCTGGACGTCCCTTCCGCGGGATTCCAGAGAACCTGGGTGGCCGACCATGTGGCCCAGATCGGCGAAACTGAGCACGGCATCGGCATCCTGAAGACCGATGGGACCTTTGTCTTTTACCGCGTTGGGGATGAGGAGAAGTTCTATCCCGGCGTCACAGGGGTGGTCTCCGTCCGTGGGACTTACTACCTCACCGGACAGGGCGAGCTGTACATGTATTACTGGGACACCGGCGGGGCCTACATCATGACGGAGGAGGGCAGCCGGAGAGAGCGGGAGGCCGGCTTCAAGACAAAGCTGATCGCCTCCAACGTCATCAGCTTCAACAGTGCGGAGGGCTACGTGACGGCGGACAACACCATCCATTCCGGCTCCCAGTCCATCAAGGGCAGCTCTAAGATCAAGACTGTAGTGATAGGAGATCGGAGATCCGCCACCTACGGGATACGCACCGCCTTTGCCATCGATACAAACGGCAAGCTCTATGGCTGGGGGAATAACACCTGGGGGACCGTGGGAAACGGTGGCAGCTTTGACAGCAAGCAGTTTGAATGGTGGGGATCTATACCCACAGACATCCCCCTCCCCTACACCCTCGTTGTCAATGATATGACCCCTATCCTGGACAACGTGGAGGAGGTCTGGGACAGCGACGCGATCTACGCCCTGGACAGGGAGGGAAACTACTGGACCTGGGGAGATTATGACCAGCCGGCCACCATGACAGCCTACAGCACGCCCCCGGCGGACTATGATTATGTGAAGGATAGCCAGGGCTCCACCTACTACGTAAAGGAGGTGGCGGACAGCTTCCCGCTGGGCAAGCCCTACGCCTCCCCACGGAAGATGAGGGCTGGGGAGACGGTCACCATGCTGTCCGACTATCGCCAGGGCGAGGACGGGACCATATACGCCACGTACCGAGACGTCGAATACGCCCTTCCCCACACCGGCGGCATCCTGGGGGGCCCGCTCCAGTACACCGTGGGCGCTTCCGTCCCCGACCTCACCGCCCCTGACATCCAGCCCACTACCCCCACCCCCACGGAGGGTTTCACCGACGTTCCCGCCAGCGCCTACTATGCCGAGGCGGTGGACTGGGCGGTGGAGAATAACATCACCGCCGGCACCAGCGCCACCACCTTCTCCCCTGACAGGACCTGCACCACGGCCCAGATCCTGACCTTCCTCTGGCGGGCCAAGGGCTCTCCCGAGCCCAAGGCCGGCGACTCGTTTAGCGACATTTCCTCCAGCGATTACTTCTACAAGGCCGCGCTGTGGGCCAAGGAGAAGGGGTTAGTATCGGGCGATACCTTCAACGGCGACACCCCCTGCACCCGCAGCGCCACGGTCACCTATCTCTGGAAGCTGGCGGGGCGTCCCGCGGCCTCCGGCAGCGCCTTCACCGACGTGCCCGCCGGGGCGGACTACGCCCAGGCCGTGGCCTGGGCCGTCAAGAACGGCGTCACCAGCGGCACCAGCCAGACCACCTTCTCCCCCGATACCACCTGCACCCGTGGTCAGATTGTTACCTTCCTCTATCGGGATATGGTAAAGTAATATCCAATATATTTATCAGGCAGAAAAGGAAGCTTGTAGTGCTTTTATTCGCTGTCCGGCCACCTGACTCATCAAAAAAGACCGGGCACCGGACAGAAATGTTATAACAACGATTGCGAAATAACTCGAAAATCAAGCGAATATGTTGTTTCCTGCGCTCGTACAGCTTCATGCTGTGCGGGCGCTTTTTTATATTGCTTCGAGACAAAGTGTCCCGAAGCTGGCGATCCCCGGTGCCGGGGGCCGCCTTGTCCTCCGTTTCGACCTATCCCTAAAAAACGAAACGGAGGAATTACAAATGACAACCATCAATCTGAAGGATTTTTACCCGTGGTACATAGAGGATCAATTTATCGAAGTATCTGACGCCGTGGCGGAGGAGCTTCGGGCCAGCCGCAAGGCAGAGGCCGCCCACCAGCGGCAGCTTACCCGCAACAAGGCGCAGTGCTCTCTGGACTGCGACGATGGGATCGAATATTCGGCCTGTATGCGAGCCCACGCCGGAGGAACTGTTGGAGCGTATGGAGCTTTTCCATCGCCTGTGGAACGCCCTCAACTCTCTGCCCGAAACGCAGGACCGTGGGTAGACGCTCATCTTATCCTTGGCATGAGCTATCGAGAGATTACCAGGGCCGAAGGTGTAGATAAGAGCGCGGTACGGCGCTCCGTCCTGAGCGGTATCGCACAGATGAAAAAATATTTGAAGAAAAATCCCTGATTGCCGTCTCCATTTGAACGTTTTTTGTCCTTGGTATATGAGAGGTCTTTTCTGATCTTCTCGACAACTAAATAGCAGCGGCTCCGAGCTGTTGCGGGGAGCCAACGGAGGGCGCTGATAGCGCCAAGCCGCAAAAGGGGCGCCACCCCTGCGGCCACGATCCGCATGGGCAGACGAGCTGTCCCTCTGAGCCGCTGCATCCCCTGCGGGGGCGTCACGCAATCACTTTCTGTCTTATGACAGGTCGAGCATACAGCGCGGCGCTCCCTTTTCTCATGCAATCAACTTTGAGACACTTTGTCCCAAAGCAAACGGAAGAACAAAATGTGGCCTGTGGGCCACCATTTCTCCCCAATGGACTATGGGAGGAGAAGCCAATCCAATCACTTGTGAGGAGGTTTCTCATGCCACACGAAAGACACAGCGCCAACTTCTCTATTGACGGCTACGAGGTTTCCGCCACTTTTGCCGGCGCTGGAAACCGAACGGCTATCAGCCACGCAAAATAGATCTTACTTTCTGCTTTTGTTGCCAGTACCTCCGGCTTCAAAGGCATCCTTGCAATATCCTCGGAACAGAGGGATAATAATGGTGGGGGTAATCCTCATGTACCTTGAAAATTGCATATCTCCTGTGTATTGAAAGCGTCCTTTCAACCCCGAGCAGTTTGAAAGGACGGTATCAATATATGGAAAACCGAGTTTACTGTTTGTACAGAGTGTCCACCGACAAGCAGGTGGACTATAACGATAGGAGCCAGGCCGACATCCCTATGCAGCGGAAAGCCTGTCACCGTTTCTGTGACAAAAAAGGCTGGACGATCATTCACGAAGAGCAGGAGGATGGCGTTTCCGGCCATAAGGTACGGGCCGAAAACCGGGACAAGCTGCAAATCATCCAGGAACACGCAAAGCAGGGTAAGTTCGATATTTTCTTGGTATTCATGTTTGACCGGATCGGGCGCATCGCGGACGAGACTCCCTTTGTTGTTGAATGGTTTGTCAAGAACGGCATCCGCGTCTGGAGTACCCAGGAGGGAGAGCAGCGGTTTGATAATCACACGGACAAACTCACCAACTACATACGGTTTTGGCAAGCTGACGGCGAAAGCGAAAAGACCTCGATCCGCACAAAAACCGCCCTCGGACAGCTCGTCGAGGAAGGCGGCTTTAAGGGCGGCATGGCTCCGTATGGATATGACCTTGTGAAAAGCGGGCGGTTCAATAAAAAGAAGCATGAACTCTTTGAGCTGTCCTTAAACGAAACAGAGGCCGCTGTGGTACGGATCATCTTTGAAAAGTATGTCCAGGAGGGCTACGGGGCCCAGCGGATCGCTACCCACCTGAATAAGCTGGGCTATCGGACCCGGAGCGGCAAGATGTGGCACCACGCCACGATCCGAGGGATCATTTGCAACCTCACCTATACCGGCGTTCTACGGAGCGGTGAAAGCCGATCTAAACTGCTGCCCCACTTGCAGATCATATCCCTGGAACTATTCGAGGCCGCTCAGCACATCCGCACTTCCCGCGCCAATTCTGCCGAAGCGGAGCGCACAGTTCCCCGCAACATAGCAGGCAATTCGCTCCTGTCCGGCAATGTCTTTTGCGGGCATTGCGGTTCGCGGCTCAACCTCACCACAAACGGCAAGGCATACCCCTGCAAGGAAGATTCCAATCGCACTGTCAAACGGGTGCGGTATATCTGTTATGGCAAGACCCGCAAGCAGACCGAATGTGACGGGCAGACCGGGTATACAGCTCATATTCTCGACGGTATCATTGACAAGCTGGTACGGCAGATTTTTGAACGCATGAAATCTGTCCCGAAGAGTGAGATCGTCAACATACGGTACCGTGAAAAGATGGAGGAACGGAAAAGCCTGCTACAAGGCATCCGGGCGGACTATGCGAAAGCTGCCGCTGATCTTGATATGCTGAAAAGTGAAGTCATCAAATCCCTGCGCGGCGAAAGCGCATTTCCCAAAGACCTTTTGGGCGCTATGGTAGCCGAGTCTGAGACAAAGTGTCTCGAACTTCAAGAGCAATTTGAAGCGGCCCAGGCCGCCTGCGACGAAGGAAAGGCTGTTCTCGCTTCGCTGAACGCACAATATGACGATATTATTTCGTGGGCTGATATGTACGACACGGCCAGCATGGAAGCGAAGAAAATGATCGTGGGCTGCCTGATCAAGTGGGTGGAGGTCTACCGGGACTATAAGCTGCACATTGATTTCAATATCGACTTTGTGCAGTTCAGCATGGGGCTGGACGTTGTGACGATTGCCGCATAAAAAACAAAACCTCGCTTCTTTTCAGAAGCGAGGAAATGCACTTTTCCTTGATATGGTGGAGATAAGCGGGATCGAACCGCTGACCTCTTGACTGCCAGTCAAGCGCTCTCCCAGCTGAGCTATACCCCCAAGTCAAGAACATTGATTAGTATAGCAGGTCCTTTTTTGATTGTCAATATGTATCCTTCGTTTTTTCTCAGTTTTTTGCCAGCCATGGAATGGAGCGCTTCTGCGGTAGGCTCTTCGTTTCATGAGTGGCGTACTTTCCCTTCCTTTTATTTTGACCGCTTCGTCTTTGATAAGCCTCTGCTTCTGACAGCTTCCATGAAAATTTTCCCTGACTGTCAGCAGTCTAAATCCTTTGGTGGTTCTCACAGCTCATCCCGGCAGACGGAAAATAAAAATTTGGTTTTTTTCCGTTGAGAGTAAGATTAACTGCGACAGCACCTCAGAGGTGCTTCGCAGTTATTTTTTTATCGCACAGACAGAGAGGGAGGCGGCACCAATGGCCTACAAGTACCTCGACCTGACGGCCCGCCGTACCATCGAGGCCCTCTACCTCGCCGACAACGACGCCACGCAGATCGCCGAGGTGCTCGGCGTCCATCGGTCGACCATCTACCGCGAGCTTCAGCGGGGGGCGACAGGCGAGACAGACCACAACCTGCGCCCGGGATATAGCGCCGAGCTCGCCGAGAGGCGGCTGCGGGCCAGTTTCAAGCGCAGGGGCAAAAAGCTGGACGGCTGAGCCAGCGAGCCAAGAACACCCGGCAAGGCCGGGCCCAAGAAAGGAGGCGGCACCAATGACCAGACACGACACGACCACGACAAGCTACACGGCCGAGCGGATCCCCGCCCGGGCCTGCTGAGTCGTCGGTCGTGTTTTTCGTTCTGATCGCTGGCCGCCCCACCACCAAGAGCCCCGGCACCTGCCGGGCCAAGAAATGAAAGGAGAGCATCACCATGACCCACGATCCCAATGTGTACGGCTACGTCAACGGCAAGCCCACATACAGCCGCGACGAGTTCATCTTCGCCAAGAGGGGCCGCGGCCCCATCGAGGACGACGCTGACCTCCTCGCCTTCGCCGAGAAAGTGACGAGCGGCTGGTATAGCGCCGGCTGGCGCATGAAGTTCACCGACTTCTACCTCAGCGACTACGCCCTCAGCGAGCCCGTCGCCAGCCTGACGCGCAAAGAGTTCAACCGGCTCAGAGAGCTCCAGCAGCAGGCCCGGGCCGCAGAAAAGGCCGCGGACGAGGCCCGCGAGTGGCGCCACACGGACACGATCTACTATGCAGACAACAGCGTCGAGGAAATCTGGACGGACAAAGACGGCAACGAGAAGCGCGTGATGACGGTCGGCCCCCACGGGGACGCCTGCTGAGAGGAGGGCGCAACATGGCAGCGAAAACCTACAACGGCATCCACACCGGCTACGGCTGCAAGGTCGACGAGGATCTCCACGGCGGCCCCTACGGCAGCATCCTCGTCGCCTACTACGAGTGCAACAGCATCCGCGAGGCGGCTGAGCAGGCCCTCGACCTGCTGGACACCAACTACGCGGTCACGATCTTCTCCGGCGGCTACTTCAACCCGAGAACCTACTACAACAAGAGGGAGCTGCGCCGCGACTTCGCGGCGTGGCTCAGCGGAAAGGGGGCGACGGCATGAGCAAGGTCGACGACGTCATGCGGATCATGAGCGCAGAGCTCGACCGCTACCGCAACTCCATCCCGCGCAAAGCCTTCGTCCGAGCGATGGAGCGCGTCATCGAGGAGGTCATCGGGCCCTCTGAGGACATCCACCAGACGGCGCCCGGCATCCAGATCATCAAGCAGCCGGACATCACCGCCGACGATCTCGCCGGCCTGCTGTCAGGATGCTGCCCGCCCTACCAGTACAGCGAGGCCGTCAACTGCGACGACGTGAGCTGCCGAAACTGCTGGCGGGCATGGCTGGAGACTGGCCGGCCGCCCTGCAAAGGGGGCGGGCCCAATGCCTGACAGCTTCAGACCCTACGACCTGACCCTCCTCTGCCGGGCGGCCTTCCCCGCCCGGCTGCTGGAGGGGGACAAGCCCGCCATCGTCGAGGTCACGGTCTACCGGCTCAACGCCACGGCCGTCGCCTGCTACGACATCGACGGCCCCGAGAGCGTGCTGCACCACCTCGGCGCCAGCGCGGCCGACACCTACATCACCCGACACGAGGTCGACGACATCGTCACCGTCGTCCACATCAACCGAGAGGAGGCAGACACATGGCAGCCCTGAGAGACATCGCCCGCAGCTTCGCCGCCGAGATCCGCGACGGCATCGGCTGGGTCATCGTCTACCGCACCGGCCGCTCGTGGCACGGCGTCACCGTCTGGAGCGACGTGGCGTCAGACGAGTGGGAGACCGACGACATCAACGAGGCCCTCGACGTGCTCAAGGTCGACCCGAAGGCCGTGCTGCTGAACGGCTACTACTGCGGCCACTTCGCCGAGGACATGACCATCGACCAGATCGCCGCCGGCATCAGATGGCACTACGAGAACGGCTACAACCAGCTCGCCACCACCGAGGTCATCAGCGACATCGTGGACGGCATCGAGGAGGCCCGGCTCAGGGCCGCCGAGGCCGGACTCCCCTTCAGCGACCGGCTGGCCGACGGCGCCGAGGACGAGGTCAACCCCTACGTCTACGACGGCAGCATGACCCTCGAGGACTACGAGGCCATGCAGGCCGCCAGAGAGGCCGACAGGGCCAACGAGGAGCTCGCTGCCGTCGTGAGGGCCCGGGCCCCCAACATCAGCGAGGAGGCGATGCAGCAGATCCTCGACG
>NZ_CANRKH010000019.1 GCF_947631165.1 uncultured Dysosmobacter sp. | reverse complement strand
CCCAGGGACTTGTGCATGGCCTTGCCCTCGCCGTCCACGGTCCAGCCGTGGGTGACGCACTCCTTGAAGGGCGCGCCGTTGCCGAAGGCGCCCACGGCGGTCAGCAGGGCGGACTGGAACCAGCCGCGGTACTGGTCCAGGCCCTCCATGTAGACGGTGGCGGGCCAGAAGCCCTGATCCCGCTTCATGGCGGCAAAATGAGTGGAGCCGGAGTCGAACCAGCCGTCCAGAGTGTCGGTCTCCTTCTCGAAGCCGGACTTGCCGCCGCAGTGGGGGCAGGTGAAGCCGTCGGGCAGGATATCGGCGGCGTCCTTGGCGAACCAGGCGTTGGAGCCCTCCGCCTCAAACAGCTTGGAGATGGCGGAGATGGTCTCATCGGTGCAGACGGGCTTGCCGCAGTCCTTGCAGTAGAACACGGGGATGGGCAGGCCCCAGCGGCGCTGGCGGCTGATGCACCAGTCGGTGCGCTCCCGGATCATGGACTTCATGCGGTCGATGCCCCAGCCCGGGACCCAGCGCACATCGTCGCAGGCAGCGCAGGCCTCGTCCTTGAAGGAATCCACAGAGCAGAACCACTGGGGGGTTGCCCGGAAGATGATGGGGCTCTTGCAGCGCCAGCAGTGGGGGTAGCTGTGAACGATGTCCTCGCTGGCGAACAGCGCGCCGCTCTCCTTCATGTCGTTCAGGATGACGGGGTTGGACTCGTCGGTCTTCATGCCGGCGTATTTGCCGGCATAGTCGGTGTGGCGGCCCTGGTCGTCCACAGGCACCACCATGTCCATGCCGTAGCGCTTGCAGGTCTGATAGTCGTCCGCGCCGAAGCCGGGGGCGGTGTGGACGCAGCCGGTGCCGCTGTCCATGGTGACGTAATCCGCCAGCAGCAGGCGGCTGGTCTTGGGCAGGAAGGGGTGGTCCGCCAGCATGTTTTCAAAGAAGGAGCCGGGGTGGGTCTCCAGGATCTCGTAGCTCTCAAAGCCGCCGATCCGCATCACCTTGTCGGTCAGGGCCTCGGCCATGATATAGACCTCGCCGTTAGGGGCCTTCACCAGGGCGTAGCTCTCGTCGGGATGCAGGGCGATGGCCAGGTTGCCGGGCAGGGTCCAGATGGTGGTGGTCCAGATCACGAAAAAGAGCTTGCTCTTGTCAAAGCCTGCCAGCTTGCCCAAGTCGTCGTGCATGGGGAACTTGACATACACGGTGGTGCAGGGGTCGTCCTGATACTCGATCTCGGCCTCCGCCAGGGCGGTCTCGTCGTGGGGGCACCAGTACACGGGCTTCAATCCCTTGTAGATATAGCCCTTCTTGTACATCTCGCCGAACACCTTCACCTCCTCGGCCTCGAAGCCGGGGTTCATGGTGGCGTAGGGATGCTCCCAGTCGCCGATGACGCCCAGCCTCTGGAAGCCCTCGCTCTGCACGTCCATGTAGTGCTGGGCGAAGTCGTGGCAGGCGGAGCGGAAATCGGGGATGCTCATGGCCTTGTGGTTCAGCTTGTTCTGCTTGATGATGGCGCTCTCGATGGGCATGCCGTGGTTGTCCCAGCCGGGGATGTAGGGGGTGTAATAGCCCCGCATGGCGGCGGAGCGGGTGATAAAGTCCTTGATGGACTTGTTCAGGGCGTGGCCCATGTGCAGCGCGCCGTTGGAGAACGGAGGGCCGTCATGCAGGTTGAACAGGGGCTTGCCCTCGTTCTTCTTCAGCAGCTCGTGATAGACGTCGATTTTCTTCCAGCGCGCCAGCATCTCCGGCTCCCGTTTGGGCAGGCCCGCCCGCATGGGAAAGTCGGTTTTCGGCAGATGGATGGTCTTGTTGTAGTCCATATCTGTTTCCTCCAAATCAAAATCCGGGTTGAATTGATAATTGAATAATCGATGATTGACAGCAAGCTCAAATCTATTTTCGCCGCGGCATGTACGTGGCGAAAATACATTGACTCAGCCGCCTTGGGCGGCGTTCACCAGTGACCGAGGTCACTGGTGGGGGGATTTAAAGGGGGGATGAAATCCCCCTCTTTAAGAAAAAAACGCTTTGCCTCTCGTTCAAGAGACAAAGCGTTCAAAAAACACTCTGCGGTACCACTCTCGGTTGCCGTGGCCTTGCGGACACGACCGCTCACCGCCCGCCGTCACGGGCCGACGGAATAACGCCCGTCACACGTCCACGCTTACTCGCGTCGTCTTTCAGCAGGAGGCTCCAAGGTGATTTTCGTCCTCCGTGCCCGTCCGCCTTGCACCAAACGGCGGCTCTCTTCGCGGGAACCAGAGGGTTACTCGTCCTTATCTACGCCAAAATGTTCAATTACCGGAATATGATATCACGTTTTGGCGGTTTGTCAACGGTTTTTCATGGATTTTTTCTGGAAATAGCGCCGCATTTTTACTGATAGCGATACCTCTGGGCGGTGTAACGGTCGATACAGGACTGAAACAGCTCGTAGCTGCGAAATTCCAGCAGCCGCCCGCCGTCGATCTCATGGAAGGATACCACCTGCCGCTCCGTATCGACCCAGATGCGCCAGATCTCCTCTGTCTTTTTCTTCGCCAACGCATGTCACCTCCCGCAAAATGAGACCTTGCTCATCATTTTATGCGATTATCGCATAAAATGCAATATGCAATTTTGGCATATCCTAAAATAAAGGAACCCTGATTCAATCGGGATGTGCGGATTGGCAGGCAGATTTTTTGTCTGGCAAGGAAAAAAACGCGGGAATCCTGACGAATTTCAAGATTTTCTGACGCAGTCCAAGCAGAGAATATACCGCCAAAACGTGCGTCTCAATTGAATCAGCGGTTCCTAAAGCATCAGCATGGAAGGGGAGGGATATGCGGCGATGTATCACCGTCTGCGGGACATGCGGGAGGACAAGGATCTGCCACAGCGGAAATTGGCGGATCTGCTCAATATCTCCCAGACCACGTATTCCCGATATGAGAGCGGCGCGCTGGATATTCCCAGTGCGGCGCTGATCGCCCTGGCCCGGTTCTACGACACCAGCATTGATTATCTGCTGGGCCTGACCGACGATCCAATACCGTATAAAAAATAAAAAAGGGACCGCCCAGGCGGTCCCTTTTGCGTGTTTGATGGTCACTGATACCGGTACTGTTTGCAGGTGTATTGGTCCACGCAGCTCAAGAACATCTCCCGGCTGCGAAACTCCAGCAGCTTGCAGCCCTCCTCCTCATGGAAGGATACGATGCGTCGCTGGGTATCGACCCATACGCGCCACAGGGGTTCATTGGTCATAGCTTTCTCCATGGAGAGGCTCCTTTCACACAGCTTTTTATGTTGACTACATCTATAAGACGATTTATCCGGGCGTTTTGTTTCACGATTTTGAAAAATTTTTTAAAAAATTTTTCCGGCCGCTCAGCGTATGCGCCCATGGGCGGAATAAAGGCACGCGCAG
Source organism: uncultured Dysosmobacter sp. (assembly GCF_947631165.1). Lineage (GTDB taxonomy): Bacteria > Bacillota > Clostridia > Oscillospirales > Oscillospiraceae > Oscillibacter. The sequence goes on along the minus strand of NZ_CANRKH010000019.1, from coordinate 55,131 downwards.
ACGGCGTTTGGCGCTTGCTCAGTCCGCCTGCTCCGCGGCCGCCTCCATTTCCGCCGCCACGTCGGCCCGGAACTGCTCCCAGCTCTCCGGGTCGTCCACGAAATGCCTGGGGCAGACCTTGCCCGTCACGTCGTAGTGGCGGATCACGTCGGCCTCCGGGTCCAGCCGGAACTCCTGGCACAGCCAGGCCGTCAGCTCCACCACGCGGTCATAGGTGACGGGGGAGAATACCCCCGTCTCGTCGGGGTGGCAGACCTCGATGGCCACAGTGTCGCCGTTCCGGGTGTTGGAGGCGTAGGCGATCTCGTCCAAGGGGATGCACTGGATGACCTCTCCCTCCAGCCCCACGATGAAGTGGCTGCTGGCGTAGGTCCCCTCTTTGCCGGAGGACAGAGACTCGAAATAGTTGCGGTTGGCCTGGGCGGTGGTGCCGGGATTGCCCACGTAGTGGATGACCACGCCCCGGATCTCCTTCAGCTCCGTTCCGGGACGGGACCACTCGTTCACCGTCAGATAGTCCTGCCGGACGTAATCCGGCACGGCCACGTCTGCCGGGTCCGGGGCCCGCCTGGCCAGCAGGACTCCGATCACGGCGCACGCCAGCACCAGCAGCGCTGCCCCCAGAGCGCCCAGCTTCAGCCGGGGGTCGATGTACCACCGCCTCCGCCGTCTTCTGTGGACTGCCATGGGTCAGATCACCGTTCCCGCCACATAGACCTTGGTGGGGCCGTCGGCCCCGCCGATGATGCCGATGCCGCCGGCGCCGCCGGTACCGCTGGCCGTTTCGGTATAGGTGCCCATTTCATCATATTCCTCCGACCAGCCCTCGTCGTTGTAGTACTGGCTCCAGGTGAGCAGCCGCTCCCGCTGGACAAGACCCATGGCGTCCAGGCAGTCCAGGGTGTTCTCCATCCCCGGACGGACCGCGATCGTGATCCGGTCGGCGTCCCTGTCGACGTCCGGGCCTTCCTTCGCGAAGGACAGGTAGAGGTCCATGGCGTATGCGTCGTCCCGGTCGCTGCCGGTCAGGTCCACCTGCCCCCAGGTCCCGGCCTGGGTGTCCCGGCCCACGGCGTCCAGAATGGTCTTGGCCTCCCGGCTGTTCAGGTCGAAGAAGCTGTCTTCCTTTCCGGCCAGGTCATATACGGTGATGGTGCCGCCGGTAACGGCGTAATCGTCGTCCAGGTGGAGCCGCCGGATCTTGGCGGCGGTGCTGTTCACAAACTGGTCCAGCAGGCTGTCATAGGTCCCCGCCTGGGCCAGCCGCTCCTCCGTGATGGGCAGGCGGTAATAGCGGTCCAGGGTCTTGCCGTCCGCCAGGGTGTAGGTCAGCTCCGTGTAGGCGTGATAAACGTCGTCGGGGTCGGCGCCGCTGCGCAGATACTCTGTGTCGGCCGCCACGGCCCGGTGCAGGTCCAGCACCTGCCGGATCATGTCGTCATCCTTTCCGGCCTGGAGGCTGTAGGAGTTCCCTCCTGCGTAGAGGTACACGCTCCGCAGCTCCTCTGCCGCGGGAATGCGGCGCTGGATGCCCAGCGCGTCGAACCGCAGCACGGCGCACAGGGCCGCGCAGGCCAGAACCACCGCCCCGGCTCCCAGCCAGCTCCGCCTGCGGAACACCCGCAAAGACTTGGCCAGCAGCATGGTGGCGGCGAAGTAGCCGATGACGCCTGCCACGGTCATGCACACCGCCATGGGCAGCGCCTCGGCGTAGGGGCCGTTCTGGAAGCCGCCCTCCCAGAACAGGGCGTACAGCAGCCGCCCGCCCAGCAGGGCCGACAGCGCCGCCAGCCCGTAGCGGAACAGGGGCTTCATCCAGCCCACGGCCACCACGTCCCCGGCGCACTCGCTGCGCCGGCGGCGGTAGAGGACGAAGGCGGCAGCCGCCAGCGCCGCGCCCACCAGGGCGTATACGCCGATCAGGTAGAAATTTTCCAGCTCCACGGCGGTCAGCACGCTGTCGACGTAATGGGTTCCGTCGGCGGTGATCCGCTCCGCTTCCTCATAAGTCGAGTCCACGCCCAGATGGCTGAGCAGATGGACCGTGGGGGAGAGAAAGCTGGTGGCGCCGTTATAGTAGGACCGGACCCCCACTAGGAAGCAGGAGGCGAACTCCGACAGGATCCACTCCAGCAGCACCGCCAGGAAGTGAAACAGGAAATACAGCGCCGGCAGGGCGAAGAGGTTGCCGGTGACAAAGGCCGCGAAAGTGGCGCTGGCAAAGTAGAAAAAGCTCAGTCCCAGCACGCCCAGAATGGTGTTGAAAAGGCCCGCCGGGTCAAAGCTGCCGTACAGCAGGGAGATCAGCACGCACAATGCCCCGGTGACAGCGTAGGGGATCAGCATCATGGTCAGGCCTGAGAGAAAATTGGTGAGGAACAGCCCCTCCCGCCGCAGGGGCAGGGTGTGCAGCATCCCCACGCTGCGGGCGTTGTAGAGATAGCTCCACACCACCATGGCGCAGAGGATCGCGTACAGCAGGGACACCACCGGCAGGCCGGTCAGCGTATTGTAATAGAGATTCGTGAATTCCAGCGGCTCCCGCAGGTAGCTGTGCAGGCTCCGGCTGATGTTCATCCACATGGCCAGGGGGAACAGCGCCCCCAAAAAGCTTGCGCCGCCCCACAGGGGCCAGAACCGGGTCAGGTTCTTGCGGAACAGGGTCCCGTTAAAGTACGATGTCTTTGACTGCATAGTCCGCACCTCCCAATTCATAGATAAAGATCTCCTCCAGCGTCAGGGGCACCGCGTCCACCAGCAAGGGGGCGTAGGTGGAGAGCTTCGCCGTGGCCTCCTCGGCGTTCATCCGCATGATGAGGGTGTGGATGCGGCCGACCCGGGAGGCGTGGAGCACCGGCAGCTCCGCCGGGACCTCCGTCACGCCGTCCTGGAACACCACCTGCAGCTTCACCATGTTGTCCTGGAGCTGCTCCAGGGACCGCTCCAGCAGCACCTTGCCGTGGTCCATGATGCCCACGTGGTCGCACACGTCCTCCAGCTCCCGCAGGTTGTGGGAGCTGACCAGCACCGTGGTGCCCCGCTGGGACACGTCGCCCATCACCAGGCTCCACACCTGCCGCCGCATCACCGGGTCCAGGCCGTCCACCGGCTCATCCAAAATCAGATAGTCCGGCATGCAGCTCAGCGCCAGCCAGAAGGCCACCTGTTTCTGCATGCCCTTGCTCAGGCGGCGGATGGTTTTTTTCTCGTCGATGTTGAAAACTTCCTTCAGCTTTTCGTACCGCTCCATGGAAAATGTGGGATAAAAGCCCCGGTAAAAGCGCATCATATCCCGGATGGTGGACTGCATGAAGTAGTACCAGTCGTCGGGAATGGCGGCCACGCGGCCCTTCAGCGCCGCGTTTTCCCACACGCCTTGGCCGTCCAGGCGGATGTCGCCCTCATCCTGGCGGTAAATGCCCGTCAGGCAGCGGATCAGGGTCGATTTGCCTGCGCCGTTGGGCCCCACCAGGCCATAGACGCTGCCGGCAGGCACGGAGACGGAGGCCCCGTCCAGCGCCGCGAAGCCGTCGAACCGCTTGACGGCGTTCTTCACTTCGATCATAGTCGTTCCTCCTCTTCCTCCATCAGTGCCAGCAGCTCCTGGCGGCTGACGCCCAGATACCGCAGCTCCGCGATCATTTCCCGCACCTGGCCCAGCAATTCCTTCTTCCGGGCGGCGTCCGCGTCCAGATTCCCGGAGGCAAAGCTGCCCTTGCCGGGAACGGAGTAGATGTACCCGTCGCTTTCCAGCTCGTTGTAGGCCCGTTGAATGGTGTTGGGATTGATGCTCAGCTGCATGGCCAGCGCCCGTACCGACGGCAGTTTTTCCCCCGGCGGCATGGCTCCGGTGACGATCAGCTTCCGCAGGCCGTCCTTGATCTGTTCGTAGATGGGCCGGGAATCCCGGTAATTCAGGCTGATCATCGCTTCACCTTCCCTTCCGCGGCGCGGAACGCCACAAACTGTATTAACTGTTCTAGTACAGTTAGAATAACACGGCGGCAGAGCGCTGTCAAGACCTGCCAGGAGCAAAATTTCTGTATTTTCAGGGAAAAAACAGGGCGGCTCCCCCTTTACAACCGGAAAATGATGTGTTATCCTTATACAGCATGCGGCTGTGAGGGAACTCCGGTCCCATGAAAATGCCCCGGAGCTTCGTTTTGCGGACATTCACCGGTCCCACGGCGCAGCCCCGCGGGGAATCTATATGGAAAGGTGGAAAAACCCATGCTTCGCAAAGAACAGAAAACCGCTATCATCGACGCCAACCGTACCCACGAGAACGACACCGGCTCTCCCGAGGTCCAGATCGCCATTCTCACCGAGCGCATCAACGTGCTGACCGAGCATATGCGCGCCAATCCGCAGGACAAGCACTCCAACCGCGGCCTGCTGAAAATGGTCGGTAAGCGCCGCAGCCTGCTGGATTACCTGCAGAAGAAGGACATCGAGCGTTACCGCGCCCTGATCGCCAAGCTGGGCATCCGTAAGTAAGCGTTGAATGAGGGTGGTGTGTACACACCACCCTTTCTTCACATTTTCCCCTGGCGCGCGTGAGAGCCAGTTTTAACCTTTAGCAGTTGAAAAAACGCCTGGACCGTGGTCCGCGCCTCCTATCTCGGGCCTTTTTTCAAGTGCTAAAGGGTTGTTTGGCTCCCATGCGGAAAACTTCAAATGAAAAGGAGCAAACACATGTCAACCATCATAACCCGCAGACAATTCCCCGGCTACCGCAAGTATGAGATGGAGCTGGCCGGCCGTCCCCTCTTCCTGGAGGTGGGCAAGCTGGCCGAGCTGGCCAACGCCGCCGTCATGGTGGGCTACGGCGACACCCGCGTGCTGGTGTGCGCCACCGCCTCCGCCCGTCCCCGGGACGGCATTGACTTCTTCCCCCTCAGTGTGGACTTTGAGGAGAAGCTGTACTCCGTGGGCCGCATCCCCGGCAGCTTCAACCGCCGTGAAGGCCGCCCCGGCGAAAAGGGCATCCTGACCAGCCGTGTCATCGACCGGCCCATCCGCCCCCTGTTCCCCTATGACTTCCGCAACGACGTCTCCATCATGGCGACCGTGATGAGCGTGGACCACGACTGCTCTCCCGAGATCGCCGCTCTCATCGGCACCTCCGCCGCCCTGGCTATCTCCGACATCCCCTGGAACGGCCCCGTGGGCGCCCTGAAGGTGGGCCTGGTGGACGGCAAGCTGGTGTTCAACCCCACCAGCGAGCAGCGCAAGGTCAGCGACCTGGACGTCACGGTGGTCTCCACCGGCAAGAAGGTGGTCATGATCGAGGCCGGCGCCAACGAGGTCCCCAACGATGTGATGTTCGAGGCCATCCGGCAGGCCCACGAGGAGAACCAGAAGCAGATCGCCCTCATCAACCAGATGGTCTCCGAGATCGGCAAGCCCAAGTTCGACTATCCCCATGCCTCCTTCGACCAGGAGCTGTTCGACGACATCGTGGCCAACTTCATGGACGAGGCCAAGGCCGCCATGGATACCGACGACAAGAACGTCCGGGAGGCCCGCTGGAATGCCATGATCGAAAAGTGGCACGAGAAGTATCTGGAGTCCCATCCCGACATGGACCAGTACCTGGAGGAGATCACCTACAAGTTCCAAAAGAAGATCGTCAAGGCCTGGCTGCTGGAGGGCCACCGCGTGGACGGCCGCCAGAAGAACGAGATCCGGCCCCTGGCCGCCGAGGTGGGCGTGCTGCCCCGGACCCACGGCTCCGGCCTGTTCACCCGGGGCCAGACCCAGGTGCTGTCCGTCTGCACCCTGGACACGCTGTCCGCCAATCAGAAGCTGGACACCATCTGGGAAGAGACCGAGAAGCGTTATATGCACCACTATAATTTCCCCGGCTACTCCGTGGGCGAGGCCAAGCCCGCCCGCAGCCCCGGCCGCCGGGAGATCGGCCACGGCGCTCTGGCCGAGCGGGCGCTGCTGCCTGTGATCCCCTCCGTGGAGGAGTTCCCCTACGCTATCCGCGTGGTCAGCGAGGTGGTCAGCTCCAACGGCTCCACCTCTCAAGGCTCCATCTGCGGCTCCACCCTGGCCCTGATGGATGCCGGCGTGCCCATCAAGGCCCCTGTGGCCGGCATCTCCTGCGGCCTCATTCAGGACGACGACGGCTCCTTTACCACCTTTATCGACATCCAGGGCGTGGAGGACTTCCACGGCGAGATGGACTTCAAGGTGGCCGGCACCAAGAAGGGCATCACCGCCATCCAGATGGACCTGAAGAACGACGGATTGACTATGGAGATCATCAAGAACGCCCTGGACATCACCTATGACGCCCGGGTCCAGATCCTGGATCAGATCATGCTGCCCTGCATCTCCGCGCCCCGGTCCGAGGTCAGCAGATACGCCCCCAAGATGATCACCATGCACATCGATCCCGACAAGATCCGGGACGTCATCGGCAAGGGCGGCTCCGTCATCCAGAAGATCGTGGCCGATACCGGCGCCAAGGTCGATATCAACGACGACGGATCCATCTTCATCTCCGCCCCCAATCCCGACAGCTGCGACGCCGCCAAGAAGTGCATCGACGACATCGTGTTCGTCCCTGAGATCGGCAAGCTGTACTATGGCCGGGTGGTGCGCCTGATGACCTTCGGCGCTTTTGTGGAGCTGGCCCCGGGCAAGGACGGCCTGGTCCACATCTCCAAGCTGGCGGACCACCGCATCGAGAAGGTGGAGGACGCCTGCAAGATCGGCGACATGATGTGGGTGAAGGTCACCGACATCGACGAGAAGGGCCGGGTCAACCTGAGCCACAAGGACGCCGTCCGGGAGATCAAGGCCAAGGAGGCCGCCGGCGAGCGCGTGCAGTGACATGGGCGCAAGGCCCAACGGAAAAATTTGCTCCCATAAAGGAGATGTGGCAGTGTGGATCGCAAGTGGATGAACTGGTGCTGGCGTCTGCTGTTTTATTTGACGGGATTGCTTCTGCTGGCATTTGGCGTCTGCATTACCAATTTGGCTGATTTGGGCGTGGCACCGTTTGTGTCCGTCCACTATGGGATCTCCCGGATCTGGGGATTGAATTTTCCGGCGCTGGCCTTTTGTGTCTACCTGGTCCTGGTGACGCTTCAATTTGTGATAAAGGGCAGGAACCGTTCCTGGAGAGACCTGCTGCAGGTCCCTTTTGCCCTGCTGTTTAGTCTGCTTCTGGAGTTCTTTGGGCGGCTTTTGACGTTTCAGCCCCAGGGGCAGTCCATCCCGCTTTTTTGCCTGGGCATTTTGTGCACCTCTGTGGGAAGCGCCATGTCTGTGAGCATGAAGCTGCTGCCGAACCCCGCCGACGGTCTGTGCCAGACCATTGCGGAGCGGGTGGGAAAGGATCTGGGTACGGTCAGAAATATCATGGATATCGCCTGTGTGGCCATTACCTGTGCCATTGGCATGGCCGCCGTGGGCCGCGTGGAAGTCATTGGTCCCGGCACACTGGTCTCCATGGTCCTCAGCGGGCGTATCATATTTTTGTTCAACCACTTTTTCAAGCTGAAAATGGATACTCTGGCGGGGGTAGCGCCTGCCGCATATCAAAGCTGACTGCTGTGTGTATCCATTGGCGGGGCGGGCGAATGCCCGCCCCGCTTTCATGTGGTGCTGTGTGCCGCCCATCGCGTAAAAGAAAGGCCTCGTCCGCTGGATGCGGGGATGAAGGAGCGCTGCTGCGGTCCTGCCCGCTGGTGAGCGTGTGCGGCAAGCCTTGGTAAAAATCAACGGGACGGGCCTTGCGGCCCATCCCATTTTTGCGTTTTAAATGGCGGCGCCCAATTTTCGGGCAGCTTCCAATTGCTCTGGCTTGCGCTGGATATCTCCTATACTGAAATTGTCCCCGGCATAGACGATGCCCGTGTTCTTCCAGCCCATGTGGTGCTGCAGGAACTCATAATAGGTCCGTACTGGGGCGAAGTTTTCCTCCGTGCTCCCCTTTGCCGCCATCAGCAGCACGGCGTTCTTGGTGGGACTGGCGTAATTAGGGCCCAGTTCCGCCACGGCGAACAGACGGTCGAGAGCGCATTTCAATTGACCGGTGATGCTTCCATAGTATATGGGCGACGCCAGCACCACCACGTCTGCCGCCATGTAGGCGGGGTAGATCTGATCCATATCATCTCGCTGAGCACAGGGGTAGTCAGGGGCCTTGCCGCCGCCGTAGCAGCCTTGGCAGCCGTGGATATCCATAGTTCCAAGGTCGAATCTGGAGACGGTGTGTCCCGCCGACTCCGTGCCCTCCGTAAAGGCGGCGACCAGCGCCGCTGTGTTTCCCTGTGCCCGGGGACTGCCATTTAATATCATAATGTTATTTGTTTGTAAAGTAGGCACATTTTTGTTAGATACGAACCAAAAGGAAAGTGATTCAATGACTGCTTATGTCATGCTCGATGCCAAAATGCAGAAAACTGGATGCGGATATGCGCTGTCCCTCATCAACGGCAGATACAAGATGAGCATTCTCCACTGGCTGGCAGAAAAGACTGTTCTGCGCTACAACGAGCTGAAGCGATATCTGGGGGGAATCTCTCACAAGACGCTGAGCCTGTCGCTGAAGGAGTTGGAGGCGGACGGGCTGGTCCTCCGGACGGAGTATCCCCAGATCCCGCCCAAGGTGGAATATAGACTTTCATCCAAGGGCAAGTCGCTGATCCCCATTCTGGACACGCTGTGCGTCTGGGGTGAGGAGCACCGGCCAGGAGGCCCGTCGGAAAACTCGTGAAAAAAGGACGCCGGAAGGCGTCCTTTTTCGGTGTGTCGTTTTATGCCTGCGCGGCCCTGTACAGGAAGGTTGCGATCTGGCCTCGGGTGCAGGGGCCGAGGGGGGAGAAGGCAGTGCCGTCGCCGGTGCCCTTAGTCACGCCGGCCTCCACCGCCCAGTGCACGCACTCGATGGGGTGCAGGAACTGCCTGTTTTCCTCTTCAGCCATGTCGGTGAAGGCGGTCTTGGCCTTCGGCGCGGGGCTGCCGTTGGCCCGCCAGATAAAGTGCACGGCGTCGAACCGGGTGCAGGTCTCATTGGGCCGGAAGGTCCCGCTGCCTTCCATGTCCATTTCGGCGGCCCACTGGACGGCCTTATAGTAGTAAGCGTCAGGGTCAGTCACGTCCATATACGCTGCTTCTGTGAGCTTCGGCTCAGGAGAACCGGCGGCCCGCCACAGGAAGGTGACGATCTGGGCGCGGGTGCAGGGATTGGCGGGGGCAAAGGTGGTGGCGGTGGCGCCGTTGGTGATCTTCTGCTCCACGGCCCACAGGATGCCCTGGTAGTAGGGGGAGCTTTCCGCCACGTCGGTGAAGGGATTCGCGGGCTTTTCGGCAGGGGCCTCATTCTTCACCTGCTCCACGTTCTTCCTCACGTCATAGGTCTCGCCGGCGTCATAGTTGAACTCCAGCTCGGCAGTGATCTTGTCGCTCTTGGGGGTGAACCAGATGGCGCCGTCCAGGCTCATGGTGCACTCGGCCAGCAGCGTGGCGCCCGCGGGGACCTCCTTGTCCACGTCCAGCTTGCCGTCCGTGTCGAAGAAATACAGGGTGCCGCAGTTGTTGGCGTCGGGAGTGATGTCCTCGCCCTTCATCTTCTTATTGGCGCCGTTGTAGACCACCTTGCAGTCGATGTTGGGCCCCACGCCCGCGTCGCCCTCCTTGGTGGCCATTTTGTAATCCCAGCGGGAGGCGAAGTACACGCCGTTGGCGTCAGGCTTGAGCAGCGTGCGGATCTCCTTGGTCTCATCCGTGGTGCCCTTGCACTCCTTGAAGTCGTGAATGAGCTGCACGGTGCCCGTCTCGGCCTCCGCCTGCTCCAGGGCGCTGGCGTCCAGGGGATAGGCGTCCACATTCTTGGCCGGGTCGGGCTTGGCGTCCTTATACTGGAACTTGACGGCCATTTCCAGCCCCTCGGTCTTGGGCATGGCGATGACGGTCCAGGTCTTGAGGTCCACCTTGAATTTGGCGATCTTCTCCGCGCCGTCAGGCGCGCTCTCCGTGCTGACGATGACCTTGCCGCCCTGTTCAAAGACGCTGATCTTGACCTCGTTCAGGCCGTCCAGCTTCAGGTCCTTGGTCTTGGATTTGTAGTCGGTGCCCTTGTAGGTCACGGTCAGGCTGATGTTCTCCACGGTGTACTTCCAGGGGGAGACATAGTAGCCGCCCTCCACCTCCACATAAGTGGCGGCGCCCTTGCCGTCATCCACACCGTCTGTCTGGAAATCGTGCTTGACCTTGATTTCCTTGGCTGTATAAATAGAGCCGGCCATTGCGGAGGGAACCATGGAACAGAGCATGACGATCGCGAGGATGAGCGCGGATAGTTTCCTTTTCATTAAGATTCCTCCTTCATTGCTGCAGCGGAAAAACCGCGGGGCTTTCGGCTGTTTCATCTATTGTAATCCCGCCTTCCAGTTTTTTCTATTGTCCCCCGGGAGAATTTCAAAGGGAAAATCATGCATTTTCACGATACAGTCCAAGAAGCTTTGCGTAAAATTTGGTCAAAATATAAAAGCGGTACAAAGATCTGGCGGAAAGAATTGCAATTTATCGGCAAAGGATATACATTGGAAAAAACGCGCCCGGTCTGTTTATGGGACACGGACGATGAAAAACCACACGCGAAGGATGATACATTTGTTGATCCGCACATACCGCCGGCCCTTTCTTGAGCGCCGGGGATAGATGCTGACCAATTACCTCATGGAAAAGGAGCTGATCTGATGGATACCATCGCCGCCATCGCCACCGGCGGAAATCCCACCGCCATCGGCATCGTCCGGGTCTCCGGCGAGAAGTGCTTTGACATCTGCGGCCGGGCCTTCCGGGCCGCTAACGGAAAGTCCTTCCCGGAACAGGAAGCCCGAAAAATGGTGTTTGGCGAGATGCTGGACAGCCAGGGGAGGACGATAGACCAGGGGCTGGCCGTTCGGTTTCCCGGCCCCCGCAGCTATACCGGCGAGGACTCCGCCGAGTTTCACTGCCACGGCTCCCCGGTGGTGCAGCGGGAGCTTTTGAGTGCCCTGTTCGCCGCCGGAGCCAGACAGGCAAAGGCCGGAGAATTTACCCGGCGGGCCTTTCTCAACGGGCGGCTGGACCTGACCCAGGCGGAGGCTGTGGTGGACCTGATCGACGCGGAGACCGCTGCCGCTGCCAGAAACGCCGCCGCCCAGCTGGACGGCGGACTGCGCCGGACCCTGGAGCCCATCCAGGAGGCCCTGCTGGATGTGATTTCCCGGTTTTACGCCGTGGTGGACTACCCCGACGAGGACATCGAGGACATCCGGCCGGAGCAGATCGCCCAGGCCCTGAGGACCGCCGGTGAAAAGCTCACCGCCCTGCTGGACACCTGCCGGCGGGGAAAGGTGCTGAAGTCCGGCGTCCGCACCGCCATCGTGGGGCGGCCCAACGTGGGCAAAAGCTCCCTGCTGAACGCCCTGGTGGGCTATGAGCGGGCCATCGTCACCGATATCGCCGGCACCACCCGGGATACGGTGGAGGACACCGCCGTGATACGGGATGTGCTCTTGCGGCTGGTGGATACCGCCGGTATCCATGCCACCTGCGACGCGGTGGAGCAGCTGGGCGTGGAGCGCAGCCGCCGGGCTGTGGCAAACGCCGACCTGGTGATCGCCGTGGTGGACGGCGTCACCGGCCCCACGGAGGCCGATCAGGAAATCCTGGCACTGGCCAGCCAGGCACCCCACTGGATTTTGGGCGCCAGCAAAGCCGACCTGCTGCCGCCCGGGACCGGTCACATTTCAAAGGACGCCAAAGGCGCCCGAACGGCAGACGCCTTTGTGATGTTCAGCTCCGTGGTCCCCGGCGGCCTGCACGCACTGGAGGGCGCCATCTCCAGGCTCTTCCCCGCCGGGGCGGCCGCGCAGGCCGGCAGCCTGCTGACGGACCAGCGCCAGGAGGAGGCCGCCCGCCGGGCCCGGGACGCTGTCCGCCGGGCCGGGGAGGCTCTGACCGCCGGACTGACCCCCGACGCGGTGCTGACCGATGTGGAGGAGGCGCTGGACGCCTTGGGTGAGCTGACGGGCCGTTCCGCCAAAGAGGAGATCGTCTCTCGCATTTTTTCCCGCTTCTGCGTTGGGAAGTAATATACCCCCGGGGGGTATGGAAACTGCGCGGAAAATATACCCCCGGGGGGTATATTATTCTGCTAAAATAATTTTCAACCTCTTAAAACACGGTTTACAAAACTGCATTTCCGTGGTATGATTACTGTATACTGCCAATAAGGAGGAGGCCGTCATGTCTGATCTGATGGAATTGCAGGAGCGGCTGCGGAACCAGCGGCCTGTGGACTGGGAACAGCTTCCGGATTTTGCCCTGTATATGGATCAGGTGCTGAGCTATATGGAGCGCCAATACATCCGCTTTGACGAGGATGACGCGCTTACCGCCGCCATGGTGAACAATTACACCAAAAGCGGTCTGGTGCCCCGGGCGGAGGGAAAGAAGTACAGCCGGGAGCACCTGGCCTACCTCACCGCCATCTGCGTGCTGAAGCAGGTCATGTCGACCCGGGACATGGATCTGCTGATCCACGAGGAATTGCAGGGTGCCCACTCCGTAGAGAGCGGCTACCGGGCCTTCTGCGATAGCCTGGACAAGGCTCTCTCCATCACGGTGGATGAAATGGAGGGACGTACGAACGACGATTCCCTGGCGGACTCTGCCATCCACTTCGCTTTGCTGAGCTATGCCGCCGGCGTGGCCAGCAGCCGCTACGTCTCTCTGCTGCGGCAGCAGAAGATGGCGGCGGGAGAGCTGCCGGTGAAGGCCAAGAGCAAAAAGGAAAAGGAGCGTGACTGAGCCATGCGTGATTTTGTGATCCTGACGGACAGCTGCTGCGATCTGGACGCCCAAATAGCCCAAAGCCTGGAGCTGGAGGTTTTGCCGCTGAGCCTGCAAATGGGCGACGCGACCTACCGCAACTTTCTGGATGGCCGGGAGATCGGCTTCCAGGACTTTTATGCCCGGGTCCGGGGCGGCACCGAGGCCACTACCTCCGCTGTTAACGTGGGAGAGTTTGAGGAGCGGATGCGGCAGCTCCTGGCGGCGGGAAAGGACATTTTGTGCATCAGCTTTTCCTCCGCCCTGTCCACCACCTATCAGTCTGCCGTCATCGCGGCGGAAGAGCTGAAGGGCGAGGCCCCGGAGGCGGATATCCGGGTCGTGGATTCTCTGTGTGCCTCCGGCGGCCAGGGCCTGCTGGTATGGCTCTGCGCTCGAGAGAAGGCGGCGGGGAAGTCCCTGGAGGAGGTCTGGGCCTTTGCAGAGGAGACTAAGCTCCACATCTGCCATTGGTTCACAGTGGACGATCTGTACCACCTGAAGCGAGGCGGGCGCATCAACGCTGCCACGGCCCTGTTCGGCACCATGCTGGCCATCAAGCCGGTGATGCATGTGGACGACAAGGGGCGGCTGACGCCGGTGAGCAAGGCTCGGGGCCGGAAGGCGTCTTTGCTGGCGCTGGTGGACGAGATGGAAAAGAGCGTGATCGAGCCTGAGACCCAGACGATCTTCATAACCCACGGCGACTGCGCCGAGGACGCCCGATTCGTGGCGGAGGAGATCACACGCCGCTTCGGCATCAAGGACATCCACATCAACTACGTTGGCCCGGTGATCGGCAACCACTCCGGCCCGGGGACCATGGCGCTGTTTTTCATCGGTAAAAACCGGTGAAAAACAATTAGGAATGAGGGATTAGGAATTTTAAATTGCCAGCGAAGCTGGCTGTTCTGTTTTGCCCTCCATAAGGAGAATTCCTAATTTCTCATCACATAAAGGAGTTTTTATGAGCTGGCTGGAACTGCATATCGACACGACCCACCTTGGGCTGGAGATGGTGGAGACGCTGCTTTCCTCTCTGGGCATCGACGGCGTAGTCATCGACGATGAAACGGAATTTCAGGACTTTTTAGAGAACAATCACCAGTATTGGGATTACGTGGACGAGGATCTGGAGCGGCAGATGCAGGGAAAGTCCCAGATCACCTTCTACCTGCAAGCGGATGAGGAGGGCTTTGCCAAGCTGGGAGAGGTCCGGATGGCGGTGCAGGCGCTGAAGGAGGCACGCGCCGACTGCGGGACCCTGCTGATGACCATGAACGACATGCGGGACGCCGACTGGGAGAACAACTGGAAGCAATATTACAAGCCCATGGAGATCGGGGAGCGGCTGCTGGTGGTGCCCCAGTGGGAGCGGGAGGACCCCAAGGTCCAGGCGATGATGGCCTCCCGGGTCCCGCTGATTTTGGAGCCGGGGCTGACCTTTGGTACCGGCAGCCACGCCACGACCCGATTGTGCCTGACGGCGCTGGAGCGAACGGTCCGGGGCGGCGAGAAGGTGCTGGACCTGGGCTGCGGCAGCGGGATATTATCTATCGCGGCCCTGAAGCTGGGAGCGGCCTCCGCCCTGGCGGTGGACATTGACGACAAGTGCCTGGACGTGGCCTATGAAAACGCTGCCATGAACGGCATCGGCCGGGAGACCTACACTGTGAAAGTGGGGGACATCCTGGAGGACGCGGCCCTGCGGGCCGAGCTTGGCGGCGGATATGACGTGGTGCTGGCCAACATCGTGGCGGATGTCATTATCGGCCTTGCACCCATGGTCCGATCCCTGCTCAGCGAGAGGGGCGTGTTTCTCTGTTCCGGCATTATTGACGACCGGGCGGAGGAGGTGGCGGACAAGCTGCGCCAAGCGGGACTGGAGATCCTGGAGACCCGCAGTGCCGAGGGCTGGTTCGCCTATACCTGCCGCTGACGGGCTGCGCCTGCGGCGTGGGAAAATCCGATTTCTATTACAGGCTGCGCCTTCCCCGCTCCAGTGCTTCTGGGGCGGGAGGCGGCAAAACCGGCCAATACTGGGCGGCCCTCAGCGGGCCGCCTCTTTTTTTGCGCATGCCCGCGTCCTTCGACAGGATATTGCCGACTTTTCACGCCGCAGGACGTAAAATAGGGGAAATTGGAAGGAGGCGGTCCTATGGCGGAAACGGAGGGACGGCGGGTCATGGAGCTGCCGGCGGCGGAGCTGCGGCCCAACCCGCGGCAGCCCCGGCGGGTTTTTGACGAGGCGGGCCTGCGGGAGCTGGCCGCGTCTATCCGGCGGCATGGCATTTTGCAGCCTCTGACGGTGCGGCGCTGCCCGGAGGGCTGGGAGCTGATCGCCGGGGAGCGGCGGCTCCGGGCGGCACGGCTGGCGGGATTGGAAACGGTGCCCTGCATCGAGACAGCGGCGGACAGCCAGCAGTCGGCGCTGCTGGCCCTGGTGGAAAATCTGCAGCGGCGGGACCTGCATTACTTTGAAGAAGCCGCCGCCATCGCGGATTATTTGCGGCGGTCCGGCGTGACCCAGGAAGAGGCGGCGGCGCAGCTGGGGCGGTCGCCGTCGGCCCTGGCAAATAAGCTGCGGCTGCTGCGCCTGTCGCCCCAGTGCCGGGAGCTTCTGGTAAAGGGCGGCTTGACGGAGCGCCACGCCCGGGCGCTGCTGCGGCTGGAGGATGAGGAGGAGCGGCTGGACGCTCTGCGGCGGATCACGGTCCGCCAGATGAACGTGGCCCAGACGGAGCAGTACATCGACCGACGGCTGGCGGAGCTGCAGGCCACGCCTCCGGCGGGACGCCGGACCTTCATCCTGAAGGACGTGCGGCTGTTTTTGAACAGCCTGGACCGGGGCCTGCGGCTGATCCGGGAGGCGGGCGTGGGCGCTGAGAGCCGCCGGGAGGAGACAGAGGACGCGATCCTGCTGACCATCCGCATCCCCAAGCAGCGGCGGGAGCGGGGCTAGGAAGATGCCCGGCGGCGGGGATCATGCCGCCGCTGAAAGCGCTCTTGAGACCCGGGCCGCTCTCTGTCCACTGCGGATATTGTTACGAGATTGTAACGCTTTTTCCAAAAAAGTGTGCTATAATCAAATCGCTTGAAAAGTGGCTCCGCCACTTTTCAAGCGTCACAGCGCTCGCACTGTGACAGGCCGCGGTCTGCGGCCTTGATTTGGATTTCATAGTCGATCACCGTACGTTTTGCGTGCGGCAGGCGCAGCCTGCATGAAAAATCGTTTGTGATTTTTCGGGTTCATTGACTATAAAATAAAAACCAATGGAATAGGCTGTTGTGTGTGCGGCTTGTTCCGGATCATTCGTAACAACAGGAGGGCTTCATGGAAGAGAAAGCAAACGAAGCCACCGCGCGGGAGCCGGGCGGCGCACGGCTGAAAAAGAGCGAGAAAAAGAAGCGGGGACCCGTGATCGCGGGGGTCCTTTTGGCCGTCATGATCGCGGCTGACCTGGGCCTGGGCTGGTACGCCAACAGCCGTCCGGGCTTCTGGCCGAATACGGACATCCTGGGGCAGGACGTCTCCGGCCTGACGGCGGCGGAGGCCGCGGAGAAGCTGGAGACGGCACTGCCGGACATCGGCCTGATGGTGTATGATATGCCGGAGGAGGGCCGGTTTTACTCAGCCGGCATGGCGACTGATCTGGCCGGCGCGCCGCCTCATGTGGTGCTCTCTCTGGAGGAGATGGGCGTCAGCCTGGACCCCGCCGCGGCGGCGGCGGACGCCTTTGATTTTCAGCACGGCGGATCCATCCTCACGGCCGGGAAGGCGTATCTGTCCCACAGCCGGGGCGTCCGCTGGACGAATTTCACCGGCAAGACTGCCTGCCAGGTGGACGGGGAAAAGCTGGCAAAGGCCGCCGCCCAGGCGGCGGAGGCCCTCTCCTACGCGCCTCAGGACACCGGCTACACCGTAACGGACGACGCCCTTCTGCTCCACGCGGCCAAGGATGGCCGGCAGGTGGACGAGGCGGCCCTGCTGGAGCAGATGAAGAGCCTCTCCTGGCTGGGCGACCTCTCTTTGAAAGCACCCTGCGCCTCCACGCCCGCCAGGATCCGCACCGCCCAGGAGATCTATGACGAGGTCCACGGTGAGGTGAAAAACGCCGGGTACGACGCGGAGACCGACACCATCACGCCGGAACAGATGGGCGCGGATTTCGACGTTTCCGCCGCGCAGGCGGCGCTGGACGCGGCCGCTCCCGGCGAGACTGTGGAAATAGACGCAAAGATCCAGCACCCGGAGGTCACGGCGGCGGACCTGCGGGCCGTGCTGTTCCGGGACGTGCTGGGGGAGGCCCGGACCAAGGTGGGCGGCACCGCCGCCCGGAAGAGCAATGTGCAGCTGTCCGCCTCCACCATCAACAACTATGTGATGAACACGGGAGACGTGTTCTCCTACAACGGCGTGGTGGGCAAGCGGACCGCCGCCAACGGCTACAAGCCCGCCCCCGCCTACGTGAAGGGAGAGACGGTGGATGAGATCGGCGGCGGCATCTGCCAGACCTCCTCGACGCTGTATCTGGCCTGCCTGCGGGGCAATCTGGAGATCACGGAGCGGTACGCCCACCGCTACATCCCCTCCTACATTGCCGCCGGCATGGACGCCACCGTGTCCTGGGGCGGGCCGGACTACAAGTTCACCAACGACACCAGCTATCCCATCAAGATCGTCACCAGCTATGAAAACGGCTATCTGACCGTGAAGCTGCTGGGGACCAACGTCACCGGCATCACCGCCAAGATGACCAACGAGCGGCTGTCCACCACCAATTTCGAGGTGGTGTATGAGGACGATCCGACCCTGGCTCCCGGCCAGGAGAAAGTAAAGACGACCCCCTATACCGGCTCCAAGTGGCGGACCTACCGCCATCTGTACGATAAGGACGGCAAGCTGATCTCCAGCGCTTATGAGGCTACCAGCGATTATAAGGCCCGGAACAGGGTCATTCTGCGGGGACCTGTGGTCCAGACTCAGGAGCCTGCGGCGCCGGTGATCGGCCCCGGGGATATCCCCGCCGATGTGCCGGCTGTGCCGGAGGAACCGGCAGTCCCGGATGATCCGGCGGAGGAGCCGGGGACGGCGCCGGTGGAGGAGCCGCCTGTGTCCGTCATCGTGGTGCCGGAGGAGCTGTGGGACGAGGGCGCGTGACCTGCCGCCGCAGAGCGGAAACGAACACAAACAGGCCCGGATGGAAGGGCGCGCAAAGCATTTGAAAAAAGGCCGGCCCAGTGTGGGCCGGCCTTTTTTGCGGCATTTTGGGCAACACGAAATGCGTTTTTTCCCTAAAATACCAGGGATGGGGAGAAAGCTGAATAGCGGATTTTTGGAACAAATACAGAAAAAATATGAAAGATACACAGAAAGCAATCGTTTACTTATGATAAATATGGCGAACAATATCGTTGACAGCGGCGGGAGAGGATGTTAAAGTGTTCACGGTCGCGCAGAGAGCGGGACGCGTAAAATTTGACGGTAAGGAGGAAACGAGCATGACACGAGAGATCGATATCAGGAGCAAGGAACAGGCGGAGAAAATCAGCAGGCTGGCCAGCGAAGCGCCCTACGAGGTCTGGGTCAGCACAGAAACTGTGATGCTGGACGCCCGGTCCCTGCTGGGCCTGCTGTCCCTGGTGGGCGGTAAGGCCCATGTGGTCGCGGAGGACAATGTGAATCCTGCTGCTTTCGGCAAGCTGGTTTCTAAAATGGAATAAGCTGAAAAGAAACTGGAGGGACCGGCTCAGGCCGGTCCCTCCAGTTTCTTCGGGCTTTTGCTGTTTTTTGTAGTTGTACTTTTTTCGCTTTTATGCTATGATATTTCAGTTGGAGTATATACATGCGGAGGAACTGTTTTGAACCGTGAAAATGTATTGATCCCGGAGGCGGACCTGGCCCGCCAGCGGGGATTTGAAGAGAAGATCCGGGCCATGTTTGCGGACCGGCAGGCCCATCCCGCGGCCTGTGTGGATACCTTCGGCTGCCAGCAGAACGTGGCCGACGGCCAGAAGCTGATGGGGATGCTGCGGGACTGCGGCTTCACCTTCACAGAGGACCCCAAGGAAGCGGACCTGGTGATCCTGAACACCTGCGCCGTCCGGGAGCACGCGGAGGACCGGGTGTTCGGCAATTTGGGCGCCCTGACCCACACCAAGAAGGAAAATCCCGAGCAGGTCATCTGCCTGTGCGGCTGCATGGCGCAGGAGCAGCGGGTGTCGGAGCGGATCAGGCGGTCCTATCCCCATGTGAACCTGGTGTTCGGCCCCCACGCCCTGTGGAAATTCCCGGAGCTTCTCTGGCAGGTGTATGAGGGGCGGAAGCGGGTCTTTTCCGTGGACGACGAGCACGGCACCATCGCCGAGGGCATCCCCGTGGTGCGGGAAAAAGGCGTGAAGGCCTGGGTCTCCATCATGTACGGCTGCAACAACTTCTGCTCCTACTGCATCGTGCCCTATGTCCGGGGCCGGGAGCGGAGCCGGGACCCCCAGTGCGTGCTGGAGGAGGTCCGGGCGCTGGTGGACGCCGGGTACAAGGACATCACGCTCTTGGGACAGAACGTGAACTCCTATGGAAACGACCTGAATATCGGCTATGACTTTGCGGACCTGCTGGCGGATATCGACCAGATCCCCGGAGAGTATTTGATCCGGTTCATGTCCAGCCATCCCAAGGACGCCACGAAGAAGCTCTTCGACACCATGGCCCGGTGTTCCCATGTGGCCAGGCAGCTCCACCTGCCCTTCCAGTCCGGCAACGACCGGGTCCTGCGGGAGATGAACCGGCGGTACACCCGGGCGCAGTACCTGGAATTGATCCGCTACGCCAAATCCGTCATGCCGGGGCTGGTGCTGACCAGCGACGTGATCATCGGCTTCCCCGGCGAGACGGAGGCAGAGGCCATGGACACAGTGTCCCTGGTGGAGGAGGTGGGCTTCGACGCGCTGTTCACCTTCATCTACTCTCCCCGCCCCGGCACCAAGGCGGCGGAGATGCCGGACCCGGCGACCCGCCAGGAGAAGCAGAAGTGGTTCGACAAGCTGCTGGCGGTGCAGAACGAGATGTCCGCCAAGCTCCACGCCGCCTACATCGGAAAGACCGTGCGGGTCCTGGTGGACGGTGAGAGCGACGACCCGGCCTATCCCCTCTCCTCCCGGACGGAGGGCAACCGCCTGGTGCGGCTGACGGGGGACAAGGCGCTGATCGGGCAGTTCCTCGATGTGAAAATCACCGCCAGCAACACCTGGGCGCTGTACGGCGAGCCGGTTTAACGGAAGATCTCCCGGGCCAGGAGAAAGACCTGGCGGGCGTACAGGTCCTCGCCGATGGAAGCGGTGGCGTTGCGGGCCTCCTCGTAGGCCAGAAGAAGCGGATACTGAGCCTCCGTCAAGGAGGCGTGGAGGGCCTCATAGGCGCGGCGTTCCCGCTCCAGCTGGAGATGATAGGCGCTGTCCATAAAGGAAAAGCGGAACTCAGAAAGGGCTTCCAGAAGGATGCCGATGTAGTCGTAGTCGTTCATGGTTTCACCTGATATTTCAGACATTGACAAACACAATCGTGTTCTATATGCTGTATCATAACAGACACAATCGTGTCTGTCAAGAGAAATGAGGAAAAAATGACTTTTCCCGAAAACCTTTTAAAATTGCGGAAAGCGGCTGGCCTCAGTCAGACTGCCCTTGCAAGTAAAATCGGCATTAGCTGGCGCACGTATCAGACCTATGAACGGGGTGAACGTGAGCCGTCACTTTCCACGCTGGTCGCTTTGGCGGACCTCTATGATATCTCGCTGGACGAGCTGGTGTGCAGGACATTGAAACAGAAAGAGAACGAGGTGTGACCATGGCGGAACTGACCCCCATGATGAAGCAATATCTGGAGATCAAAAAGGACAATCCGGATTCCATTCTGTTCTTCCGGCTGGGCGACTTCTACGAGATGTTCGCCGACGACGCCCGTCTGGCGTCGAAAGAGCTGGATCTGACCCTGACCTCCCGGGATCATGGCAAGCACGCCAAGCCCGCAGAGGAGCAGATCCCCATGTGCGGCATCCCGTATCATGCCAGCGAGGCCTACATCGCCCGGCTCATCGCCAAGGGCTACAAGGTGGCCATCTGCGAGCAGATGGAGGACCCTGCCACTGCCAAGGGGCTGGTGAAGCGGGACATCATCCGGGTCGTCACGCCGGGCACCGTCATCGACGCCGCGTGTCTCGACGATAAGTCCAGCAATTTCCTCTGCGGCATTTACATAGACTCCCGCGCCGCCGGCGCGGCCTTCTGCGACATCACCACCGGCAAGGCCCATCTGACTGCCTTCTCCGGCAAGGACCGGGTGGAGCACGTCATCAACGAGCTGGGCCGCTTCTCTCCGGCGGAGGCCATTTTGAACGACGGCGCCTATGGGGAAAAGACGCTGACTTCCGCCTTGGCGGAGAAGTTCCGCTGCCGCGTGGAAAATGGCGGCGAGCGGCGCTTTTTGCTGAATGAGGCGGAGAAAAACATCCGCAGGCAGTTCGGCGAGGAAGCCCTGAAGCGTCTGCCCGCCGGGGAACCGGCGGCGGCCATGGCCCTGGGGGGATTGCTGCATTACCTCTACGAGACCCAGAAAACGGACCTCTCCCACATCAACGACCTGGATTATTACGAGCAGGGCCGGTTCATGGAGCTGGACCTGACGGCCCGGCGCAATCTGGAGCTGACGGAGACCCTGCGGAACAAGGAGAAGAAGGGAAGCCTGCTGTGGGTCCTGGACAAGACCAAAACCCCCATGGGCGGGCGGCGGCTCCGGTCCTGGCTGGAGCGGCCCCTGCTGAGCGTTACCGCCATCTGCAAGCGGAATTCCGCCGTCAGCGCCCTGGTGGAGAACACCATCCAGCGGGAAGAGCTGATCGCCGCCATGACGGGCCTGGGGGACATGGAGCGGCTCATCGGCCGCATCGTCTACGGCACCGCCGGGGGACGGGACATGGCCTCTCTCCGGGCCGCCATTGAAAAGCTGCCCGCCGTGAAGGCGGGACTGTCCGGCCTGAACGATAGGCGGCTGGCGGAGCTGACGGGCGAGCTGGATACGCTGGACGACATCGGCGGGCGCATCGCCGCCGCCATCGACGACGAGCCGCCGTTCTCCGTTCGGGAGGGCGGTTTCATCCGGGACGGCTTCAACGAGGAAGTGGACCGCCTGCGGCACATCCTGAAAAGCGGCAAGGGCGTGATGGCGGAGATGGAGGCCCAGGAGCGGGAGCGCACCGGCATCCGGACCCTGAGGATCGGATACAACAAGGTGTTCGGGTATTACATCGAGGTCAGCAACTCCTTCAAGGACCAGGTGCCGGACACCTACATCCGCAAACAGACCCTGGTGAACGGCGAGCGGTTCATAACCCAGGAGCTGAAGGACCTGGAGCATGAGATCCTGACGGCCTCGGAGCGGGTGGTGGCCCTGGAATACGAGCTGTTCACCGCTCTGCGGGAGGAGATATCCGCCGCCGCGCCCCGCATCCAGCGGGCGGCCGCCGCTGTGGCCGAGGCGGACGCGCTGGCGTCCTTCGCCGCCGTGGCGGTGCGGAACAACTACTGCCGCCCCGACGTGGACGAATCCGGCGTTATCGAGATCCGGGAGGGCCGCCACCCGGTGGTGGAGCGGATGCTGAAGGACAGCCTGTTCGTCCCCAACGACACCTTCATGGGGGAGAAGAAGGAACGGGTCGCCATCATCACCGGGCCCAACATGGCGGGCAAGTCCACTTACATGCGCCAGGTGGCGCTGATCGTGCTGATGGCGCAGATGGGCAGCTTTGTCCCGGCAGCCCACGCCCACATCGGTGTGGTGGACCGCATCTTTACCCGCATCGGCGCCAGCGACGACCTCAGCGCCGGGCAGTCCACCTTCATGGTGGAGATGACGGAGGTCTCCGATATCCTGCGCCACGCCACGAAAAACTCCCTGCTGATCCTGGACGAGATCGGCCGGGGCACCAGCACCTTTGACGGCATGTCCATCGCCCGGGCGGTGCTGGAGTACTGCGCGGAGAAAAAACGGGCCAAGACCCTGTTCGCGACCCATTACCACGAGCTGACGGAGCTGGAGAACACCCTTCCCGGCGCCGTGAACTACAACATTGCCGTGAAGGCCCGTGGGGAGGACATCATCTTCCTGCGGAAGATCATCCCCGGCGGCGCGGACCGCAGCTACGGCATCGAGGTGGCCAAGCTGGCGGGGCTGCCGGACCAGGTGGTCCAGCGGGCCAGGGCGGTCCTGAAGGAGCTGGAGGAGGAGAACGGCGTGCAGTACGTGGCCGCCCGGCAGGAGGCGGACCAGGTGTCGCTGGAGGCTATCGGCGAGGGCGAGGTGCTGGATACCCTCCGCCGCTGCCAGCCAGACACGCTGACACCCATTGAGGCGATGACGCTGCTGTATGAGCTGAAGCAGAAATTGCAGTGAGATAGAAATTCCTGTCCGGAGGTACGAAAAGCGATGGCTAAACGCAAATCAGCCGCCTATATGACGGCGGGAGAGCAGATCGCGGGGGTCGTGTTTTTTGTCATCTACCTGCTGGTGCTGCCCTTTGCCGCCGCGCCCATGTTCCGCTTGGCGGGGAAGCTGATGGGGATGACGATCTCCAGCGCTCTGCAAAACATGATCTACTATTACGTGCTCTTCGCCGTGACGATCATCATTTTCCATGGTTTTCTGGGCCGCACCTCCCGCCATTTTGCGGACAACCTGGGGAGCGCCTGCAAGACGCTGGTGGTGGGCCTGATCGGCCTGTACGGCCTGAACGAGCTGGTGTACCGGCTGACCAATCTGCTGTTCACCAACCATACCAATCTGAACGACACCACCATCTCTGCCCAGATCGACGACGCGCCCCGGCTGACGCTGCTGATCGTCGTGTTTTTGGCACCCTTTGTGGAGGAGGTCCTCTTTCGGGGCCTGGTGTTCGGCAATTTGAAAAGCAAGAGCCGGACGGTGGCGTATCTGGTGAGCTGCCTGCTGTTTGCGCTGCTGCACGTGTGGCAGTTTGCAGTGGTACGGCAGGATATCACCTATTTTCTGCTGATGGTGCAGTATCTGGTGCCGGGGCTGGTGCTGGCCTGGGCCTATGAGCACAGCGGGACGCTGTGGACTTCCATCGCCCTCCACGCCGCTGCCAACGCCCTGAGCGTGTGGACGATGCTGTGAAAGGAGACGGAGCATGTCTGGAGAACTGCTGATCCAGTCCGACGGCTGGAAGAAGGCCCTGCCCGCCCTGGCGCTGAGCTGCCTGCTGGCGGGGGGCGTGACGATGATCTGGGCGCGGTATATCCACCTGGAGGGCTTTGCCAGAGGGGCGCTGATCGCCCTGGGGGCCTATGTGCTGTTCCGGGTCCTGTATCCTGCCTGCGTCAAGCTGCTGGGCGGGAGGGAGAAGCAGGGACCCGGCACCTGGACCGTGACGGAGGACACGCTGTATCTGAACGAGACCGCTGTTCCTCGGTCCAGTATCAAAATGGTCCACTGCTGGCCCAATCGGGACGCCCTGGGCCACGCGGGGACCGGCTGGACCGTGAACATCGAGACCACGGGGAAAAATCACCTGCTCCGGTCCCTGGCGGAGGGACCGGACGCCGACCGCTCCGCCCGCCAGCTGCGGGCCATGGTGATCGCCCTGGGCTACGGCGCCCAGTGGCGGGAGAACTGAGCGGGATGCTTTTGTGAAAAGAGGAAACGAGACGCATGAGTTTTTTGGATACGCTTTGTGAAATGCTGGTGATCCTCTTCGCCATCGTCCTGGGCTATGCAGCCAACCGGATGGGTATCCTGGGCGGGGAGACGGACCAGCGGATCTCAAAGCTGCTGCTGCGGATCACCATGCCTGCCATGATCCTTGCGGCAGTTATCACCGGGGAGGCTCTGCCAGGATTGGCGGAGGTGCTGTCCATTTTGAAGGTGGGCGTGGTGTTTTACGTCATGGAGGCGCTGTTCATGCTGGCGGTGCCGCGGCTGATGCGGGGTACGCCGGGGGAGAAGGGCGTTTGGCGCTTTACCATGATGTTCCCCAATGTGGGCTTTATCGGCTATCCCGTGGCGGTGGCCCTGTTTGGGCCGGAGGCGCTGTTTTACGCCGTGGTGCTGGCGCTGCCCTTTAATCTGATGGCCTTTACCATGGGACCGCTGCTGCTGGTGGGTGCCAGACGGTTCCGGCTCCGCCAGATGTTTTCGCCCTGTGTGGTGGCGTCGCTGCTGGCGCTGCTGCTGGCGTTGAGCGGCCTGCGGCCGCCCGCGCTGTTGGGCGAGATGCTGGATTTCGTGGGCGGCATCACAGTGCCGCTGTCCCTGCTGCTGGTGGGCTCCCTGTTGGCAGGGCTGCCTGTGGGACAGGTGTTCGCCTCGCCGAAGCTGTGGCTTCTGTCAGTTGTGCGGCTGTTGGTGATGCCGGCGGCTCTGTGGCTGATCCTGCGGGGAATGGACGCCGGATATCTGGTGATGGGCGTTGCCATTTCTCAGATGGCCATGCCGGTAGCGGTCAATGGCTCCATGCTCTGCATGGAATACGGCGGCGACGCGGAGAGCATGGCCCGGATCACCTTTTTGACCACGCTGGCGTCCATCGTCACCATTCCCCTGGTAGCGGTGCTGCTGCTGTGATATTTCGGAGAGGACCGGAGGTGGGCTTATGCCACACATTCAACAACTGGAATCCCATGTAGCTGATCTGATCGCTGCCGGTGAGGTGGTGGAGCGGACCCCAGCGAATGTCCCATCCGCTGGGGACCCCGTGATTTAATTCAAATCGTCCAAAGTAAATTTGGCCGATTTCAAGGTTTTGCCAGGGGCAAAACGCTTGAACGCCGCGTTTGCGGCGGGCCGGCCGCTCCACGAAAGGAGAAGAGAATGCCACACATTCAACAACTGGAATCCCATGTAGCGGATCTGATCGCTGCCGGTGAGGTGGTGGAGCGGCCGGCCAGCGTGGTGAAGGAACTGGTGGAAAATGCCATTGACGCCGGGGCTGCCGCCGTGGTGGTGGAGATCCAGCGGGGCGGCATGGGCCTGATCCGCGTGACGGACAACGGCTGCGGCATCGCGCCCGGCGAGCTGCCCACCGCCTTTCTGCGCCACGCCACCAGCAAGCTGCGGACCTCCGAGGATCTGGGGAAGATCGGGACCCTGGGCTTTCGGGGCGAGGCCCTGGCCGCCATTTCCGCCGTCAGCCGGGTCGATATCCTGACCTGTCAGCGGGGGGAGCGGTGCGGAGCGGCCCTGCATCTGGAGGGCGGCGTGCCTGGTCAGGTAGAGGAGGCCGGCGCGCCGGAGGGGACCACCATTATGGTTCGGGACCTGTTTTACAACACGCCCGCCCGGTTAAAATTCATGAAGAAGGACAGCGCGGAGACTGCCGCTGTGGCGGGATTGATGCAGCATCTGGCCCTGTCCCATCCCGACATCTCCTTTAAGTTCATCAAGGACGGCGTGGAGGCCCTCCACACCCCCGGCGACGGGAAGCTGGACTCCGCCGTTTACGCCGCTCTGGGGCGGGACTTTGCCCGGAGCCTGATCCCGGTGGAGGGGCGGGGCGGCGAGATCGCCGTTTCCGGCTTTGTGACCCAGCCTCTCATGAGCCGCGGCTCC
Organism: uncultured Dysosmobacter sp.; assembly: GCF_947631165.1. Taxonomy (GTDB): domain Bacteria; phylum Bacillota; class Clostridia; order Oscillospirales; family Oscillospiraceae; genus Oscillibacter. Next base: position 28,670 of record NZ_CANRKH010000019.1, on the reverse strand, counting down.
CGGTCCATGCAGGTGTTCTTCGTCAATGGGCGGTTCATCAAGTCTCAGCTTCTGACGGCAGCCCTGGAGGAGGGCTACCGCAACCAGATCATGAAGGGGAAGTTCCCCGGCTGCGTTCTGGCTGTTGCCCTGCCGGTGACGGCGGTGGACGTGAATGTCCACCCTGCCAAGACCCAGGTGAAGTTCGCCCGGGAGCGGGAGGTATTCGACGCGGTGTACCACACCGTGCTGGACTGCCTGGACGCCAGGGGCGGAGCTGTGCAGGCCCCCAAGAGCGCGGAGCGGACCGCCAATCCCCGGGGAGATTTTTTCCAGTCCATGGACGCGGAGACCTTCCGCCATCGGAGCGGCCCTCTGACCAAGCAGCCGCCCCGGCCCGTCCCGCCTGCGGAAAAGGCGCGGCCTGCCTGGAATACGGAGTGGAAGAGCGCCGCCGCCGTGGCGGACAGCGCGCCCCAGCGGTTCGGTTACCGCACGGCTTCCGGCGGGGCCTTGGGGACCCCTCCGCCTTCCGTAGCGGCGCGACCCACGGAGGAAGAACCGTCCCGGGAGCACGTCTCAGCCAAGGCCCCAGTGAAGCCGGAGCCGCCCGCGCGGCCCTTTGTGCCTGCCATTCCGGCGGAGCGGCAGAAACTGGATCTGCCGGGACAGCAGACCATCGAGCCGCCGAAGGAGGCCCCCTGGCGCATCGCGGGAGAGGTGCTGCATACGTACATCATCTGCGAGAGCGAGGACGGCTGCGTGTGGCTCATCGACAAGCACGCTGCCCATGAGCGGATCAACTTCGACCGCCTGAAGGCGGCCCAGACCCCGCCCATGCGTCAGACGCTGCTGCGGCCCATCGCGGCGGAGCTGGACCGGGAGACTGGAGCGCTGCTGCTGGAAAATCTGCCGCTTTTGGAGCAGTTCGGCTTTGCCTGTGAGGATTTTGGCGACGGGGCCATTCTGGTGCGGGAGATCCCGGCGGACATCGACGCGGCGGACACCGTGGCCACTTTGGAGGAATTCGCGGAAAAGCTGCGGACGGGCCGGGATCCGGTGGAGCGGCGGGAGAGCCTGCTGCACACCATGGCCTGCAAGGCCGCCATCAAGGGCGGCTGGACCAGCGACCTCTCAGAATTGAAGGTGCTGGTGGAAAAGGTCCAGAGCGGTGAGGTGAGATACTGTCCCCATGGGCGGCCCGTGGCGGTGAAACTGACCAAGTATGAGCTGGAAAAGATGTTCAAGAGAGCGTAAAACCGTTGGGAATTCGGAATTGAGGTTGTCCGGCATGGCCGGATATCGAGGATCCCAACGGATCAAAGCGTGATTTGGAGGAAAGCATATGGCCAAGAGGGATGAACGGTTCGCAAAGATCTATTCCCAGGGAATGGTGACCCTCAGCGAGATCTGGGTCGACCGGAAGACCGGTGTGAACTATTTCTTTCACAAAGACGGGAATGCCGGCGGCATGACGCCACTGCTGGATCGGGATGGGAAGCCTATCATCACCACGGTATATGACGAGGAGTGATACGAGCCATGAAACTGCTGTTTGTAGATTGCTGCATCAGCCAGCGGGAGAACGACTCCCGGACACGGAAGCTGGCGGAGGCGTTTTTGAAGGCGTTCCAGGAAAACCGCCCGGAGGCGGAGATCCAGACCGTGCCGCCAGAGACCTTGCTGGCCCTGAAGCCCTTTGACGCAGCCATGCTGGACGAGCGGGACGCCCTGGCCTCCGTAGGGGCCTGGGACGCGCCGGTGTTCAGCTTGGCCAGGCAGTTCCGGGCGGCGGACCAGATCGTGGTGGCCGCGCCCTTCTGGGATCTGAGCTTTCCGGCGGCCCTGCGGACCTATATCGAGTACGTATCCGCCAATGGGCTGACGTACCACTACGAGGCGGATGGCTGCCACGGCGACTGCCGGGCGGAGCGGCTGGCGTATCTGACCTCCGGCGGCGACTTTGAGCGGGAGGACAGCGTGGGCGTGCTGTACTGGCGGCAGCTGTGCGCCATGTTCGGCGTGGGGCAGTTCGACTATGTGTTTGCCGGCGGCCTGGACATCGACCCGGCCAAAGCGCCGGAGCAGCTGGAGGCCGCCTGCGCCCTGGCGGGAAAGCTGGCGGAGACATTTTGAAAGGGGGCGTCCATGAGGCGGGCGGTATGTTTGGCGGTTTTGCTGCTTTTGGCGCTGACTGCCTGCGGCGGCGAGGACCCGCTGCGGGAGCAGCTGGAGGAGGCCAGGGCCGGGGGCCGCGTGGTGACGGAGAATGGCGATGTGACCGCCGGGGCGGAGGTCTGGACGGCCTTCTGCCAGGCGGCCTGGGCCGGCGAGGCGGCCGAGGTCCGGCTGGCGGACTGGTATGACGCCACGGAGCGAAGCCTGGCCCGCTTGTACTGCCACACGCTGGTATTTGACGGCGAGACCTATACCATCAGTGCCGAGTACGGAAGCGGAAACGGCGGCGAACCGTGGCAGAGCAGCTATACGGAGCTGCTGAGCTTTTCCCATGAGCCGTCGGGAGCCCGTGCGGAGATTTATGAGAGCTGCACGGACTATTGGCTGACCAACGACCCGGAACTGACGATAGAGGATATCCGCTACTTGGAGACATCTTCACTGGGGATGGTGGACGCTTACTGCGTATATACCGAGCGCGTTCCGAAGGACAGCGGGATGGCGGCCGGGGATCGAGGCGCCTGAAAAGGAGGCGGAGAAGATGGCCCCTAAAATTGTCTGCGTCGTAGGCCCCACGGCCTGCGGCAAGACCACGCTGGGCGTGCTGCTGGCAAAAAAATTGAATGGGGAAGTGGTCTCCGCCGACTCCATGCAGATCTACCGGGGAATGACCGTTGGCACTGCCGCTCCCACTGCGGCGGAGATGGAGGGCGTGCCCCACCACATGGTCGCCGTGGCGGACCCGGCGGAGCAGTGGTCCGCCGCCCGGTACGCACAGACCGCCATCCCCATCATCGACGATATCCTGGCCCGTGGGAAGCTGCCCATCCTGGTGGGCGGCACCGGACTTTGGCTGGACGCAGTGGTGAAGGGCCACGGTTTTGCCGGGGGCCATGCCGGCGGGGCCGTCCGGAAAAAATTGCAGGAACGGCTGAAGACGGAGGGCATCGGCCCGCTGCTGGAGGAGCTGCGCCGGGCCGACCCGGCGTCGGCGGAGCGGCTCCATCCGGCGGACGAGAAGCGTATTCTTCGGGCGCTGGAGGTGTATCTGGAGACCGGAAAGACCATTACCGCCCACAATGAGGAGACGAAGCGGCTGCCGCCCCGGTATGACGCGGTATGGCTCGGCTTGCAGTTCGCCGACCGGGCGGATATGAAGGCCCTCATCGACCGCAGGGTAGACCGCATGGTGGAGGAGGGCTTGCTGGACGAGGTCCGGGCGCTGCTGCGAAGCGGGCTGCCTCGGACAGCCACGGCCATGCAGGCCATCGGCTACAAGGAGTTCCTGGGAGTCCTGGACGGCACCGCCGCTGAGGCGGAGGCTATCGAGGAAGTGAAGCTCCGCTCCCGGCAGTACGCTAAACGGCAGCTGACCTGGCTGCGGAAAAATCGGGACATTCACTGGATATTTTGGGAAAAAGAACGGGATTTTGCACGGGCCCTACAGATTTCGACGGAAATCCTGACCGCCGCAGGCGTATGCTAGCCTCAGGCGGACGAGGATAGAACACATCGTCCGTACAAAGAAAAAAGGAGCGGACGATATGCAGACCAAGGCAAATTTACAGGACATTTTTCTCCTTCGGGCAAAACGGGACAAGCTGCCTGTCACCATGTTTTTGATGAACGGCTTCCAGATGCGGGGGACCATCACCGGCTTTGACGCCTTTGTGGTGGTCCTGGACAGCGACGGCAAGCAGCAGATCATTTACAAACATGCAATATCGACCATCGCGCCCATCCGGCCGGTGGACCTGGCGGAGGACCCGCGGTGAGCGGCGGACGGCCCGCCTGAAAGAGCGCGCTACATAAGAGGCTTGGAACGATGAAGAACAACTCTCTGGGAACAAAATTACTGATGCTGGCAGTGACGCTGGCGGTCCTGGCTTACTTTGGAGTACAGGTTTATCTGTATTTCACAGACCCCCTGTCCACCACGCTGGCCTATGCCTATCAGGTGGAGGAGGCGGCGGACCTGTCCGGCTATGTGATCCGGACAGAGCAGGTGCTGCCTGACGACGCCGGAGGCCTGCTGCGGCTCCAGCGGGCGGAAGGGGAGCGGGTCAGCGTGGGCGGCACAGTGGCCACGGTCTACGCGGACCAGGCGTCCCTGGACCGCCAGGCGGAGTTGGACGCGCTGACCACCCGCATCGAGCAGCTGGAATATGCCCAGGAGGCAGCGCTCAGTTCTGAAGTCTCTTTTAAGCTGGATACCCAGATCATGCAGAGCATCCTGGCCTATCGAAGCAGTCTGGCGGCAGACCGCCTGGTGAAGGCGGAGGAGGTCGGCAGCCAGCTTCGGAGCCTGGTGCTGAAGCGGGATTATACCAATGCCGGGACCGGAGACCTCTCCGCCCAGATCGAGGAGCTGAAGGCGCAGCGGAAGAGCGTGCAGGCACAGGCGGCGGGGTCCGTGCGGCGGATCACAGCGCCTGTATCGGGGCTGTATTCCGCTGTGGTGGACGGCTTTGAGACTGTGCTGACACCGGAAAAGCTGGCGGAGCTGACGCCCTCTCAACTGAGCGGCGTCCAGGCCGACGGCTCTGTCCGGTCCGAGGTGGGAAAGCTGATCTTGGGCGACACGTGGTACTACGCCGCTTCCATGCCCACGGAGGAGGCAGAGGAGCTGCAGGAGCGGGGCGGCCTGACGCTGCGTTTTACCAAGAGCGTGGAGCGGGATCTTCCGGTCACGCTGGCCTCCATCGGCCCGGAGGAGGGAGGCTATTCCGTGGCGGTGTTCCGGGGGGATACTTATCTTCCCCTGCTGACGCTGCTGCGGCAGCAGAGCGCTGAGGCGATCTACGATACAGTGGAGGGCATCCGCATCCCCAAGGAGGCGCTGCGGATGATCACACAGACGGCGGAGAATGAGGACGGCACCGTGACGGAGACCACGACCACCGGCGTTTACTGCGTGGTGGGCATGAAAGCCCGGGTCAAGCCGGTGAAAGTGGTATACAGCGGCGACAGCTTTGTTCTGGTCCAGCCCGATATTGCGGCGAATCAGGAAAAACTGCGGCTCCGGCCAGGAGACGAGGTCATCATCTCAGCCAATGACCTGTATGATGGAAAGGTCCTGGGCTGACCGCCCGAGGACCTGGATATAGATTTCAATTTGGGAGGGAAGACGCTTATGTCTATCGCGGAAAATATCGCCCAGGTGCGGGCCAATATCGCGGAGGCGGCCCGGGAGGCCGGACGGGACCCGAAGGAGATCACGCTGGTGGGGGCCAGCAAGATGAACGACGCGGCTGCCTGCCGGGAGGCCATCGCCGCCGGCATCGATGTGCTGGGGGAAAACCGGGTCCAGGAGATGATCCAGAAGCTGGCGGAAAACGCCTATGACGGCGCGCCGCTGCATTTTATCGGCCATCTGCAGCGCAACAAGGTGAAGCAGGTGGTGGGGAAGGTGGACCTGATCCAGTCTGTCGGCTCCCTGGAGCTGCTGGACGAGATCGAAAAGACAGCCGCGCGGCAGGATCTGGTGCAGGACATCCTGCTGGAGGTGAACATCGGTGAGGAGTCCGCCAAGAGCGGCTTCGCTCCGGCGGAGCTTTTCGCGGCGGCGGAGGCGGCGCTGTCCCGCCCTCATGTCCGGGTCCGGGGCGTGATGACCATTCCGCCCGCCGACGCGGACCGGGATACCAATATGCGGTATTTTGAGGAAGTTCGGACACTTTATGTTGACATTAACGCAAAATTGTTCCATAATAAATTAGAATATCTCTCTATGGGCATGAGCGGCGACTACGCGGACGCCATCCGCGCCGGGGCCACCATGGTCCGGGTGGGCACCGCTATCTTCGGCGCCCGCCATTATTCCTGAAAATACCGGCCCGACAGGAGGACGCGCCATGAGCATTATTGATGAGCTGAAAAAGCTGGCCCATCCCTATGAGGATGAGGACGAGGAATTTGAGGACTTCGAGGAAGTGCCTCGGAAGGACGCCTTTGAGGACCGCCGGAGCAAGATCGAGGATCGCCGCAACAAGGTGGTGAACATCCATGCCACGACCCAGCTGAAGGTGGTGCTGGTGAAGCCGGAGCGGTTTGAGAACGCCTCGGAGATCGCGGACCATCTGAAGGACAAGCGGACGGTGGTGCTGAACCTGGAATCCACCAACAAGGATATTGCCCGCCGCCTGATCGATTTTCTGTCCGGCGTGGCTTACGCGGGGGAGGGCAAGATCAAAAAGGTGGCCGCCAACACGTACATCATCACGCCCTACCATGTGGATATCGAGGGCGACCTGATCGACGAACTGGAAAATAACGGGCTTTATTTCTGAGATAGAGCAATGAAGAGAGGGGTACTGTCGAAATGCTGACACCGCAGGAGGTCTCTACCCATGCCTTTACCAAGGCGGTCATGGGCGGTTACAATATGGCCATGGTCGATGAGTTTTTGGATGAGCTTACCGACGATTATACGGCGCTGTACAAGGAAAACGCGGCCTTGAAGGCCAAGCTGAAGGTCCTGGTGGAAAAGGTGGAGGAATACCGGGCCACGGAGGATTCCATGCGGGCCACGCTGCTGACCGCCCAGCGGATGGCGGATTCCATCGTGCGGGAGGCCGAGGGCAAGCGGGACGAGATCCTGGCCCAGGCGGAGAGCGGCGCCCAGGAGAAGGTCGCCCACTACCAGCAGGAGCTGGCCGCGTCAGAGGAGCGGCTGAAGCAGGGCCGTCTGGAGCTGGCGAAGTTCATCGCCGCCGCCCGGGAGGTGTGCAGCCAGGAGCTGCAGCTGCTGGACCGCCTGCCGGACCTGCCGGTGGCCACGGAGCAGCCCGCCCCGGCGGAGGCGCCTGTGGAGGAGATCGAGGAGAAGGTGATGGCGGCCTTTGCCGCGCAGCCGGCGGAGGAGGCCCCCGCGATCCCCCCGGCGGACGATTATCCCGAAGGCGATCCCTTCGCTCAGACGGAGGATCCGCTGGAGGCGACCCGCCGCATCGACCTGGACGATCTGAAGTTTGGCCGCAATTACAGCGGAGGTGGAAACTGAGAAAAAAGCGGCTCTGCTGAGCCGCTTTTTTCTGAAAGGAACGGACATATGGAAAAGCAGCGGCCCATCGTGGCGTTCTTATATGATTTTGACAAGACCCTCTGCACCACCGACATGCAGGATTATGCCTTCATCCCCAGCCTGGGCATGACGCCCTCGGAATTCTGGGCGGTGGCCAACGGCTTTGGCCGGGCCAACCGCATCGACGGGATCCTTGCCTACATGTATACCATGATCCGGGAGGCGGAGCGGAAAAACCTGCCTTTTACCCGGGAGGACCTGGTGGAGAAGGGCCGCAGCATCGTGCTGTTTCCCGGCGTGGAGAGCTGGTTCCGCCGCATCAATGAATTCGGCGCCTCCCAGGGGGTCCAGGTGGAGCACTACATCATTTCCTCCGGCCTGCGGGAGATCATCGAGGGCTCCTCCATCAGCCATGAGTTCAAGGAGATCTACGCCAGCGAGTTCTATTATGACCAGCAGGGGCGGCCCGTGTGGCCCAAGCTGGCAGTCAACTTTACTGCCAAGACCCAGTTCGTCTATCGCATCAACAAGGGCGTGCTGGACGTGTCCGACGATAAGACGCTCAACGACTCCATGCCTGATGACAGCAAGCGGGTCCCGTTTCCCAATATGATCTATATGGGGGACGGCCTCTCCGACGTGCCCTGCATGAAGATGATGCGGGCTTACGGCGGACAGGCTATTGCTGTGTATCAGGAGAGCAACCGCATGGGTGTGGAGGACCTGCTGGCCAAGGGCCGGGTGGATTTTATTTTCCCGGCGGATTACAGCGAGGGCACCGCCCTGGACCTGACGGCCAAGAACATCCTGCGCAAAATGGCCATCACCGACCGCCTTTGGGAGGAGAATACCCAGCAGATGCGGAGCATCGGCGGAGATGTGCTGCCCAATCAGGTGGGCCTGTTTTAAAGAGTTTTTTCAATGCGCTGGGGCCGCCGTTGGCGGCCCTCTCGTTTTTTAGCAGGCCCTGTATCAAGAGGAAAGGTTTTTTCGCCGCAGAAGGAGCATGAGGCGTGCAAAGTCCTGGCAGGAAAAGAGAAGCGCTTCCACCCGACTTATGACAGAGCGGACTTTCACGGGTTTTGCTTTACATTTGGCAGCGCTTTTGCTAAAATATACCCTGCGTATTAAAACCGCTTTAAAGGAGAGAGAACGATGGCTTCCACTTCAGAATTTTCCCGCACCCTGTCCCTGCTGCGGCGGGAGCGGGGCGTGTCCCAGCGGACCGCCGCCGGGGACCTGGGCATTTCCCAGGCCCTGCTGAGCCACTATGAGAACGGCGTCCGAGAGCCGGGGCTGAGCTTTGTGGTCAGGGCCTGCGATTACTATAACGTCTCCGCCGATTTCATTCTGGGCCGCACTCTGTCCCGGGAGGGCAGCATGCTGACCAAGGAGGAGATCCTCAACGCCGCCGAGCCGGGCAATATATTGCAGGGCAGCGTAATGGCGACGCTGCAGAGCAAGCTGCTTTCCGGCGCCATCGGGGTTCTGTTCGGCCTGCTGGGCAAGCTGGGGGACAAGACCGCCATCAATGCGGCGGCGTCTTATCTGGGCAGTGCGGTGTATCAGCTCTACCGGCACCTGTACCGGGCCGCCGGGGCCAACGAGGGCTACTTCGCCCTGGACCCTGCCGCCTGTGCCATGGATATGGCGGGGGCGGACATGAAGCTGGCAGAGAATGAGTATGACCACGCCCTCCGCATCCAGGAGGAGGGAAAGACCGCCTTTCCGGATATGTCGCCGGAGGCGCTTCGGCAGGACTATCCCGGCCGCTGCCAAAGCCTGACCCAGGTGCTCAGCACCGCCGATACCCGGCTGAACGCCCTGTCCCGCAAGCTGCGATGAGCTTTCAGTCCATTTCGTTTCTGGCGTTTCTGGCCGTGACTGCGGCGCTCTGTCCGGCGCTGGCCCGGCACGCGCCCCGGGCAGGGCAGCTGGCACTGGCGGCGGCCTGCATTGTGTTCTATCTCGCCGGCGGCGGCTGGGCCGGACTGCTGGTGCTGGCGGCCGGTACGACGGTGACTGCCCTGTGCCTCCGGCAGCTGCGGGGAGAGGACGGCCCAGCCCGCCGTCGGCTGGCGCTGGTATTGGGCTGCGGCTATCACATCGCCGTGCTGATGGCTTTCAAGTACACCGGCTTTTTTTCCGGCGGCCAGTGGTCCATGGACTGGGCGCCCCTGGGCCTCAGCTTTTTCACCTTCCAGCAGCTGTGGCTGCTGAAGGAGGCCCATGCCCGGCAGTATGTTCCCCAGCAGGGGGACGATCTGCTGCTGTACGTCTTCTTTTTCCCCACGGTGACCTCGGGGCCGATCCTGCGTCCCGGGGCGTTTTTTCCCCAGCTGCGGGGAGAGGGCTTTCTGCGGCCTGACTGGGAGGATATCGCGGCGGGATTATATGCCATCTGCTGCGGCCTGGCGAAAAAGACCCTGCTGGCAGATCCTTTGGGCGCGGTGGCGGCCAATGGCTGGGCCGGTCCCGGGGCGCTGTCCGCGCCGGAAGCGTGGCTGGTGATGCTGGCTTATACCCTGCAATTGTACCTGGATTTTTCCGGCTACTGCGATGTGGCGGCGGGCTGCGCCCGGCTGCTGGGCGTAAAGCTGCCGGTGAACTTCGATTCGCCCTACCGGAGCCTCTCTGTGGGGGAGTTCTGGAAGCGGTGGCATATCACGCTGACCACTTTTCTGCGGGAGTGCCTGTATATCCCCCTGGGCGGCAGCCGGCGGGGGACGGCCCGAACGTATCTGAATATCCTGCTGGTGTTTCTGGCCAGCGGCTTCTGGCACGGCGCGGGCTGGACTTTTCTGGCGTGGGGCGGCCTTCACGGATTGGCCCAGGTCCTGGAGCGGGCCTGGGGACCTGGCCGGGAGCGGCTGCCCAAGGCGCTCCGCTGGGGGATGACATTCCTCTTCGTCAATGTGGCTTGGGTATTTTTCCGGGCGCCCAGCCTGTCCGCCGCAGGAAGTTTGCTGGCTTCCGCCGTTTCCGGCGGCTGGGGGTTTTCCGCCCAGACGCTTTCCGCCGGTGTGCTGGAGAGCGAGACCACGGCGCTGACGGTGCTGCTGCCCGGCCTCTCCGGCTGGGTCCCGACGCTGGCGCTGGGACTGCTGCTGGCGGCGGCGCTGACAGTATCCCTTTGGCCTCGGAACGTCATCCAGCGAATGGAGGAGGTCAAGCCCGCTCCCTGGCTGGGAGCGGCGCTGGCGGTGCTGCTGGTGTGGTGCGTGCTGTCCTTCAACGGCGTGTCCACCTTTATTTATGCTGATTTCTGATCCTGGAGGAAGGGGGGACTCCTTTGAAAGACCGATACCGGCGCTGGACCTGCGGCCTGCTGGCGGTAGCTTGTCTGCTGTTGACGGCCTGCGCCGTTTTCGTGGGGGCGGTGGACCCCTTTTTCCACTACCGCGCCCCGGACCCGGAGGGGGAGATCTGGTTCGACCAGCGTGCCCAGGGGGCCGGACTGCTGCGGAGCCAGGACTATGAGACGCTGTTCATGGGGTCCTCGCTGGCGGCCAACTACCGTCCCTTCTGGTTCGACGTGTTTTACGACACGTCCACCGTGAAGATCACCTTCCCCAACGGGGGCTTTCGGGAGTTTGACCGGGCGCTGGAGTATGCCTTTTCCCAGCAGGACGTAAAGCGGGTCATCTTCGGCCTGGACCCGAATCTGCTGGCCCGGTCCCCGGCGGAGGAGCCGTATGAGCTGCCGGACTACCTCTATGACGAGGATATCTGGAATGACGGCCGGTATCTGCTGAACAAGGACGTGCTGTTTCGCTCCGCCTATACGCTGCTGAAAAAGAGCCGGGGCGAGGCCCAGGCGATACAGGACGCTTTCATATGGGATGGCAATGTGTTCTTTTCCAAGACGCTGGCTCTGGGGAGCTACCAGCGGCCGGAGCCTTCCGGCGAGACCCTGGCGGCGGACGCCCTGCTGGCCGGCAGCCGGGAAAATCTGGCGGTGGTGACCCGCTGGCTGGAGCGGTATCCGGATACGGAATTTATTTTTTTCTTCTCCCCGTACAGCATCCTCTTTTGGGACAAGGCCCAGCGCACCGGGGAGACCGAGGCGGTGCTGACCATGCTGGAGGACGCCGCCGGGACCCTGCTGGACTATGAAAACGCAGAACTGCAATTTTTCATGGCGGATACTGAAGTGATATCAAACCTGGATAATTACGCCGACCATATCCATGTGGCGGGACGGGTCACCTATCAGCTGGCTAAGGCCATGCCCACGGGGCACTACCGCCTGACGAAGGAAAACTGCCGGGAAGTGCTGGACGGCCTGCGTACCTATGTGGTAAACTACGACTACGAGAGCATTTGGAATACGGCTCCCTGAGCGTAGAGGGACATGGAGCGCGGCGGCCTGCCGGCACAGCATGAGAGCTGGCAGCGGGGATTCTTTGAACAAGACCTGGAGGGAGCTTATGGGACTTTTCCTGTACACGTTTCTTTTCCCCGGCGGGGAGGAGGAAGCCTGCCGCGCAGCCCTGGAGCGGGAGGCCGATGACCCGGATCTGAACATCCGTCTGGATGAGTGCCGCTGGCATATGTTTCCCAAAGGCCCCGCCGTCCTGCTGAGCGACGGCGCCGTCGGCTTCGACTCCGCCGGGAGGCTGTCGGAGGCAGTGAACTGCCCGGTGATGGGGCTTTATATCTACGACGGCGACTTTTGGGGCTATGACCTCTGGCAGAGAGGGCGGCAGCTGGACCAATTCGCCAGCCTGCCCGGTTACTTTGACGAGGATTCCCCACCCAACATGCCTGGAAACGCTCAGGTGGTGGCGCATACTTTTGGCGTGGAGCCGGAGCGGGTGGAACGCTACCTTGTCCCCTGGGACGAGGAGACCATGGACGGGGACATCTATGCCTACGACGAGGACAAGACCGTCATCGGGGACTCGTGGCAGATGGCGGATCTCATGAACGCCCTGGGCTTTGACTTTGACCGGTTCTACCCACAGGATGAAGCGCTGGACGAGGAGCCGAAAAAAGAAGCGAACCGGTCCGCCTCAGTGACAGAAGGAGAGCTGAGGCAGGAATATGCCCGGAAGCAGTCCATGCCCATTGACACGCCAGAGCTGCCTGACGCGCTCAACAGCCGGTACTACGCCCTCCAGAGGGCGGAGCTTCTGGGCGAGGCGTATGAAGCGCTTTTTTGGCTTTTGCGGGACGGAGACTATCAGGAGGTGATCGCCCAGGCCACGGCGGCCATTACAGCTGCTCCAGACAAGGCGGGGCTGTATCTCCTGCGGGCCTTCTGCTGGAAGCAGACAGAGGGCCTTTCCGGCAGGAGCCGCAAGCCGGAGATCAGCCGGGACCTGACGAAGGCTTTGGAGCTGGAGCCGGACAACGTGATGGCCCTTCGGGCCCGCCACCCCAACACAGAGACCTCCGCCCGCTATCCCCGGCACATCCAGGACCTGACCCGGCTGATGGAGCTGGACCCGGAGAACCGGGACCTTTATCTGGTGGACCGGGCCTACCGCCACCACTGGCTGAAGGATGACGATGCCGCCCGGGCAGACCTGGAGGAAGTCCTGGACCATGGAGAGCTTTGGACGGTGGACCTGGTGTATCTTTGCGGGGAATTGGGACTGCCGGGGTTCTGATCCCGCCGCAGGGCCGCATCCCTCGCTTCCGCCTGAGGATGAAAGACGGCTCACCCGGCAGCACCCCTTTTCCTCCAAAATCTGATGATTTTGCGGAAGCCCTTTTGATTGAACATCCTCGGCGGAAATGAATTCCGCCTGCGGCAAGATTTTGGCTGAAGCCAAAATGCTTGGACGCGCATCCGCGCGAAACAGCGTGGACTTGCCTAAGGAGGTTTTGCATTTTATGACAAGACAGAGCAACATTCGAAATTTCAGCATCATTGCCCACATCGATCACGGCAAGTCGATTTCCCACAAAATCTGATGATTTTGCGGGAGCCCTTTTGATTGAACATCCTCGGCGGAAATGAATTCCGCCTGCGGCAAGATTTTGGCTGAAGCCAAAATGCTTGGACGCGCATCCGCGCGAAACAGCGTGGACTTGCCTAAGGAGGTTTTGCATTTTATGACAAGACAGAGCAACATTCGAAATTTCAGCATCATTGCCCACATCGACCACGGCAAGTCCACACTGGCGGATCGGCTGCTGGAAAAGTGCGAGGCGGTGAGCCAGCGGCAGATGGAGAGCCAGCTGCTGGACAACATGGACCTGGAACGGGAGCGGGGCATCACCATCAAAGCCCGGGCCGTCCGGCTGAACTACAAGGCCCAGGACGGGCAGGTCTATGAGCTGAACCTGATCGATACCCCGGGCCATGTGGACTTCAACTATGAGGTCTCCCGCTCCCTGGCGGCCTGCGAGGGAGCGGTGCTGGTGGTGGACGCGACCCAGGGCGTGGAGGCCCAGACCCTGGCCAACACGTATCTCGCCATGGAGCACGACCTGGAGATCCTGCCGGTGTTCAACAAGATCGACCTGCCCGCCGCGGACCCGCAGAAGGCCAAGCATGAGGTGGAGGACATCATTGGCCTGCCCGCTATGGATGCGCCGGAGATCTCTGCCAAGATGGGCATCAACATCGACGCCGTGCTGGAGGACATCGTGAAAAATGTGCCGGCGCCCACCGGCGATGTGAACGCGCCTCTGAAGGCTCTGATCTTTGACAGCCAGTATGACAGCTACCGGGGCGTCATTGTTTATATGCGGCTGATGGAGGGCAGCATCCGCACCGGCCAGCAGGTGAAGCTGATGGCTACCGGCGCTACCTATCAGGTGGTGGAGTGCGGCCACCTGCTGCCGTTGGGCCTGGAGCCATGCGGGATGCTGGAGGCCGGCGAGGTGGGCTATTTCACCGCCTCCATCAAAAATGTGCAGGATACCCAGGTGGGCGACACCGTCACCGACGCTGCCAGTCCCACGGCGGAGGCCCTGCCGGGCTACCGGCCGGTGCAGCCCATGGTCTACTGCGGCATTTACACCGAGGACGGCTCCAAATATCCCGACCTGCGGGACGCTTTGGAAAAGCTGCAGCTGAACGACGCCTCCCTCAGTTTTGAGCCGGAGTCCTCCGTGGCGCTGGGCTTTGGCTTCCGGTGCGGCTTTTTGGGGATGCTCCACATGGAGGTCATCCAGGAGCGGCTGGAGCGGGAATTTGACCTGGACCTGGTGACCACGCTGCCCTCCGTCATCTACCATGTCTATAAGACCGACGGGACGCTGGTGAAGGTGGACAATCCTCACAACTACCCGGACCCCGCCTCCATCGAGCGGGCGGAGGAGCCTTATGTGAAGGTCTCCATCATCAGCCCCAACGAGTATGTGGGAAATATCATGCCCATGTGCCAGAACCGCCGGGGCGAGTTCAAGGACATGCAGTATCTGGACACCCATCTGGTGGAGATCCACTACCAGATGCCCCTGAACGAGATCATTTACGACTTTTTCGATACCCTGAAGGCCAATACCAAGGGCTATGCCTCTTTGGACTATGAGCTGTCCGACTACCGGCCCAGCGAGCTGGTGAAGGTGGACCTGCTGCTCAACGGCGACAAGGTGGATGCCCTCAGCTTCATCGCCCATAAGGACAAGGCGTATCCCCGGGCCAGGAGGCTGTGCGAGAAGCTGAAGGAAAACGTGCCCCGCCAGCTGTTTGAGGTGCCTGTTCAGGCGGCCATCGGCGGCCGGGTCATCGCCCGGGAGACCATCAAGGCCATGCGGAAGGACGTGCTGGCCAAGTGCTACGGCGGTGACGTGACCCGCAAGAAAAAGCTGCTGGAAAAGCAAAAAGAGGGCAAAAAGAAGATGCGCTCGCTGGGAACGGTGCAGATGCCGACAGAGGCATTTCTGGCAGTGCTGAAGCTGGACGAGTGATGTTTGCCCTCTGCGAGCGGCAGCGAGCCGCCGCGGAAGCGGCGTCAAGCGTTTTGCCGGCGGCAAAACCTTGGAGCGGGCGGGCTTTGCCTGGCCGCTCAGGTGAAATGCGGGGTCCCCGGAAAATCAAAGATTTTCCGGGGATGCGGCAAAAAGAAGATGCGCTCGCTGGGAACGGTGCAGATGCCGACAGAGGCATTTCTGGCAGTGCTGAAGCTGGACGAGTGATGTTTGCCCTCTGCGAGCGGCAGCGAGCCGCCGCGGAAGCGGCGTCAAGCGTTTTGCCGGCGGCAAAACCTTGGAGCGGGCGGGCTTTGCCTGGCCGCTCAGGTGAAATGCGGGGTCCCCGGAAAATCAAAGATTTTCCGGGGATGCGGCAAAAAGAAAATGCGCTCGCTGGGAACGGTGCAGATGCCGACAGAGGCATTTCTGGCAGTGCTGAAGCTGGACGAGTGATCTTTGCCCTCCGCCAGCGGCAGCGAGCCGCCGCTTAGGTGAAAAGAAGCGGGGATTTACAAAAAACATAGAGTTCAGCGGACCATGGCACTGACCAGGGCCGGGGACCTGATATCGCAAAAAAGCCACGGGATCTTCCCGTGGCTTTTTTGCAGGCCGGCGGCGCTGGGACGGTGTAGATCTGAGAAAAAACCGCCCAAAATGGCGGGTTAGGTGGACCTTTGCGAAAATGCACAAAAAGTATTACCTCTCCCGCCGGAAAGTCTACTTCGGAAGAGGCGGGAAGGCGTTGACTGTTGCAGAAAAAACCATCATAATGTCATAGAATGAAGTAAAATAGAGGAAGTGTGGTCAAAGAGCAGGAGGAAGTTATGAAAAAAGGCTATTTGGTGTTACAGGATGGCCGGGCCTTTGAGGGCGTTCGGTTTGGCGCGGAAGGCCGCACGGTGGGCGAACTGGTGTTCACCACCGGCATGTGCGGTTACATCGAAACGCTGACGGACCCCAGCTACGCGGGGCAGATCGTAATGCAGACTTATCCCCTCATCGGCAACTATGGCATCATCCGTGAGGATTTTGAAGGGGCCTGCTGTGTCAGGGGCTACGTGGTTCGGGAGTACTGTGACGCGCCGTCCAATTTCCGGACGGACACGGACCTGGATACTTATTTAAAAGAGCAGGGCGTTCCGGGCCTGTACGGCGTGGATACCCGAGAGCTGACCCGCATCATCCGGGAGCACGGTGTGATGAACGCCGCCATCTGCGACGAGGTCCCCGCCGACCTGACGCCGGTGGAGACCTACGCTGTCACCGGCGTGGTGAACAGCGTCACCTGCAAGGAGCCTGCCGTCTATCCTGCGGCGGGAGAGGAGCAGTTCCGGGTCTCCCTCATCGACTACGGCGCCAAGCGCAACATCATCCGGGAACTCCAAAAGCGAGGCTGCACGGTGACGGTCCTGCCCGCCTCTGCTGCGGCGGAGGACATTCTGGCCGTGGACCCGGACGGGGTGATGCTCTCCAACGGCCCCGGCGACCCGGCGGAGAATGTCTTCCAGATCGAACAGATCAAAAAACTGCTGGGCAGAGTTCCCATGTTCGGCATCTGCCTGGGCCACCAGCTGACGGCTCTGGCGGCAGGGGGCTCCACCTATAAGCTGAAATACGGTCACCGGGGCGTGAACCAGCCCGTCCGGGACTTGAACGGCGTCCGCACTTACATCACCAGCCAGAACCACGGCTACGCTGTGGACGGCCAGAGCATAAAAGTGGGCCGGGTCAGCTTCGCCAACGCCAACGACGGCACCTGCGAGGGCATCGACTACCCCGGTTTCAAGGCCTTCACTGTCCAGTTCCATCCGGAGGCCTGCACGGGGCCCAAGGATACATCCTTCCTCTTTGACAGATTCGTTGACCTGATGAAAGGCGGTGACCGGTAATGCCCCTGGATACCAGTATCAAGAAAGTCCTCGTCATTGGCTCCGGCCCCATCGTCATCGGCCAGGCCGCCGAATTCGACTATGCCGGCGCCCAGGCCTGCCGTATCCTGAAGGAAGCGGGCGTCAATGTGGTGCTGTGCAACTCCAATCCCGCCACCATCATGACGGACCAGGCCATGGCGGACGAGATCTATCTGGAACCGCTGACCGTGGACACCATCAAGCGCATCATTAAGAAGGAACGGCCTGACAGCATCCTGGCGGGGCTGGGCGGCCAGACCGGTCTGACGCTGGCCATGCAGCTGGACAAGGAGGGCTTCCTGGAGGAGCAGAATGTCCGGCTGCTTGGCACCGACGCCAAGGCGATTTCCCGGGCGGAGGACCGGGAGCTGTTCAAAGAGGCAATGGCGGAGATCGGTCAGCCGGTCATCGCCTCGGATATCGCGGAGACGGTGGAGGACGCCCTGGCGGTGGCCGGGCGCATCGGTTACCCCGTCATCGTCCGTCCCGCCTTTACCCTGGGCGGCGCCGGCGGCGGCGCCGCGCAGAACGAAAAAGAGCTGCGCATCATTGCCCAGACGGGCCTGGACGCGTCCCCCATAACCCAGGTGCTGGTGGAGAAGGCCATTTTCGGCTGGAAGGAGATCGAGTTTGAGACCATGCGGGACGGCGTGGGCAACGTTATCGCCGTCTGCTCCATGGAGAACTTGGACCCCGTGGGGGTCCATACCGGCGACTCCATCGTGGTGGCACCGGCTCAGACCCTGGCGGACAAGGAGTTCCAGATGCTCCGCAAGGCGTCCCTGGACATCATATCCCACTTGGGCATCGTGGGCGGCTGCAATGTGCAGCTGGCCCTGGACCCCGACAGCTTTGAATACGCGGTCATTGAGGTGAATCCCCGGGTCAGCCGCTCCTCTGCCCTGGCCTCCAAGGCCACCGGCTACCCCATTGCCAAGATCACCACCAAGATCGCCCTGGGCTTTCGCCTGGACGAGATCAAAAACGACATCACCGGCAAGACCTGTGCCTGCTTTGAGCCGACGCTGGACTACATCGTGGTGAAGATGCCCAAGTGGCCCTTTGACAAGTTCGCCGACGCCAGCCGGAAACTGGGCACTCAGATGAAGGCCACCGGCGAGGTGATGGCTATCGCTCCCAGCTTTGAAATGGCTCTGATGAAGGCTGTCCGGGGCGCGGAGATCGGACAGGACACGCTGAACCGCAAGGCGGACCCCGAGGACGCCGCCCCCATCTGGGAGCGGCTGCGCCGGGTTGACGACCACAGGCTGTTCACCGTATTTGAGGCGTTGAAGTCCGGCATTTCCATCGACGAGATCTTCAGCATCACCAAGATCGACCGCTGGTTTCTCTCCAAGCTGAAGAAGATGGCCCAGTTTGAACAGGCGCTGGAAACCGACGGCCTGACGGCAGAGCACTACGAGACCGGCAAGCGCCTGGGCTATCCCGACGACACGCTGCTGCGCCTCTCCGGCACCGGGGAACTGCCCGCTTCTCCCAAGACCGCCGTCTATAAAATGGTGGACACCTGCGGCGCGGAATTCGACGCCGAGACCCCCTACTTCTACTCCTCCTTCGACCGGTTCTGTGAGTCCCGGACCTTCCCCCGGTCCGGCAAACCCGTCATCATGGTGTTAGGCTCCGGTCCCATCCGCATCGGCCAGGGCATTGAGTTCGATTACTCCTCCGTCCACTGCGTGTGGACGCTGAAGGAGCTGGGCTATGAGGTGGTCATCGTCAACAACAACCCGGAGACCGTCTCCACCGACTACGACACCGCCGACCGCCTGTACTTTGAGCCCCTGTTCCCTGAGGACGTCATGCACATCATCGACGTGGAGAAGCCCGTGGGCGTTGTGGTGGCCTTCGGCGGCCAGACGGCCATCAAGCTGACCAAGTTCCTGGACAGCCGGGGCATCCCCATTCTGGGGACCTCTGCCGAGTCCATCGACATGGCCGAGGACCGGGAGCGGTTCGACGAGCTGCTGGAGCGGTTTTCCATCAAGCGGCCCCAGGGCCTGGGCGTTGCCGGTATGGACGAGGCCCTGAAAGCGGCCCATGAATTGGGCTATCCTGTGCTGCTGCGGCCCTCCTACGTCATCGGCGGCCAGAACATGGTCATCGCCCACAACGACGAGGATGTGCGGACCTATATGGAGGTCATCCTCTCCGGGAAGATCGAAAACCCTGTCCTGGTGGACCAGTATCTGATGGGCAAGGAGCTGGAAGTGGACGTCATCTCCGACGGCAAAGACGTGCTGATCCCCGGCATCATGCAGCATATCGAGCGCACCGGGGTCCACAGCGGCGACTCTATCGCCGTCTACCCGCCCTTCTCCATCGGCGATAAGATGCTGAAAGTCATCATCGACTGCTCGGAAAAGCTGGCGCTCTCTCTGGGCACCCGCGGCCTGATCAACATCCAGTACCTCATCTATCAGGGCGAACTGTACGTCATCGAGGTGAATCCCCGGGCCAGCCGCACGGTGCCCTATATCTCCAAGGTCACTGGTGTGCCCATGGTGGACCTGGCAGCCCGGGTCATGGTGGGACAGCCATTGAAGTCCCTGGGCTACGGCACCGGGCTATACCGGCAGCCGCCGTATGTGGCCGTCAAGGTCCCGGTGTTTTCCTTTGAAAAGATCACTGACGCCAACGCTGCCCTGTCTCCGGAGATGAAGTCCACTGGCGAGGTGCTGGGACTGGGCAAGGACATGCAGGAGGCCCTTTTCAAGGGCCTGGTCTCCGCCGGCTACAAGGTGGAGAAATCTGAGCACGCAGGTGTGCTGATCTCCGTCAACCGCCGGGATCAGCCGGAAGTGGTCAACATCGCCCGGAAGCTGGACGAGATGGGCTTCAAGCTCTATGCCACGGAGCGCACCGCCCACGAGATCGAGCAGCTTGGCACCAGCGTGGAAGTGGTGGGCAAGCTGGGCCAGGACAACCGGGTGTTCCAGCTGCTGGAGGAAGGCAGGATCGACTATGTGATCCTCACCGGCTCCACGGAGCCCAGCTACATCCGGGATTTCATCCACCTGAACCACCGCTGTGTCCAGCTGGGCATTCCCTGCCTGACTTCCCTGGATACTGCCAACGCCTTGACGGATATCCTGGCTTCCCGGTATACCCAGCAGAACACGGAGCTGGTGGATATCTGCCACCTGCGGACAGAGCGGCAGAAGCTGCGGTTCGCCAAGATGCAGACCTGCGGCAACGACTACATCTTCCTGGAAAATTTCAACAGCCAGATCACCTGCCCCGAGTCCCTGTGCATCACCTTCTGCGACCGGCATAATGGCATTGGCGCTGACGGTATCATCCTTATGGAGCGGTCGGAAAAGGCGGACGCGAAAATGCGGATGTTCAACGCTGACGGCAGCGAGGGCGCTATGGCGGGGAACGCCCTGCGGTGCATGGGCAAGTACCTTTATGACAACGGCATCGTGAAGAAGGATGCCCTCACCATCGAAACGGGCCGGGGCATGAAAACGGTGCAGCTTTATACCACCAACGGCAAGGTCACCTCCGCCTGTGTGGACATGGGCTGTGCCACGCTGGATACGGCGGCGCTGAAATTCACTATTTCGGAGCAGACGGTGGTGGATTACCCCGTCCGTATTGCCGGACGGCCCTACAGCATCACCTGCGTGGATATGGGCAACCCCCACTGCGTGGTGTTTTGTGACCGGGTCGACGCGGTGGACATTGATTTCATCGGCCCCCGGTTCGAGCATGCGCCCTACTTTCCCCAGCGCATCAACACGGAGTTCATCCGTGTGGTGAATCCCAGCATGATCAAGATGCGGGTCTGGGAGCGTGGCAGCGGCGAGACCATGGCCTGCGGCACCGGCGCCTGCGCCGCGGTGGTAGCGGCGGTGGCCAACGGCCTGTGCGCCAAGGGCAGCGACGTGACTGTCCGGGCCAGAGGCGGCGATCTGATCGTCAACTACACCGACGAGCGGGTGACACTCACCGGCGATGCCAAACTGGTGTTTTCCGGCGAGGCGGAGTACTGAGCTGTAGGAACTGGTCCGGCGTTTCCCAGAGACGCTGGACCAGTTCTTTTTTGCTGTGCGCAAATTTTACGGGAATTTTGCGGAAAATTTACGAAAAGTCTTTTCCCCTGTCCTAAAATGTGGTATGCTCAAAAAGGGATGTGTAAACGCCCCTAAACGCCGCCGAGGAGGAACCCCTCATGGACACCAAACCCGCCCTGCACGCCCCCCACATTGGCCTTCGAAATATCAAGACCGCCCTGGCGGCGACCCTGTGTGCCCTGGTGTACTACTTTCTGGACCGCAGCCCCGCCTTTGCATGCATTGGCGCGATCTTCGGCATGGGCTTTGACCTGCAGAACTCCAAGCTCCACGGCGGCAACCGTTTTTTCGGCACGCTGGTGGGCGGCTTCATCGGCATGGGCCTGTTCTCGCTGTACATGCAGATATTCCCCGACGGCAGCAACCGCTGGTTCCTGATCCCCCTGACCTTTGTGGGCGTGGTGGTGCTCATCGTCTCCTGCCAATACATCTGGATCGGCGGCGTGCAGCCCGGCGGCGTGGTGCTGTGCATCCTTCTGTTCAACACCCCCACGGACGCCTACATCTCCTACGCCCTCAACCGCATCCTGGATACCGGCATCGGCGTGCTGGCGGCGCTGTTCGTCAACGGGATGCTCCCCGGCGGCTTTACCTTTGGCTTCATGCACCGGCTTTACCTGCGCCTCGGCATCAGGGATGACGTGTGCTGAATTTTTTACGTCCGGCATTTTTCGTGTTGCAATTTTTGTTCCGCTCTGGTATAATACCATCCAGACGCGGCTGTAGTTCATCGGTAGAACGGCAGCTTCCCAAGCTGCATAGGGGGGTTCGACTCCCCTCAGCCGCTCCAAAAGGAAAAGACAGGCATAGCCTGTCTTTTCCTTTTGGAGCTTTCCCGGTTTGCCAAGGGCAAACCGGGCCGCTGCGGCGGGCTGATTCAAATCGCGCGGGAAAACCCTGACGGTTTTCCCGCGCACACCCTTTCCCTCCGAGACCTGACAGCAAGGAAACATTTTGCGTTCCTTTTGGAGCTTTCCCGGTTTGCCAAGGGCAAACCGGGCCGCCGCGGCGGGCTGATCCAAATCGCGCGGGAAGGCCCTGACGGTTTTCCCGCGCACACCCTTTCCCTCCGAGACCTGACAGCAAAGAAACATTTTGCACTTCTTTTGGAGCTTTCCCGCTTTGCGGGGGCCCTGGGGCGGCTGAGCTTTTCCCGCGCACACTCTTTTCCCTGCGAAGCTTTCAAGCGCCCGGTTGGGCGCTTTTTTTGCGCGGCTGAGACTCCTTTCAATGTTACAAACGCAGTCAAACTAACTTCCAAAAGGACCTGCTCCGCACATGACTGAAAATCACCAAAAACCACTGAAATAAAGCGGTTTTTCGCAGTTTTTCCATGCCGATGCTCTTGCGGTTCTACTGGATGCGCTTGGATGCTTTGTTACAAGCAAGTTACAAAATAAGCTGATTTATTGACTTCCGAATTGACGGCGTGGTATAGTCATCGTGCAGAGAGGAGCACGGATGGCCCATCCCGGCATAGATACGGGGTCGGCTAGCCACTGTATGTGCGCCGGAACGGCCGGATAGGCCCCCCTCTGACACACCGGCGGCTCTTCACCGCCGAAAATCTAAAAGGAGGAAAAACCATGAAGAAGTTCCTTTCCCTGGTGCTGGCTCTGGTGATGACCATGTCTCTGGTCACTGTCAGCGCCGGCGCGAAGGAGTTCACGGACAATGACAGCATCACCTATGAAGAAGCTGTCGCCGTGGTCTCCGAGATTGGCATTGTCGACGGTTACAAAGACGGCAAGTTCAATCCCACCAACGTCCTGACTCGTCAGGCCGCCGCCAAGATCATCTGCAACATGATTCTTGGCCCCACCACCGCAGCCGAGCTGCACGCGGACACCGCCCCTTATAAGGACGTGCCCATCACCAGCGAGTTTGCGGGCTACATCGCCTACTGCCAGAAGGAAGGCATCATCAGCGGCTACGCTGACGGCGCGTTCCGTCCCGGCAACACCCTGACCGGCTACGCTTTCATGAAGATGCTGCTGGGCGCCCTGGGCTACAACGCCGCCACCGAGGGCTACACCGGCGCTAACTGGTCCATCAATGTTGCCAAGCGCGCCCTGAACGTCGGTCTGGCCAAGAGCCTGGAGGGCGAGTTCAACGGCATCAAGGCCGTGACCCGTGAAGAGGCCTGCCTGTATGCCTTCAACACCCTGAAGGCCGACCTGGTGGAGTATGAGACCGTTGTGAGCACTGTCATCAACGGCCAGCAGGTCAATGTTGGCACTTCTATGGCCAAGGCCCAGACCTGGAACAACTCCGCGACCCGCCGCAACAACATCAAGGCCGATGAGTACATCCAGTTCGCCGAGCAGTACTTCACCAAGCTGATCCTGGACGAGACCACCGACGTGTTCGGTCGTCCCGCCCGCGAGTGGACCTTTAAGAGCGAGGAGATCGGCACCTATGTGAACTATGATGTCATGGTTGCCGAGTACACCGACTCTGTTTCCGCCAAGGAAGTTTACGACGCCATCGGCAAGACTGCCATGGACAAGTTCGACCTGGCTGTGGCTGTGGACGGCAACGCCAAGAGCGCCATCGTCAAGGAGATCGCCAAGAACAACAAGGACGACCTGACCGACACCGGCACCGGCGTCCTGACCCAGGTGTTCGTGGACGAGGACAACAAGGAATCCACCGTGACCATGATCAACACCTATCTGGCTATCGCCGACAAGGACTACAACGAGAAGAAGGACGAAGTCGACTTCAACGTGTACGGCATCAAGGAGACCTCCACCGGCGTCTTTGAGAAATTCAACACCAAGGATGAAGCCAGTAAGGTAACCCTTGATAAGGAGAAGATGACTATTTCCGGCGACGATTTCGTCATCGAGGAGATCGAGGAGGACGACGCCTATCTGGTCACCGTGGCCGAGGGCGAGATCCAGAGCCTGACCAAGGCTGAGGTCATCGAGGATACTGAGATTTCTTCCTTCAAGAAGGGCTCCAACGTCACCGCTGACGGCACCAAGTACAGCTTCGCCGAGACCGCTGAGTATGACGCGGAGACTCTGAGCGCTTACACCGATGGCGACAACAGCATCAACCTGAAGGATGCTACCTATGACATCTATCTGGATACCTACGGCAACCTGATCGGCCTGGAGGAAGTAGACGCTGTTGATAACTACCTGTTCATCACCGGCGCTGACGCTGGCTCCAGCAACCTGGCCACCAAGACCACCGAGGCCAACGCCATTTTCCTGGACGGCACCTCCAAGGTCATCGATGTCAGCATGACCAAGGGCGACGGCGTTGAGGATGCGGCTATCATCAACAAGTGGTTCACCTACACCGTGGACAAGAACGACGTCTATACTCTGAATGAGATCAAGTCCGACGACTTCAATGATGAAAAGGACAAGGTCGGTCAGAAGGCTCAGGGAGAGGGCGAAGTGGAGATCGACAAGAAGCACGTCACCCTGGACGGTAACGGCACTCTGAAGAAGGTCTACGGCAACACCAGCTCCATCTATCTGACTGCCTCCCTGAAGAAGGTCAAGACCGACGACAAGAACTACGTGGTCATCTCCGGCGTTGACAACGTCACCACCGGCGTGAAGAACGCCAGCATCAAGACCTGGACCGAGAAAGAGGCCCAGAAGGACGCTGACAGCAAGACCACTACCTGGGAAAAGACCTCCTACGGCGTCTACACCCTGTTCAAGGATAACGGCTATGTGATCGCCGCCGTCGTGGTTGGCGAGGACGCCGCTTCCAGCAAGAACCTGGTCTACGCCCACAAGGGCAGCATCGACCTGGAGAGCTATGACAAGACCGAGGACGAGTGGACCTGGACCCGCAAGGTCGTCTTTGAGGGCGAGGAGATCACTCTGACTGAGAAGAGCGACGCTCTGACTGAGCTGAAGAAGATGAAAGAGGGCGAATGGTATCAGGTGAAGTACAACGCCGAGGGCAATGTCATCGACGTTGAGGCTGCTGAGACTGCTCTGACCGGAAACAAGCGCATCACGAAATTCTCCGATATCGAGACCGCTGTCAACAATGAGGACACTGTCCTGCTGGACGTCAAGAACATCGACCATGAGCTGACCCTGAAGGGAAGCACCCTGTACGATGAGACCAACGAAAAGATGGGCGTGGCCGTCGACGACGAGACCAAGATCGTCCTGATCCAGACCAACAACAACAAGAAGACCACCGTCTTCGATTCCGGCGTGAAGGCACTGGAGGATGTCCTGGAGGACCTGAACAAGGATAAGGAGACCAAGGAGTATGACTACAACGTGAGCGCCATCATCGAGGATGGTATCGCCACCGTAGTCGTGGTCTACGACAACGTTAAGGACGGCTACACCGAGAACGGCAAGCCCGCCGACTCTGACCTGATGGTCACTGTTAAGAACGGTGTTATCACTGTTGACGGCGCCGAGGCTGAGATCGATGTTGTCGCTACCGCGATCGTTGACGAGCTGGACGCTCTGGGTTACACCGACGTGAAGGTTTCCGTTGGCGGTACGAGTACAACCGAAATCACTGGCGTGACGGCTACCCGGAACTCCATCGAGTACTCCTTCAAGTTTGTTAACAAAACCAAGAAGTCCAATTCCGGTCACTGATGCACCGTAAGTCTTAACAACTTGCAAATATTCTGCCTGACAGAATAAGAAAGACCCCCGGGCTTCGGCCCGGGGGTCTTTTTGTCACGCTTCGCCGTCTGTTTGATAAAGCGCCAGGACCCAATAGACGGCGTCCTTTTCGTTCATCTGATACCGCTCATGTACGGAATTGGAAAAGGATACGGTGTTTTCAGTCCAGGTGAGCTTTGCGTCGGAGACAATACTGCCGGACTGGGTCGGATTTTTATAGGCGGTAAAGGCAGTCGTGTCGCTGCCTCGGGCCAGCAGGAGGGCCAGGGGGCCAACAATCATAAACGCCAGGGGTTTTGCCGGGAAAGGGACTGTAGTAGGTGTATCCCCGCCGTAAGTGCCAGTGCCAGTATAGGTGGTGACGGCGACACGGCAGTTGCCGCACTTTGTCAGCGCCGCCTGGACTGCCGCCAGCTCCGCCGCCTGGGCCGTCAGGGCCGCGTCCAGGGCCGCGTTGTCCCGGTTGAAATCCTCCATCTGGATGCGGTCGCTCTTTTCCCACTGGGTCAGTTGATAGTTTTCCGTCTGTTTCATAGGGTAGCCTCCAAAAGTAATGTAGATTTGATATACAAAGGTAACATTACCAGGGGCCATCCCCGCCCTCTTGCCCAAAACCGTGCAAAGCATCGGAAATTTCCCTGCCCAGCCGCAAAAAAGGACCGCCCAGACGGTCCCCCTTGACAAAATGTGAAAATGTGGTATCATAAAAACAGAAAGGGCCGATCAGCGGTTCAGCCCTGATTGCTAGGGTTAGTTGGGTTGCCCCAAGAAACCGTCACTGGTCAGAGTGGCGGTTTCTGCTTTTTACGATGATCGTTACCGTATAGGCTCCGATATGTAACGTAATCCGCATACATACCCTCAGCAGGCAAAGGGCAGTACGCCTGCCAGCGGCTAAAATCAACGCTGGCGGCGTCATCGTCCTAGGTGGGCGTCAGCCCACCGTTGTCCTCTTCCTTGCCAGCGCCGGTTTTTTCTCGCTGGCAGGTCTGTTTTTCGGGAGTAGATTTAGCGGCTGGCAAGGCAGACGAAGCAGCCGGGCTAACGCCCGGCAATGAGGATAACGCCGCCAGCCACTCAAGATGCCCCGAAAAAACCGTGCTGCCCCTTGCCTGCTGAGGGTAAGCACCCCCTCTCGGGTGGTGTGGCCAAACCGCCAACCGTTCACATGCCCTTTCTGGCCCCTTGCGGGGCGTATCCATCATAACAAAATTTGCAGAAATTGTCAAACCGAAAAAACCGCCGCCTTTTCACAGGCGGCGGTCTCCTTTTTATTCCGTGAGCCGCTTCTGGGCGGCTTTCAGCGTCCGCCGCAGGAAGGTGATGCTGAGGATGAGGGAGGCAAACTCTGCGATGAGGAAGGACAGCCACACCAGCTCCAGCCGCCCGGTCTGGGCCAGCAGCCACGCCGCAGGCAGCAGCACTACCAGCTGGCGGCCGACAGAGATGATGAGACTGTAAAAGGGATTTCCAATGGCCTGACACACGGAACCGGCAATGATGCAGAAGCCCGCCATCGGGAAGGGCAGGCAGATGAGCCGCAGGGCCGTGGGGCCGATGGCCAGCATTTCCTCCGAGGGGCTGAAGAAGCCCAGCAGAAACTCCGGGGCCAGCTGGAATACGGCGAAGCCCAGGGTCATGATGCACACGGCGGTGCAGATGGTCAGCTTGATGGCCTTTTTCACCCGGTCCAGCCGGGCCGCGCCGTAGTTGTAGCTGACAATGGGCACCATGCCGTTGTTCAGGCCGAACACCGGCATGAAGATGAAGCTTTGCAGCTTGAAATACGCGCCGAACACCGCCGTGGCCGCCTCCGTGAAGGAGATCAGGATCTTGTTCATGCCGAAGGTCATCACAGAGCCGATGGACTGCATGATGATGGAGGGCAGGCCGACCCGGTAGATCTCCCGGGCCGCGTCCCGATGCAGGCGGATGTCCCGGAGGCGGATGTGGACGTCCGGGTTGCACTTGACGTTCAGCAGGACCGCCAGCGTGGCCGCCACGATCTGCCCCAGCACCGTGGCCCAGGCCGCGCCCGCCACCTCCAGCCGGGGGAAGCCCAGCAGGCCGAAAATCAGGATGGGGTCCATGACGATGTTGATGAGAGCGCCGATCAGCTGCGTGGCCATGGCCAGCGTGGTGCGGCCGGTGGATTGCAGCAGCCGCTCAAAGCAGAACTGGCTGAAAATGCCCACGGAAAGCCCCAGGCAGATCCGGGCGTAGGCCGTGCCGTAGGCCACGATGACCGGATTTTTCGTCTGGGCCAGGAAGAAGGGCTTGGCCAGCAGCAAAATCAGCACCGCGAATACGGCCGCGCTGCACAGCGACAGGAAAATGCCGGTGTTGGCGGCCTTGTCCGCCATGTCCTGCCGCTTTTCCCCCAGGGAACGGGACAGCAGGGCGTTGATGCCCACGGCGGTGCCGCCGCCCACGGCGATCATCAGGTTTTGCAGGGGGAAGGCCAGGGACACCGCGTTCAGCGCGTCCTGGCTGATCTTGGCGACAAATACGCTGTCCACCACGTTGTACAGCGCCTGGACCAGCATGGAGATCATCATGGGGATGGCCATGCCCGCCAGCAGGGGGGCAATGGGCATGACGCCCATTTTGTTTTCCCGGGGCGGTGTGCCGGGAGCGGGCGATTGCGTTTTGTTATCTTTCATCTGTATTGTCCTTTCTGTATATGAGAGAACGGGCGGAAAAAGGACGCGGCTCTTCCAGCCGCGCCTTTTCGCAGGGGCGGCGCCCCTGCACCCCGCCGGCTTTTTGAAAAAAGCCAGGGCAAAAACTTTACTTTTTCAATTCGCCGGTGGCCAGCTGGGTCAGGTAGGCGTTGAGGAAGCCGTCCAGGTCGCCGTCCATGACCCCGTCGATGTTGCTGGCAGCACCCCACGCGCCGGGGACGTGCGGGGACCCCGCATTTCACTGAAATGGCCGGGCAGAGCCCGCCCATTTCAAGGTTTTGCTGCGCAAAACGCTTGGA